>NZ_CP143546.1:1554375-2176250 GCF_046237645.1 Rossellomorea sedimentorum
CACAGTGAATGAATGCCGCTCCATTCCGGGGGCGGTTTTGGCTTGCCTGAAAACGAAGGGTTTGCAGCAAGCCTGCATGATAAATGCACCTTGGTAAGAATAATTCCCACTGAAACAAAGAAAAAATGATATTGTCCGACTATTGTTTATGATAAAATACTCTTTATTACGGTAAATGATTAAATTGTTTTCATCCCGAAATTTAGAGTTTTAGATTTATATGGTCTGGAAGGAGAATATACTATGAACGCAAATGGATTTCATGTAGCGGTTGTCGGTGCAACAGGCGCAGTCGGCCAGCAAATGATCAAAACACTGGAGAGCAGGGATTTTCCGATCGGAAAATTGACTCTTTTATCTTCCGCTCGTTCAGCGGGAAAGAAAGTTACTTATAAAGGTGAAGAAATAACGGTCCAGGAGGCCAAACCTGAAATATTTGATGATATTGATATTGCTCTGTTCAGTGCAGGCGGAAGCGTGTCAAAAGAGTTGGCACCTGAAGCGGCAAAGCGCGGAGCTGTTTGTATCGATAATACAAGTGCTTTTAGAATGGACCCTAACGTACCGCTTGTTGTTCCAGAGGTCAATGAAGAGGAAATCAGAAACCATAATGGCATTATTGCCAATCCTAACTGTTCTACCATTCAAATGGTAGCTGCACTTGAGCCGGTCCGCCAAAAATATGGCCTGCAAAAAGTAATCGTTTCAACCTATCAAGCAGTTTCAGGAGCAGGAGCTGCGGCGATCGATGAACTTCATGAGCAAACACAGGCGATATTGAATGGGGAAGAGCCAAAAGCGGAAGTCCTTCCGGTAAAGAGCGGTAACAAACATCATCAAATTGCCTTTAACGCTATCCCTCAAATTGATAATTTTGAGGAGAACGGATACACATTTGAAGAGATGAAAATGATTAACGAAACAAAGAAAATTATGTCTATGCCTGAACTGAAAGTAGCTGCGACATGTGTAAGGCTCCCGATTGTCACAGGACATTCCGAATCTGTATATTTTGAAATTAAAGATGAAAATGTAACTGTAGAAGATATCAAATCGTTATTGAAAGACGCACCTGGTATTGTACTGCAGGATTCACCTGAAGAACAGCTGTATCCTATGCCGGCAAATGCGGTGGGAAGTAATGATATTTTTGTAGGCAGAATCAGAAAAGACCTTGATGACAATCATGGCTTCCATATGTGGGTTGTTTCTGACAATCTGCTCAAGGGCGCTGCCTGGAATTCTGTCCAAATCGCCGAAAGTCTGGTAAAACTCAATTTAATCGAAAAGAAATAAGCAGCTTGAGAGGTATATTTGATACTGAACACTTTTTTCATCCCTGAAATATATACAGCAAGCCTCTTGTTTTTATAATAAAAACATTGGGGTGTAGAAATGAAGATAACTGTTCAAAAGTATGGAGGAACATCGGTTCGTGATGAAAAGGGGCGTACAAGAGCGGCAGAGCATGTAAGAAAGGCGATTGAAGACGGTTATAAGGTCGTTGTTGTCGTTTCGGCCATGGGAAGAAAGGGAGAACCGTACTCTACGGATACCTTACTTTCTTTAATTAACGGAAAAGAAACGAAAGTGAGCAGAAGAGAACAGGATCTCCTTCTTTCCTGCGGAGAAACCGTTTCTACAGTCGTATTTACGAATCTGCTTTTAGAGCAGGGAATCAAAGCATCTGCCCTGACGGGAGCTCAAGCCGGTTTCCATACGAATAATGACCATACGAATGCGAAAATCACGGATATGAAGTGTGACCGTTTGATTTCCGAACTACAAGAAAACGAGGCAGTTGTCGTTGCTGGATTTCAGGGGATTTCTCCTAAAGGAGAAGTTACAACTATCGGCAGAGGGGGCAGTGATACATCGGCTGCCGCGCTGGGTGCAGCCCTGCATGCTGAGTGGGTAGATATTTTTACGGATGTTGAAGGAGTCATGACGGCCGATCCAAGGGTGACGGATAAAGCAAGGCCTCTATCTGTCATCTCATATAACGAGGTTTGCAACCTGGCAAACCAGGGAGCTAAAGTCATCCATCCCCGTGCAGTGGAAATTGCCATGGAAGCAAGGATTCCTATTCGGATTCGGTCGACCTATTCAAACAACCTGGGAACATTGGTAACTTCTTTGGAGAAAAAGAAGGAAAAAGGACTGGAAGGCGGGACGGTCACAGGAATTGCCCATGTTGAAAATTTGTCGCAGATTAAAGTATTCGCAAAGAAAGAACAGTATAATCTGCAGTCCGAAGTGTTCAAGGCAATGGCGAATGAAGACATTTCTGTTGATTTCATCAATATCTCACCTCAAGGGGTTGTCTATACTGTCCCATCAGATTTGACATCAAGGGCATTCAAGGTGTTGAAGAACCTGGGCCACGATCCATTAATTGAAACAGAATGCGCCAAAGTTTCAGTTGTCGGGGCAGGGATGAAAGGGGTGCCGGGAGTAACGGCTGCAATCGTGACAGCCCTTTCTGAAAATAATATCCGGATCCTTCAATCAGCAGACAGCCATACAACAATTTGGGTGCTGATTAAAGAAAAAGATTTAAAAATCGCAGTGAATGCTCTGCATGACTCTTTTCAACTGGAGGCAGATAGGAGTACACTGGGAATAGAAGAATGAAAAGGAGTGGAGAATAGTGCATTTTGGCCGCGTATCTACAGCAATGGTTACACCATTTGATAACAAAGGGAATGTGGATTTCCAAAAAACAACATTACTTGTAAACTACCTGATTGAAAATGGTTCTGATTCTCTTGTAGTTGGTGGTACAACAGGAGAGTCTCCTACTTTATCTCAGGAAGAGAAACTTGCACTTTTCCGTCATGTCGTCAAAGCAGTAAACGGCAGGGTGGCGGTAGTGGCAGGTACGGGTAGCAATAATACTTATGCTTCCGTTGAATTTACTAAAAAAGCAGCTGAAACCGGCATCGATGCAGTCATGGTTGTTGCACCATATTACAATAAGCCTAGTCAGGAAGGGATGTACCAGCATTTTAAAGCTGTGGCTGAAGCTACAACACTTCCGGTCATGCTTTATAATGTCCCGGGCCGTGCGGTGGCGAAAATCGCTCCGGAAACCATCATCAGGCTTTCTGAAATTGATAATATCACTGCGGTAAAGGAAGCGAGCGGAGATTTAGACGCGATGACCGAAATTATAGCCAATACACCGGATGAGTTTCTTTTATACAGTGGTGATGACGGCTTGACTCTACCGGTCCTGTCTATCGGCGGAACGGGAGTTGTGTCAGTAGCTTCTCATGTGATCGGCAATGAAATGCAGGAAATGATCAAGAAATTCCTTGAAGGCAGCCTGCGTGAAGCAACAAAACTTCATGGAAAACTACTTCCAGTTATGAACGAATTATTTGCGGCACCAAGCCCAACACCTGTAAAAACAGCTCTTCAACTAAAGGGATTAGATGTCGGTTCTGTACGACTGCCACTCATTCCGCTGACAGAAGAGGAAAGAAAACAACTTGCAAAAGTACTTGAGTTGAATTAATTAAAAAAACAAAACCGCTTGCCGAAGAGATTTTCGGAAGCGGTTTTTCTATAATTTTCAAATGAAATAGCTATTGAAAATTACAGATTTGTATGCTGATGAGCTGATAAACCTGCTTAGCGGCCAACCAACCTACAAATAATCACTTACTCCACGACCAAAAATTAATTGGGTCAATAGCCGTATAACGAACTTGAATACGCCTCGATGGTCCTATATACGAAGCGGTAAAATAACTTGTTGTTCAGAATTTATAATTGAAGCCTACATTCTATAACGAGGGGCATCATTTCGTGAAAATGTCAAAAGGATGTACCACGTTTAGGCAGCGAGGGGCATCATTTGGTGAAACTGTCAAAAGGATGTACCGCGCTCAGGCAGCCCATGTCCTCCTCCCACAAAAAATTTTAAATTATGCCCCCGGAAAGCCGGTGAACCATCATCACAAGAAAGATACCAAAATGACCCACGAACCTCAGACTAAGGGGGACCTCAGCTGTAAAACCCTAAAAATCTATCACTCCATATCATTAATTGGAAAATCTAGTGAGTATAGATTTTTTTAAAAAACATGCAAAGACCGCAAAAAAGCTACAGGAATTGCATAATATTTTGAATTTAATGACCGATTATGAGGATTTTCGTTGTAAAGATAAAATCTCATAAAGTATAATGAATCTAACTGATTAATGATCGGGAATTACAGCATAGGAGGAAAACGACATTGAGCAAGAAAAAGAATGAAAGCATTAAGATCATTCCCCTCGGAGGAGTGGGGGAGATAGGCAAGAATATGTATGTAATAGAAGTGGATGAGGAAATCTTCGTCATCGATGCAGGGCTCATGTTCCCTGAAGATGAAATGTTCGGTATTGATATGGTCATACCGGATATCCAGTATCTAGTGGAAAACAAAGAACGTGTGAAAGGAATATTCCTTACTCATGGTCACGAAGATGCAATTGGTGCGATAACGTACGTTCTTAGAAAAATTAAAGCCCCTGTCTATGGCACAAAGTTGACAAATGCTTTGGTAAAAGGAAGGCTTAAGGATGAAGAATTCAAGGAAGATATCAAATTTTATAACGTCCACTCTGACAGTAAGCTGTATTTTGAGGGAGTCGATGTAACATTCTTCAGGACAACCCACAGCATCCCCGATTCTGTCGGAGTCAGCATTAATACTTCAGAAGGATCCATTGTCCATACGGGAGAATTTAAGTTTGACCAGGCGGCTAAAGGTCTGTACCGCCCGGATATGGGCAAAATGGCGAAGATCGGGGACAATGGGGTGCTTTGTCTGCTGTCTGACAGTACGGAAGCAGAAAGACCTGGATATACAACATCGGAGGAAGTTATCGCCAATCAATTGAATTCAGCTTTTCATGCGGCAAAAGGCAGAATCATCGTGGCGAGCTATGCTTCCAATTTGATCAGGATTCAGCAGGTTTTTGATGCGGCCTATAAAAATAATAGAAAAGTAGCGGTCGTCGGCAAAAGCCTTGAAAGAGTGTACGAAATTGCTTTGAATCTTGGATATCTCAAGATCAAGGATGATGTCATCATTCCTATCCAGGACATTTCGAAATACAATGAAGATGAAATCGTTGTCATTGCTACTGGCGATCAAGGGGAGCCATTTGAAGCACTGCAGAAAATGGCTAAACAAAATCATAAACTTTTAAATATCCAGGATGGGGATTCCGTCTTCATAACGGCTACACCTTCACATGGAATGGAACTTACAATGGCTAAAACGGTGGACATGCTATACCGTTCAGGTGCACATGTCCTGACAGCGAATAAGAAAGTTCATGTTTCCGGACATGGCAGCCAGGAAGATTTGAAGCTCATGCTGAACCTGATGAAACCTAAGTACTTCATTCCGATTCAAGGTGAGTACAGAATGCTGATTGCCCACAGCAAAGTTGCCAATTCGGTCGGCATTTCCCATAACAGGGTATTCATTCTTGATAAAGGGGATGTAGCTCAATATAAAGATGGAAAGATGAAGATGAGCGGCAGGGTTCAGGCAGGAAACGTCCTCATTGACGGAATAGGTGTCGGTGATGTTGGCAACATCGTCCTGCGTGACAGAAAGCTGCTTTCTCAAGACGGTATTTTTATTGTCGTTGTGACAATAAGCCGCAGAGGAAAAACACTGATTTCCGGTCCTGAAATCATTTCCCGCGGATTTGTATATGTCCGCGAGTCGGAAAAACTGATGGATGAGTCCACACAACTCGTAAAACAAATCGTCGATGGTTACCTGGCGAAAGGAACCTTTGAATGGTCCAACATCAAGCAGGATATCCGTGATCAATTAAACCATCTTCTATTCGGCAAAACTAGAAGAAGGCCAATGATCCTGCCAATCATCATGGAAGTATAAGAAAAATAATTCATGAAAAAAGAGTTGACCACAGGTCGGCTCTTTTTTCATACATCAGAATTTACCGCTTTAACGCACTAAGAGGGACAGTCCCTCTTAGTGCGTTAAAGCGGTAAAGCTGCTCCGGCAATGAATTGAAATCCTTCATCAAGAAAATACTATCCATATTATTGCTTAAAGAAGAAGGAGAGTGTCTGGTGTAATGAATTTTAATATGAATCAAAATCAGCCTAATAAAAGCGAAGAAAAAGAAAAAGAGGGTAAAACTTCTGGATTAATGGAGAAGATCCAGCAACTTGGCCAGACTAGTGTTCCGCAGCTTTCAAATGATTCCAATATCCATTGTTTGACGATTGTGGGACAGATTGAAGGGCATATGCAGCTTCCGCCGCAAAACAAGACGACAAAATATGAACATGTCATTCCTCAGCTGGTGGCAATAGAACAGAATCCTAAAATAGAAGGATTGCTTGTCGTCCTTAACACTGTGGGAGGAGATGTTGAAGCGGGTCTGGCTATTTCGGAAATGCTCGCCTCGCTCTCAAAGCCTACAGTATCAATCGTCCTTGGCGGGGGACATTCCATAGGTGTTCCTATAGCTGTTTCATGTGATTATTCTTTCATTGCCGGCACGGCGACAATGACCATACATCCTGTCAGACTCACCGGCTTGGTCATTGGGGTCCCGCAGACATTTGAATACCTGGATAAGATGCAGGAAAGGGTCGTCAATTTCGTGACCAGACATTCCAAAGTGGCAGAAGAAGACTTTAAAGAGTTAATGTTCGCCAAAGGAAACCTGACAAGGGATATCGGCACAAATGTAGTAGGAGAAGACGCGGTGAAATATGGGTTGATTGATGGAGTCGGCGGTGTGGGTGAAGCAATTAAAAAATTGAACGAGCTCATTGAACTCAAGGGTGGCAGCAAGGAAGAAGGGATGATTCAATGATCCTTCATACCACAGTTCCCCAAGAACTGATATTTCCGACTGAGCAAGGTGCATTTTCCCAACAGACTGTTATCGAGTATCAGGGGATCCCCCTGCTTGTCGAGCAATCTCAGCAGCAATATAGAGTCGTAAGGGTTATGAGCAGTAATCCCGCCCACTACTTAAATGAACAGATTTGCCCGGGACAGTACCTCCAAATGTAAATTTTCCAATCATTTTCGCCAATGGCAGTATATGATATAATAAATGGAGAAAGCGGCACTTAATAGCAACTTAAGAGGCAACCTTTCCGAAATATACGGGACTGGTATTTACCGCAAGATGATCCAGTGGTAAATGCCAGCCCTTTCTTCATCTTTAAATACAGTCAGCAAATGGGGCAGGGAATTTAAAACCCAGAAAATAAGAGCATAAAATATGGGAATTTAGGTGAAAGAACATTGGCGAAAAGGAAAAGAAGAAGCAGAAAAAAATCCACTACTATTAAACAGACGATAAAATATGAATTGATTGGAATGCTGATGATTGCACTAAGCTTGATAGCGATTATCCAACTAGGCGCGGTAGGCAAGGCATTTGTTCATTTTTTTCGTTTTTTTCTCGGAGAATGGTACATGCTGGCGTTTATCGGCATGTTGATAACTGCTGGATATATGATGATCAAGAGGGAAATGCCTAATTTCTTCTCAAGAAGACTTGCCGGCCTATACATAATTGTAATCAGTACATTGCTTCTCAGCCATGTGAAGCTGTTTGAACTGCTCTCGAATGACGGAGCGTTCCAGAATCCGAGTGTAATAGCAAATACGTGGGAGCTCTACTGGATGGAAGTGCGGGGAGAATCCAGCACCTCCGATTTAGGCGGCGGAATAATAGGAGCAATATTATATGCTGTATCGTTCTTCCTGTTTGAGTCGGCAGGAACCAAAATTCTGTGTATGGCTTTGATTGCTATCGGGCTGGTCCTCATAACAGGCAAATCATTTGGATCAGCACTGGGCAAAATGGGTAGTGCCACGACTGAATTCATCGGCAATCAATGGACCGCATTCCGTGAAGATATGAACAATTGGAGAGAAGACAGGCTTGAGAAGAAGGAAGAAAAACAGCAAAAGAAAAAGGCTAAAGTGAAGGAAAAAGCGGAGAATGAGGTAATTGAGAATCCGGATGAGGAAGTGAAGGTGGAGCCGATCATTTCCAGTTTCAACGAGAGAGCCTATCCGGATGAAACAATTACTCCTGAAGCAGAATCAGAAGCACACTCTTCTTCCGCTGAGCAGACTGGAAAAAAAGATAGTGATACACAGCCTGAAGGAGAAGATGAGGCTCCGCCCATTACGTTTACAGAAGTGGAAAATAAGGATTACACACTTCCTCCTATCTCCTTATTAAATAGGCCGAGCCAAACGGATCAAAGCAATGAGTACCAAATGATCCATGCCAATGCAGCAAAACTTGAGCGTACCTTCCAAAGTTTTGGTGTAAAGGCAAAGGTCACACAGGTCCATCTGGGACCGGCGGTTACAAAATATGAAGTGCATCCAGATACGGGAGTGAAAGTAAGCAAAATTGTCAACTTGAGTGATGACCTGGCGCTGGCACTTGCAGCAAAGGATATCAGAATTGAAGCACCGATCCCGGGTAAATCCGCCATCGGAATTGAGGTGCCAAATTCTGAAGTGGCCATGGTGTCATTAAGGGAAGTCCTTGAATCCAAATCCAACGATAAGCCAAACTCAAAGCTCCTGATTGGTCTTGGCCGGGATATAACCGGTGAAGCAGTATTAGCTGAATTGAACAAGATGCCCCATCTGCTTGTCGCAGGGGCAACTGGAAGCGGAAAAAGTGTTTGTATCAACGGAATCATCACAAGTATCCTGATGAGGGCAAAGCCGCATGAAGTCAAATTGATGATGATCGACCCTAAGATGGTTGAGCTGAATGTTTATAATGGGGTGCCTCATTTGCTGGCACCAGTCGTCACGGACGCTAAGAAAGCATCACAGGCATTAAAAAAGGTTGTCAGTGAAATGGAGAGAAGGTATGAGTTATTCTCCCACACAGGAACCAGAAATATTGAAGGATACAACGAGCATATCAAAAGGAATAACCAGGAAAACGAAGAAAAGCAGCCTGAGCTTCCGTATATTGTCGTCATTGTAGATGAGCTGGCAGATTTGATGATGGTTGCATCCAATGATGTAGAAGATGCGATTACACGTCTTGCGCAAATGGCGCGTGCTGCGGGCATACATTTGATTATAGCCACACAGCGTCCATCTGTGGATGTCATTACAGGAGTCATTAAAGCAAACATTCCATCCAGGATCGCGTTTGCCGTTTCTTCACAAACAGATTCAAGAACCATCTTGGACAGCGGAGGGGCTGAAAAACTACTGGGCCGCGGAGACATGCTGTTCATTCCAGTTGGAGCATCTAAGCCGACAAGGGTACAGGGAGCATTCTTATCCGATGAAGAAGTAGAAGAAGTAGTGGATTATGTCATCGGCCAGCAAAGAGCACAGTATCAGGAAGAGATGATTCCCGATGAGGTGCCGGAAGGTGAAAGTTCGGCTTCTGTTGAGGATGATCTATATGATGAAGCTGTACAGTTAATTGCAGAAATGCAGACAGCTTCAGTATCGATGCTGCAGAGAAGATTCAGAATAGGATATACAAGGGCTGCCAGGTTGATAGATGCCATGGAAGAGCGGGGCGTCGTCGGCCCCTATGAAGGGAGCAAGCCTAGGGCTGTACTAATCGGTAAGCCTTCTGAAGAACATTCATCATAAACAAGCATTCTAACTGTCCGGGTTGATTCCGGGCAGTTTTTCTTTGTATTTAATTTTAATAGGGTAAATATAGTGATTACCAGCCTGTTTGTCCTTGTTATAAAAAAGCTGTTTTCGTATAGATTGTTGCTATCGGAAAAATCCAAAGGGCCTGATTTTTCCCTTGGGTACAAGGGCTTTTCTAACTGAATAGGGTGATTAGCTCTTTTCTTGCTTGCTGACCAAGATCATTTCTGAGAGTTCTGGCTATATCTCTTGAACTAAATAGTAAATAGCAACAAAGGTTTAGACAAGAGCCTTTCAAAAAGACCTTAACAGAGAATGGGTTATCCTAGTAGTAAATACTCAAAAATGTAAGCGTTTTATAAACTGAAAAAAAATAATTTTAAAGATATGAGGTCAGACCTCTATCCTTCTCACTCTTTAATGTGTTATACTTTTAAAAGCGTTTACATTTTCTTTTCTTTCTTTGCAAAGTTGTTATCAAAATATTTCCATGCCATTAAATCAGCCCGTAACTCACTTAGAAGATTTGGAATGTTAAGATTTTCTGCTTTTTTCGACAAAAATCTAAGAATCTATTTATTTATTTTTTTAAAAATGATATAGTATTTTGGATTAGTAGGAAAGATATACATCAGAGTCTGGTGTCTTGAGAAAAAATGGTGGTGGTTCTTGGATGACAATTAAAGCAGATAATAGGCATTTGTACTTACAAGTGATCGACCGTCTGAAAAAAGATATTGAAGAAGGCCTTTATAAAGAAAAAGAAAAACTTCCTTCTGAGTTCGATCTTGCAAAACAGCTGGGCGTAAGCCGGGCGACGCTGAGAGAAGCTTTACGGATTCTCGAAGAAGAAAATGTCATCATTCGCAGACACGGGGTGGGAACCTTTGTAAACGCTAAACCGCTCTTTACTTCAGGTATCGAGCAGTTAAACAGTGTCACGAATATGATCAAGCAGGCAGGTATGGAACCTGGGACCATTTTCTTAAGCTCAAGTTTTCAAGGCCCGACAGATGAAGATATCCGACGTTTTTCACTGGAAGTGGAAGAAGACATCGTTATGGTGGAACGTGTAAGGACAGCAAACGGGGAACCGGTTGTTTACTGCGTGGATAAAATGCCGTCCGCCGTATACCCGCACAAATTTACCACCGAGGTAAATTCTCTTTTTCAAGTCCTTGAACAGGAAGAGAATAAAAGAATCACCTATGCCGTAACCAACATTGAGCCACTGGGATATCACGACAAAATTTCCCCGATACTCAATTGTGAACCGGAGTCTGCCTTGCTTGTTCTCAAACAGCTGCACTTCGATGAAAACGACAACCCGATTCTTTATTCAGTCAACTATTTCCGTTCGGACAAGTTCAGCTTCCAGGTCTTAAGAAAACGGGTCTGATCAATTTTGTAAGTCTATTTTTCTTACTACATCAACTTAATTAACAGGGGGTAACCAAGGTGAAAAAACGTAAATTTGGTTTAGCGCTTTCTATGCTTCTTGCAGCCGGAACATTTCTTGGTGCATGTGGAACTAACGGAGAAAATGCTGGTTCGAATGGTAATGAAGGTAACAATGAAGATCAATTCTCTGTTGCTATGGTAACGGACGTAGGTGGAGTTGATGATAAATCATTCAACCAATCAGCTTGGGAAGGTTTAAAAGCATTCGGGGATGAGAGCGGGCTTGAAAAAGGCAAAAGTGGATATGACTACCTCCAATCTCAATCTGATGCTGACTATGCCACTAACCTTAATAAATTAGTACGTCAGGATTTTGACCTTGTATTTGGTATCGGATTCTTGATGTATGATGCAATCAATGAAATCGCACAGCAGCAAAAAGAAGCTCAATTCGCGATCGTTGACGCAGTTGTTGAACAACCAAACGTAGCAAGCATTACGTTTAAAGAGCAGGAAGCTGCTTATCTTGCTGGTATTGCAGCTGGACTTGCAACTAAATCAAACAACATCGGTTTTATCGGTGGTATGGATATTGAAGTTATCACCCGCTTTGAAGCTGGATTCCTCGCTGGTGTAAAAGCTGTTAACCCTGATGCTAAAATTCAAAGTGAATACGCAGGTGCTTTCGATAAAGCAGAACTTGGACAAACGATTGCTTCTAAAATGTACTCGTCAGGTGCAGACGTAATCTTCCATGCTGCTGGTGGTACTGGTAACGGACTTTTCAAAGAAGCTCGTGACCTAAAAGCAAAAGATCCAGACCGCTATATCTGGGCGATCGGTGTAGACTCTGACCAATCGGCTGAAGGTGTTGTAGAGGCTGGCGGCGAGGAGAAGAATGTCATCCTGACTTCTGCTCTTAAGCGTGTGGACAACGCAGTTCTTGACCTTTCTACAAAGACAATGAACGGCAACTTCCCTGGTGGAGAAGTTATCACTTACGGCCTTGTTGAAGACGGTGTTGGATTAGCCCCTGTCAATGAAGAGGTTCCTAATAAAGATGAAATCACTTCAACTGTTGAAGAACATAAAGAAAAAATTATCAATGGCGAAATTGAAGTTCCTGTAACTGTAGAATAATTTGATGATGGATAGGCTGGCTGCCAAGCGTCAGCCGCTTATCCTTTTTTTTATAAAACCCTAACTGAAGCGCAGAATGATCTTTTGCCCTTCATTTAAGGTTTTATATTAAACTAGTTAATCTTTTATGAAGTCTGACATCTAACTTATAAAGGGATATATCCCCAGCTAAGCAAGGAGTGAGTATTAATGGAATATGTAATAGAGATGCTCAATATTCGCAAGGAATTTCCCGGGATTGTTGCAAACGATAATATTACCCTTCAATTAAAGCAGGGAGAGATCCATGCTTTGCTTGGAGAGAACGGTGCCGGAAAATCCACCCTGATGAACGTTTTATTCGGTTTATATCAGCCTGAAGAAGGTGAAATTCGTGTAAGAGGCGAGAAAGTCAATATTACGAACCCTAATATTGCAAATGATTTGGGGATCGGAATGGTTCATCAACATTTCATGCTTGTTGATACATTCACAGTGACTGAAAACATTATTTTAGGTAGAGAACCGAAATCTGGTGCTACTGTTGATATTAAAAAGGCAGAAAAAGAAATCAGGGAAATTTCTGACCGTTATGGTTTAAAAGTTGATCCCAACGCAAAAATATCTGAGATTTCTGTTGGAATGCAGCAGCGTGTGGAAATTTTGAAAACACTATACAGAGGAGCCGAAATCTTAATTTTCGATGAGCCGACAGCTGTTCTGACTCCTCAAGAGATTAAAGAACTCATTCAAATCATGAAAACACTCATCCAGGAAGGGAAATCCATTATCCTTATTACCCACAAACTGAAAGAAATCATGGAGGTTTGTGACAGAGTAACCGTAATCAGAAAAGGTAAAGGGATAGACACCCTGGATGTTGAAACCACGAATCCGACTGAACTGGCAAGCTTGATGGTCGGGCGAGAAGTTTCTTTTAAAACAGAGAAAATTGAAGCCAACCCTCAAGACAATGTCTTGGAGATTGATAATTTAGTAGTTAAAGATACTAGAGGAGTATCCGTGTTAAAAGGTCTTAATTTAGAAGTGAAGGCCGGTGAAATCCTTGGTATTGCAGGGGTTGACGGCAACGGTCAAAGTGAGTTGATCGAAGCGGTCACTGGCTTGATGAAGGCTGAAAGCGGGCATATCCGCTTGAACAACAAAGACATTACCAACCTCAAACCCCGTAAAATAACGGAGTCCGGGGTAGGCCACATCCCTCAGGACCGTCATAAACATGGTCTTGTGCTGGATTTCCCTATCGGGGAGAATATGGTGCTGCAAACGTATTATCAGAACCCGTTTTCCAAGAAGGGTGTTTTGAACTTCAAGCAGATTTATGATAAAGCCCGTTCTTTAATACAAGAATTTGATGTGCGTACTCCATCTGAATATACCGAGGCAAGAGCTCTATCGGGAGGAAATCAGCAGAAAGCCATCATCGGTCGTGAGGTTGACCGCAACCCTGATCTTTTGATTGCAGCGCAGCCTACAAGGGGACTTGATGTAGGGGCGATCGAATTCATCCATAAGAGATTGATTGAACAGCGTGATAATGGGAAGGCCGTATTGCTTATTTCGTTTGAATTGGATGAAATCATGAATGTAAGCGACAGGATTGCTGTTATATATGAAGGGCAGATCATTGAAATTGTAGATCCTAAAGAAACAACGGAGCAGGAACTCGGACTGTTGATGGCTGGATCAAAACGTAAGAAAGAAGGTGAATCGGCCAATGTCTAATCGCTTATCGAATTTGTTGATACCAGTGATATCGGTATTGCTTGGAATCATAGTTGGAACTATTATTATGCTAATCAGCGGTTATGACCCTGTAAGTGGCTACACGGCACTGTGGCAGGGGGTATTCGGTGAAGTTTATTATGTGGGCGAAACCGTTCGTCAAGTTACACCATATATACTGGCTGGCCTGGCAGTAGCTTTTGCTTTCAGGACTGGTCTTTTCAATATTGGAGTTGAAGGACAGCTCATCATGGGCTGGGTAGCAGCAGTTTGGGTTGGATTGGCATTTGATCTTCCAAAGGTCATTCACTTGCCGCTTGCTGTTCTTGCAGCCGCTGCAGCAGGGGCTGTCTGGGGATTCATCCCTGGGTTTCTAAAAGCCAAATATAGGGTGCATGAGGTTATCGTTACAATCATGCTGAACTACACGGCACTGCACATTACCAATGCCATTATCAGAAACATTTCCGGCAAGGACAGCACTGAGCGCGTTCCGGAAAGTGCTTCTCTATCCTCGCCATTCCTTGAGGCGTTGACAGATTTCTCCCGGATGCACTGGGGAATATTCATTGCGTTAATTTGTGCCTTCATCATGTGGTTCTTACTCGAAAAGACAACAAGAGGGTACGAGCTGCGTTCGGTTGGCTTTAACCAAAATGCTTCTCAATATGCTGGGATGAATGTTAACAAAAATATTATCCTTTCCATGGTCATTTCTGGAGCTTTTGCCGGATTGGCTGGTGCAATGGAAGGGCTGGGAACATTCGGATATGCATCGATTAAAGGCGGATTCACAGGAGTTGGATTCGATGGAATCGCTGTTGCCCTTTTAGGCGGTAACACTGCGATTGGTGTTATCCTGGCTGCCATTCTATTCGGCGGTCTGAAAATCGGAGCACTTAATATGCCGTTGGAAGCAAATATTCCAAATGAACTTGTTGATATCATCATTGCCTTAATTATTTTCTTTGTTGCATCAAGTTATATGATTCGCTGGGTCATCCAGCGTTATAGTAAAAAGGGGGTGAAGTAAGTGGGCTTAATGGATGTCCTTCTTATCATTATTCCATCAACCTTGCTTTGGGCTACACCACTTATTTTCACTGCTCTTGGCGGAGCGTTTTCTGAAAGATCAGGGGTTGTAAATATCGGTCTTGAGGGATTGATGGTTATTGGGGCTTTTTCTGCCATAGTGTTCAACCTGACTTTTGATGATACGTTCGGAGATGCTACAAAATGGATAGCACTGCTGGTTGCTATGGTAATGGGAGGCTTGCTTGCTGTCCTGCATGCGCTTGCTTCCATTACATTCAGGGCAGACCAGGTCGTTTCAGGTGTCGCCATAAACTTATTGGCTATCGGTGCTGCATTATTCCTCGTTAAAAGGATCTATGGAAAAGGTCAAACTGATATTATTCAGGAGAGTTTCGGGAAGGTGGATGTCCCTTTCTTAAGTGATATACCGCTTATTGGAGACTTGTTCTTTACGAATACTTACTGGCCTCCGTTCTTAGCTATCATTGTTGCTGTTTTCGTCTGGTTTGTCATGTTTAAAACGCCATTCGGTCTTCGCCTGCGTTCTGTTGGTGAACATCCGATGGCAGCTGATACAATGGGTATCAATGTAACAAGAATGCGTTATATAGGGGTTATCCTATCCGGGGCATTGGCAGGTATTGGAGGAGGAGTATACGCTCAATCCATCTCTTCGGACTTCAGCCATGCTACGATCAGCGGACAAGGATTCATGGCGCTTGCCGCTTTGATTTTCGGAAAATGGCATCCGCTTGGTGCTATGGGTGCTGCAATATTCTTCGGGTTTGCGCAAAGTTTGAGCATCATTGGGCGAAGCCTTCCGTTATTGGAGAATATTCCAAGCGTGTACTTGTTGATTGCTCCTTATGTGCTGACAATCATCGCCCTCACTGGTTTCATTGGACGTGCCGATGCACCTAAAGCACTTGGTACACCATATATAAAAGGAAAACGTTAATATCAAAAAAGAATGCCCCTTTTGGAATGTTGTCCAAAAGGGGCATTTTTTTGTGAAATGCTGTATTCGTATAGATTGTTGCTGTCGAAAAAATCCAAAGGGTTGGATTTTTCCTCTGGTACAAGGCTTATCTAACTGAATAAGGTGATTAGCTCTTTTCTTTCTTGTTTACCAGGATTATTTCGGTGAATGATCGTTATATCTCATGAACTTCAAAGTAAATAGCAACAAAGTTTAAAAAAGAGCCTTATTAAAAGGAAAGTACAGACAGGGAAAGCGCACATATCTGGAGAAAGATTACATACAATGGAATGTCTCATGTTGAAGTGAAAGCCCATTTAGTTTTCCAGAGATGTTCTATATTACTTGAAAACGGAATTCCGCAAGATGTATAGTTAAACATAAATACCAGCAAAATAGTGATGATAGGCTTTTTTTGAAGTGGTGAAAAAAGGAGGATGGCAAATGTCTAAAGTCAATGAAGTAGTGAAAACGAAAAAGGGTTATTCGTTACATATCGTCAAGACTGATAAATATAAGACAAACACACTTGTGTGGAGGATGAAGTCTCCTTTAAAAGCGGAGGAAGTGACACTGAGGGGGCTCCTGCCTCATGTGCTTCAAAGCAGTTCCAAAAAATATTCCAGCACAACAGAGCTCCGCTCATACCTTGATGAATTATATGGGGCAAACTTTTTCGTCGATCTTGCCAAAAAAGGCGAATATCATGTCATGAGCTTTTCGGTTGAGGTAGCAAACGAGAAATTCCTTAAGGATTCTGAACCATTACTGAAGAAAGGCTTGCAATTCCTTTCCGATGTACTATTCGATCCTAATGTGGAAAATGCCTCTTTTCATGAGGAGACAGTAGCGAAAGAAAAGCGGAATCAAAAGGTGAGGATTCAATCTGTCTTTGATGACAAAATGAGATATGCAAATTCACGTCTGGTAGAGGAAATGTGTAAAGGCGAGCCATATGCCCTTCATCCAAATGGGATCCTTGAAGATGTGGAAAAATCAACAGCCGTAAATCTTTATCAATATTATCAGGAAGCAGTTCGAAAAGATGAACTAGACTTATATATTATCGGAGATGTGGATGCAGATGAGGCAGAAAAAATGTGTGATGAAATATTCTCACTGCAAGACAGAGAGCCTCAAAAGATGAATGATTCAAGCACAAAGGCTGCTGATGATGTAAATGAAGTCATTGAAAAGCAGGATGTGAAGCAAGGCAAGTTGAACATCGGATATCGGACAAATGTTACGTATGGCTCGGAAGAATACTGGGCGCTGCAGGTTTTCAATGGCATCTTCGGTGGATTTTCACACTCAAAGCTTTTTATCAATGTCAGGGAAAAGGCCAGCCTGGCTTACTATGCAGCAAGCAGGCTTGAAAGCCACAAGGGTTTGATGATGGTGATGTCAGGAATAGATGGTAAAAATTACGACCAGGCAGTAACCATTATTAAAGAACAAATGCAGGCGATGAAGGATGGAGACTTCACAGACGCAGAAATTCAGCAGACGAAAGCTGTCATCCGTAACCAGATTCTCGAAACAATTGATACACCGCGCGGGCTGGTAGAAATCCTTTACCATAATGTAATTTCAGGGAAAAAAATAGAGCTGGATGAATGGCTTGGAAGCATCGAGAACGTTTCGAAAGAGGAAATTACAGCAGCCGCCCAAAAAGTGAACATGGATACCATCTATTTTCTTACAGGAATGGAGGGATAAAATATGGAAAAAATCTCATTTGATCAGCTGCAGGAAGAATTATTTTATGAAAAAATGGATAATGGCCTAAAGGTCTACGTGCATCCAAAAAAGGGTTTCAACAAGACCTATGCGACATTTACGACTAAGTACGGGTCGATAGATAATCATTTTGTTCCAAAAGGAAGCGGAGAGTATACAAAGGTACCTGATGGCATTGCCCATTTCCTGGAGCATAAATTGTTTGAAAAAGAGGACGAGGATGTATTCCAGAAGTTCAGTAAGCAGGGTGCATCTGCTAATGCGTTTACTTCTTTTACAAGGACGGCCTACTTATTTTCATCTACCTCCGAAGTGGAAAAAAATCTTGAAACACTGATCGACTTTGTTCAGGCGCCTTATTTTACCGAGAGCACGGTTGAAAAAGAAAAGGGGATCATCGGCCAGGAAATAACCATGTATGATGATAATCCGGATTGGCGCCTGTATTTTGGTGTGATTCAAAATATGTATAAGAACCATCCGGTTAAAATTGATATTGCAGGAACGGTCGAATCCATTTCACATATCACAAAGGATATGCTGTATCAGTGCTATGAGACCTTTTACCACCCGAGCAACATGTTAATGTTCATTGTTGGTCCTGTAGATCCTGAAAAAATCATTCAACAGGTCAAAGACAATCAGAGTAAAAAAGATTATAAAGAGATGGATGAGATTAAGCGCAGCTTTGAAGAAGAGCCGGCAGAAGCGGCTGAGAAAAAGCAGATTCTTCATATGAACGTCCAGACGCCAAAATGCCTTGTTGGTGTTAAGGCAATCAACACAGAAAAACAGGGTGAAGAAATGCTGAAGAACGAACTCTCCATGAATATTGCTTTGGATATGCTCTTTGGCAAAAGCTCAGAAAACTACTTTTCTTTATATAATGACGGACTTATAGACGAAACTTTCCATTATGATTATACCCAGGAGAAAGGATTCGGGTTTGCCATTCTCGGAGGGGACACAGAAAAGCCGGATGAACTGGCAGAACGCATTACTAAGATTCTCTTGGATGCAAAATCAGGAAATACCTTATCGGAAGAGGCGCTTGAGAGAACGAAGAAAAAGAAAATCGGCGCTTTCTTGAGAGCTATTAATTCTCCTGAGTATATTGCCAACCAGTTCACCCGCTATGCTTTCAATGAAATGGACTTATTCAACGTTGTCCCGACGTTGGAGAAGATATCATTCAGTGATATACGCACTATTGTTTCTGAGTACTTCGAAGAAGAAAGATTCACTGTTTGTCAGGTCCTTCCAAAAGAAAAATAAAGTGCAGCCAAAAAGGGGAGTAATCCCCTTTTTTATTTTGTAAATTAAGGAAAAGGGAGTAGGAAAACATGAGGAAATTTGCATTGGTAACGGGAGCCTCAGGAGGGATTGGGAGGCAGACTGCTGCCACATTAGCCGAACAGGGTTGGAGCCTTTATCTGCATTATCATTCTAATGATCAGGCAGTAAGGGAGCTAATGGAGGCTCTTGGACGATTTGAAGGAGAATTCATACCTGTGAAAGCAGACTTAACCGCTGGAGATGGGGCTGAAGTGCTTCTTTCCCAAGTCTTTCAGGTGGATGCTGTCGTATATGCAAGCGGAAAGCCGTTGTATGGGCTATTTCAAGAAATAGGGGACAAAGAAATGGATGATATGTGGAATCTGCATGTTAAATCACCCATGAAGATTTTGCAAGGACTGCTGCCGAAGTTACTAAACAGTTCCTTTGGAAGTGCTGTGCTGGTCAGCTCGATATGGGGACAAACTGGTGCTGCATGTGAGGTGCTGTATTCCACGGTGAAGGGTGCCCAAATCGCGCTCATAAAATCATTAAGTAAAGAGTTGGCCAGGAATGGCGTCCGTGTTAACGCGGTGGCTCCCGGTGCAGTGAAAACTGACATGATGAACAGCTTTTCACCGGAAGAATTAACGTTGATCGCAGATGAAATCCCAATGGGAAGGATGGCCGAGCCCATTGAGGTGGCGGATACGATTGAATTCCTGCTTTCTGAAAAGGCTTCCTACATTACTGGCCAGGTGATATCGGTCAATGGAGGCTGGTATACCTGATGTGTTAAAATGGGCCCTTATTCGGCCTTGATCACTAGTGAAGGGTAACGATTAGCGGTTAATCGTGCTGTTAGCAGTCTGTGATCATAAGTGAAGGGTAATGATTAGCGAGTAAGCAGTCTGTGGTCTAAAGTGAAGGGTAATGATTAGCGAGTAAGCAGTCTGTGGTCTAAAGTGAAGGAAGGGTAATGATTAGCGGTTAATCGTGCCCCTAGAAGGCTGTGATCATAAGTGAAGGGTAATGAATAGTGAGTAATCGTGCCCCTAGCAGTCTGTGGTCTTAAGTGAAGGGTAACGATTAGCGGGTAATCGTGCCCCTAGAAGGCTGTAATCATAAGTGGAGGGTAACAATTAGCGATCAATCGTGCTCCTAGAACGCTGTGATCATATATGAAGGGTACCAAATAAGAAGTACAAGTGCCCCCTACCAGGCCGCAATCACAAGAGAAAAGGACTGTTTAGTGGATACAGGATAAATGTATAGGACGATGAATATTTTCCTCATGAAGATGCAAACTAAGTTTGTATTTCACTAAAGAAATGCAAGCAAGGCCTTTTAAACTGCAGAATAAGGCCTGAAATAATGCATGACTTCTAAGGAGGCTCCATTTATGTCTGTATTGGATAACTGGCAAGATTGGAAAAACTTTTTGGGTGACCGTCTAAACCAAGCTCAGAAAGAAGGAATGCAGGGCGGAGTAGTTTCTGACCTGGCATATCAAGTGGGTGACTACCTGGCAAACCAAGTAGAGCCTAAAAATGAGCAGGAAAAAGTGTTAGCAGACCTGTGGTCAGTTGCTTCGAGTGAAGAGCAGCATGCAATTGCCAATATGATGGTCAAATTGGTTAAGAATGACGGCACTCGCTGAGAGAGGACTTAGTTCCTCTCTTTTTGCATTCAATCAGACTAATTAAAGAAAGTTCCTCAGCAGTCGAAGAATTTTACAACTATATAAAACTCCTCTCTTTCACATGCCGTTTAAATAAAATGTAAGTTCTTCTAGTGTAAACCCTTACAAACCTAAGGGTGTGCAGTAAAATGATTTGATTTTCACTTTTAAGGGTAAGATGAAAATGAAATATCTAAATATTAGGCTCATTTGTAAGGTTTTCCTTTTCTAATAACCGAAAATCATATATTATAGAAGCTAACGAGACATGACATAACCACTCTAATTATCAGTGGTTATGTAAAAATTTGCCGAATGGTAAATGTCACTTTTAACTTTCGGGGGGATCTTATGGAACGAAAAGAATGGTATTTGGAATATGAAATTCAAAAAAACCGTCCAGGGCTCCTTGGTGACATTTCTTCATTGCTTGGCATGCTTTCAATTAATATTGTCACGATTAATGGTGTCGATGAAGGGCGCAGGGGCATGCTGCTTTTGGCCAACAGCGATGAGCAGATCACCAGGCTTGAATCGATATTGCAGACAATGGATACGATAAATGTAACAAAGCTTCGGGAACCCAAGTTAAGGGACCGACTTGCAGTAAGGCATGGCCGTTATATCCAGAGAGACGCAGATGATAAGAAGACGTTCAGGTTCATCAGGGACGAACTTGGATTATTGGTCGATTTCATGGCAGAGCTCTTTAAGCAGGAAGGACATAAGCTTGTGGGGATAAGAGGTATGCCGCGTGTAGGTAAAACCGAATCGGTTGTGGCATCTTCAGTTTGTGCCAATAAGAAGTGGCTGTTTGTTTCATCCACTCTATTGAAGCAGACGATTCGCAGCCAGTTAATTGATGATGAATATTCTTCTGAAAATATCTTTCTTATCGATGGCATTGTCTCTACTAGAAGAGCAAATGAACGACATTGGTCTTTGGTCAGGGAAATAATGAGGCTTTCTGCAGTCAAAGTAATCGAACATCCAGACATTTTTGTGCAGAATTCTGAGTACTCATTGGATGACTTCGACTATATCATCGAACTTCGAAATGACCCTGACGAAGAAATTACATATGACTTGGTAGAAAAGAACAACTTCTTTCAAAACTCTGATTTTGGAGGATTCGATTTTTAAAATTGGCAGGTGTTTGTTTTGACTGAACTAGGAGCACGGCTCAGAGAAGCTCGTGAAGCTAAAGGATATTCCCTTGATGATTTGCAGAGTATGACCAAAATTCAAAAACGCTATCTGATGGGGATTGAAGAAGGAAATTATGAGATGATGCCCGGCAAGTTTTATGTCAGGGCTTTTATTAAGCAGTATGCTGAAGCGGTCGGCTTAGATCCAGAAATGATCTTTGATGAGTACTCAAATGACATTCCGGTGACCAATACGGGAGACCTTCCGGAACTTTCGAGAGTGCAGTCAAGGAAGCCGGTCTCTCAGAGCTCATCTAAAATGATGAATGTGATTCCACGAATTCTTGTGGCCCTATTTGTCATCGGCGCCATTTTTGTGGTGTGGTATTTACTGCCGAATCAAATCGGCAATGATAATGCAGGAACAGATGATACTCAGGAAGAGAGTGTGGATTATTCAGAATCTGATGAAGTTCAGCAGCCTGAAGAAGAGAATGAGGATGAGAATACAGGTGAATCCACCAATGCCGGAAGCGATTCTGAAGACAGCTCAGAAGCGGAACCAAATGAAGAAGATACGGAGGAGTCCGCTGAGGAGCCTGCTCAGGAAATTACTGTAGCAAACGTAAGTGGAAGGGAAACTACTTATGAATTGAAAAATACAAAAGTCTTTAATCTGGAAATTTCAGCAACTGGGGATACTTGGATTAAGGTTACTAATTCAAAAGACGAATCGCTTTTTGCAGGTATGATGTATAAGGGAGATACTCAAATTTTCGACCTGACAGAAGGCGGGGAAGTTTTTATCGTTGTCGGAAATGCTCCTTCAGCGAACATCTTGGTGAACGACGAACAACTCAATTATGAAGTGTCACCAACAGAAGTTGTAAGACAGGACATCATCATCAGGCGTTCTGCCCAGGAATAGTCACTATGTGACTATTCTGTTTTGTTATGATTCGAGGAGGTAGTAACAGTGAATTTACCAAATAAAATTACGGTGTCAAGAATCTTTTTGATTCCGTTATTCATGATTATCATGCTTTACCCATTTGAATGGGGCACCATCTCTATTCTGGGGGCAGACATGCCTGTGACACATTTTGCAGGGGGGCTTTTATTTATTATTGCTTCTACAACAGACTGGGTTGATGGGTACTATGCCCGCAAATTGAATATGGTCACCAATCTGGGAAAATTTTTGGATCCACTCGCAGACAAGCTGCTTGTATCAGCAGCACTTATCGTACTGGTGGAGATGGGCTTTGCACCTTCTTGGATTGTCATTATTATTATCAGCAGAGAATTTGCTGTAACTGGATTGAGATTGGTATTAGCAGGAACGGGGGAAGTGGTTGCGGCCAACATGCTGGGTAAAATCAAAACCTGGGCACAAATCATTGCCATTTCTTCTTTGCTGCTTCACAATATCATTTTTGAAGCCATTTCCTTCCCTTTTGACACAATTGCGTTATGGGTCGCCATGCTTATTACCGTCTGGTCAGGCTGGGATTACTTCTATAAAAACCGCCAGGCATTTGTGAACTCCAAATAAACTTTAGTCAAAAAGAAGCCCGGACCATCTTCTAAGAAGGTTTAGGGCTTCTTTTTTGTGGTATCAAGGCAAAAAGCCTATAATTTATTGTAAGAAATCAAAATGTATGAAATAAAGGGGATAAAGGTATGAATGCAGAAATCATTGCCGTTGGTTCAGAATTGCTGCTAGGGCAAATTGTGAATTCAAACGCAAAGTTTTTATCAGAGCAGCTCGCTGAAATAGGTGTCAATGTATATTTTCATACAGTTGTCGGCGATAACCCAGAAAGGCTGAAAAAGGCTATTGAAATTGCTGAGTCCCGGGCTCAATTAATTATTTTCACCGGAGGTCTCGGACCGACAAAAGATGACCTGACTAAAGAAACAATTGCAAAACACTTAGACACTGAGTTAGAAAAAGATGAAGATGCGTTGAAATATATCAAAGACTATTTTAAAAGGGCCCAGAGAGAGATGACTCCTAATAATGAGAAGCAGGCAGTGGTCCTGAAAGGATCCGAGGTGCTCAAAAATGACCAGGGTATGGCACCGGGCATGTTCCTTGTGAAAGCAACGCGCCAATATATGCTGCTTCCAGGGCCGCCATCTGAAATGATCCCAATGTTTAAAAATTATGGAAGGCCTTCAATTGAAAAAGCGCTGGGAAGACAAGAGACCATTGCATCCCGAGTTTTACGATTTTTCGGCATAGGCGAAGCAGAGCTTGAGACTGAACTGATGGACCTGATTGAAGCTCAATCGAACCCCACGGTTGCACCGCTTGCTTCAGACGGCGAAGTTACGCTTAGATTAACGGCTAAAGATGCTTCCAAAGAGAAGGCAGAGACTATGCTTGATACACTGGAAGGTGAAATCCTCAAAAGAGCAAGACCATATTTCTATGGATACAATGATACAACCTTGATGGAAGAGACCTCGAATGCACTGAAAGAGAATGAGTTGACGATTGCCTGCGCAGAGAGTCTGACAGGAGGATTGTTTCAGTCTCAGCTGACCTCCATCTCAGGGGCAGGCTCCATTTTAAAAGGGGGCATTGTCTGTTACTCAACTGAAATTAAGAAGAAACTACTGAATGTTTCCCCAAACACCATTGCCATCCATGGCACAGTAAGTGAACCATGTGCAAGGGAATTGGCTGAAAACGTAAGGGGAATGTTCGATTCGGATATCGGCATTAGTTTCACTGGCGCAGCCGGCCCTGGTCCTCACGAAGGAAAAGACGAAGGCACGATATGGATCGGTATTGCCCGAAAAGGTGAAAAAACAAAAACATTCCTCCTCAACCTGGCAGGGACGAGAAACGGTAATCGTGCAAGGACAGTCAAATACGGATGCCATTTCCTATTGAAAGAGTTAAAGGGAGAGAACGGATAATTCATTATAAGGCCAACAGGTTGTTCTGTTGGCTTTTGGTTTGCATGAGCGGCGGGTCTATCCTTCGTCTTACCTCCTCTTCTGTAAAGGTTGATAAAGAGATCATAGGCATCACTATAAAATGACTTTGTTATAGGCGCCGATCTTGGTGTCATTCAACTACACATTGTCAGATAAAAAAAGGAAAAAGCTTATTTGAATCGATCCAATCTTTAAAACGATAAATTTTATAGAGCATTGAAGGGAAATGAATAAATATTGGCAGAGAAAAAAACCGAATGAATGTTCGATTTTTCTCTTGTTAAATTGAACAAAAAGGTTTATAGTAGAGATAGGTTGTTGAAATGAGACAAGCAGTTCATAAATTGCTATATTGTCTTTCTATATATGTAAGAGATTAAAAGGAGGAAATATTGTGAGCGATCGTCAAGCTGCCTTAGACATGGCACTTAAACAAATTGAAAAGCAATTCGGTAAAGGTTCTATCATGAAATTGGGAGAACAGACTGAAAGAAATATAGTAACAATACCAAGTGGTTCATTGGCATTGGATGTAGCCCTCGGAGTGGGCGGATATCCGCGCGGAAGAATCATTGAAACATACGGACCGGAATCTTCAGGTAAAACAACAGTTGCCCTTCATGCAATTGCTGAAGTTCAGGCGCAGGGAGGCCAAGCGGCATTTATCGATGCTGAGCATGCCCTTGATCCTGTCTATGCACAAAAACTGGGTGTAAACATTGATGAACTTCTGCTTTCCCAGCCGGATACTGGTGAGCAGGCATTGGAAATTGCTGAAGCGCTTGTTCGAAGCGGTGCGGTTGACATCCTTGTTATCGACTCTGTAGCTGCATTGGTGCCTAAGGCTGAAATTGAAGGCGAGATGGGTGACTCTCACGTTGGTCTTCAAGCACGTTTGATGTCTCAGGCCCTCAGAAAGCTTTCAGGTGCAATCAATAAATCTAAAACAATTGCAATCTTTATTAACCAGATCCGTGAAAAAGTCGGTGTCATGTTCGGTAACCCGGAAACTACTCCTGGTGGACGCGCGTTGAAGTTCTATTCTTCTGTCCGTCTTGAAGTCCGTCGTGCTGAGACACTTAAGCAAGGAAATGAAATGGTAGGTAACAAAACTAAAGTCAAGGTAGTAAAGAACAAGGTGGCTCCGCCATTCAGGGTTGCTGAAGTTGATATTATGTACGGTCAAGGGATCTCCAGAGAAGGTGAAATCATCGATATGGGATCTGAGCTTGATATCGTTCAAAAGAGCGGTGCATGGTATTCTTATAATGAAGAGCGTCTTGGTCAAGGACGGGAAAATGCTAAAATTTTCTTGAAGGAAAATCCTGAAATCCGTAATGAAATCATGCAGAAAATCCGTGACCATTATGGTTTGGATACAGGCAGGGCTGAAACGGAAGAAGGTCAAGATGAATTGCTGCTGGACGAATAAGGCTTTGCAGGAAGCAGGGGACATTTCTCTGCTTCTTTTTTCATATTCTCGTTAAAAAACAAGATAAAACCGAAAAAATGCAGACGAATCAAGGGGGAAAGGTCTCAGCCCCTTGACAATGAATATTCTGAGATTTAAAATTAACATGTATATTTTACAAATTTTCGAATGTTAATATTTGAAAGCCTAGCGCTGTATATTGAAACCTTTGGAAACAATGTACAAGCCGACATGTAAAAGACATGACAAAAGTTCATAGCAAGGGGAGGTGAAATGATGGAACTCATTACAATCATCTCCATTTTGCTTGGCCTAATCGTCGGTGTAGTTGTTGGATATTTTATTCGTAAATCCATTGCTGAAGCAAAGATTGCGGGAGCTAAAGGTTCTGCAGAGCAGATTCTTGAAGATGCAAAGCGCGAGGCAGAAGCTCTGAAGAAGGAAAAGCTCTTAGAAGCAAAGGATGAAAATCATAAGCTTCGTACTGATATGGAAAATGACCTTCGTGAACGAAGAAATGAATTGCAAAAGCAGGAAAATCGTTTAATGCAAAAAGAAGAGAACCTTGACCGCAAAGATGAAACGCTCGATAAGCGTGAATCTCAGCTGGAAAGAAAAGAGGCTGCTCTAAACGAAAGACAACAACATATTGAAGAGATGGAAAGCAAAGTGGACGAGATGATACGACTACAGCAGACCGAACTGGAACGCATCTCTGCACTTACGCGTGATGAGGCAAAAGCGATTATCCTCGACCGTACTGAGAATGAACTTTCTCATGATATCGCCTTGATGGTCAGAGAAAATGAAACTCGTGCGAAAGAGGAGTCTGACAAGAAAGCGAAAGAAATTCTTTCACTTGCAATCCAGCGTTGTGCAGCAGAACACGTTGCAGAGACGACGGTATCTGTTGTAAACCTTCCGAATGATGAGATGAAAGGTCGCATCATTGGTCGTGAAGGACGTAATATTCGTACATTAGAAACGCTTACTGGAATCGATTTAATTATTGATGATACGCCAGAAGCGGTTATCTTATCCGGGTTTGATCCAATTCGACGTGAAACTGCAAGAATTGCGCTTGAAAAGCTGGTACAAGACGGACGTATCCATCCAGCCCGTATCGAAGAAATGGTCGATAAAGCAAGACGGGAAGTGGATGAACATATCCGTGAAATTGGTGAACAGACAACATTTGATGTTGGGGTTCATGGGCTCCATCCAGATTTAATCAAGATTCTAGGTCGATTGAAATTCCGTACAAGCTATGGTCAAAACGTTTTGAAGCACTCAATGGAAGTGGCATTCCTTTCAGGATTGCTGGCTGCAGAGTTGGGTGAAGATGTAACGCTTGCCCGTCGTGCCGGATTGCTGCATGATATCGGTAAGGCGATTGACCATGAAGTGGAAGGAAGCCACGTAGAAATCGGTGTTGAATTAGCTACCAAGTATAAGGAACATCCGGTTGTCATCAACAGTATCGCTTCCCACCACGGTGATACGGAACCAACATCCGTCATTTCAGTACTTGTCGCTGCAGCTGATGCACTTTCAGCCGCAAGACCAGGTGCCAGAAGTGAAACACTTGAGAACTATATCCGCCGTTTGGAAAAGCTTGAGGACATCTCTGAATCCTACGAGGGTGTTGAGAAGTCATTTGCTATTCAAGCAGGTAGAGAGGTTCGTATCATGGTGAAGCCAGAATCAATTGATGATCTGGAAGCTCACCGGTTGGCACGTGACATCCGTAAACGGATTGAAGAAGAACTGGATTATCCAGGCCATATCAAAGTCACGGTCATACGGGAAACAAGAGCGGTTGAATACGCGAAGTAAAGCGGTGTGATTTTCACACCGCTTTTTCTTTGCCCGTTGGCCGCTTTATTCCTTTACCGCACTAAGAGGGACAGTCCCTCTTAGTGCGGTAAAGGGCTAAAGTATGAGTTTTGGTATATGCTATGATAAAATATGAGAAATGCTGAATGAGAAAGGGTTTGCAAATGAATATCTTATTTATAGGTGATGTTGTAGGGTCCTTGGGCCGCGAAATGGTTTCTGAATATTTACCAAAGCTGAAAGCGAAGTATCGTCCTTCTGTTACAATTGTGAATGGAGAAAATGCCGCTGGCGGAAGAGGGATAACTGAAAAAATCTATAAACGCTTTCTGAATGATGGAGCAAATATTATTACAATGGGAAACCACACTTGGGATAATAGAGAAATTTTTGATTTCATCGATAATACGAAGTTAATGGTAAGGCCTGCTAACTATCCAAAAGGAACTCCAGGAAGCGGTATAACGTTTATCAATATCAATGGCTTTGAAACTGCAGTCATTAATCTTCAGGGAAGGACCTTCATGCCTGCTTTGGATTGTCCCTTCGAAGCAGCGGAAAAACTGGTTGCACAGGCAAAAGAAAGAACTCCCTTTGTTTTTGTTGATTTTCATGCAGAAGCGACGAGTGAAAAACAGGCAATGGGCTGGTTCCTGGACGGAAAGGTTTCTGCGGTAGTAGGGACCCATACACATATCCAGACAGCCGACAACCGGGTCTTGCCAAATGGCACTGCTTTTATCGCGGATGTGGGGATGACGGGACCTTATGATGAAATTCTAGGCATGAACAAGGAATCAGTCATCAACAAATTCAGGACTAGTCTTCCGGTGCGTTTTGAAGTGCCAAGCAAAGGCAGAAAAATCTTAAGCGGTGTGATCATTGAAATCAATGAAAAAACAGGTATGGCCAAGAGTATCGACCGGATATTAATTAATGATGATCATCCCTTTATATCTGAATAGTAAAGAGAAAGCGAAAGAGCCATTTATTAAGGGCTCTTTTGCTTTTTTATAAAGGGCAATTTCTATTTTGTGGCGATAAGGACAGGATTTTTCTTATTTATTTTCTGTAGGTGGTTCCCGAGGGATCTCTGGCAGCTATTATGGGGTCTTATGGAGGGGTATGCTAGACCAAAGTAGTCAAAAGGCCGTAATGAGGTTGTCGATGGGTGTGTTGTGTAAGATCCGGGTAGTCACAGGGTTGTTATAAGGTTGTCGATTGGCAGGGTGTGCTGGATCGGGGTAGTCAAAGGCATTTATGGGTTTGTCGATAGGTGGGGTGAGCTGGATCGGAGTAGTCAAAGGGCATTTATGGGGTTGTCGATAGGTGGGTTGTGTAAGATCGGAGTAGTCAAAAGGCCGTTATGAGGTTGTCGATGGGTGTGTTGTGTAAGATCGGAGTAGTCATAGGGTTGTTATGAGGTTGTCGATTGGTAGGGTGTGCTGGATCGGAGTAGTCAAAGGGCATTTATGGGGTTGTCGATAGGTGTGTTGTGTAAGATCGGAGTAGTCAAAAGGCCGTTATGAGGTTGTCGATGGGTGTGTTGTGTAAGATCGGAGTAGTCATAGGGTTGTTATAAGGATGTAGATTAGTGGGGTGAAAAAAGCCATTGCCGAAGCTGGCTGGATGTACTTCAAACAATCCGTTGCCGATAATCGGCCACCTCCACTTTTTGTCATTCCAGCTCCTAGTAGATTTCTGTTTCTCCCTTGCGAATCCTTGCTGGAATGGCTAGCGGACTTCCCCGCCCCTTCCTTTGCGATAAGTCATCAAGATCTTTTCATCACTCAGTTTAGAGAGCTACGCTACAGCTCTTCGTGATTCCTTTATCTCATGCGAGCGCCCTGAAATCTGTACGTCGCTGAACGGCCGCTTCCACTTTTTATGCTTGTCAACTCCTTTTTTGGGCCAAGCGGGAATGATTTCCCTTTTTCGTGAATATAGTAGCAGTGGAATCGTTAATACCAGGTTGTTCTTTGCTTTGAACATTCGGTATGGGGAAATGACAAGGAGGAAAAGAAATGGAAATATTAAAAGTTTCAGCAAAATCTAATCCTAATTCTGTAGCTGGTGCACTTGCCGGAGTTCTTCGTGAGAGAGGGGCAGCAGAGATACAAGCCATCGGGGCGGGGGCCCTCAATCAGGCTGTTAAAGCGGTTGCCATTGCGCGGGGATTTGTCGCTCCGAGCGGGGTAGACCTTATATGCATTCCTGCATTCACTGATATCCAGATTGACGGAGAAGAGCGCACGGCTATCAAGTTGATCATTGAACCTAGATGAACATAAGAGAGGCTGTCCGCTATATTGTATGGGACAGCCTCTTTTAGTCTACTATTTTTATAAAGAGTAAAGGAATTTAATGGTTTTCCAAGAAGTATATATAAAGACTAATCAATACAAGAGAGGAGTTTTTATATGATATTTGATGGCCATTGCGATGTCCTTTTAAAGCTTCACCATTACAAGGACGATGTTTCCTTTCAGAGTGAGACCGATTTACATATTACATATCCTCAGTTAAAGCAGGCAGGAAGCAAAGTGCAGCTCTTTGCCATCTACCTGCCGTCATATTTAAAACCTGGCCAGCGTTTCCAGGCGGCTTTGGAAATGGTGGAGGTCTTCCATAAAAAAGTCCTTGGTCTCAATCCGAAAATGAAAATGGTCCGTTCCAAGAAGGACATTGCCGATTTACAAGAAGATGAAATCGGCGCGATGCTTACGCTGGAAGGCTGTGAGGCGATTGAAGAGGACCTTGTCAAACTGCACACATTATATCAACTCGGCGTCAGGGCTGTAGGTTTGACGTGGAACTGGGCGAATGCAGTCGCAGATGGGGCACTGGAACCGAGAGCGGCAGGGTTGACAAAGTTTGGAAGGGAAACAGTTGAATTCTTGAATGATCATAAAATCTTAACAGATGTGTCTCATCTATCCGAGCGCTCCTTTTGGGATACCATTGAAATTGCAGCGTATCCGATAGCTTCCCATTCAAATGCGTTCAGTCTTTGTGCGCATCCAAGAAACCTTCAAGATGATCAAATCAAGGCGTTGATGGATAAAGGTGGAGTGATGGGCTTAACATTTGTACCGCCATTTTTAAATCAGTCAGGTGAAGCAGATGTCTCCGATATCCTTCGCCACCTGGATCATGTATGTTCGTTAGGCGGCGAAAATCATGTAGGATTTGGTTCGGACTTTGACGGTATTTCCCAAACGGTAGAAGGATTGTCCAGTTACCGGGATTACGACAACTTAGTTGAAGCACTACAGAAGAATTACAACGAAAGACAGGTTAAGAAATTCCTGTTTGAGAATTTCTTTGAAACATTGCCTGAGTAAGCATAACGAAGCAGAGGGTCCGCCGAAGTGGCGGGCTCTCATTTCTTTATCCCTTTAAAGCGCTAAGAGGGACTGTCCCTCTTAGCGCTTTAAAGCATTAATGAACTTTTTGCAACAACTGGATGCTTCTATTGTATCAGGGACAAAAAAGCTTTATACTAGATTAACGTGCAATCCTTTTGTAAAAAACTATTAGTATTTTTATAATAGAAAAAGCGGATAACATAATCGTTCTGATCATGCGTCGGCTATCTTTCACGCCTGCAAAACGCAGTCTTGAGCAATAGCAGGAAAGGAGTCAAATTTCAAATGAATGAAGAGCAACGTAAACACGGTCAGCAAGCGGCCGAGACGAAAGATAAAAAGACAGAAAAAGACTATTCAAAATACTTCCAAAGTGTATATATCCCTCCATCACTGAAAGACGCCAAAAAGCGTGGGAAAGAGTCAGTCGAGTACCACAATGACTTCAAAATTGATGAGAAATTCCGGGGAATGGGCGATAACAAAAAGTTTTACATTCGCACATACGGCTGTCAGATGAATGAACATGATACAGAAGTCATGGCAGGAATCTTCATGGCTCTCGGGTATGAAGCGACAGATAGTACTGACGATGCTGACGTCATCCTTCTGAATACTTGTGCCATCCGTGAGAATGCTGAAAACAAAGTATTCGGCGAATTGGGGCACTTAAAGCACCTGAAGCGTGAAAAGCCTGAGCTTCTTATCGGCGTTTGCGGGTGTATGTCACAAGAAGAATCAGTCGTTAACAAAATACTGAAAACGTATCATCAGGTAGATATGATTTTCGGTACCCATAATATCCATCGCCTTCCGAACATCCTTAGTGATGCGTACATGTCCAAAGCCATGGTGGTAGAGGTTTGGTCCAAAGAGGGAGATGTCATTGAAAATCTGCCGAAAGTACGCCGCGGAAACATTAAGGCATGGGTGAACATTATGTACGGATGTGACAAATTCTGCACATACTGTATCGTTCCTTATACAAGAGGAAAAGAACGAAGCAGAAGACCGGAAGAGATTATTCAGGAAGTCCGTCACCTTGCAGCACAGGGCTACCAGGAAGTCACTCTTCTTGGCCAGAATGTGAACGCATATGGTAAGGATATTGAAGATCTTGAGAATTATGGATTGGGAGACTTGATGGATGAGCTTCGCAAAATCGATATCCCGCGCATCCGTTTTACAACCAGTCATCCCCGCGATTTCGATGACCATTTGATTGAAGTTCTTGCGAAAAAAGGAAACCTAGTAGAACATATCCATCTTCCAGTACAATCCGGATCATCTGCTGTATTGAAAATAATGGCTCGTAAATATACCCGTGAGAGATTCCTTGAGCTTGTAGGAAAAATCAAAGCGGCTATGCCGGATGTTGCCTTGACGACAGATATCATCGTCGGGTATCCAAATGAAACAGACGAGCAGTTTGAAGAGACACTTTCATTATATCGTGAGGTCGGCTTTGAATCTGCCTATACGTATATCTATTCACCAAGGGAAGGAACTCCTGCGGCGAAGATGAATGACAACGTGCCGATGGAAGTGAAAAAAGAGCGTTTGCAGCGCCTGAATCAGTTGGTTAATGAATACTCAGGAGAAGCGCTTAAAAAGTATGAAGGTAAAATAGTTGAAGTGCTTGTTGAAGGGGAAAGTAAGAAAAACCCTGAAATCCTTGCCGGATACACACGCCGCAGCAAGCTTGTAAACTTTAAAGCTCCTAAAACGGCAATCGGAAAAATCGTGAAAGTTAAGATTACAGATACAAAATCCTGGTCACTCAACGGAGAAATGGTTGAAGAAGGCCGAATTGGTTCAGAATTCCTAGAAGAAGCAGCAGAGGTGAAGTAATATGGCAAAATATACAAAAGACGATATTATGAAAAGAGCATCTGAGCTCGCTAACATGATCGCAGAAACTGAGGAAGTTGATTTTTTCAAACGTGCAGAAGCGCAGATTCATGAAAATCAAAAAGTTCGTGAAATGATTGCCAGCATCAAAAGTTTGCAAAAACAGGCAGTTAATTTCCAACACTATGGTAAAACAGAAGCATTGAAAATGGTTGAAGCCAAAATTGAAAAGCTTGAAGAAGACATTGATGCTATTCCGGTTGTCCAGGAATTTAAGCAATCCCAAGTTGATGTAAACGACCTTCTGCAAATCGTTGCATCTACAATCTCCAATACTGTTACAGACCAAATTTTGACGTCTACGGGCGGAGATCTGTTAAGAGGGGAAACAGGTTCACATGTAAAGAACTCTACTCCTGGCAGCTGCTAATCCTTGTAAACTGGCTCCTTTTATTCGGGAGTCAGTTTTTTTGTTTTTATACAATAAAAAAAAGCGCATCTTCACGATTTTGATTTTGAAGATAGCGCTTTTTATGTTTCGTTCGAGATTTCTGCAGTTTTTCACTTTTTGTCATTGTCTTTCTTTCGTGGGTACTGAATTCGGCATCACATCCTCTTAGGATGGTTACATCTCTGCCAGATGTTCTCAGCAAATGGTCGCGGGTTTTTCTAGCCTTGCTTTTCGCCAATTGTTCCTCACCTCATACTTATATTCCTCCAGAGGAGGTAGTTCCATTTAAGCATGAATTGAAGACTGTGAAAAGCCTTTTATTTCTGAAGATGCAATATGAGGAAGAGAGGTATTCTGGATCTCCGTTCGTACTCTCCATCATCAGCGAAGGCTTCTTTCTTAGGTGCGGCTTCCTTTAAGTTACTGACTTTGAACCCTGCCGAAAGAGCCAACGATATATAGTCTTCAATGGTTCGGTGGTACTTTACAACAGAATGACTCATCCACGCTTCGACTCTTTCCCCGGTCTCAAAGTAGTTGTCCACAACCCAGTGGCTTCGTTTTTCTTTTCCTGAAAAGTGATTAAACGTTGCTGTAATGACCGGGTGCATAACGGAAAAAACAAACTCGCCGCCAGGTTTTAAAGCAGTGTACACTTCACTTACCAGGCGGTCTAAGTCTTCAATATAGTGAAGAACCATTCGTGACACAATCAAGTCATACCTGTTTGCCTCTAGTGTCAAACTTTCAAGGTCACTTAACTGAAAATCAGCCCCATCAGACTGAAAATTGGCAACCGCACTCTCCACCATATTTTTCGAGCCATCAATTCCTGAATAGTGGCGGGCGCCGGCGTCAAGCATTTCATGACTGAACTCTCCATCCCCACAACCCAGGTCCAGTACATTTTTATCGTGGACATTGCCGAGAAGATCAATAATAACCGGCTTTTCCATAGCGTTGTTCGGACTTTCTTTTCGCTGCCTCCTGGATAGGAAGCTCTCAAAGAATTCTTTTTCTTCATATGCACTTGATCCTTTATGTAACAAACCAATCCCCCCTGATAACTTATGTCTTTTTTCCTTTTACCATCATAGTATATAACGGATGCAAAATCCTTTTTTTATGAGAATTTCTCTTTTGAAATTTCGATTGCCCAGTTTTCATGCAATCGGGAAAATGGGAACATTCACTATTTTTGAGCATACAATGAACTATCTCGAAACTAATTTGTCACCAATCTTAAAATACTCGCACAAACGTCTAGACGCCCGCATAAGATGAATTGAAAATGAATGAGGAGGTACGCTCGAATGGCAGAATACAGAGAGATCATTACCAAAGCGGTCGTAGCGAAGGGACGCAAATTCACACAATCCCATCATACGATTAGCCCGCCGCATCATCCATCGAGCATTTTAGGCTGCTGGATCATAAATCACACGTACGAAGCACACAAAGTCGGCAAAAAAGTCGAAGTTTCAGGCTTCTACGAAATCAACGTCTGGTATTCCCATGATGACAATCGGAAGACTTCCGTAGTTACAGAGAGAGTGGAATACTGCGATGTCATCAAGTTGAAGTATCGTGATCCTGACTGCTTAGATGATAAAGAAGTAAATGCAATCGTATTGCAGCAGCCTAACTGCGTGGAAGCGGTTATTTCACCAAACGGCAACAAGATCATCGTACATGTAGAGCGGGAATTCCAAGTCGAAGTTATCGGGGAAACAAAGGTTTGTGTCCTGGTTAATCCGAATGGCTGCGATGATGACTGGGATTGCGACTTCGACGATGACGATTTTGAAGAGCTTAACCCGGACTTCCTGGAAGGGCTTGACGAAGAATAACGTAGACTAGGAAGACGGCCTCTTCCTAGTTTTTTTAATGGTACAGGATACGGGAGGCAGCCGTGTCCTTTTCTTTAGGCTCTTTTCAAAAGGCTCTTTTCGTAAACATTGTTGCTATTTAAAACAAATTTTAAAAAAATCTACTTAATTAACCAGGAATAGCCTGATTAACAAGTAAGAAAAGAGCTAATTCACCTTTTTCAGAGAAAAAAGCCCTTGTCTCCAAGGGAAAAATCCAGCTCTTTGGATTTTTCCGAGAGCAACATTATATACGAAAACAGCGTTTCAAAAACTATGTTGCTATTTAATATGGAGTTCAAGAGATATAGCCATGATTCATCACAGAACTTACACTGGTAAGCAAGAAGGAAAAGAGTTAATTACCCTATTCAGTTAGACAAATCCTTGTACCCCGGGGGAAAATCCAGCCCTTTGGATTTTTTCGAAAGCAACAAACTATACGAATGCAGGTTTTCTTTAATTCTTGAAAAACATTTCTTAAGCATGGATAATTTGAGTAGAAGAAAAGGAGGAGGGATAGTATGGGATTTGAAATCGCAGGCCTCGATCACGTTCAGTTGGCAGCACCTAAAGGATCTGAAGACAAGGCAAGGACTTTTTTTGGTGAAATTCTTGGTTTGAAAGAATTGGAAAAACCTCCGAAGCTGCAAAGCGGGGGCGGCTGCTGGTTTCAATGCGGCAGCCAGGAAATACATATCGGAGTGGAAGATGATTTTTCTCCTGCATTAAAGGCACATCCTGCAATTGTAGTGCAAGATATTGATAGTTTGGTCAAAAGACTTAAAAAGTTCAATCTTGAGGTGAAGGAAGACACCAGGATTGAAGACAGAAAAAGGATTTTTGTAAGCGATCCCTTCGGCAACAGAGTTGAATTCCTGGAGTATAACTGAAGGTTGCTGGCCGTTTCTCGCTACTGAGAAACGGCCTTCTATATTTTTGAAGACTATTTTCCTGATAGGCTTTAAACTTTGAATGGCGCTGATGGAATAAATTAGGATTGGATGCAATTATACTCATCATGCTGTTACATCATACATGACTCTCATTATAAGGCTGTTTTTTAAACGATTGTTGTTCTTTCACTATCTCACCTACCTGCAAGAATAGATACGGAGATCAATAATGCTTGATGTTTCATTAAAAACCTTATCTTGGGTATTATCTTCTGCCTTCCCTTCCACGTATCTCAATTCCTGCCTGTTGTTTCCTTCAATATAAAAAAAGGTCCCGCTGTGATATAATTAGTGTTTGTAGATTACTAGATAAGATCGGAAAGGTTTGGTTGGCCAATGGCGACATACACTCCAATGATTATGCAATACTTACAAGTGAAGGCAGAGTATCAGGATGCCTTTTTATTTTTTCGTTTAGGCGATTTTTATGAAATGTTTTTCGAAGATGCAATCAAAGCTTCACAGGAACTTGAAATTACATTAACGAGCCGTGAAGGCGGAAGTACCGAGCGAATCCCGATGTGCGGGATACCTTACCATTCAGCGCCCAATTATATAGAGCAGCTGATTGAAAAAGGATATAAAGTGGCAATTTGTGAACAGACAGAGGATCCAAAGCAGGCGAAAGGCGTCGTGAAGAGAGAAGTTGTTCAGCTGATTACACCGGGTACGGTGATGGATGGAAAGGGGCTTCAGGATAAAGAGAACAACTATATCGCCTCTATCAGTCTATTTGATGACAATACGGCCGCATTGGCTTACAGTGATTTGTCAACAGGGGAAACGAAGGTCACTCAACTGTCCGAAAGCTTTGATGAAACGGTTAATGAACTGGCAACCATCGGGGCAAAAGAAGTGGTTGTTCATTCCGAGTTCAACGAAGAGTTGAAAAAGAAACTGGTTGACCGCACAGGTGTAACGGTTTCTTTTGAAGATGAAGTTGTAATTCATGAAAACTTTCAATTACTTCTTGACGAGTTAAAGCAGGATAAACTATCACAAACCGTCTGCAGATTGCTGAATTATTTATTCAGAACCCAGAAAAGAAGCCTGGATCATCTGCAAAAAGTAGAGACGTATCAGATTCATCAATTCATGAAGATAGATTACTATTCTAAAAGAAATTTGGAACTGACGGAAACCATCCGTGCGAAGGGAAAGAAAGGTTCACTCCTCTGGCTTCTTGACGAAACGATGACGGCCATGGGTGCCAGAATGCTGAAGCGCTGGATTGACCGCCCGCTGATTGACCAGGGGGAAATCGAGAAGAGACACAGTATGGTGGAGCTTCTTCAGGAGCGGTTCTTTGAACGTGAAGATATCAGGGAGCTTCTTAAAGAGGTATATGACTTGGAACGGCTGGCCGGAAGAGTCGCATTTGGGAACGTCAATGCCCGGGATCTCATCCAATTAAGAAAATCACTGGGCCAGATTCCGCTCCTGAAAAATATCATCGGTGAACTGGGTCATGATATTGCAGATGAAATCCTGCAAACCATCGATCCGTGTGACGAGCTTACTGATATGCTTCATGACTCACTTCATGATCAACCGCCGCTATCCATCAAAGAAGGAAATATTATAAAAGATGGCTATCATGATGAACTTGACCAATACCGGGATGCAAGCAGAAACGGTAAGACATGGATCGCCCAGCTGGAAAGGGAGGAACGCGAAAGAACCGGTATCCGCTCCCTGAAAGTCGGATATAACCGTGTATTCGGATATTATATCGAAGTGACCAAAGCGAACCTGGGTTCATTGGAAGATGGCCGCTATGAGCGTAAACAGACACTGACAAATGCTGAGCGTTTCATTACCCCTGAATTGAAAGAGAAGGAAGCTTTGATCTTGCAAGCTGATGAGAAAAGCATCGAGCTGGAGTATGACTTGTTCCTCAATATCAGGGAAACGGTCAAGCAATATATACCTCGTTTGCAAAAGCTCGCAAAGATTGTCAGCGAAATCGATGTTTTGCAATGCTTTGCGACCGTAAGTGAGAAAAGGCACTATGTGAAACCTTCATTTAATCGTGAAAGAAAAATCATTATAAAGGATGGGCGTCATCCTGTTGTGGAAAAGGTGATGGATGCCCAGGAATATGTACCGAATGATTGCTTCATGGATCAGGAAAGAGAAATTCTGCTGATCACAGGTCCGAACATGTCGGGTAAGAGTACGTACATGAGACAATTGGCCCTTACAGCAATCCTTGCGCAGATCGGTTGTTATGTTCCTGCAAAAGAGGCAAGCCTGCCTATTTTTGACCAAGTTTTTACCCGCATCGGAGCAGCAGATGATCTGATATCAGGACAGAGTACTTTCATGGTGGAAATGCTTGAGGCGAAAAACGCCATTACCAATGCGACACAGGACAGTTTGATTCTCTTTGATGAAATTGGAAGAGGGACGAGCACCTATGACGGAATGGCGCTGGCACAGGCCATCATTGAGTATATCCATGAAAAAATCAAAGCGAAAACCCTTTTCTCCACGCACTATCATGAACTGACGGTGCTGGAACAGGAGCTCGCTAATGTGAAGAATATCCATGTCAGTGCAATGGAACATAACGGAAATCTGGTATTCCTTCACAAAATCAAAGAGGGAGCAGCGGATAAAAGTTATGGAATTCATGTAGCGCAATTGGCAGAGCTTCCTGAAAACCTGATTATCAGGGCAAATGAAATTCTGAGGAAGCTGGAACAAAAGAATGACACTTCAACTGAACAAACGTCTTCCTATCAACCGACTGGTAAAGCGTCAGAAAACATGAAAGAAGATCATCCTGCGCAGCTGTCATTCTTCCAAGAGGAAAAATCAGTACAGCAAAGCGGGACAGATCTAAGCAAAAAGGAACGAAAGCTTATCGATGAATTGAAATCCTTCAATATTCTTGAGATGAATCCGTTACAAGCGATGAATGCTCTCTATGAGCTGCAAAAGAAACTGAAAAAATAAGGAGGCGGGAACATGGGAAAGATTTTTCAACTTGATGATGCCTTATCGAATAAGATTGCTGCCGGTGAGGTTGTCGAGAGACCTGCCTCAGTCGTCAAAGAATTGCTGGAAAACGCCATTGATGCCAACGGAAGTGTCATCGAGATTCATATAGAAGAAGCGGGGCTCGGTTCCATCAGGATCATTGACAATGGAGATGGAATTCTCGAGGAGGACGTCCTTACAGCTTTCAGCAGGCATGCAACAAGCAAAATCAAGGATGAAAATGACTTATTCCGTATCCGCACCCTCGGATTCAGGGGTGAAGCACTTCCGAGTATCGCCTCTGTTTCTCATTTGGAAATGAACACAAGCACAGGAGATGGGCCCGGTGTAAAAATCAAGCTGCAGGGCGGAACAGTCATTTCACAAGAGAAGTCCCCCAGCAGAAAAGGAACGGATATTACCGTGTCCAGTCTCTTTTTCAATACACCTGCACGTTTGAAGTATATGAAGACCATCCATACAGAGCTTGGGAACATAACGGATGTAACCAACAGGATTGCACTTTCTCATCCGGAAGTGTCAATCAAACTGATCCATAACGGTAAAACGCTGCTTCATACCAATGGTAACGGTGATGTACGGCAGGTGCTGGCGGCCATCTACGGCACCAATATTGCACGAAAAATGGTAAAGATTGAAGCGTCTTCCTTGGATTTTACGGTAAAGGGGTATATTTCCCTCCCTGAGATCACCAGGGCATCCCGCAACTATATTTCTACCATGATCAATGGCAGATTCATAAAAAACTATGGCTTGGCAAAAGCAATCGGTGAAGGGTATCATACCCTGCTTCCTATTGGAAGGTATCCGATCGTGCTGCTTTCGATCGAAATGGATCCCCTGCTTGTTGACGTCAATGTCCATCCTTCTAAAATGGAAGTCAGGATCAGCAAGGAACCTGAGCTATTTGAGCTGTTATCAGGCGCCATCAGGGATGCATTCAAAACGAAGGAACTCATCCCATCCGGGTACAAAGAGCCCAAACCGGTGAAGCCAAAATCCGAACAGGCAACGTTGACATTGGATCACTTACCGGAAGACAGACGTGCTCCGGTACAACAGGCAGGAGCGTATCAAAATAATGGAACGAGACAGCAGGAAAGTTCGTATCAACCGGAGAAGCTTCCGCCTAAAGAGGTCATGGAATTGCTTTATAAGCAGGATGATGACATCGCAGGGGAGGAGGAGACTTCCGGGATGTCTGCTATATATGAGGATTCTCCGGAAGTAAACACGGAGACCCCTGATTTCCAGCCAGAACAACAGCACGAAGAGGAACAGAAATCATCCAGGGTTCCGCCTTTATATCCTGTCGGTCAAATGCACGGTACCTACATTTTTGCTCAAAATGAAAACGGTCTGTATATCATTGACCAACACGCTGCACAAGAGCGCATTAAATATGAATACTACAGGGAAAAGGTCGGAAAGGTCGCGAACGAACTCCAGGAGATGCTCGTACCCATGACGCTTGAATATTCTGCGGATGAGTATATGAAAATCATTGAACATAAAGAAGAACTTGAAAAAGTGGGTGTGTTTTTAGAAGAATTCGGCCATAACAGCTTCATTATCCGCTCACACCCTCAATGGCTGCCGGCCGGCCAAGAGGGGGAGCTCATTGATGAAATGATCGAGCAGCTCCTCAATATGAGGAAGGTCGATATCAAGAAACTTCGTGAAGAAGCAGCCATCATGATGAGCTGCAAAGCGTCCATCAAAGCGAACCAGTACTTGAAAAATGAAGAAATTCAGGCTCTGCTGGATGAGCTCAGACGATCAGAAGATCCATTTACATGTCCGCATGGCCGTCCGATCATCATTCACTACTCAGTATATGAAATGGAAAAAATGTTCAAAAGGATTATGTAGGGAAACAGGACCTATACGCTGCTGACGTATAGGTTCTTTTCTTTAGCAGGACGTCCTATCTCTTGAATAGCTTTCTGTTAGAAGGATGGAAGGGCAATTACTTTATAGCTTGGTTCAAGGCAAAGTCCCCTGGTAAAATGCCTTTGAAAGTGTCATGAGGAAGGTTCTCAAGGACATAACTCCAATAAGAATTCGTGAAAAGTGTCTTGAGGAAGATTCTCAAGGCCATGACCCAGGTGGAAATCCGCGAAAAGTGTCTTGAGTGAGATTCTCAAGGCCAAAAACCCGGTAAAAATTCATGAAAAGTGTCTTGAGGGAAGTTCTCAAGACCATAAATCCGGTAAGAATTCGTGAAAGTGTCTTGAGTGAAGTTCTCAAGGCCAAAAACGCGGTAAAAAACGATGAAAAGTGTCTTGAGGGAGGTTCTCAAGGCCATACACGCGGTAAAAAACGATGAAAAGTGTCTTGAGGGAGGTTCTCAAGGCCAAAAACGCGGTGAAAATCGAGGGAAAATGTCTAGAGGAAGATTTTCAAGGCCATAAACCCGGGGAAACCTCATAAAAATGTCTTGAGAACACTTTTTAAAGGCTGAACGTGGTACACAAGCCATCACGTTATTCAACTTGAAGCCCTGCAGTATTATTGACCTGAACCAGGTATTTGACAACGTTTCCATTATTTATTAATCTAAAGTTACATGAATGGATTTGTAAAGAAAGATAGGACTCACACAGTTTATCGGAATCGATAGTTGTGTGAGTTTTTCTGCTTATTCTGAATAAGAATGTAAAGAGAGACTTAAAAGAAGGAGTGGGAGACATGGGGAATTACATATTATCTTTAGATCAGGGGACAACCAGTTCAAGGGCCATCCTTTTTAACAAAAAGGGTGAAATTGTTCATACTGCACAAAAGGAATTCACGCAGCATTTTCCAAACCCCGGCTGGGTGGAACACAATCCTAAGGAAATTTGGGGATCGATTCTAGCAGTCATAGCGGCCGTTCTTTCAGAATCCTCGGTGAAACCTGAAGAGGTGGCAGCGGTTGGAATCACGAACCAACGGGAAACCACAGTAGTCTGGGATAAAAAAACCGGCGAACCTGTGTATAATGCCATTGTTTGGCAGTCGCGGCAGACTTCTAGTATATGTGAAGAGCTCAAGGAAAAAGGCCTTGAAGACACCTTCCGTGATAAAACAGGTCTCTTGATTGATGCTTATTTTTCAGGGACAAAAGTGAAATGGATTTTGGACAATGTGGACGGTGCACGCACACAAGCCGACAATGGCGAACTCCTTTTCGGTACAATTGATACTTGGCTGATATGGAAGTTGTCCGGTGGAAAAACTCATGTGACGGATTATTCCAATGCCTCCCGTACGTTAATGTATAATATATACGAATTGACATGGGACGAGGAACTGCTCGAAATCTTGGGAGTGCCCCAGAGCATGCTGCCTGAGGTTAAACCTTCTTCAGAAGTATATGGTCATACAGCTCCCTATCACTTCTTTGGCCGCGAAGTTCCGATTGCCGGGGCGGCAGGCGATCAGCAGGCCGCACTGTTCGGCCAGGCATGTTTTTCAGAAGGAATGGCCAAAAACACATACGGCACAGGCTGTTTCATGCTGATGAATACAGGTGAAAAGGCGGTCAAATCAGATCATGGACTACTGACGACGATTGCATGGGGATATGATGGCAAAGTAGAATATGCCCTTGAAGGCAGCATCTTTGTTGCCGGGTCGGCGGTCCAATGGCTGCGTGATGGTTTGAGAATGATAAAAGATGCCGCTGAAACTGAACAATATGCAGAGAGGACGGACGGCAACGATGGGGTATATGTCGTGCCTGCTTTTGTCGGCCTTGGGACTCCTTACTGGGACAGCGATGTAAGAGGAGCGGTTTTCGGGTTAACCAGGGGAACTTCCAAGGAACATTTTATCCGGGCTGTTTTAGAATCTCTAGCCTATCAAACAAAGGACGTACTCACTGCCATGGAAGCTGATTCCGGTCTTTCCCTAAAAAAACTCCGTGTTGACGGGGGAGCGGTGAAGAATAGCTTTCTAATGCAGTTTCAAAGTGACATCCTGGCAGCAGAAGTTGAGAGGCCGGTCGTGAATGAAACGACCGCACTAGGGGCAGCTTATCTTGCCGGCCTTGCGGTAGGGTTCTGGAAAGATACCAGTGAAATCACAGATCAATGGAACCTGGACCGAAAGTTTGATCCGGCAATGGAAAAAGAGGAAATCACCAAACTATATCGCGGCTGGAAACAGGCTGTGAAGGCTGCCATGGTTTTCAAATAACCCCTAAAATATTTTAATAATCTGAAAATTATGATAGTATAAAAATAAGTTAATAACCTGTTGAAGAATTGATTGAGACCTGACAACATTATGCTTCTACCATAATGTTTGTTCCTGGTCTCTTTTTTATAGGTCTATTGTGAGAAAGAAAATTTAGAGGGAGAAGCCAATGTACCAAAGGGAAAATCCGACCTTTGGGATTTCTCCGATAGCAACAATCTACACGGAAACTTATTATATGTACAACAGTGAGAGGCGGGGGAATGAAGGATGAGTTTTTCAAGCTTGCAAAGAAGTGAAATCAAGGAAAGCTTAGTGCGGGAGCGATTTGATCTTACAGTAATAGGCGGCGGCATAACAGGTGCTGGAATTGCTCTTGATGCGGCAGCCCGCGGAATGAAGGTAGCATTGGTGGAAATGCAGGATTTTGCAGCAGGCACCTCAAGCCGTTCAACCAAATTGGTACATGGTGGACTGCGGTATTTAAAACAATTAGAGGTAAAAATGGTGGCTGAGGTAGGAAAGGAAAGAGAAATCGTTTATGAAAATGGCCCCCATGTCACCAATCCTGAGAGGATGCTGCTGCCGATCCACAAAGGCGGAAGCTTTGGCAAGTTCAGTACTTCAGCAGGCTTATGGGTCTATGACTTTCTCGCTGGTGTGAAAAAGACCGAAAGAAGAAAAATGCTTTCAGCTTCCCAAACCCTGGAAGTAGAACCCCTTATCAACAGGAAGGGGTTAAAGGGAGGAGGCTGCTATGTCGAATACCGAACAGATGATGCACGTTTAACAATAGAAGTGATGAAAAAGGCAATTGAGCATGGTGCACTTGCCCTCAATTATGTCAAAGCTGAGAGATTCATTTATGATGAAAATAAAAAAGTAAAAGGAATTCATGCAAGGGATGTGTTTTCGGGAGAAGTTTTTGAGATTCATTCTGAAAAAGTCGTCAATGCATCGGGACCGTGGGTGGATGAGGTAAGAAAAAAAGATTACTCCACCAATAATAAGAAGCTTCGTCATACAAAAGGAGTTCATATAGTGATTGATCAAGAAAAGTTCCCCTTGAAGCAGGCCGTCTACTTTGATACTCCTGACGGCCGGATGGTTTTTGCGATTCCGCGGGAAGGAAAAGCCTATGTGGGAACCACCGATACCTTTTTTGAAGGAGATACTTCCAATCCTAAAGTCACAGAGGGAGACCGTAACTATCTGCTCGAATGCATTCATTATATGTTCCCTGGAGTGAAGATAGCAAAGGAGGATGTTGAATCCAGCTGGTCCGGGATTCGTCCGCTGATATATGAGGAAGGAAAAGATCCTTCTGAAATTTCAAGAAAAGATGAAATATGGGAAGGAGAAAGCGGGCTGGTGACGATTGCCGGTGGCAAACTGACAGGATACAGGAAAATGGCTGAGGATGTCACAGACCTGATTGCCAACAGGCTTCAGCAAGATACGAAAAAGACCTTTCCGGCATCCTCAACAAAACAAATGACCATATCTGGCGGGGATGTTGGAGGATCAGCACAATTCCAGCAATATATCGACAACCAGGCATTGGAGGCCGGGCAATTCGGCTTAAGTGTTCACTCTGGCCGCGAGCTTGTGCAGCGTTACGGCTCCAATGCACCTAAGGTGTTTAAAATCGCCCGCTCCTTCAGACAAGTTTCCGATAAGAGTCTGCCAGCTGAAATTTACGCCATGCTCTTATATTCAATCAAAGAAGAAATGACCGTTACACCGCTCGATTTCTTTGTGAGAAGAACCGGCAAACTCTTTTTTGATATCCAATGGGTAAAGCAATGGAAAAAGACTGTCGTCGATGTGATGGCCACGGTGCTTGAATGGAAGCCGGAACTCAAAAGGCAATTTCTAATCGATCTTGACAATGCCATCAGGGATGCCGAGATTCCGATGAGAAAGTAATAAATGTGAAGAGGCCTATTGAATAAGAAAAGAATCGAAAGTGAGGTTTCTTAAAGGACGATAATAAATTTGAAGCGTAATTAAAGGCCTATAGAGCCCCACTAAAGAACAATAAAAAAGGAAAAGCGAAATTAAAGACCTATAGCCCGCCTCTAAAGGACGATAAAAAAGAAAAAGCAAAAGTAAAGGCCTATAGAGCCCCCCTAAAGAACAATAAAAAAGCAAAAGCGAAATTAAAGACCTATAGCCCGCCTTTAAAGGACGATAAAAAAATAAAAATAAAATTAAAGACCTATAGAGTCGCACATAGGACGATAAAAAGTAAATCAGAAAATATCGACCTCAAGAACCTCTCTAGAGGACGGTAAAAAGTAATATCGTTCTTAAGGACCAGCCCAACCACTTAATAAAGCCAAAGAAAAAAGGGTTTCATACATCCGTATGAGACCCTAAAATATTTACCCATTTGAAGTTCTGTAATTCTTTCCTTCATCCGGTTTTTTAAAATTGTTTTCCCAAATCCTTTTTACTGGTTTCGGCAACTGTTTGACGGCTCCGACTGTATATTGGATATTATCTTTCTTTTCATCAATATCTTCCTTAAGTTCCTGGCTGTGGGTGGTAAGTTCATTGGTTTCCTCCTGCAAATGCTGAGCTCGCTGCTGTAAGCTCTCAACCGTACTGTTCAAGTGGTTCAACGTCGGTTTTGTTTTTTTCATGAACTTATATCCTTCATATCCGAGATAGATGATAGAAAGGACAACCAAAGCGATGCTCAAATAGACAATGATCATGGTAAGACCTCCTAGTGCTTCTTTAATCCATGGTTGCAAAGATTCTTACATGTTATTTACCCTTATTGAGAAGGATAAAACGGCAGAAATGTGGATTGCCATTCCTGACATTATAAGCTATAATGTAATCAAAATTTTTAAAATATTATGCTATGAAAAAGAAGAGTAGACATGGGAAGACTTAAGAGAGCTGATGGCTGGTGAAAATCAGTGTTGAACCACGTTGAATGGGCTTTGGAGCATCCAGGCTGAAACAATAGGCCGGCGGAGGAGTTCTACCGTTAAAAGGAACACAAAGAGCAGATATACAACTGCTCTTTTTAAAGATTACCCTGTTTTAAAGGGTAAATGAAGGTGGCACCGCGGGGTTTCTCGTCCTTTTTGGATGAGGGACCCCTTTTTGCTTTCTGGCAGATTAGACAGTATTTATTTCTGTTACGCTTTTACTTAGGAGGAATTTTCTTGGAAAGACCGACAGCATTAACAGGCATAAAGCCGACAGGGCACCCGCATCTTGGAAATTATATCGGCGCCATTAAGCCGGCGCTGGAGATGGCAAAGGACAGCAGCTCGCAAGGAATTTATTTCATTGCTGATTACCATGCCTTGAATTCCGTGCAGGACCGTAAAAAATTCAAAGAGTATACGTATGAAATTGCCGCAGCATGGCTGTCCCTGGGGTTAGACCCTGAAAAGGTGATATTCTACAGACAGTCAGACGTGCCGGAAATCCTGGAACTGCATTGGATCCTATCCTGCATGACACCAAAAGGACTTATGAACAGGGCACACGCCTATAAAGCAAAAGTGGAGGAGAACAATCAGGAAGGAAATGATCCCGATTCTGGCATTAATATGGGGTTATTTACATATCCAATCCTGATGGCAGCGGATATCCTGTTGTTTAATTCAGAAAAAGTACCTGTTGGAAAGGATCAAGTGCAGCATGTCGAGATAGCGAGGGATATTGCGGAGAATTTCAACCGTACGTTCGGTGAAGCCATTAAACTTCCCGAATATGTAATAGAGGAAGAAACGGCTGTCATTCCCGGCCTGGATGGAAGGAAAATGAGCAAAAGCTACGGAAACACAATACCGCTGTTTTCAGAAGAAAAAGCTCTGAGAAAACTGGTCAACAAGATTGTGACGGATTCAACTCCTCCAGAGGAACCAAAAGAAGTGAAAAAATCATCCTTATTCACCCTCTATAAGGAGTTCGCCACGTCATCAGAAACAGAACAGATGCGGGAGAAGTACGAAAAAGGAATCGGCTGGGGACAAGTAAAAAAAGAAGTATTTGAAGTATTGAACCGAGAGCTGAGCGAACCCCGTTGTAAATATTACGACTACCTGAACAACAAAGAAGAGCTTGATCGAATACTGGCTGCAGGGGCCAAAAGAGCAAGGGAAATGGCAGCTCCCCAACTAAGAAAAATCAAAGAAATGATTGGCTGTTAGTGGGTGGAAGACGTGAATTTGCAATTTTATAATGAGAAATTTAAGGAACAGTTAAATGCGTTTTCATTAGTTGAGGAACAGCACCAATTCACCGCCTTGCCTGCTGAAGCATTGGAAATTATAGATGAAAGCAGGTTTCCGGTGGTAATGGTGGAAAACCATAATGCGGTTGGATTCTTTGTTTTGCACCGAGGAGAAGCAATCCGGGATTATTCGGAACATCCAGATGCCATTCTTCTAAGAGCTTTTTCAGTTGATGAAATCCACCAGGGAAAAGGGTACGCTAAACAAGCTATGAGGCTCTTACCCGGTTTTATAAAAGGACACTTTCCTGAAAAGACCGAGATTGTCCTTGCTGTAAATGAAAGGAATCTGGCTGCCAGGTCATTGTATCTGAAGTGTGGTTTTAAAGATCATGGAAAGAAATTAATGGGGAAAAAAGGCTGGCAGTCTATTTTAACTTTCCAATTAACATAGCCGATGATGATATACGGAGAAACAGACCAAATCAAAAAAGATTCGGTCTGTTTCTTTTTACTTATTCTCTTTCCTGGCCAAAGATTTCTCCGCCATTTTAATCATTTCTTTTACCATGCTGCCGCCTATTTTTCCGCCGACTTTTCCGGCTTCCCTGGAACTTAGTTCACCATTATCCCCGTTGCTTAAAGGCACCCCTTGCTCTTTTGCAGCTTCGAACTTTACCGTAGAAGGGTCATCTTGTTGAAAAATTTTGGCCTTCATGGTATTCAAACCACTCCGTGATTCGGGAACAAGAAGCTTATTTTTACTCATATCAACCATCCTTTCACTTATTACTATTATGGAAAGAAATTAAAAATATATTAGAAAAAATGTTGTAATTTATCTTTAATAGTGTAAAATTACACTTAGAAAAGAAAGGATAAACTGGTAAATAAGAGGTGGGAGAATAGTGAATTTAAATTTGCGCAAGTGGGCATCCAATAAGTTTGTAATTCTGGTTTTATTTCTATTTGGGTATGCTGCTGTGTTTTTTACCCTAATTCAGGAAGAAAAGAGAGTGAATTCGGATACGGTGAGTGATATAGGAGGCTTGATGCCTACTAAAATAGAACAAATCACGAAGGGAGAAGAAGAAAGGGAGATTGTAGAGACGGTAAATCAAGCTGTGCAAGAGAACCTGAAAGTATCCATTGCTGGGAAAATGCACAGTCAGGGAGGCCATACCTACTATCCTGGAAGTGTAGTCTTGGATATGACCGGCTTCAATAAAGTTCTGGATCTGGATACTGAGAAGAAGACCATAAGAGTTCAAAGTGGTGCCACATGGGAAGATATTCAAGAAGCTGCCAATCCACACGGTCTAGCGGTTAAAGTGATGCAGTCACAGAATATATTTACGATAGGCGGTTCGCTTTCTGTCAATGTCCACGGGCGGGATATCCGGCACGGCTCCTTGATTGAAACCGTCAACTCATTCCGGCTCCTGAAACATGACGGAGAAATCATCCAGGTTTCCAGAACCGAGAATGAAGAGTATTTTCCTTTGGTCATTGGGGGTTACGGTTTATTCGGCGTCATCCTTGATGTTGAACTTCAATTGACGGACGATGAGCTTTATGAAATGAAAACAACAAAACTGCCGTATGATGAATACGGTGAATTTTTCAAAAAAGAAGTAAAAGGGAATCCGGAGGTCAAAATGCATCTTGCGAGAATATCAACTGCTCCTGATACCTTTCTAAAAGATATGTATGTAACGGATTATGTGGATGCAGGCGAATCAAAACTCATGAAAGAGTATTCCGGCCTGAAAAAGGAAAGCGGCACCTTTATTTCTAAGTTCATGCTGGGTGTCTCCAGGAACTTTGACTGGGGAAAAAATGTCTTTTGGGATATGCAGAAATCTTATTTTACAGAAAAAGATGGCGATCTTATTACCAGGAATAATGCAATGAGATCGGAATCCAAGTTCATGGAATATGAAAGCAGCAAAGATACAGATGTGCTGCAGGAATATTTTGTTCCGGTGAATAGCTTTACTGACTATATAGACGATTTGAGAGAGGCACTGGATGAAGAAGACCTTAATTTAATCAATATCACCATTCGGTATGTGGAAAAAAACGAAGATGCCGTCCTCTCCTATTCCAAGGAAGATATGTTCGCTCTGGTTCTTTTGATTAACCAGGATAAATCAATTGAAGGCAAAGCTGAAACAGAAAGGATCATTAGGAAGATGGTGGATGTAACCTTGAAACACAAGGGAAGCTACTACCTGCCTTATTATTCTTACCCTTCAAAGGAGCAAATGAGAAAAGCCTATCCGAGGACAGAGGAATTTTTCAACAGTAAAAGAAGGCTTGATCCCGATGAAGTCTTCATGAATCATTTCTACGAGGTGTATGGACAATGAGATACTTTATACTTTCACAAAGTTTTGCGATGATGGCAAGCTCGGTATCGTTTCCGTTTTACTTGCTGTTTATAAAGAATATCGGCTCAAGCTTTTCGAGTTTTGGATTTGCTTACGGGTTGTTTACTCTCAGCTCGGCGGTATTTCACCGCTGGATTGGATCGGCCAGTGATAAAATCGGAAGCCGAAAATTCCTGATAGGATATGCCTGGGGAATGGCGTTCCTCTTCTTGTTGATTCCTGAGGTCGATTCTCTGACCGGAGTCTATGTACTTCAAGTGGCCTTGGGCTTTTTGGGAGCTGTTCAAAAAACGTGTGAAAAAACGATGGCAGGCGAAGTTTTCCATGGAAATGGAGCCGGGAAGAAGATCGGCAACTATCATTTCTGGACATCCCTGTTTGCCTCTTTTGCGGTATTTGCAACAGGTGTGCTGATAGACTTTTTTGCCATCTCCTTTATCTTCTATATTGGTTCCTTATTGTTCGCAGGAAGCGGCATTGCTCTTTTATTCTATAAGGAAAAAGTAATTCCGGGACGGGAAGAGGAGAATATACCTGCGTAAAAGAGGCAAATTTGCTGTGACTTTTACTTTTTGTCCCATATCCGGCTGTTCTCACCGAGCTCTGATCGGCGATATTGTAATGGATGTTAATTATCTGAATCATTCCCCCGCCAGGTTCCAGTTTTTAAGACAGCATAGCAAAATGATGAGAAAATTTTTTAATCAGATAACAAAAGATAATCCAGTAGTTTGAGACAATTTTAAACAAGGGGGAAAGATGTTGAAAAACAAAATTTCTAATATGTTGGTTGTATTATCTGTTTTACTCGTTACCATAGGTATTAACCTTAATTTTGACGAGTCTATAATGGGGCATCATGCTACGGGGAAGAATGTAATTGTAACAGTCATTTATATCATAGGTTGGCTTTACGTTTTGGGAATGGCGGTAAAAAAGAAAGCTACTGGAGTGTTGATCTGTTTTGCTGTATTTTGGACTCTGACGCTCATTTTCGCCATGCTGACAGCATATGTGAATGCCACACCTGATACGAATGCAACTTGGGCTATTCCTTTTGTAATGATGTTCCTGACACCATGGTATGGAGTTATGTTTTGGATGGATAGTTTTATAATTTCTTCGATAATGATAGCAATTATTTCTCTGATAATAGTAATCACTCTTTTTTTGTCAATAAGAGGTGCATATTCAATAAAGAGTTATTTTGGACATTAAGAAGCTGTAGAAGAAGAGGGCACGTATGTAAACCAGTAAACCGCTCAGATCAAGGCTGAGCGGTTTACTAATACTATAAGGTTTCTCTGTTTTGCAGAAACGGAAGGTACGAAGTGAATTATCACTCCCTATATATACCGCATCGGCCTATCGTTCACTTTGCGAATTTATGTTAAATACCCAATTTTTTTAAACTTTAGGTATAAAAACGCTAATAATGGTTATACTCTTCTGATATGTAACAAATGAATTCTTATGGTACGATAATATGTAAACTTATCCTTTTACATAGAAAGCAGTGAGTCGATTTGAAACAGAAAGAGAAACTCGTCGTACTTATAGGACCTACTGCTGTCGGGAAGACAGCAACCAGCATACATTTGGCTGAAAAATTCAATGGTGAAATCATCAGTGGTGATTCCATGCAGATATATAAATCAATGGATATCGGTACAGCCAAGATAACTGAAGAAGAGATGGAAGGTATCCCTCACCATCTTATTGATATACGCGAACCTGAAGAGAGTTTTTCCGCAGCTGAATTTCAGGACCTAGTCAGGAAAAAAATCTCCGAGATTCACAGCCGTGGAAAGCTACCTATGATAGTAGGCGGAACTGGTTTATATATCCAATCAGTTATGTATGATTATCAATTTACTGAAGCAACCGGTGATGAAAGCTACCGAAGGAAACTTGAAGAGGAAGCTGAGGAACTGGGAAATGAGGAGATCCATAGAAGACTGGAATTGGTCGACCCCAAAGCGGCGTCAACTATCCATCCAAACAACATCAGGAGAGTCATCAGGGCATTGGAAATCCATCATTGTACAGGCAAGACGATGACCGAATCTCAGGAAACTCAGAAAAATGAACTGTTATATGATGTAGCTCTTATCGGGTTAACGATGGATCGAGAGTTATTATATAGCAGAATCAATCTCCGGGTTGATTTAATGATGAAACAGGGGCTTCTCGAAGAAGTAAAATCCTTATATGACAAAGGACTAAGAGATGTTCAATCCATTCAGGCAATAGGCTACAAGGAAATTTATGAGTATCTGGACGGCAAAGTAACGTTGGAAGACGCTGTTGAAACCCTGAAGCAGAACTCCAGGAGGTATGCCAAACGCCAGCTGACATGGTTCCGGAACAAAATGAAGGTAGAGTGGTTTGATATGACAAACACAAGGGAAAACAACAAAAAAATTGAAGAGATATCTGATTTTGTTGCAGGAAAGCTAGGGTTATAGTCGAATAGTTAAGGTAGAGATAGAAGAGGAGGACTTATCATGAAACAAACAATCAATATCCAAGACCAATTTCTTAACCAATTACGAAAAGACAACACGCAAGTCACCGTATTCTTATTGAACGGATTCCAGATCCGCGGACTTGTCAAAGGTTTTGATAACTTTACTGTACTTTTTGAGTCAGAAGGAAAGCAGCAGATGGTATATAAGCATGCGATTTCCACCTTCTCGCCACAGCGAAACGTTCAAATTAATTTTGATGAAGCTCAATAATTCAAATTCAGTGATAAAACACATCAGAACCCGTTCTGGTGTGTTTTTTTATTCGAAAGGCAGGAGAGTACGGAAAAAGGCTATCTTAAGCACAAATAATGTAACTTTTCTTTTCGTACGTGGATCCGCTGCAGAATCGGACTCACCTGCAAATTAGGCTCTTAATGTAGGTAATTGCAGCAAAGTTCCAGCCGGTTATTGAGTATAAAAAGATGGTGGTCCTGGGTCAATACGTTTTTGGTCTCAATTTAACCTATACAATTTATTTAATTATTTCATAACTTTACATAACATAGTTATCGACAAGCTGGTACTTAACCCCAAAATTACTATAAACCAAATTTTAATAATGAATTCATCAACATTTGAATAGGATGATAAGAGAGTTTTTCTAAATGCAAAATAGGCATTTGTCACCGTTAAAAACCTCCAGACGTATACTGTATAGAATGGTGAGGTGAAGAGATGGATCAGCCGATGAGAATGAAGAATAATGGACAAATAAGTATAGTATTGAATTCACATAAACGAAATCCAGTACGTGAGATTAGGAAAGCAGAGGAGCCGGTAAAAGTTTTGCCGCAGGAACACGCTGAACTAAAAGAAATCGAAGCAGAATTGGCTTCATTGGTCGGCATGGAAGATATGAAAAAAATGGTGAAAGAGATTTACGCGTGGATATATGTAAACAAAAAGAGAGAAGAAGCAGGCCTCAAAGCAGGGAAACAAGCTTTACACATGATGTTCAAAGGAAATCCAGGGACCGGGAAGACGACCGTAGCGAGACTAATAGGAAAGTTATTTCATAAAATGAATGTACTATCAAAAGGACATCTGATTGAAGCAGAAAGAGCAGATCTGGTCGGGGAGTACATCGGACATACTGCTCAGAAAACAAGGGATCTCATAAAGAAAGCGATGGGTGGGATTCTGTTTGTGGATGAGGCTTATTCCCTTGGCCGCGGAGGAGAGAAAGATTTTGGAAAGGAAGCCATCGATACCCTTGTTAAACATATGGAAGACAAACAGCACGATTTTATACTTATCCTGGCAGGGTATTCACGTGAGATGGACCAATTTCTAACCCTCAACCCGGGTCTTCACTCGCGTTTTCCTTTAGTATTTCAATTTAAGGATTATTCTGTTGAGCAGTTGATGGAAATTGGCAGAAGGATGCTGACGGAAAAGGAATATGAATTAAGTACAGATGCAGAGAGAAAAATGAGGGATCACCTTTCACAGGTCAAGACCACAATAAGCCCTGCAGCCTTTTCAAATGGAAGGTATGTACGGAACGTGATAGAGAAATCAATCAGGTCCCAGGCAATGCGGCTTCTTATGCATAACTCTTACGACCGGCATGAATTGGTGACCATCCGCAGCAATGATTTGATTTTTCCGGGATCGGAAGGGTAAAAACCGAACTAAGGAATGTTCGGTTTTTTTGTGTTCAATTCTAGAAGATATTAATCTTTGTCAAGGTAGTTAAGGATATGGGATATTAAGATTGGTAATTATTTAAGGAAAGGAGAACCACCATGATTCTGATACAGAATGGAGAAGTCTATGCACCGGACTACTTAGGGAAGAAAGATATATTGATAATTGATGAGAAAATTGGCTTTATTGAAGATGTGATAGAAATTCCTGATGGATTTTTTGCAAAAAAAGTACGAATTATAGATGCACAAGGACAAGCTGTTCTTCCGGGATTCATTGATTCTCATGTCCATATTCTTGGCGGGGGAGGAGAGGGAGGTTACAAAACACGGACTCCTGAAATCCAGCTGACTGATGCGACATTATCAGGAATTACGACTCTTATCGGTGTTATCGGAACGGACGGAACAACGCGGACTATGGCCAGTCTGGTCGCCAAAGCGCGCGGTCTTGATGAAGAAGGAATCACGTGTTATGTTCTTACGGGTTCCTATCAGATACCCGTAAGAACATTAACGGGAAAAATTGAAGACGACCTTCTCCTTGTAGATAAAATTATCGGTACAGGCGAGATAGCGATTGCCGATCACCGTTCCTCTCAGCCGACAGCTGAAGAGTTAGCGCGGATTGCTTCCCAGTCCCGGGTCGGAGGCATACTATCCGGAAAGTCAGGAGTGGTCAATGTTCACCTGGGAGACAGCCGTGACTGTTTAAAATTGATTTATGATGTTATTGAAAATACTGATATCCCGATCAAACAATTTTATCCGACCCACATCAACCGTAATCCTTATTTGTTTGAGGAAGGAATCAAATATGCCTTGAACGGCGGATATGTTGATTTTACTACAAGTACAATTCCTCAGTTTCTTGAAGACGGAGAGGTTGAGTGCGGAAAAGGATTAAAACGTATGATCGACGTAGGAGTGTCCATAGAAAACATTACTTTCACCTCCGATGGACAGGGCAGCTTGCCTGCATTTGATCAGGAAGGAGAATTTAAAGGACTGAAGGTGGCCAAGGTATCCAGTTTGTATGATGCAGTCCGTGATGCTGTCCTTAAAGAGGGGATACCATTGGAAACAGCCATCAAAGTGATTACCTCCAACCCTTCGAAAATTCTGAAACTCCATCAAAAGGGAACCATCGTCGAAGGAAAAGATGCGGACATTGTGCTCGTTGATCAGAAGACCTTGACCATTAATATGGTCCTTGCTAAAGGGAAAGTAATGGTGGAGAACGGAATAGCTGTAGTAAAAGGGACTTTTGAATAGGCACTTTTCGTAAACTTTGCTGCTATTTAATACAAACTTTTTAAAAATTTTCTTAATTAACCAGAAATCCCTGATAAACAAGGAAGAAAAGAGCTAATTCACACTGTTCAGAGAAAAAGCCCTTGTCTCCAAGGAAAAAATCCGGCTCTTTGGATTTTTCCGGGAGCAACAATATATACGAAAACAGCGTTTGAATAAGAGCATTAGTGTTAAAAAAACTTGAGCCGTGTTGGTTCAAGTTTTTTTTGTTTTTTGATAAGAGTGCCCGGCAACAGGATTGGGATTGGAATTGAATTTTTTTATAAGACCAAAAGTAAGAGGGTTTCAAGATTAGGGTGCCTCATGGAAGCTTCATAGGACCAAAAGTAAGAGGATTTTAAGATTAGGGTGCCTCATGAAAGCCTCATAAGACAAAAAGTAAGAGGATTTTAAGATTAGGGTGCCTCATGGAAGCTTGATAGGACCAAAAGTAAGAGGATTTCAAGATTAGGGTGTCTCATGGAAGCCTCATAAGACCAAAAGTAAGTGGATTTAAAGATTAGGGTGTCTCATGGAAGCCTCATAAGACAAAAAGTAAGAGGGTTTCAAGTTTAGGGTGCCTCATGGAAGTTTCATAGGACCAAAAGTAAGAGGGTTTCAAGATTAGGGTGCCTCATGGAAGCTTCATAAGACCAAAAGTAAGAGGATTTTAAGATTAGGGTGTCTCATGGAAGCTTGATAGGACCAAAAGTAAGAGGATTTTAAGATTAGGGTGTCTCATGAAGGCTTCATAGGACCAAAAATAAGAGGATTTCAAGATTAGGGTGTCTCATGGAAGCCTCATAAGACCAAAAGTAAGTCGATTTCGAGATTAGGGTGTCTCATGGAAGCCTCATAAGACCAAAAGTAAGTCGATTTTAAGATTAGGGTGTCTCATGGAAGCCTCATAAGACCAAAAGAAAGTTGTTTTCAAGATTAGGGTGTCTCATGAAGGCTTCATAGGACCAAAAGTAAGTCGATTTTAAGATTAGGGTGTCTCATGAAGGCTTCATAGGACCAAAAGTAAGTCGATTTGAAGATTAGGGTGCCTCATGGAAGCTTCATAAGACCAAAAGTAAGAGGATTTTAAGATTAGGGTGTCTCATGAAGGCTTCATAGGACCAAAAGTAAGAGGATTTTAGGATTTGGAAGCCTCATGGAACCCGTATAAAAACATAAACGGATAAAAGGCATGATGGCAAAAAAATAAACAAGTCAGCTCTATATTAAAAGCTGATCGGGCGGTAAAATCTTTTTTTAGGCACAATATAACATTCATTTTTCTCACCCATACAAGTAAGTATCAAAATATATTATCTCAAAATTGTGAAAAGAGTCGAAAAACCGAAGAATTTTTCTATAAGTTGCAGAGCTTGTTTTACAAATTTCGTAGATTGCCTGTGCTAGGGTAAATATTAAGGACAAACATAGAAAATGATTGTACACATTGACAGTTCAATTAGGGACTTAATCTTACACTATGTATAATGCTTTAGGCAGGAGTACGAGTTAAAATTAAAAATACAAAATATTCAGACTAGTAAACCGAGTGATCAGATAAGCGCTGGAGATGAACCTATATATTTGAAAGCGCTTTCTATAAATAAGTTAATTTAGGGGGAATCGAGATGTCAGATAAGGTGAAAATCGGGCTTATTCAAGCTTCTCACGATGTAGACGGAAGTGAGCCGGTAGAGGTCCATAAAGAAGAAGCTATCAAGAAGCATATTGAGCTGGTTAAGGATGCAGCAAAAAAAGGCGCCCAGATCATCTGCCTTCAGGAAATCTTCTATGGTCCTTACTTTTGCTCTGAACAAAATCCGAAATGGTATGATTCCGCAGAAGAAATACCAAATGGACCAACCACGAGGAGATTTCAGGATTTGGCAAAAGAACTGAATGTAGTCATTGTTCTTCCGATTTATGAAAGAGAAGGAATTGCTACATATTACAATACTGCTGCAGTTATTGATGCAGACGGATCTTACCTTGGGAAATACCGTAAGCAGCATATCCCACATGTAGGAGTTGGAGATAAAGGGTATGGGTTCTGGGAGAAATATTACTTTAAGCCGGGGAATCTTGGATATCCGGTATTTGATACGGCCTATGCAAAAGTCGGAGTGTACATTTGCTATGACCGGCATTTCCCGGAAGGCGCACGCCTGCTCGGTTTGAAAGGTGCTGAAGTCGTCTTTAACCCTTCTGCCACTGTGGCTGGACTTTCTGAGTACCTATGGAAATTGGAGCAGCCTGCGCACGCTGTCGCAAATGGTTATTATTTAGGCGCTATTAACCGTGTCGGATATGAAGGCCCGTGGAATATGGGTGAGTTTTATGGCCAGTCCTACCTTGTCGATCCCCGGGGAAGTTTTGTCTCGGTTGGAAGCAGGGACAGTGATGAAGTGGTGATCGGCGAAATGAATAAGAAATTGATCAGGGAAGTCAGGGATACATGGCAGTTCTACCGTGACCGCAGACCTGAAACGTATAGCGAAATGACTGCGCTGCTTCCTTAATATAGCTTGAAGGCTGACGATTATAAGCTGCTTTAGACAGTTATAACTGTCAGCCATGATTTGTTGAAAAAAACATGTATTCCAAAGCAATTGATCAAAACGGATAGGGGGAAGCCGGTTTGTCTAATAGTCTGTCGTTATTGAATCTCGAAAAAAATTTTCAGGAAGCACATGGAGGATTATCGAGCAGAGAAGCTGTGGAAGAAGCCAATCGATGTTTGTACTGTTACGATGCCCCATGCATTCAAGCGTGTCCAACAGGAATTGATATCCCTTCATTTATCAAAAAGATTGCATCAGGTAATTTGAAAGGTTCTGCCAAGACCATTATGTTTTCGAATCCGGTAGGAGCAAGCTGTTCAAGGGTCTGCCCGACTGAAGAGTTGTGTGAAGGGGCCTGTGTACTCAATCATTCTACCAAACCGATTATGATTGGGGATTTGCAGCGTTATGCAACAGATTGGGCCAGGCATAATGAAGAGGTATTATTTGAAGCGGGAGAACCGAATGGGAAGACAGTTGGAATTATCGGCGGTGGACCGGCCGGTTTATCTGCAGCAAGGGAACTTGCCAGATTTGGTTATGGGGTAACCGTTTATGAAGCAGAAAAAGAGGCAGGAGGATTGAACACATATGGAATAGTATCATTCCGTCTTCCTCAATCGGTTTCATTCTGGGAAGTTGACCAGGTGAAAAGAATGAACGTAGAAATCCGGACGAGTACAAAAGTTGGAAGAGATGTTACGGCAGAGGAATTGGTCAATAAACATGACTTCCTTATCCTCGCAGCCGGAATGGCAAATGTTCCGGATCTAAGGATTGAAGGGGAAGATCTGGAAGGTGTTCATGATGCCATTGAGTTTGTGAAAGCAACCAAGAGCGGTGAGCTTTCAAAAGAGTATATCGGGAAGAAAGTAGTGGTTATTGGGGCCGGTAATACAGCGATTGACGGTGCTACGTGTTCAGTTAGACTGGGAGCGGAGAACGTGAAGATTCTTTACCGTCGTACCCAAGAAGAGATGACAGCCTATGACTTTGAGTACGAATTTGCCAAGCAGGACGGAGTCGAATTCCGTTGGCTGACAGCACCTAAAAAGATTATTGGTGAAGAAGGCAAGGTAACAGGGATTCAGTGCATCAAGATGGAATTGGGAGAACCTGGCGGCGACGGACGCAGAAGGCCGGTTCCCGTGGAAGGGTCTGAATTTATTTTACCTGCGGATGCTGTCATTAAAGCGATCGGACAGACCAGGCATCAATCGCTTATCGAACAATTTGGCCTGAACCACAACGACGGGGTCGTTCAAGTGAACCGGGAAACGTTCCAGACATCAGATCCAAAAATCTTTGCTTGTGGTGACATCGTGTTCGGCAAAGGAGTTGGAGAAGCAATGGTGGTAACAGCAGCCCAGCAAGGTAAACAAGCAGCCCACCATCTTCATCAGCAGCTCGCGAAAGTCCAATTGAATTAATCGTTTTTTGAGGGGGGAATTTTATGGCGAATTTAAATATTGACTTAGCAGGGATTAAATCACCGAATCCTTTTTGGCTGGCATCCGCACCGCCTACGAATTCGGGATATCAAGTCCAGCGGGCTTTTGAAGCAGGATGGGGTGGAGCTGTCTGGAAGACCTTGGGCGAGCCGATCATCAATGTTTCCTCAAGGTTTGCTGCTGTCAGTTTTAACGGACAAAGAGTTGCGGGCTTTAATAATATCGAGTTGATTACAGACCGTCCTTTAGAAGTCAACCTGAAGGAAATCTATGAAACTAAGAAGCGGTTCCCTGACCATGCGATCATCGCTTCTTTAATGGTAGAACCTAAACAGGAAAAATGGCACGAGATCGTCAAGAAAGTAGAAGATGTCAGCGTTGATGGGTTGGAGCTAAACTTTGGCTGTCCGCATGGGATGGCTGAACGGGGGATGGGCTCTGCTTCAGGGCAAGTGCCGGAACTGGTGGAAAAGCAGACCTATTGGGCAAAAGAAGTTGCGACGACCCCTGTAATTGTTAAATTGACACCGAATATTACGGACATTACCGTAACGGCGGAAGCTGCCGTTCGGGGAGGCGCCGATGCAGTCAGTATGATTAATACGATTAACAGTCTTGCCGGGGTGGACCTCGATTCATGGAACACAATACCGCATGTGGCCGGTAAAGGAGCGCATGGAGGCTATTGCGGACCTGCCGTCAAGCCAATATCACTGAATATGGTGGCGGAGTGCGCGCGAAATCCACGGATCAATGTACCGATATCCGGTATGGGGGGTGTATCCAACTGGCAGGATGCAGTTGAATTCATGCTGATGGGAGCGTCTGGTGTGCAGGTTTGTACAGCGGCCATGCACCATGGCTTCCGAATTGTGGAAGACATGATTGATGGACTGAATAATTACCTTGATGAAAAAGGGATTGCATCCGTTCAGGATATCGTTGGCAAATCAGTACCTAGATTTTCTGACTGGGGAAATCTCGATTTGAATTACAGCGTAGTGGCCAAGATTAACACAGATGTCTGCATTAACTGCAATAAATGCCATATAGCATGCGAGGACACTTCACACCAGTGCATCGATATGTTAAAGGATGCCTCTGGAAACAGCTATTTAAAGGTAAGAGAAGAAGACTGTGTAGGATGTAATTTATGTTCGATCGTCTGTCCGGTGGACGGAGCGATTGACATGATCGAAGTGCCGAGCGGCCATATGCCGATGACATGGAATGAACGTCAGGCGGCAGTTGGAAGAGTCGCAGATTGCAGTATTGATACAGTGAAATAATGGAGGTTGGAATATGAAAAAAGTCATTGTAAATGGAACAATTGTGACGGCAACAGATACGTATAGAGCAGACATTCTCGTAGAAGATGGGAGGATTGCTGCAATAGGGAAAAATTTTAACCTGAGTGGTGAAGATACAGAAGTTGTGGACGCCAACGGAAAATATGTTTTCCCGGGTGGAGTCGACCCGCATACCCATTTGGAAATGCCTTTTGGCGGCACAGTGTCCAAGGATGATTTTAAAAGTGGAACCATTGCGGCGGCCTTCGGGGGCACCACTACAGTAATCGATTTTTGTTTAACCAATAAAGGTGAACCGTTACAGAACGCTATTGATACTTGGCACGCAAAGTCGAAAGAAAAAGCGGTGATTGATTACAGTTTCCATTTAATGATTGGAGAGATCAACGAAGAGGTCATGGAACAGCTCCCGGAGGTCATTGATAAAGAGGGCATCACTTCTTTTAAAGTATTCATGGCCTATAAGAATGTTTTCCAGGCTGATGATGAGACCCTCTTTAGAACATTGGTCGCGGCCAAAGAATTGGGAGCACTGGTCATGGTACATGCAGAGAACGGCGATGTCATTGAGTTCTTGACAGAAAAAGCATTAAAAGAAGGCAACACGGATCCGATTTATCATGCGCTGACAAGGCCTCCTGAACTTGAAGGGGAGGCGACCGGGAGAGCTGCGAAACTAACAGGCCTGGCAGATTCCCAGCTTTATGTAGTGCATGTGTCATGTGCAGAAGCCGTTGAGCAGATCGCGTCTGCCAGAAGCAGGGGTCTCAATGTCTGGGGAGAGACATGCCCTCAGTATTTGGTGCTGGACAAATCCTATCTTGAAAGACCGAACTTTGAGGGAGCAAAATATGTGTGGTCCCCGCCGCTGCGTGAGAAATGGCATCAGGAGGTTTTATGGAATGCGCTGAAGAGCGGTCAGCTGCAAACATTAGGATCTGATCAGTGTTCATTCGATTTTAATGGCCAGAAGAGTTTAGGAAAAGGCGATTTTACTAAAATTCCGAATGGCGGCCCGATCATTGAGGACCGTGTATCTATATTATTTTCTGAAGGAGTGGACAAAGGGAGGATTTCGCTAAACCAGTTTGTTGACATCATGTCGACGCGAAGCGCAAAACTCTTTGGGCTTTACCCTAAAAAAGGGACCATCGCAGTTGGATCGGATGCTGACCTTGTTATCTTTGATCCGAATGCAGAGAGAGTCATTTCTGCTGAAACCCATCACATGGCAGCAGATTATAATCCATTTGAAGGGATGAAGGTGAAGGGTGAGCCGGTTTCTGTGTTGTCTCGAGGAGAATATGTTGTCAAAGACAAGCAATTCGTCGGCGAGCTGGGGAAAGGAAAGTATGTGAAAAGAGCGAGATACGGTGTTCAATTGGAAGAGAGCGAGACGCTGCAATCCGCCAAGTCCTGACAGTCTGTCCTAATTTAAGCTGAATTCCAGAACAGCTCCTGCAAGAGAACTGAAAGTTGACGCCTTCCAGTTCCCTTGCCTCTCTTGAAAGTTAGGTTTTGCCATTCGAAGCAAAAAAATAGGGGAGTGTTCAATGTGAAAAAAAGCTATTTGAAGTCACCTGATTTATTGCCGATCAAAGAAAGTGACAGAAAAGTAACAAAGCTTGGCTATTCATTTATGTGGGTAGGGATGGTCGTTGTGCTTGCCACTTTCGCCATCGGGGGTGCGGGTGTTATGTCCCTGCCTCTGCCAATGGTTGTGCTGGCAACGATTATAGGTTCCCTTGCCATCGGGTTCTTCATTACCTTGACCGGGGACATCGGTGTCGAGCATGGTTTATCCTTTCCAGTGTATATGAGGGCTCCGTTCGGAACGATCGGCACCCATATTCCTTCCATCACCCGTGGATTGGCAGCCTCAATGTGGTTTGGGATCAACACCTTTTTTGGTGCCACTGCCATGAACGGAATCCTCAACATTTTATTTGGTTTTGATAATTGGTTTGTCTGTTTCTTGATTTTTGCTGTACTGCAGTTGGTTAATACGGCGCTTGGAATTAAAGCTGTGGAAAGATTCGCCGATCTTGCAGCACCGGTCATCATTTTAATTTCTGTCTGGATGTATTCATCACTATCTGATTCGGCTGCAGCACAGGGAAGGGACATTTGGAGCTGGGTGGAAAGCCCGGTAACAGGCGGTGCGGCGTTTACAGCATTCCTCGTGGTCATCTTCAGTAATATGGGGTTCTGGGCTACGCTTGCTGCCGATATCCCTTCCATTTCAAGGTTCATGAAAGCGCCGAAAAATGAAAAAAATTGGTTCAAGCGAAACCGCAGTTCCATCATCGGTAATTTAGTTGCCCTTCCGATTACTCAGGCGTTCATGGTGTTGATTGGGGCAGTATCTTATATTGCCGTGCTGAATTATGACCCGGTCATTGCCCTTCAGGAAGCGGCAAGTGGTTTCATTTTGGGAGTCCTTCTATTAATGATCGTGTTGGCGCAATGGTCTACCAATATCGCGGCTAACATCGTCCCGGCTGCAACCATTTTTTCAAATGTGGGCGGACCAAAGTTTCCATTCTGGGCCGGTGTCATTACGGCAGGGATTTGCGGAACCGTTGTCCAGCCTTGGAACTTATTTGGCGTCATCATTCCTGTCCTGCTGTTTGTCGGGGGAATCTTATCGGCAATCGTCGGGATTCTCGTTTCAGATTACTATTTTATCAGAAAGCGCAGGGTGAACGTGCCAGACCTTTACGAAGAAAACGGACAATTCAAGTACATGAACGGCATTAATTTGGCAGGTTTCATTTCCTGGATCCTGGGTGGTGTCGCTTCGTATTTCGTTCCGAATTTCTCATTCCTGGTCGGCTTTGGAGTAGGAGCCTTATGTTACTATGTGCTGGCCAAGTTCTGGTGGTTCAAAAAGTATGAACAATCCGAACTATTGAATCCAAGCGACGACCTGTATTTAGGCATCTCAGTCGGACGTGATTGGGAGATTGAAGTGGAACCTGAACCGGTGGTGGAAGAAATTCCTGCTGTAAAGGGAGTTTGATAGATCACCGTCTCGATCGGCCTTGTTCCAGCTCTTCAAGGTGGTATGTGGAAGTCGCCTGGTGGGGTAATAAATAGTTACCTGCCAGGCAAAAAAATCAAAACACAAATCAAAAAGATTCTTGAACGAAAGGGTGTCTCTATGTCGGAATATCAAGAATTTTTAAGTGAAAGAGATAAAATAGATTACTTGATACAAGAGGGCTATAGGATTGAAAAGGTGAGTGAAAATTTAAGTGGAGCATTTGTGTTGTTCACCAATCCTGCGGAGAAGAAGAGCACCACCCTTCATGTAAAAACCGCCAATGCCCGCAAATATTTTTCAAATTTATTGATACAAGGCTGAGGAAAAAGGGGGGAGTTGGATGAAAGACCTGCACAATTCAGAAAGTAGCAGTTTTGAAGTGAGGGAAGAACCACAGCATGACTTCTTCAAAACAACAGAAGAATTGGTGGAATGGGTAATGAAGTTCTTGACTGCTGATCATTTTCCAGATGGATGGATTGAAGAGGTTTATTTCACGATTCCCCATATCGAAGAGTAAGGGTTGGTTTTACCAATCCTTTTTCTCTATTTTCACCCCATTAGTAACTAAAGGAGATTCGGATGAAAAGTAATTATTATTTTTCAGTTGAAGATATTCTTTCAAGAAAGCATTTTGAACACTCGAAAGTCATTGCGGGGCATAAGGGGATTCACCGTCAGGTCAAATGGGTTCATGTTGTGGAGGCTCCAGCCATAAAGAATCTACTCAATGGCAGTGAATTGATCCTTACGACAGGTTTAGCATTGAAAGAAGAACAAGCATTTTTGTCTTTGCTTGACCAATTAATTAAGTGTGGTGCAGCAGCAATATGCATTGAGCTCGAGACAAACATTTCGGAAATACCGCTTTCCGTACTTAAGTATGCAGAGGAAAATGAGTTTCCTATCATTGTTTTCGAGAAAGAAGTGCCCTTTGTCAGTATCACCCAGGACATTCACTCCATCCTCATCAATCAGCAGTACAGTATGATAAAGCAGCTTGACCGGTTTGGACAGGAATTGAATCATAAGTTATTGAATGTCAACCATTTCAGGGAAGTCCTGGAGGTGCTGTATAAAGAACTAGGTGTTCCTGTTCTGCTTAAACTGAAAGATCATGAGTTAGAAATCTATCCACGCATGCGCCGGAAGGAAGCCTGCCGTCTGCAAAAGCTGTATGGGGAATATAAGGAAGAAGGTCATCCGCCCTTTGCTGTCAGGAAAGTGGTCCTGTTCGAGCAGGAGTATGCTGAGCTGCTAATCTATCAAAGCGATTTTCCATTTAGTGAATATGAATTACTGCTTTTGGATAGAACCTCCACAGCACTGGCTCAATACCTGATGAGAGAATTATATTTTAATGAAAAAAAGCGGCGCGATGAATCCAATTGGATCAGATCCTGGTTAAAAGGTGAGCAAGCAGGGGAAGGGCTGACAAACTATCTATCTGACATGGATGAAACAATATCCGGTGGTGTGGTTTGTATCTGTCCGCTTAAGAAAATAAGGGAAAGGGAACACCTGGACTTAACTTACTTCCAGCTGATTGCAAGAAGCATATTTGAACAACAGGGCTATAAAGTTTTAGCAGAAAAAGAGGGAGACAACCTCTTATTCATTCTTCTTGATACACGGTCTAATAAGACATGGAAAACGAGGATAACCCTTTCCTTTGAGAAGATGCTGGAAACAGAGTTTTTTCGGAAGACGCCGCACATTCTTTTTGCAGCCGGAAATTATCAGGAAGAGATAGCAGACATCCATAAAAGTTTTCAAACGGCTAAAGAAAGCCTGTTATACAGCAACAAAGTATGCAGCTCGCAAAAATTTTACTTTTATGATGACTTGCATCTGCACAGGCTTATCTCCGTTGTCCAGGATAATGTGAATCTCCAGGAAATGATTCATGAATACCTGGCTCCCATCATGAAGTATGATGAAGAACATAATGGCAGTCTCCTTCACACGTTGAAAATTTTTCTGGGTTGCCAGGGGTCCAAGCAAGAGACCGCCAAACGTCTGTTTATAGTCCGGCAGACATTGTATCATCGTTTAAAGAAGATTGAAGAACTGCTGGGAGAAGACTTCATGCATCCGGAAAAAAGGGTAGCCATTGAGTTCCTTCTTTATGCGCATGATTATATGCATCCTTTACTAACGTCCGGTAAAATGACCGCTAAGAAAGGTGCCACTCACGGGTGAACCACGATGTCAAAAGGACAAACCAGGTTATTTTACACATTGTCTAATGAAAGCCTTGTCAATTTCTTTCATAATAAAATTATATAGTTTCATAAATTCATAACGGATTAAGGGAGGATTTATATGTCAGTGATCAAAGAAGAAGTTGCCGTGCTGAAGAATTATATTGATGGAAAGTGGGTTGAATCATTGAGTTCACAGACCTTGGAAGTCGTGAATCCCGCTACAAACAAAGAGCTTGCTAGAGTACCTATTTCCACCAAGGAAGATGTTGATCGGGCGGTAACAGCTGCGAAAAAAGCATCAAAGACGTGGAGAAACGTTCCGGTGCCTAAACGTGCCCGTTACCTTTATAAATATCACTCTTTATTGTCTGAGAATCATGAAGAGCTTGCAAAGTTGGTTGTTCAGGAAAACGGAAAATCCTATAAAGAGGCGTATGGTGAGGTACAGCGTGGACTTGAATGTGTGGAGTTTGCATGTGGTGCACCAACCTTGATGATGGGAGAAACACTAAGCGGCATTGCGGAGGATATTGATTCAGAAATGTTTCGTTATCCACTTGGAGTGGTTGGCGGAATCACCCCGTTTAATTTCCCGATGATGGTTCCGTTGTGGATGTTTCCATTGGCCATCGCGTGCGGGAATACGTTTGTTCTGAAGCCCTCTGAGAGGACCCCGATCCTTGCAAACAGGCTTGCGGAGCTGTTGACTGAAGCGGGAGTTCCTGATGGTGTGCTGAACGTTGTCCACGGTGCCCATGACGTGGTAAATGGCCTCCTGGAACACAAGGATATTGCGGCAATTTCCTTTGTCGGTTCCCAGCCGGTTGCAAAGTATGTCTACGAGCAGGCTGCTTCAAAAGGGAAAAGAGTTCAGGCTTTGTCAGGTGCCAAGAACCATCATGTTGTGATGCCGGATGCGGATTACGAAAAAGCCGCAGATCACATTATCAGCTCGGCCTTCGGAAGTGCCGGGCAGCGGTGTATGGCATGCAGTGCTGTCGTTGTAGTGGGGGACAATGAACAATTTGTTCAAGCTTTGAATAAGAAGGCGGATGAAATCAGTGTAGGAAATGGGATGGATGATGAAGTGCTTCTGACCCCGGTTATTCGAACTGAAAACCGTGAAAGAACCCTTAAGTATATTGAAAAAGGACTCGAAGAAGGGGCTTCGCTCATCCGGGACGGTCGAAAAGAAATAGCTGATTTTGAAGAAGGCAATTTCCTTGGTGCAACGATTTTTGATCATGTTACACCTGACATGACCATTGCCAGGGAAGAAATGTTTGCTCCGGTACTGAGCCTGCTTCGTGCGAAGGACCTGGATGAAGGACTTGATTATATCCGTCAATCACGCTTTGGAAATGGAGCGACAATTTATACAAAAGATGCAAAAGCAGTAAGGCAATTCAGAGAAGAAGCGGATGCCGGAATGCTCGGCATTAACGTTGGCGTGCCGGCAACAATGGCCTTTTTCCCGTTTTCCGGCTGGAAGGATTCCTTTTATGGTGATATGCATGTGAACGGAAAAGACGGCGTTAACTTCTTCACCAGAAAGAAGATGATCACCTCCCGTTTTGATTTTTAATGTATTCTATTGAATTAACCAGGTTCATACCTTTACATTGAACGATAATTTGATGGCAATTCCTTATCATGAAAGAAAAAGGGGGAGTCTTCTTGGTGAAAACAGGGCAATCAAAGGAAAACCTGTTGTCTCAGGATGAACAGTTTATCTGGCATTCCATGAAGCCGTACAATCCAGCCGGAACTATGGTGGTGGAGGAGTCGAACGGGTCCTGGATAACCGATCAGAATGGGGAAAAATATTTGGATGGAATGGCAGGTTTATGGTGTGTCAATGTCGGCTACGGACGTCAGGAACTGGCGGAAGCGGCCTATGAACAATTGAAGAAGATGGCATATTTTCCGCTGACGCAAAGCCATCAACCGGCCATCCAGCTGGCGGAGAAACTGAACAAGATGCTTGGGGATGAGTACGTGATCTTTTTCTCCAACAGTGGATCGGAAGCGAATGAAACAGCTTTCAAAATTGCCCGGCAGTACCATCAGCAAAAAGGGGAAGGAAGCAGATACAAAATTGTTTCCCGATACAGGGCATATCACGGCAACTCGATGGGAGCCCTTGCTGCTACAGGACAGGCGCAAAGGAAGTACAAATATGAACCCTTGGCGCCAGGCTTTATTCATGTTCCTCCTCCTGATTCCTATCGGGATGAAGTCTCTGGAGGAGATCCCCACAAGCTGCCTGGGGTGAAAGCAATTGACCAGGCCATGACCTGGGAATTAAGTGAAACTGTTGCGGCGATGATCATGGAACCTATCATCACGGGCGGTGGTGTCCTGGTTCCACAGGAAGGATACATGAAAGCGGCCAAAGAAGTCTGTGACAAACATGGAGCACTAATGATCGTGGATGAAGTCATTTGCGGATTCGGCCGCACCGGGAAACCATTTGGTTTCATGAATTATGATGTGAAACCGGATATTATCACCATGGCTAAAGGAATTACGAGTGCTTATCTCCCGTTATCTGCAACAGCGGTGAAGCGCGAGATCTATGAAGCGTTCAAAGGAAGCGAAGAGTATGACTATTTTAGGCATATTAATACATTCGGAGGAAACCCCGCTGCCTGCGCATTAGCGGTGAAGAATATAGAGATCATGGAGAAAGAAAAGCTGTTTGAACGTTCGGCTGAATTAGGAGAGAAAGCGGTAAACACTCTTCAAACCAAGCTGCATCAGCATAAATATGTGGGGGATGTACGAGGGAAAGGCCTCCTGATCGGCATTGAACTCGTGTCGGATAAAGTGACGAAAGAACCTTTAGCGGTTGATCAAGTGAATCAAGTGATAGGATACTGTAAGACCAAAAGGGTCTTGATTGGTAAAAATGGAGCGACTGTAGCGGGCTTTAACAATGTACTGACAATCTCCCCGCCATTGAATATTGAGCTGGAAGATTTGGAGTTTCTCTTAACAACCGTTTGTGATGGTATTAATAGTTTACAATGATAATGAGGAGGCACCTGCAGGTTTGCGGGTGCTTTTGTATTTTTATTTGATTTTTCATCATTTAGAAGCGGGTAGAATCAGTAATCGCCGATAAATTTGAAAAATCGCTGATAAAATCGGAGAATCGCCGAAAAATCGAAATAATCGCTGATAAAAGTTCAAAATTGCCGATAAATCCCAAAAATCCCCGATAACCTAACAAAAATACGAGGGTGGGTACCTGCGCGAAAACAAAAAAACTTGAACCCGCAACTCAGGTCCAAGTTTCTTCATTATTGAAACGCTTTGAGATTTCTGTTCGGCAGTCTCCACTTGTAAGAATAAGATAATACTCTTAATGAAGTTGTCAAAAAGAATAGTGTATATAGTTCCCATGCTTCCGTTACCAGCTTAAGTCCGATGGCCGCACCGCACAGAACCGCCCAAACGGCGTAAATCTCGGATCTCAACACCAGCGGTTTCCTTCCGGCGAGCAAATCGCGGATGATTCCGCCGCCGCTTCCCGTTAAGACGGCTGCTACAATAATGGCGCTGATTGGATGATTCATATCAGAGGCATAAAGTGCACCCTGAATGGCAAATGCCGAGAGTCCGATGGCATCAAAGAAGTTGCCCCAGCGGCGCCAATGGCGAAGCAGGTTGTTGGGAAATAGGAATACTGCCGTAATGGAAAGTAAGGCAATCTGAAACAAAAACCCTTGCTCCCAAAGAGCTGAAACCGGGACACCGATCAAGAGGTTCCGGATCGCTCCTCCTCCAAATGCAGTGACGATTCCTAAAATGTAAACTCCTAAAATATCATACTCTTCTTCCATGGCAACGATTGCTCCGGATACGGCAAATGCGACTGTACCGATGATGCTAAGAACTTCCCATGTCATTTCTGTTCCCCCTTTGCTGTCAATTCCGGAATTTCTTTAACACATTAACGCAGATTAGGGTTGTTTAATGCGTTAATCCGTTAAAGAAACTCTGCATAGTTGTTGGTTTGAATCTCATTCAAACATATTGATTTTAACACGCGATTTTCGTTTTGCAACCCTTTTTTATCACAATTTAAAAAAGGTTAAACATAGTCTTTACAATTCGTTTTTGATATGATGAACAATAGCAAATATAAAAGGAAAGAAGGATTCTTTTTGGAAGAAAAAATAATCGAAAAAGCCTTGCTTGTCGGCTGTCAAATTGAAGAAAGCGACCAGCGTTTTCAATACTCAATGGAAGAACTTGCTTCCTTGACGGAAACAGCCCAGGCAGAAGTTATAGCCACACTGACTCAAAAGAGGGAGCGTATCCATCCCAAAACATACATAGGAAAAGGAAAAGTTGAAGAACTTGTTGCACTTGAAGAACAGTTTGAGCCTGACCTCATCATATTTAATGATGAGCTGTCGCCAAGCCAGATACGTAATTTGTCAGAACAGCTGGAAGCGAGGGTCATTGACAGGACCCAATTGATCTTGGACATTTTCGCCCAGAGAGCCCGCTCCAGAGAAGGAAAGCTGCAGGTGGAACTTGCACAGCTTCAATACTTGCTGCCACGCCTGATAGGGCAGGGTACTTCTCTTTCCCGTCTTGGAGGAGGAATCGGTACAAGGGGGCCGGGTGAAACCAAGCTTGAGAGTGACCGACGCCATATCCGACGTAGAATAGATGATATTAAAAAGTCGCTGCAAGTCGTTGTGGAGCACCGAGAGCGCTATAGGGAAAGGCGAAAGAAAAATAAAACATTCCAGCTTGCCCTGATGGGATATACCAATGCAGGGAAATCGACTCTCTTTAACCGGATATCCATCGCTGAATCTTACGAAGAGAACCAGTTATTCGCCACACTTGATCCGTTAACGAGAAAATTGATTCTGCCGAGCGGATACACGGCACTGGTGACGGATACGGTCGGATTTATTCAGGATCTGCCTACTGCGCTTGTTGCGGCTTTCAGGTCGACCTTGGAAGAAGTGAAGGAAGCCGACCTTCTCTTACATGTAGTGGATAGTTCAAATCCTGATTACAACAATCATGAGAAGACGGTGCAATCCCTACTGGAAGAGTTGGAAATGGATCACATTCCGCAGCTCACTATCTATAATAAACGAGATCAAATACATCCGGATTTTGTCCCGGACAGCAGTAATGAAAAAATCATCATCAGTGCATTAAATGAAGAAGATCGCGTCGTCCTGAAAGACAAAATAGAGGAATTGGTCATCGAACAGATGGAAGCCTACCATGTCCATTTGCCTTCCAGTGAAGGAAAGCTTTTGTCACAGTTGAAAAATGAAACCATTTTAAGAAAGCTCGAATTTAATGAAGAAACCCATATTTACGAGGCGAAGGGCTATTCATTAACCGACCATCCTGTAACAGGAAGCATTAAGAGATATCAAAAGTAAAAGCTGCTGATTTACTGGTATGTCATAGATTACAGTCCACCGGTGGAACGTGTTACTCCATTAGTAAAGTACCGGTGTGAGAGGTATATGAACCAGGTCCGGTCTTGGATGAAATGGCCCAATAGAATGGTTTTTACTGAAAGGGGTGACGTGTTTTTTTCGGTGAAGAAGTGAGCCAAAGTTCCCCTCATAAGATGAACCACCATTTTCATTTATATAGAGTTAAAGTCATTGAGAGAACTATAAGGGATCCCTAAACATGAGGATCTGCATAGGCCAATCAGAAAACAGCACTACAGAAGGAGAAACACATGTATCAACATTTGACTTATGGTAAAGAATTACAGACTTTAGCAGAAAAGGCTGAAGAGAAGATAGCAGAAATTCACCAAAGAATTGACCGCCGGGCTGAGGCTAATCAGTTCAGGGTGTTGTCTTCTTTTCAAAAGCATCGAGTCAGCGATTCGCATTTCATCCCGACAACAGGTTACGGATATGATGATATCGGGAGAGATACGCTGGAACAAATCTATGCTGACGTGTTTGGCGGGAAAGCGGCCCTTGTTCGTCCGCAGATTATCTCGGGTACACATGCTATTTCGATCTCTTTGTTTGGGGTGCTGCGGCCCGGTGATGAATTATTGTATATCACTGGAAAGCCGTATGACACACTCGAAGAAATTGTAGGGATTCGCGGGGAAGGTACGGGCTCGCTAAAAGAGTTCGGAATCGGCTACCAATCCATTCCGCTAAAAGAGGATGGATCTGTTGATTTCGAATCAGTGTCAAAAGCAATCAAGCCGCATACGAAGATGATCGGCATCCAGCGTTCAAAAGGGTATGCCAACCGCCCTTCGTTCAACATTGACCAGATCAAGGAAATGATTGACTTCGTGAAGGAGATCAAACCTGATATCGTAGTGTTTGTTGATAATTGCTATGGTGAGTTCGTTGAAGAACTGGAGCCCTGCCATGTAGGTGCAGATCTAATTGCCGGCTCACTGATTAAAAATCCAGGTGGCGGCCTCGCTAAAACGGGAGGCTATATTGCAGGGAAGGCAAAGTTAGTGGAAGCGTGCTCTTACCGCATGACATCCCCTGGTATTGGAGCAGAGGCAGGGGCTTCGCTCTATTCCCTGCAGGAAATGTATCAAGGGTTCTTTGCAGCCCCGCATGTAGTGGCGCAAGCATTGAAAGGGGCCGTTTTTACAGCTGCTGTTTTAGAAAGCCTGGGGATGAATACAAATCCCTCATGGAATGCGGAGAGAACGGATTTAATTCAGTCTGTACAATTTGATGACAGAGATAAAATGGTGGCTTTTTGTCAGGCGATTCAATTCGCGTCTCCCGTCAATTCCCATTTCACCCCCCATCCGAATTATATGCCGGGGTATGAAGATGATGTAATCATGGCGGCTGGTACGTTCATTCAGGGAGCGAGCATCGAACTTTCCGCAGACGGTCCGATTCGTCCGCCATATACTGCTTATGTCCAGGGTGGCTTGACTTATTCCCATGTAAAAATCGCCATTTTGACAAGTATCAATAAATTGATGGAAAAAGGTTTAGTCGTTATATAAAAAGGATAATTAGTTTGTAAAAGGATAGCTTAAATTAGAGCTGTCCTTTTTTATTGAAAAGTCATGTAAGTTTTCCTAACATTTCTTTGACAATATTCCTTACATAGAATATAATGATATCAGGTTAGCAAAAGGAGGTGAATCGGGATGAGTGGAAGTGAGATTAGACGGAGCATGCCGCTTTTTCCAATGGGAATTGTGATGCAGCTGACTGATTTGACTGCTCGCCAGGTTCGCTACTATGAAGAGAATGAATTGATCTTCCCTGCACGAACAGAAGGGAAACGCAGACTCTTCTCCTTGAACGATATCGATAAATTACTGGAAATTAAGGATTTATTGGATCAAGGAATCAACATGGCAGGTATCAAAAAAATATTTGCTGTTCAGGAAGAACAACAACATGAACCAGACAATAACAAGCAGCAAGAGGAAAAAGCGAAACCTGACCTATCGGATGATGAATTGAGGAAATTGTTAAGAAATGAACTCCTGAATGCAGGTCGTTTCAATAAATCTTCTCTTCGTCAGGGAGATATTTCACGCTTTTTCCATTAAAAATTAATAATTATGAAAATCTTGAGGAGGAATTAGTTAAGATGGCAAAGTTTACTCGTGAAGACATTTTAGAAATGGCTGACAAGGAAAATGTAAAGTTTATTCGATTACAATTCACTGATATCCTGGGAACAATCAAAAACGTTGAAATCCCGGTAAGTCAGTTAGAGAAAGCTTTAGATAATGAAATGATGTTTGACGGTTCTTCAATCGAAGGTTTTGTGAGAATTGAAGAATCAGACATGAAACTATATCCTGACTTTGATACTTGGGTGGTATTCCCTTGGACAGCTGAAAAGGGTAAAGTTGCGCGCTTGATCTGTGATATCTATAATCCGGATGGCACTCCTTTTGAAGGTGATCCACGTAACAATCTGAAACGAGTTCTGAAAGAAATGGAAGACCTGGGATTCACTGACTTCAATCTTGGACCTGAACCTGAATTTTTCCTCTTCAAGCTTGATGTAGAAGGACAGCCGACTTTGGAATTGAATGATAACGGCGGATACTTTGACCTGGCTCCAACAGATCTTGGTGAAAACTGCCGTAGAGATATCGTGCTTGAACTTGAAGAAATGGGCTTTGAAATCGAAGCTTCTCACCATGAGGTTGCTCCTGGTCAGCACGAAATCGATTTTAAATATGCATCTGCGCTAAAAGCTTGTGATGATATCCAAACTTTCAAGCTTGTTGTAAAAACAATCGCGCGTAAACATGGCCTGCATGCAACATTCATGCCTAAGCCGCTGTTCGGTGTCAACGGTTCTGGTATGCACTGTAACATGTCTCTATTCAAAGAAGGAAAAAATGCATTCTTTGATGAGAATGGCGAATTGCAATTAAGTGAAACAGCTCGTCAATTCCTTGCTGGTACCTTGAAGCATGCGACTGGTTTCACAGCAATCACGAACCCGACAGTAAACTCCTACAAGCGTTTGGTTCCTGGTTATGAGGCTCCTTGCTATGTTGCATGGTCTGCCCGCAATCGAAGCCCGCTTATTCGTATCCCTGCTTCACGCGGAATGAGTACTCGTGTAGAAGTAAGAAGTGTTGACCCTGCGGCTAATCCTTATCTTGCAATGGCTGTATTGCTTGCAGCAGGTCTTGACGGAATCAAGAACGAAATGAAAGCACCAAAGCCGGTTGACCGCAATATCTATGTTATGAACAAACAAGAGCGTGAAGAAGTAGGAATTGAAGATCTTCCGGCAACACTTCACAATGCCCTTGAAGCACTTAAAAAAGACGAAGTTATGATTAATGCCCTTGGAGGCCATATCTTCGAACACTTCATCGAAGCAAAAGAAATAGAGTGGGATATGTTCCGTACACAAGTTCATCCTTGGGAGCGCGAGCAGTACCTGCAAATGTATTAATACCTATTCAAACAACCCTTGACGCTAATTTGGCATTAAGGGTTGTTTTTTTTTTTTTTTTTTTGTTTAGAAATTCATAATGGTCAGAGAGTTTTTGGCGTTTCCACACAGTATCTCGGGCAGGATAAAGTGCTCAAAACACTTTTGACTGATTAACGGAGCTTCATGTCCTTGAAAAGAGATATCAAATCACTTTTGTCTGATTTTCAGGAGATCTATGACCTTAAAAAAAGAGCTTAAGCCACTTTCCTGAATTCGCAAAGGTTCATTTCCTTTAAAATTTTTCAAACTTCCCTTGAGAAAATCACAGACCTTTTTACTACAGTAAGTTAAAGAAGAGAAAACAATCCAAGGAAATATTTCATCACTACACAGCCAACTCATAAAAACAATGCAATTCTGCTCCTAATAACCACATTTTTCGGAATTACATATGTATTCAGTTAATTTAAAATATCTGCTAGAATCCTATTAGCAAGGATCATTACATACTGTCATCGCAGATATCCTATGATTCTTGTTATCTTTTATAAATAAAAATAAGGAGGGAATAAATCGACAGCAGTTTGGAGTCTATCGTCCGGTCACGATTATAAAAAAGAAAACGGAGGAATGTACTTATGAAATTTAAGAAAATTGCCGCCCTGTCGCTTGCTGCATCTCTTGCCATCGTTCCAAGCTTCGGAGGAAGTGCACTAGCAAAGGATTCAAACCCTCTAGAAAATGCTCCAAAAAATTCAGCAGTCAACAAAAGCCTTGAAAAAGGCAGCTATGTAAAGGGAGAAGTACTTGTAAAATTCAAGGAAAACGTAAGCGAGGCGGAAAGAGGAAAGGCGCTAAAAGCCCTCGGTGCTACTGAGGTTCCAGATACAGACGCCGTCAAATCAGAATTCAGTGTTTTGAAAGTCGGTAATGTGGAAGCGGTAGTTAAAGCTCTAAGCAAAAATCCAAATGTTGAATATGCTGAACCTAACTATAATTTCTCGGCTACTTGGACTCCAAATGATACTTACTATCAAGGCTATCAATATGGCCCTCAAAATACGTATACCAATTATGCATGGGATTATACCCGAGGAAGCAGCGGCCAGGAAATTGCCGTACTTGATACTGGAGTAGATTACTACCATCCAGATCTGGATGGCAAAACTCTTCTCGGATATGATTTTGTAGATAATGATTATTACCCTATGGACCTGAACGGCCACGGTACACATGTTGCCGGAACAGCCGCAGCTGAAACGAATAACGGTAGAGGGGTCGCGGGTATGGCGCCTGACACTAAAATCCTTGCGGTACGTGTGCTTGATGCAAACGGCAGTGGTTCCCTTGCTGACATTGCAGACGGAATCCGGTATGCAGCGGATGCAGGAGCGGAAGTCCTAAACCTATCACTTGGCTGTGACTGCAACACTACTACTCTTAAAAATGCCGTTGATTATGCGTGGAATAAAGGGGCAGTTGTCGTGGCAGCGGCCGGTAATGACGGAGTTTCCACCACGTTTGAACCAGCCTCTTACGCCAATGCGATTGCAGTAGGAGCCGTTGACTCAAATGACAATAAAGCTTCATTCTCTAACTACGGTACCTGGGTGGATGTAACTGCTCCTGGTGTAAGCATTGCATCTACAGTCCCTAACAATGGCTACTCTTACATGTCCGGAACATCCATGGCGTCTCCTCACGTTGCTGGATTAGCCGGCCTATTAGCGAGCCAGGGGCGCACCAATGTCCAGATCCGTGCAGCAATCGAACAGACAGCTGACCCAATCAGCGGAACGGGCACTTACTTCCAGCATGGAAGAATCAATTCTTATGATGCTGTAAGATACTAAAACCAGAAAAGGCAGTCCTGAACGTTGTTTCAGGGCTGTTTTTTATATAGTTGATAACTTCAATGCTACAAAGGCGGACCGATTAATTTAGGATTGTGGAATTCTACTGACTTTGAAATAATTGGAATAAGGTACTAGTTATAATATGGTGAGCAAGGGAGTAGGAAAATATGAAGCCTTTAATAGGGAAGATTGCTGTTGTATCAGGTGCATCCCGTGGAGCTGGAAGGGGGATTGCCTTCGAACTAGGCAGTTCAGGAGCTACTGTGTATGTAACAGGTCGGAGTGTAAAGGGGTCCACAACCGATAATCGATCAGAAACCATAGAGGAAACTGCCGAAGGTGTCACTTCTAGAGGAGGTAAAGGCATCGCTATACGATGTGACCATACAAATGAAAATGACGTAAGGAACTTATTTAAGCATATAGAAAAGGAACACGGTCGAATTGATATCTTAGTCAATAGTGTATTTGGCGGCTCTGAAAGTTCCCTGCCTGCTGGAAGTGGACGACACTTTTGGGAACGGCCATTGGAGCATTGGAATGCTATGATGGTTGCTGGACCTCAAGCTTATTTGCTTACTAGCTGATATGCTGTACCTCTGATGAAGTAGCACCAGAAAGGGATAATTGTAAATGTCACTTTTTTTATCAAGGACAAAGTTTCAAGTAATTTATACTACGACTTAGCTATGAATGCTATCAATCGAATGACATTAGGAATGGCGAAGGAATTAAAGGATTCTAACGTTTCAGCCGTTGCTGTTTGCCCAGGTTGGATGAGGACAGAAAGAGTTCAAGATTCAGGTTTTGGACCAAAGGACGGAGCAACGGAAACAACAGCCTATGTAGGTCGTGCGGTTGTGGCATTGGCAACAGACCCCACTGTATCTAGGTTTTCTGGAGATGCACTAATGGTGGCGGATCTAGCGGGAAAATATGGCTTTACTGATGTAGATGGAACCCAACCTCAGCCATTTGAAGAGTAGTTTATTTATGCCATTGTGTCTCTGTATGTTAAGCTTTCCTTCTTCTACAAGTAAACGATTGTGATATTGAATGACTTATAGGGAATGTCCAGAATGAAGTTTCCGATAGAGAGTAAATAATTTTAAGGCCTGTGCCTTTACGGAGTGGCTGCCCTACTAATGACCGGAGGAGCAATTGTGGAATGCGTAATGAGAAATAATGATTGGGGAGTTATAGGGGAAGAAGCCATTTGTAGTCTATTCGAAATGGCTTCTTTTTGTTCATATTGAAAACTGACATATAGCCAGTTTGATTATTAACCTACTTCTGTTGCAGCAAATGGTACGATCTCGTCAATTGCCTCAAGCCTTATGTTATGTACCATCTTGGAATCAACATCATAAAATAGAATATCATTTTGGTGTAATTGGATACTTAGAATTCTTCCAGAGAAGGTTTTAGGTCCTACTTTTTGTATAGAGTACCTTACCTGCAGCAGAGTATTATTCATTTTCCATTTTTCCGCTTCTGCTATAAATTTCTCCATGCGATTAGTAGCTCCCTTCTTGTTATCTATTAAATCAATGTCGAAATTTGTCCTATCTTGTTTTTAAGTTTAGCAACCCGCTTAGCAACTAACAATAGGGATTTAGCCTCAGAACGGTTTCCGTGAAATAAAGCATATTGACCTTCGAAAATATAGGAATAAGCCCTTTTATTAACCGCCCGCCACTAACAAATCTCCTTTAATATGTAAAATGAAATTTGAGTTGTCTAGATTTGTCGTACAATTGTCGAGAAAAAAGAAAGTATTCTATTCTTTTACCCACAATACTGCTTAATAAACCTTTCTTTTGTAGATTATGGTAAGATTTTTGTCAGAGGCATTTACTTGAGGTTTACAGTGAAATATTAAAAAGTTATCTTAATAGATCAATTGGAGTGATTATATGAAGAAAGTAGTTTTAGCAGGAGGAACTGGATTTATCGGTGAATATCTTGAAAGGAATTTTAAAACATCAGGATACGAAGTAAAAATAATTTCAAGGCAGAAGCCGCACATTTCTTGGGATGATAAACCAGCCATCAAAGAAGCGGTGGAAGGTGCTGAACTTTTGATCAACCTGGCTGGAAAATCTGTGAATTGCAGATACAATGAAACCAATAAGAAGGAAATAATGAATTCCAGAACCAGAACAACAACATTACTCGGCGAAGCTGTGCAGTCTTGCAGCAATCCACCCCAGACATGGATGAATTCCAGTACCGCCACCATTTATAGACATGCAGAAGACCGGCCTATGACTGAAGAAGAAGGAGAGATAGGGACCGGCTTTTCTGTGGATGTAGCAACAAAATGGGAAGAAACTTTCTTTTCCTTCAACTTGCCGGGAACGAGGCAGATTGCCTTGCGGATCGCCATTGTATTAGGTAAAGATGGGGGTGTCATGACTCCTTATAAAAATTTGGTGAGGTTTGGCCTTGGGGGTGTTCAAGGAAAAGGAAATCAAATGTTCAGCTGGATACATATTGAGGATCTATATCGAATTATCCTCTTCTTAAGAGATAAAAAGGAGTTAAGCGGAGTGTTCAATTGCTCTGCACCTAACCCTGTCAGCAATAAAGAATGAATGGCCCAACTTAGAAAGACAATGAACGTTCCTTTTGGACTGCCTTCTCCTAAATGGCTGTTGGAGATAGGGTCAATGGTCATTAAGACAGAAACGGAACTGGTCCTGAAAAGCCGCTGGGTGCTTCCCGCGCGACTGGAAGGTGAAGGATACTCCTTTACCTTTAAAACCCTCGATCAAGCATTGCAAGATATTTTAAGGTGATTCATCCTGCTAAGGCGCCTTTTTATTAAATCGATGTCCAAGTGCGAGAAATATACTAAACGTTTTACTTGTAAATATGTGCTTCTGGAATATGGCGGTAAATGCTGAAGTCGACGTATTTATAGAGAAGACTGAAGTTGACTTGATAAAATAGATCCACTTGTCTTGAACTAGCGGAAGTTGAGGAACCTAAATGTGGTAGAAGAAATCGAGACATTATAGGCCGACACAAGGAACATGTCCAGGATATATTCAACTAACTAAAATTTATGGATTAGGAGGACATAATGGGAATAATATTCACATTTTTATCAATATGGTTCTTCAGTTTTATCATCGCCAGGGTATTAAGTCCGTTGGGGAAAACCTTAATAAGAGATGAAATCAAAATAACTTGCACTCAATCTGTCTTTATCACATTCATATTAGTTTTACTTAGATCCTAATTTCGGCTTGAAGATAATGAACACATATGCTCAATGCGTAACTAATGACAACTGCTTTATTACTCACCCAATATAGCGGTGCGCTCCAGTCTATAATAGGGTGTTTTTTCATTACTCACCCAATATAACGGTGCGCTCCAGTCTATAATAGGGTGTTTTTTCATTACTCACCCAATATAACGGTGCGCTCCAGTCTATAATAGGGTGTTTTTTCATTACTCACCCAATATAGCGGTGCGCTCCAGTCTATAATAGGGTGTTTATCCATTACTCACCCAATATAGCGGTGCGCTCCAGTCTATAATAGGGTGTTTATCCATTACTCACCCATTATAGCGGTGCACTCCAGTCTATAATAGGGTGTTTTTTCATTACTCACCCATTAAAGCGGTGCGCTCCAGTCTATAATAGGGTGTTTTTTCATTACTCACCCATTATAGCGGTGCCCTCCAGTCTATAATAGGGTGTTTTTTCATTACTCCCCATTATAGCGCCGCGCTCTAGTCTAGAATAGGGTATTTTGCCCTCGATACCCATTAAAGCCCCGCACACCAGCCTACATTAGTCTATTCCGAATTACTAAGAGCTTGATAGCTTTAGGTATTGTACCAAGTTGGAATGCTGCTAATGCTGAAAAATAAATAACAATAAATAGAATGCGTTACTCAACAATTATTTATTGAAAAACGATAAATTTTAATCTAGAATGAAATTAACATTAACCTAAATGAGGTGCTTTTATGAAAAGTGTAACGACGTTGTTTTTAAAAGTAGCTGTTATCATTCTCGGTCTTCCGGTGCTTGCTTTATGCATTTTTGCCGTACCGGTGTTAGGGGATATATCAGCAGAAGTACTACCACGATTTGTGTATATAGACTATCTAGTGTCAATCATCTTCTATGCATCCGCAATCCCTTTTTATTTTGCTTTGTATCAGGCTTTCAAACTATTACGCTACATTGATAAAAGTAATGCGTTCTCGCAAGATTCTGTGGAGGCTTTAAAGATAATCAAATATTGTGCAATCGCCATCAGTGGTCTACATTTGTTGGTCTTCCCGCTTTTCTACATCTTTGCGGAAGTGGACGATGCCCCTGGTGTCATCTTTGTCGGGATTCTTGTTCCTTTTGCTTCCATGGTGATTGCAGTCTTTGCGGCTGTTCTCCAGAAACTGTTGCAAGAAGCAATCGAAATAAAATCAGAAAATGATTTAACGGTCTGAGGTGAATGACATGGCAATTATAATCAATATAGATGTAATGCTGGCAAAAAGGAAGATGAGTGTGACGGAACTGTCGGAGAAGGTGGGAATCACGATGGCGAACCTTTCCATATTGAAAAACGGAAAGGCAAAAGCGGTTCGATTTTCTACACTAGAGGCCATTTGCAAAGCTTTGGACTGTCAGCCTGGAGATATTTTAGAGTATCAGAATGATGAAGACGATCAATAAGCCAAATCTGATGGCCGGATCACTCAAGGAAAGCAAGCTAGTGAGGCCATTAAAGCAGTTAGTCCGGTTTGGCTGGCAGCAGGCACTGTCCTGTTTATTTCCTGTCGTTATTTTTGCCTCTTTGGCTTTGACTCAAATTATACCGTTACCCTTCTTGCCGCGGTATGATTGGCTGCTTATCATTTGTTTGCTGATGCAGTTGTGGATGCTTCATTCAGGGCTTGAAACTCGCGATGAACTTAAGGTCATCACTTTGTTTTTTATTTAAATTTCTTCGCGCATCATTATTGGATTGATGTCCGTTGGTGGCTTTCCGGATTTGTTATCATCTTCTTTTGGCGGTCATGGGTCACTTATATGGTTGGTGGCAGGCGTTATCATATGCCACTCGTGTTTTCTTTTGTACTCATCGGCTTTTTTATATGGGTAGCTGAAAATATCGCAACGTTCTTTGGGGCGTGGGAATACCCAAACCAAACCGAGGTGTGGAGTCTAGTTGATGTAGGAAAGGTAAGCTCCTGGTTGTTATTGGTGATTGTAAGTTTTCTAATTGTGGCGACTTTAAAGCGTACAAAGAGAAGAAGTTTCATACTAACAAGTCATAGTAAAAGCTCTCTTGGAGTAGAAAAATCGAAATGAATTCAAGGTGCAGCTCATTCAGGGCTGCGCCTGTTTAATGTTTCGGGATAATTATCTTAATTTTCAACCATTTAACCGGCAATCTGTGTTACCATATTATTACAAAATAAACAAAAGGGAGTGAGTTCATGCTGCAAAAGGTGATAGAGAGAAAGCAACGGCGGGCTTATAGTTGAAGTGACGGATGGCACTGACTATAAACCGCGGGGCAGTTTTTACTACAGCCTGGCTAAAATATCTGCTATTCATATTGCGCAGGTTATGGCTGAAGATTTAAAAGATGATCATATAACATCAATAGCTGTAACACCGGGTTATTTGCGGTCGGAAGCCATGCTGGAAGCGTATGGAGTGACGGAAGGGAATTGGAAGGAAGGAGCGAAAGCCGACCCTCATTTCATAGCCTCTGAATCTCCGTATTATATAGGTGAGGCGATTAAATGTTTAGCATTGGATCCGGATATTGCTGATAAAACCGGTGGAATTTTTAGTACCTGGGAGCTATCGGAAACCTATGGTTTCAAAGACATTGACGGGTCACAGCCTCATTGGGGAAATTATTTTAAAGAAAATATCGGAAACTAGTTTGAATGGCTCCAAGGTAGTTCTGATAATTATAAAAAAGTAAGGAGATACATAGTGTGAAAGAAAGCACGGCATACCTAACCATTCTATTAGTTTATTCTTTTGTCTTGTTTTTACTGGTGTCCAGTTGGTTTGAAACTCAAGAACCTGCAGTCGTACTTTTGCTGAGTATCATTGTAGTGCAAAAGCTGCTGGAGAAAAACCGGTGGTTACTGGATGCTTATTTGAAAAGCTATAATGGAAGTATCAATGATAAGAAAAAATAATTGCATGCCCTATGGCAGAGACACTTAAAAAAAGTCAGCCCACAAGGAGGGGAAAGATGAATCCATCACTTATTTTTGATATGGATGGCACTCTATTTCAAACGGATAAAATATTGAAAGTCTCACTCCAAGATACGTTTGATCATCTTCGGGCACAAGATAAATGGGATGCAGATACACCTATTGATAAATACCGCGAAATCATGGGTGTACCTTTGCCGGAAGTGTGGGAAACGCTGCTGCCGGATCACTCAATTGCAATCAGGGAAGAGGTCGATGCTATTTTTCTAAATAGGTTGATCCAAAATATTAGAAGTGGAAAGGGCGCATTATACCCAAACGTTCTGGATGTTTTCTCAGTGTTGAAAGAGAAAGGTTATAACATTTACATAGCAAGCAATGGACTGACAGAATATTTACAAGCTATCGTGGAATTTTACGGGTTGGATAAGTGGGTGACTGAAACATTCAGTATTGAACAGATAAGAACCTTGAACAAGTCAGACTTAGTGAAAACCATCATTGATAAATATGAAATCACCAATGCAGCAGTCGTAGGCGACCGCCTGTCTGATTTCAAAGCAGCAAGAGATAATGGGCTCCTTTCCATAGGATGCAATTTCGATTTTGCACGGGAAGAGGAACTGAACCAGGCTGATCACATCATCAATAATTTTATGGAGCTGCCCACTATCGTACCTACATTATTTAAGCAACTATATAACATATGATAAATAAAGGTGCCTATTTGTTTCTAAAACAAATAGGCACCTTTTGTTAGGGGGGAATCAAAGGCATTTATCTTATTGTGTTGTTCAGCATTTTATGAAAGCTTTAAGTGCTTTACTGTCAATTTAAGATTGAAGCTTTAGTTGCGATTTCATGTCACCTATCATAAGGCTATTATTTGAATTGCCATTTAACAGGGAAAACAATGGGTGTCGAAATATAGTGATTTTGTTGTTTGCGGGTGGAAAGATGAAAAGCTGGATTTATAAAAAGTTCGTGTATTGTACGGGGAATAAATATTTCTTATTCCGAGATATTTTAATGAAAGTCTCGAAAAATAAAAAAATTTTAAATTTTCTAACAAGTTGTTGTATAATAGTCACATAAGACAACTTTGTTATACATAACACCTCAAATGGAAAGGAGGTCACTTTGACGCGAAAAACGATTGAGCGTTCGCTCACAAAACAAAAAAAGCTAGGAGGACTTATATGGGCGCTTATAAAAAAGAAGTATGGTTTACGATCGGAATGACGGTGCTATTTTTAGTAGCTGGAAACATGGGGTTGATTTTTACTATCTTTCCTGTTGAAGGTTATTGGTTTGGTTTCCCGATAATGTATATCGTTCCAGTTGTTGTAGGCTGGTTTGGAGTCGTGCTGTTAACAATTGTTGCCGGCAGACTCGGCAACAAAATTGATGCTGCGATTGAGGCAGAGAATAAGCAGAACCAGCAGCTTAAAGATGGTATGGATAAGGAGGCAGTGTAATGGATCAAAACTGGCAATTGGAGAATCCACTCATTGGGCTTATTGTTGTAGCACTTACTTTTGTATTGTTTTATGGAATTAGCTGGTTTTCAAACAGATCAAGTAAATCTGTCGAAGATTTATATGCAGCAGGAGGTGGAGTGGGAGCAATCACGAACGGTCTTGCAATGGCTGCTACATATATGAGCTTGGCGACTTTCCTGGGTGTAACCGGACTCATCCTTAATTTGAAAGCACCATTCGTATTTTTATGGATTCAATTAATATTGGCAATCCCGTTAATCACAATCATCTACGGTACGAGCTTGAGAAGAATGGGAGCGTTTTCACCTGCACACTTTGTTAAAGAACGTTATGGAAAATCCGCGGCTGTCATTGTTGCTCTATGGATGATCTTAATTTCCATCATGTATGCATTAGGTCAAATGATTGGGATTGCAAAGACATTTGAAATGCTGTTCGGCATTCCTTATATGACAGGATTATTTGTAGGCGGTCTGTTAATAACAGGATATGTAACTATTGGGGGAATGAGAGGGGCTACGAACAACGCCGCAGTCCAAATGGTAATTATTGCTCTCATGTTTGTTGTACCACTGGGTGCCATTATGAAGGCAATGGGCTCTTCCGGCTGGTTTTTCCCGCCTCTATTTTACTCGGATATGGTGCCGGCAATGTTGAAAGCGGTTCCAGACTTTTTTGATTATCAATTTGGTGCAAAATGGTATTTTGCCCTTATCCCGGCTATGACACTTGGTTCTTTAGGTTTACCTCATCTAGCCATGCGCATCTACACCGCTTCAAGCCTTAAGAGTGCGCGACAGGCTATGGTTTGGTTCGCTTTAGTTCTTGGATTAGTTTTCTCGGCCACTTATGCAATGGGCTTTGCTGGAGTATTTTTTAACAGCACCAACGGCAATATGATCTCAGCTGCAGACGCCGACAAACTTACCATCATTCTTAATCTTGTTTATAATCCTGAATGGGTGACAGCTTTGGTTATTGCCGGTGCAATTTCTGCGGGTGTTTCCACCTTAAGTGGAAACCTGCTGGCAATCGGAGCTCTTTTATCACAAGATATTTTTGCAACATTATTACCGAATATCACTTCAAAAACAAAGATGCGTTTGGGATACGCAGCCATTGCTTTGGGTGGACTAACAAGCGTTCTGCTTGCAGTAAAACCACCTGCCTTCCTGGTAGTGAGTATTCTATGGGCATTTGGCCTTGCTGCGGTTACGAACGCCCCGATTATCCTGATGGGCGTTTGGTGGAAGGGAGCCAATAAATATGGCGCCATTGCATCTGTAGTCATTTCGGGAGCCATTTATGTTATTGTTTCTCCATTTGTTTTTCCAAGTATTGTGGTGAGCGGCCACGGGTTGACAGACAGCTTGGGCTTATCGGGAGCTATGCTGTGCGTGCCAATTGCATTCATCATATTAGTGGTGGTTTCCATGATTACAAACAAAATGCCTTCACTGCAAAACAAATTAACAACACTACAAGACCACAAATTGATTGAACGCATTCACGGATGGAGCGATGTGAATCCAGCCAGATATAATAGCCTGACTGGTGCCATTATTGTCGTAATCGCGAGTGCCTTGACTTTGATTTGGGCCTTGACACCTTGGCAATACTAACATAAAGGAGAAGGGGGGGTTCCTTCCTTCTCCTTCCTGTCAAAGGAGGGAGATAAATGAATCAGCTATCATCTATTTTTCGTGCAATTTTTTTAGATAAGGAAGCGACAGAAAAACTTGCTTCTAATGAAACTTATAACAAGTGGGCATTTATTTTTACATTTATCATTGGCATTTGTTATGGATCGGTAATTTACTTTAGGGTGCCGGACGAATATATTACATTCGACTCTTCCTTCTTGCAGTCAGCGGTCTATCTGTTCCTCATCCTGTCAGGAACGGGAATGGTGTATCTCACCAGACTGGGTCTTACTCTTTTATTGTGGGCAGGAGGAAAAGCATTTGGCGGAAAGGGGGTTATGGGCATCATAAACCGACTTACCGCGTTTGCCCTTGTTCCTTCAATCGTTGGCTTGCCTTCTGTTGTTGCATTAAGCACAGGTGAAAAACTGTCAATTATCATGACAATCCTTCTGCTAATCTCTTTATTATGGATGTACTTGGTTTCTGTGCGTTTAATCCAAATAACCCAAAAAATAAATGCATGGAAAGCGTATGGAGCGGTTATGATTGCTTTCTTATTCTTTTCAAGTGTATATTACTTAACCCTGCCGCCTGCTGCATGAGGTGGAAATAATTTTAATATGACCCTCGCAAAATATGGGAAAAGGATTAGGAAATACATAATCAACTTATGTGGTACAAAAATAAATTTGGTTTTGGTTAGGAGGATTGGAATATGAAATTAGTTTTTTTGTATCACCCTGTAAACAACTTAACGGAGTCTCTCACATTTTATCGTGAGAAACTTGGATTCGTGGAAGCATGGCGGGAAGGAGATCATACAGTCGCATTGACTTTGCCTGAGTCTGATGTACGTTTGTTAATTGAAGAAGGTGAAAAGAACATGGCCGCCGGGGGAGTTTTCCTGGTTGACAGTGTAGACAGCTACTTTGAGGAACAAAGACATACACTCGACTTTGTAAAGGAACCGGTTGATATTCCGCCGGGAAGATATGCGATTTTCAAAGATATTTCTGGAAACTATATAAGAATTCTTGATTTTTCAAAGGAAGATTAATAGGTGTCAAGAATAACCAACCCAAAAAAAGAAGTCCCCTTTAGGAGGACTTCTTTCATTGTTTATCAGGCATTTTCTTCCTGCTCATTTAAAGTATCTCTTTTTCCTTCGCTCTCTGAGACAATTAAAGCGCAAGCGGCATCTCCGGAGATATTGATGGAGGTTCTTGCCATATCCAGCAATCTGTCAATTCCAAGAATCAAGCCGATTCCCTCTACAGGGAGATTGACACTGCTAAGGACCATCGCAAGCAGGATCAGTCCGACGCCTGGTACTCCGGCAGTACCGATGCTCGCCAGTACTGCGGTTAACACAACAGTCACCAGTTCACCCATGGTAAGGTCGACGCTGTATACCTGTGCGATAAAAACGGTAGCAACCCCTTGCATGATCGCCGTTCCGTCCATATTTATGGTAGCGCCCAGCGGCTGGACAAATGAGCTTACCGGCTCAGATACTTTCAGCCGTTTCTGGGCAGTTTCCATTGAAATCGGCAATGTGGCATTACTGCTTGATGTACTGAAAGCCACACTCATAGCCGGACTGAAATTTTTGAAGAACCAGATAGGGCTCTTCTTTGCCAGCAGAAGGACGGAACCCCCATATGTGACAATAGCATGAATCACTAAGGCCAGTATGACCACCATCATATAGAGCCACATGGCTTTAATCGCACCCCATCCCTGGCTTCCTATGGCGGATGCAATCAATCCGAAGGTACCATACGGAGCAAACTTCATCACGAGTGTGACCAGGTACATTAATAAATCATTCGCCTGTCCCACTAAAGTCAAAATGCCTTTCGTTTTTTCACCTAGTGCCGTTAAACCGATTCCTATGAATATGGCAAAAGCAATGATTTGCAGCATGTTGCCTTCTGTCATGGCGGTTAATGGGTTCTTTGGAATGATATTCATCAGCGTTTCCCCGACAGGAGGCGCTTCTTTCGTCTCGAAACCTTCATTGCTTGTTTGATCGATTCCTTCAACAAGGCCCGGATCGATAACATTTGCAAGGCTGAGTCCTATAGTAATGGCAATACAGGTAGTCACAAGGAAAAATAGAATAGTCTTTATTCCAATTCTCCCAAGTTTTTTAGGATCCCCCAGACCGGCTGAGCCCAGAACGATCGATACAAAGACGATCGGGACGACCAGCATGGAGATAAGATTTAGAAAGATCCTTCCTAATGGGGTGAATAAATATGGATCTAAAATATCAAATACATCTTTTGCAAATACATTTAATAATAGGCCCGTGATCGCCCCGGCAACTAATCCGATAATAATTTTACTCGTAAGACCAAGCTTCATCTTTTTCCCTCACTTTCTACTGCAGGCAAAATATTTTCAAGATTTTACCCTCTTATTCATAAGTATAAACCCCTGGTTGATAAGACTTTTAATTTTGTTCCACTTTACATTTGCTGGGTATACTCGTATGTATGGCTGCTTCTTAATAGCAGAAACCTATAAAATTTTAACCTAAGGAGGAATTCCGTGCAAGATGCAGAAGTTGTAGGGGGAAGTACCCCGTGCATTCAGAATGGGAGTCTTTTTAAAGAATAATACAGGACTAAAAAGTAGGGTTTTATAAAAAGAATTTGTACTATTTTAATACTCCTTGACTGGAGTGGAAATCAGTCAGCCGCTTATTATAAAAGAAACAGTGGTTGCCAAAAATTCTGGAATAAAAATTTTAAAACAGCCATATTTATGAAGGGATGCCATAACAAATCGTTTATTCTCTATTACATTATGAGACTGGTATGTTAGCATGATAGTATCGGTGTTAATGAAACAAATTTTAGGAGAAATCTCAGAGAAAAAGGGGTAGAGAAATGTTTAAGAAGCTTGCAAGTGATGCATTAGGATTAAGTGATATCGGGAAAATTATCAAGAGAGAAGATTTTGACAAAACCTTATCAGACGATTATGTACTGCACGAAGATGGAGAAAAAATCCACTTTCTGATCAAATCCAAAACGGATGAATACTGTTTTACTAACAGAGCGCTAATCCATTTAGATGGTGAATCAGCTGCCAGCAGCAAACGTAATCTGTATCGTTATGAATATTATCAGACGCCTATAAACAACGTTTCAATTGAAACAGCAGGAACGATCGACCTTGACTTGGAGATTAAATTCACCCTGGGCGGCAAGCCGTTTTCAGTTGATATTGATAAGAAAGAGGGAGAAGCAATCGCAGATTTGTATAAATCACTTCTGGCAATCTCTCATATCCAGGAGGATGGAAAGAGGAAATTCGAATCTGCTGAAAAGAGCTTATCCATCGCCAAAGACCTCATTCACAGCAATCGATTTCATGACAATGATATTTCCAATGAGTTCAAAGAAGCCACAAACTTTGCGTATGATTGGCTGAATCAACATTATCAAAATAATACGAAGAAAGACTTCGGAGATATCTTCGATCGCTATATCCAAAATTAATAGAAATATAGAAGCGTCTGCTGCCCTGTATTTTTCCAGGGTACCAGGCGCTTTTTTAACTAATTAAATTAAGGTGGATTTACTGCATTTTGTATCTTTCCTCAGTGACAAATACATGCTAAAATATATAGACTATTCAGATTAATATAATTCAAAAAGGGAATAAGTCTACTATCTATGATATAGGGCAGGTGTGGTAGTCAAGTGCAGAGATTGAATAAATTTATATTTATTACAGCTCTGCTGCTAGTGGTCGTTCTTCTTGGTTTAGTCTTCCGTGATACTTTTCTCCCTAAGGAAGTAAATGTGAACACAAAAACCGCTTCGGTCAGTGAACAAATAGAAAATGTCCTATCTGAGACAGCAAATGAGGAAGAACAGCTAGAAGCAGATAAAATCGTTCAACCAACCTCTTCCATTACTGAAGAAATCAAAGAAAATGTCAGGGAAGTTATAGAGGGAGTTATAGACCTATTTAATCAAGACCTTAAGATTGTATCCATTGGGGATTCACTCACCCAGGGTGTTGGGGATGAAACGAAAAACGGCGGTTATGTTGGCATTCTCAATCATACATTTGAAGATAACCAAGTGAAAGTCTCCTTGGACAACTATGGTAAGCGAGGCAACCGTACAGATCAGTTGTTAAAACGTCTCGATGATAAAGAGATTGCGGGTTCCATTAAAGAAGCTGATCTCGTCCTCATTACAATAGGTGCCAACGATATCATGAAGATTGTTAAAAGTAATTTCATTGATCTCAAGGTGGAAACCTTTGATAAGGAAAAGCAGGCTTACACGGACAGGCTGAGAGCAATATTTGATAAAATAAACGAGATGAATCCTGACACCAAAGTGTACTTGATTGGGTTTTATAATCCTTTCAAAGGATATTTTGGGGATATCAAAGAGCTGGATGTCATCATGAACAGCTGGAATAAAGCAGGGGAATCAATTACAGAAGAATATGAAAATGTAAACTATATCCCAACTGCTGATTTATTCGAGAGTTCCACTCTGGACCTGTTAGCAGAAGACTATTTTCATCCTAATACCAGCGGCTATAAACTCATTGCCGAACGGGTACTGGAGTATGTTGAAGAGATCAATATTGAAACAAATACGGAAGAAATTGAAGAAGAATGATTACCTGACAGCCGAGGTTCCTGATGACGGACCTTGGCTCTTTTTATTGAGGAAGGCTGTTTTTGTAGATAAATCGGGGTTTTCTTTTTGGCAGATGAGTAGCTCTATACTTTCTTATCCATATCTCTTGAAATTCATATGAAATAATAACAAAGTTTAAAAAAAGAGTTTGGAAGAAAGAAGAAATTACCTGAATTCTCTCAGTTTCTTTATCATCCATAGAGGGTAATCAAAAGTCTAAGAACAAAATTTTTGAAATGGAGGTTTTTTATTCATGGCAGACAATAATACTCAAAACAATCGTAATGAATACTTTGAAGACCGAGCCGGCACTGATGATGCCAGGTATCATGTTGTCCCGCATGATGAAGAGGGCTGGGCAGTAAAGGAAGAAGGAAAGGATGACCCTGTATATACGGCAGGCACCAAATCTGATGCTGTAGAGGAAGCCAAACGAATGGCTGAGGATTCCAACAGCATGGCCTACATTCATAGTGAACACGGGCAGATTGAGGAACAACATAACTATAAGGATGAGTAGAATGAACCCCGGGTAAACTCCCGGGTTTTTTCTATGCCAAAAATGATGTACTGACTGCTATTAGCTACAAAGCTTGACCCAATACTACCTTCGTTTTAGATGTCAATCAGCTATGACGATTAAGGTGGTAAAATTGGCAGGAATATGCAATAAAACTTCCCCGAATTCGTCTAATTAATTGTACACTAGTAGAAGGGCGATGGGTAATATGGAAAAAAACGGTAAGAGGATTGCAGTCATACTTTCTATATGTTTTATACTCGTGGTTTCACTTAAGCTTTATGAATACAGAATCATTGATGAAAAGTATGAGAAATTGACAATTATCAAAACAGAACATGTGGTTTATGTCATTACCGATGAGGAGCAAGTAAATGCGATAGTTGAGCAAATCAACACAAGACCAAGAAGTTTTATCCCGTTTTCGGAAAGAGTTCAACATGAACCAATGTTTTTTGGCACCTTGATATTTGAAGGAAATGGTAAAAAAAAGAAGCTCATTTTTACAATGCCTAAAGGAAATGTAAAAACTAAATATTGGGAGATAGATACGGGCTTTGATTTCGCAGCAGATGTAAATGACAATTTCAAGCAGAAGGTTTATTAGATGAGGGAGTGAAAACTTATGATGGTAAGGGAAATACAACTTGAAGATACTGAGAACTTGGTCACTCTTATGAAGAGCGTCGAGGCGTCATCACAATTTATGATGATGGGTGAAGGTGAAAGGAAGACATCTCCCCAACAGCTAAGAGTGCAAATTGAGAAGATAAAGGAAGCAGGCAATTCCACAATAATCGTTGCAGAAAAAGATGGGCAATTGACAGGGTACTTGTTTGCTATTGGGGGAAACGTTAAAAGAACCAGGCATTCTGCTTATATTGCCATCGGGATATCCGAGTACCACAGAGGAAAGGGAATTGGGAAAGCACTCTTTGAAAAAGTGGAAGAATGGGCATCGAACAACGGGATTATAAGACTTGAACTGACTGTGGTGACACAGAATGTTGCCGGTGTGGCTCTCTATAAAAAGAGGGGATTTGAGATTGAGGGGACGAAAAGAAAATCAATTGGTATAGATGGAGAATTTTTCGATGAATACTATATGTCTAAATTACTTTGAGAGCAACAAAGCTGGCCTATTTATTCTTGTAATGATTTTTTGAAAAAATGTACTTTTGCTTATAAACACAGTACTAATACCAGTAGTTAAAGGCTCTTTACATATATCTAGAAGCAGTATTAATAAAGTTTTTTTGTAACCCCTTTACCTTTACGCAGCGTCAATGTGTAAAATATACCGGTACCAAGCTCGGGCAGTTGGCAGGGGTCAGCGCGCGCACCCTGCGATATTATGATGAAATTGAAGTTCTTAAACCGGCCAGGATTAATTCATCTTGATATCGTATTTACAGGAGACAAGAAGTGGACCGGCTGGAACAGATCCTCTTGCACAGGTCAAGGATATTCTTGATGATCTTGACTTTGACGCAGCAAGCGCATTGGTTGATCATCATAAGAAATTAATGGCTAAACGCAGAAAACTGGACCAGTTAATTGCCGATGTGGAGAAAACTATTGCATTGAAGGAAGGGAGAAGCGTAATGAACGATAAAGAAAAGTTTGAAGGCTTCAAAAAGAAAATGATAAACGACAATGAACAGAGTTACGGCAAGGAAATTCGATCAAAGTATGGTGAAGACACCATCGATCAATCTAATGCCAGGCTTCAGAACCTATCACCGGAAGAGTTTGAACAAGCAAAGCGTCTTGCAGAGAAGGTTCATACAGCCCTGGCAGAAGCGCTGAAGACTGGAGACCCATCCAGTGTACCTGCTCAAAAAGCAGCAGCATTGCACAAAGAGTGGCTGATGTATTACTGGGCAGAATACAGAAAGGACAGCCATGCAGGACTTGGGGATATGTATGTCGCTGATAAGCGATTCAAAGCTTATTATGATAAGCAACAAGAAGGAACGGCAGAATTCTTAAGAAATGCAATCTACGTATTTACAGGGAAGAAGTAGAGGATGAATGTAGACGCTTATGATATCCAAATTAGGTAGCAGCCCTTAAAATAATTGGGCTGCTACTTTTTATGGAAACGCTGTTTTCGTATATAATGTTGCTCTCGGAAAAATCCAAAGAGCCGGATTTTTCCCTTGGAGACAAGGGCTTTTTTCTCTGAAAAAGGTGAATTAGCTCTTTTCTTACTTGTTAATCAGGCTATTCCTGGTTAATTAAGTAGATTTTTTTAAAATTTGTATTAAATAGCAACAATGTTTACGAAAAGAGCCTATGGAAAAGAGCGAAGTAACGCCTCATTATAAGCTTTGAAAATCTAAAACCTTACTCCGAAAAGGCTCTGGAATAGTGAACGACGCCTTGTACATTTTTAAGAGAATCAGGGGTCAATTCCAATGCCATAAATACATCATCAGGCACATCAAACGGTGCCTGTATGTTCCAAAGGCTGGCCGGTTGAAACCCGAATTTAGGATAGTAGTCTTTATGTCCGAGAACGATCACCGACCTATATCCAAGTTCTTTTGCTCTTATTAATGCCGTTTTAATCAACTTACCCCCTATTCCTTTTCTCTGGTACTCAGGCAGAACAGAAACCGGAGCAAGAGCCAGCGATTCTGCGCTATTATTACCATCGATAATAGTAACTTTCGATAGGAGAATATGACCTATAACTTTTCTGTTTTGATTTAATGCAATGAATGAGAGGTCAGGAATGAACGCCTCTGATTTTCTGAGGCGATTTACAAGTAAATGTTCTTGCTTGTCACTAAATTCTTCATTGTAAAAGGCTTTATAAACTACTTCTTCGGTCTCGCTGTATTCTGCAGGGTGTTCTGGTCGTATCGAAATATCCATTTTACACTCTCCTGTTCTTTAAGTGATTCTTTTAACGAGTAATTACTTGAAGTGAATAACTTACAAATTTTTTAGAGTTTGACATTGGTATGATAGTGTTGTTTTTTCAGGCCTAAAGTGCAGCATGCAGTTTAATATCATGTTTGACCGCCTGTCCCTCGGAGTCGTGCATATGGAATGGAAACCGGTAATTATATTTATGAATATTAAAAACAAAGCTTCAGAATTTATAGGCTCATACAGACCCTGAAGATTACGATTGAGGATATTGGTTAAATGATATCTGCCAAACATGCAGCAATGTATGGTAAAATTAGGCGTGTGACTTTCAGAAAATTCCACCTATTAATAATGGTTTTTCATAGAAATGCACGGGAAGGGGGTATTGCTGTTGAAAAAAGAGACTGAGCAGATTTTGGTCCATAATGTAAATGAAAACAGTATAACTAGTATTGTGAACTGGTTCGCAGACCGGAAAACGTCTTTCTATGCGCTCGGATGGATCTATTTGCAAAATAATCAAGACATCCAGGAGGTTTTCTTCCAAACGATAAATCAAGTACATGAAGAAACCCGATATGTAAAGGAAGATCTTCATTTTGAATCCTGGGTCACTTCTATTTTTATCAATAAGTGTCGTGCCTGTCTACCTAAAAACTCAGATACTTATAATGAGGAAGAAGCGGGACAACTATTCAGTGCGCTGTTTAAATTACCTGAGAAAAATAAGGAAGCTCTTGTCATAACCTATCTAAAAGGTCTGCCATTTGATGAGGCATCGCAGGCTTTACAGATTACAACTGCAGAATTGATGTCACGTGTGGCTGATGGAGTGGCACTATTAAGCAAGGAACTTAGTTTTGGCGAGCTGTCAGGGAGCTGCAGGGAGTACCGGGACAAGTTTATCTCCTATCTTGGAAAATCGCTCTCTAGAAAAGAAAAAATAGAGTTGGAGATACATATTTATCATTGCAAGGATTGTCAGAAAGTATTATCTGCCTTTCAAGAAATTACCTTCATGTTGGAACGAATTGTTGAGGAGCTGCCGGTTCCTCCTGATTTTATGGACAGCATTTATGAAAAAGCGGCGGAAACAGAACGGCTTCAAAGAGAAAAGAGAAAAAAACGAAGCAGAATGGGTCTTACTGCCGTCGGCCTGCTTACATTCTTGATTTGCACAGGGTTTGTGACAGGCAGTTTTTCCAGCCTCTACTACTCATGGATGGGGTGGACGGAGCAGGAAGAAATGGAACTCGTACAGTACTATAAGGACGGTATAAGTGAACCGTTGAATTTAGAACAGGAAAGTAATGGTGTGAAAGTCAGAATCAAAACAGCTGTTGCTGATGATGTTCAGACTCTGATTTATTATGAGATTGAAGATATGAAAGAGGACAGCCAGTACTTCATTAACATTCATGAGGGTGTACGTGTAGAAAATGAGTATGAAATATTTGATAAAGAGGCCAGACGGGTTTACAGACATCCGTTTGAAGAGGCCACAGATGAGGAAGGAAACACCTTTAGAGGGACGCTCAGTCTCGCGCCGATCAAGTCAGACAGCAGTACTGTAGAACTGAGGCTGATGAGACTTCAGCAGGCAATGAAAGATAGAGCCGACAGATCAAACTTTAAGTATTATGATGAACTGGAATTTGTTGAAGGGGAATGGAACTTTGATATTCCCGTAAAGAAGCACTCCTCTACTGTTTATGATCTTGATCAGGAAACAGAAGTGGAAGGGGTCCCATTCCGGATAGAAAAATTGATCGTTGCGCCGACTGCCACTCTGTTGGAGTATAGTTACCACCGAATGCAGGGGGAGACCTCTATCCAGCATATCAGCCTGGCTGCCCTTGAGACAGAGAACAGAACGGCGGAGGTTGACTACTTTTACGGAGAATATATCGACTCGATTGGGGAATGGGCATCCTTTCAATCTAAATTTGATTCGCTGTATGCTGAGGATCCTGACAGCGTGAGCCTTGTACTTGATTCAATAAATGTCTTTGTGGAAAATGAAAAAACTATTGAACTAAATCAGAAAAATGACTTTCCGCAGATGTTTACCTATCTTGGAAACGAACTTTCAATCGACAGTCTGGAATCAGGACCTCCAACTAAGCTGCATATTACCGACACCTATTTCCAAGGCAGAGAATATGAAAGGCTGCATTTCAGTTTATCAACTGAAAATCAAATGGAATCTTACTCGATGGGTAGCTGGGGGGAAGAAGTATTAGTGGATAGAGAGGGGAATCAATATAAGCCCCAAGAGTATTATTCAATCTTAGAGCGTATTGGAAGGCAGCCTAGACACTTTCAAACCACTCATGAAATTGAATTATTCCAGGAATCTTCGGATGATCCCATTATTCCAAAATACCTGACTATCAATGGGTATTACACAACGAAATACGCTGAAGATAAAATCGACCTTTGGTTGGAATAACTGATTTATAACCAAACAGCACGCTCCTTCTTATCAAGGAATGTGCTGTGTTTTTACTATGAAAAAGCAGGGATTCACCGGAAATTAGTGGAATACCTTATTTAGATTTCTTTGTAGAAAAGTCTAGAACATGAATCGCCGTTCCACGGTATGCCTCAGTTTCCTCTGGTTATAACCATGTTAATGCTTTTTTAGTAGCTGAAGAGGAGGAATTAGTTTGAGGACAGAAAAAGAAATGATGGATCGCATTTTACAAGTAGCAAAAAAGGATGAGCGGATCCGCGCAGTCTATATGAATGGATCAAGAACCAATCCCAACGTACCAAGAGATATATTCCAAGACTATGATATTGTTTATGTCGTTAAAGAAACTGCTCCTTTCATTGAAGAAAAAGAATGGATCAAAGCCTTCGGAGAACTGCTGATGATCCAAGAGCCCGACATGATGGACAGGATGGCTGGTCAACCTAAGGATTTCAGCAAATCCTATGGGTACCTCATGCTTTTTACAGATGGAAATCGTATTGATTTGCAAATCCAATCGATAGTAGGGATGAAAGAGAGGTATCTCAGTGATAAACTCACCATTCCTCTGTTAGACAAAGACAATTGCCTGCCCTCTATCCCAGAGCCAACTGATGCTGATTATCATGTAGTAAAGCCGACATATGGACAATATTTCAGCTGCTGCAATGATTTCTGGTGGTGCCAGCAAAATGTGGCTAAAGGAATATGGCGTGACGAGTTGCCCTATGCAAAGTATATGTTTGAATGCATTATCCGGGAAAACCTTGATAAAATGGTCTCTTGGTGGATTGGAATGAAAACAAATTTCCAGGTGTCACCCGGAAAATCGGGGAAGTACTTTAAAGACTTTCTCTCCGAAACTTACTGGGAGAAGTACCAGGCTACATACTCGGACGGAAACTATGAAAATATGTGGAATAGCTTATTTACTGCCGGGGAACTCTTCCGTATTATGGCAGGGGATGTGGCAGAATCCTTATCATTTACTTATCCTGAACGAGATGATAGGAACATGACGAATTATCTTCACAGAGTAAGAACTCTTCCCACTGATGCAAAAGGAATCTATTAAAAGAAACAGCTGAAGACGGGGTGTTTGGTCTTCGGCTTTTTTATAGGGGCTTTTCTAAAACTTTGTTGCTTTTTAATAGTAAGTTCCAAATATATGCTCAGATTCCTCATAAATTATCTTAGTCAGCAAGAAAGAAAAGAGTTATTCACCCAAGGGGAAAATCCAGTCTATGGGATTTTCCGATAGCAACAATTTATACGAAAACAACTTTTTTATAAGGAGGAAAGAAGATGAGATTGCCAATTTATCAAATTGATGCTTTTACAAACCAGCAATTCAAGGGTAATCCTGCTGCTGTCTGCCCGCTCACGGAATGGATTGAAGCTGACTTGATGCAGAAGATTGCTGCAGAAAACAATCTGGCGGAAACAGCATTTTTTGTGAAAACTGAATCCGATTATGAACTGAGGTGGTTTACCCCTAAGGAAGAAATCGATTTATGCGGACACGCTACGTTGGCTGCAGCCTTTGTAATTTTTAACTACTTGGACAACTCAGAAGAGAAAGTGAACTTTCATACGAAAAGCGGTATATTGGAGGTTGTCAAAGAAGGGGCTCTATTATCACTTCTTTTCCCTTCAAGACCAGGGGTAAAATGCGAAGCACCTGAAGAGTTGATAAAAGGATTAGGTAAAGAACCAAAGGAAGTCTACAAGGCAAGGGATTATTTGGCTGTTTATGAGTCAGAGCAGGAAATCTTGAATCTTGATGTGAACTTCGAGGAGTTTAAAAAACTGGATGCCCTAGGGGTTATTGTGACCGCAAAAGGACAAGATGTTGACTTTGTATCAAGGTTTTTTGCTCCGAAAGCTGGTATTAATGAAGATCCAGTTACAGGGTCAGCTCACTGCACATTAGTTCCTTATTGGAAAAGCGTACTGCAGAAGAATGAACTGAAAGCGATGCAATTATCAGAACGTGGAGGAAAACTGTATTGCGAAGACCTGGGGGATAAAATCAAAATGGCAGGAGAAGCAGTGGCGTATCTGGAAGGGTATATCAGCGTATAAACAAAAATTGTAGATGGGGGCGAACAGGGAATGGAAGCACCTAAACATATCGTTTCAGCAGCTGCAATAGTCGTCAATGACAACTATGAGGTTTTATTGATTAAAGGTCCCAGGAGAGGATGGGAAATGCCGGGAGTCCAGGTGGAAGAAGGCGAATCATTAAAAGAGGCAGCCATTCGTGAAACAAAAGAAGAATGCGGACTGCACATTGAAGTCACAAAGTTCTGTGGCGTATTTCAAAACGTGAATAGATCCATCTGCAATACCCTCTTCCTCGGGAGGCCGGTTGGAGGGAAACTGACCAACACAACTGAAGCTCTGGAAGTTGGTTTTTTTCCTATAGAGAAGGTATATGAAATGGTCACCTATCTTAACTTCAAAGAAAGAATCGAGTATTCCCTGGATGAAACGATGCAGCCTTTTTATATAGAATTTTGATTTAGTGAGAAAGAAGGATGAAAGATGATATTTCCAGTTTTAGAAACAGACAGATTACTTTTAAGGAAGCCTACTCCTGATGATGCAAATGATATGATGGCCTATCTATCGGACCAAGATGTCGTAAAACATATGGGCTTACTGCCTTTTCAATCGATTAAAGACGCAATGGGAGAAGTCCATTGGTACGATTCTATTCGGAAGGAAGGCAGTGGCATTAGATGGGGAATAACGCTAAAAGATGATAATAGAATGATAGGAAGCTGCGGTTTTCTAAATATGACCGCCAAACATGCCAGAGCTGAAGTGGGGTTTGAATTAAATAAGGACTTTTGGGGTCGGGGGATTGCCGGGGAAACCTTAGAAGCGGTAGTACAATATGGTTTTGAACACATTCAGCTGGAGAGGATCCAGGCTTTAATTGAGCCTGCAAATTCGTCCTCACAAAGACTGGTGGAAGCCAAAGGGTTTCAAAGGGAAGGACTGCTAAGGCATTATGAATATACGAATGGCACCTTTGATGATCTTTATATGTACTCCCTTTTAAAGAGTGACTACAAGATAAAATAGGGGGGGCAGAGGATGGTTAAAAAAGAAACTCCTGAAGATATGAGGGAGAGACTCAGGCAAGAGGAACTTAAAAGAACTCCTCTGGGAAGCATGGGTGAGGGGGAAAACAGGAATCTGGCAGACTTAGTTGGAGGTATAGGCTGGAAAGGAACGGGATTACTAATACTGCTGTTGATTGCCGGCTATATCATTTATAGTTTGTTTTTCTGAAAGTTTATGAGGAGAATACATTATGCAAATCCGTAACGTGAACAGCGAGGATTACTACAGCATTTCACCATTGATCAAAGAATGGCAGGGCGGAAGATATGCTTCCGAAGTTATTCTTTGAGCCTTTTCAGAAAACAAATTTTGTGTATGAAAAGAAGGGGGAAATCATCGGTTTCCTGAGGTTTAGAGGGTGTGTTTGTCTTCTCAAATTATGACGGCCGGGGCAAGGCAGAGTTTGAGCTTCCCAAGGTACAATTTCTAAGTGGCACCTGATCCTGTGAGGGTGAGGTGTTTTTTTGTTCTAAAAAGCAAATGTCGATTTATGCCGTATGGTCGATAAATCTTCAAAATCGCTGATAAAATCGTGGAAACGCCGATAAGAATAAGAAATCGCTGATAAACCCAGTAGAATCGCCGATAAAGCACCCTACCACTAGCTGATTTGCCTGAAAAGAACCAGAGGTAATGGAACCGGCACCGTGGAACAGCTAACTGTTGTGAGAGGTCACTTGACTGGCCCCTTGAAAACTCCCTTCTTTCTCAACCAAGTCTTTATTCATAGTATTAATAAAGCCTTACACCCTGTAAATTTCTACATTTAAGCAGGAAATGATTCCATTAAAGCCTCTCGTCCTTTATACTAGGTAAGTATGCTTTCTTGCACGTTTATCCAGGAATACAATTTAAAGTTATTATATATAGATAGCAAAACCCTTGTATAAAGGAGGAATTTCAATTGAAAATTGAAAAAGGTGAAATGATTGAAGCGCAAGTTCATCGATTGGATGATAGAGGAGCTGGACAGGCTGTTGTCTGGCGTGAAAATGAAAAAGGGAACATTGGAAAGTTAAAACTTACAATTCCCCGTACTCTGCCTGGCGAAAAGGTAAGAGTGAAAGTGGACGAACCTCTCAAAAGAAGAAGAAAGGCTCTTCCAGAAGAAATACTGGAGGCACATCCTGAAAGAACGGCGCCGCCTTGCCCGCACTTTGAAAGATGCGGCGGTTGTGTATGGCAGCATTTGAGCTATGAGGGGCAGTTGAAACAAAAGACTGATCATGTTAAAGAAGAGGTCGCCTCACAGGGATATGATCCGGCTCTTGTAAGGGATACGATTGGAATGGACAACCCATGGCGTTACCGAAACAAAATGGAGTTCACTTTCGCACCGGACGGTTCACTGGGCTTGCACGAGCAAGGAAACTTCCGTAAAGTCATCTCGCTTGAAACTTGCTTAATTGCAAGTGAAGAAATGGTGGACACCGCAATGGAAGTGGCTGATTGGGTCAGCGCTCATGGACTAAAAGGATATGATAAAGATGCCCATGAGGGACTACTTCGCCACTTAATGGTCAGACAGTCCTTTGCGACGGGAGAAATCATGCTCGGCCTTTTTGCAACAGAAGCGCCTGAAGATAATTTGAAAGAAGCCGTTTCTGACTTGGTGAAACGTGTAGAAGAAAAGTTCCCGAAAGTGAAAAGCTTGCTATGGCTGGAAAATAGAGATTGGGCAGACAGAACTCAATCGGAAAATACGCACGTACTTGCTGGACGTGATTTCATTTATGATGAAATGGACGGCTATCAATTCCGTCTCTGGTTTGATACATTCTTCCAAACAAACCCTGTTCAGGCTCAAAAACTTGTAGACCTTGCAGTGGAAATGGGAAAACCTAAGAAAACAGAAAAAATGATCGACCTTTTCTGTGGTGTGGGGACTTTCTCATTGCCATTTGCAAACCGTGTGGGAGAACTTGCCGGAATTGAAATAGTTGAAAGTTCAATTCAATCAGCAAAACGTAATGCGGAGGATAACGGCATCTCAAATACTACTTTCCTGGCGAAAGATGCAAGAAAGGGAATCGACCAGATCCTGGAGAGCTTTGGCAGACCTGAATTGCTGCTTCTTGATCCTCCACGTTCTGGCGCAGGAGGTAAAGTCATGAGAAGAATCGGACGTTCACAACCGGAAAGAATTGTGTACGTTTCATGTAATCCATCTACTTTTGCAACGGACATTAAAGAGCTTGAGCAATTTGGTTACAGCTTGAAAGTTGTTCAGCCGGTTGACCTTTTCCCTCATACAGTTCATGTGGAATGTGTGGCTGAGTTAGTACTTGAGAAATAAATTCCCTAACACCTGCAGGTTGACCTGCAGGTGTTTTTTCACTCTTAATGTTGCCCACTATTCAGAAGTTTGCCATAATTATTAACAAAGTAAACAGGGGGCAGTTTATGCAATTTACACCGATTGATTTGGGGATACACCGGAAAAATGTTATCGATTTTCGCCGGGACTCCTTTGCTGTCAGTTTCAAAGACACTTCAGGATTCGATGAGAAAGAATATCTAGAGTGGTTAAAGGAGAAAATCAAGGAGTTTCCAGCTGGTTTTGTAATGGTTGTGGAAAAAGGTGAGCCTGTTGGTCAGCTTGAATTATCAACCAGAGAACATGAAGGACGGAGAATTGGATATGTTCACCTTTATTACCTATCACCTGAATATAGGGGAAAGGGAATTGGTACTGAGATACATAGATATGCCCTTCAGTACTTCAAAACACAAAGCGTGACCGAGTTTCATTTGAGAGTATCACCAACCAACATTCCGGCGAGGAAGTTTTATAGAAAAATTGGGCTGAAAGAAATCGGACCTGAGATGGAAGGCAGGGTAATCAGGATGAAAGGGGAAGCGGATGAATGAAATTTTATGTAGCTTCAAGCTTCAAGAACATTCAGCAGGTACGGTATGTCAGTGATCAATTAAAACGGCGGGGCTTTAGCCAAACTTATGATTGGACCCAAAATCAAAGGGCTGCAACCATAGAAGACCTTGAGCAAATAGGGCGGGCAGAAAAACAAGCTGTCATGGAATCAGATATAGTGGTGATATTGCTGCCAGCGGGGAAAGGCAGTCACATAGAGATGGGGATTGCCCTTGGTCTCAACAAGAAAATATTCCTCTATTCGCCGAACGATGAAGTGAATGATTTGGCTGAAACCAGTACTTTCTACCACTTGCCTTCTGTAGAAAAATGTTTTGGAAGCCTGGATGACTTGTTAAAAGTTATAACATTTACAACAAGGAACCTCAGTCATCGAAGTACATAAAATTATGTTCCATATGTATTCATTATACCGTTATAAATACATATCTAAGAAACCAGGGGGACATATTTATATATTTAAATGGAACATTCTTGATTTGTCTTCCGTACTTGGAAATCCAAACGGTCAACCGTACTCAAATGCCCTCACCCCGCTTCAGTTATCAGAAAATTATAACAATATACTTGATTAGTTGGGCTTAATCCTTTATAAAAGAGATAAAAGATATAATTTTCCAGAGGAGGATGCGTTTAGTGAATGTCCCTTTAGTGTTAACCGATTTTTTAGACAGAGCAGTAGAGCAATATGGTGAGAAAGTTGCATTGATTGATGATGAAAAACGATTGACGTATAAGCAGTTAAATGTAAGAGTGAACCAGCTTTCCAGGGGACTCAAGAGTCTTGGGGTCGAGAAAGGCGATAAGGTAGCTTATCTTTCACCGAACACCATAGAAATGCTGGAAGGTTTTTATGGGGTGTTCCAGGTTGGCGGGGTGATGACCCCACTGAACACGAGACTGAAGCCGGCAGATTATAAGTTTATCCTGACACATAGTGAGAGCAAAGTGCTTTTTGTAGATGAAGAGCTTTATCCACTAGTAGCGTCAATTCTTTCTGAAGTGTCAGGACTAACTCATGTGATTATTCATGGCAAACAGATTGACGGGTATCCAGCCTACGACGAATGGCGCACTCAATATAGTGGAGAAGACTTTGAGAGAGAAGAGCTGGATGAAAATGATATTGCTTCCCTTTTATATACAAGCGGGACTACCGGAGATCCAAAAGGAGTACTCCTGACGCACCGCTCAAATTATTTGCATGCCCTATCAGCCATGCATCATTTAAGAGTTACAGATCAGGATACATTGCTGCATGTCCTCCCGATGTTCCATGTCAATGGCTGGGGCTCGCCATTCTACTATACTGCAAACGGATCAACACAAGTGATGCTTCGCAAAACCGATCCAAAAATACTGTTGGATAAAGTGAATAAATATAAAGTGACGGTCATGCATATGGCCCCTACTGTGTTAAATATGGTTCTCGAGCAATATCAAACAGACAAACCGAATATTTCTCAAGATGTGAGGGTGGTCATTGCAGGATCAGCTCCTCCGCCTGCTTTTGTAAGGAAAGTGGAAGAGGACCTTGGTTGGGAATTTATGCAGGTATATGGAATGACCGAGATATCACCGCTGATCACTACATCTGTGATAAGGTCGACGGAAGCCAATCTGACTAAAGAAGAAAAATACCGCCTGAAAGCAAAAGCCGGGTACGGCATGATTGGCAGTAAGGTGAAAGTGGTTGACGAACATGGAGAGGAAATCCCCCATAACGGCAAGGCAATTGGAGAAATAATTACGAGGACAAATACTATTATGGAAGGTTATTTCAAGAACGAAGAAGCAACTCAAAAAACAATCAGGGATGGCTGGCTTCATACGGGAGATATGGCAACTGTTGATGAAAACGGATACATTGAGATTGTTGACCGGATGAAGGATGTCATTATCAGCGGCGGAGAAAATATTTCTTCCATTGAAGTGGAAGGTGCCCTTTATGAACATGACAGTGTATTAGAAGCTGCGGTGGTCGCCGTGCCTCATGAAAAATGGGGAGAGGTTCCGCATGCAGTAGTAGTACTAAGGGAGGGGCATACGGTCTCAGAAGAAGAGTTAATCCAATTCAGCAAAGAAAAATTGGCTAACTTTAAAGCACCAAAAGGCATTTCTTTTGCAGCAGAGCTGCCTAAGACAGCTTCAGGGAAAATTCAAAAGGTCCTCATTCGGAAGGAATTCTGGAAAGAGAAGGATCGATTGGTGAATTAATGATCGAAAGTGTATAGAACTTGCTATAAGCTTCACAATAGCAAACTTTTTAACTACTAGAAAAACAAAAGAACTCCAGGCCTGTTATCAGGCCTGGAGTTCTTTTAATTAATGAATTTGACGATATACACCGATCACTTTTCCCAGAATGGAAACATGGCGAAGAATGATGGGATCCATCGAAGAGTTTTCCGGTTGAAGGCGTACGAAATCTTGTTCTTTAAAGAATCGTTTGACAGTAGCTTCGTCTTCTTCTGTCATTGCAACAACAATATCACCATTATTTGCGGTTTGCTGCTGGCGGACAATGACATAATCGCCATCCAGGATTCCTGCTTCTATCATACTATCACCCATGATCTCCAACATGAAGACCTGTTCGTCTGCGGGAGCAAGGTGCTGCGGCAAGGGAAAAAACTCTTCAACATTTTCGACAGCTGTTATTGGCTGGCCCGCTGTAACTTTACCGATCAAGGGAACATTGACAGCATTTAATCTTGGAATAGAATCTTCTTCCAGATCCAACACTTCGATTGCTCTTGGCTTCGTAGGGTCTCTTCTAATCAATCCTTTGCTTTCCAATCTGGCAAGGTGCCCATGGACAGTGGAGCTGGAGGCCAGTCCTACAGCTTCCCCGATTTCTCTTACGGAAGGAGGATATCCCTTTAACTTGACTTCTTCTTTAATATATTGGAGGATATCCTGCTGCCTTTTTGATAATTTTGTCATTTATTCCACCTCTAAACCGATCTTTTGTTCCCATTATAGCATGTCAGCCAAGGTGATACAAACATAAGTTCGAATAATTGTTGACACCGAACGAATGTTCGTATTATAATCTATTTAACGAAACGCGAACAAACATTCGTACGGAGGTAATGATATGCTAGTGTCTATCTGGAAAAATTATTCTTATGTTATCCTTCTAATGGGATTGGCGGTAATTATGGGATCTGTTGCTTTAATGAAAGTCGGGACGGGAGAATCTTATCAGACAGTCACCGTTCAAGAAGGAGACTCACTCTGGACCATTGCAGATGAACTTTCGGAAGAACATAATATGTCCACTCAAGAGTTGGTGAAATGGGTAAGTAAGAAAAACAATCTGTCTACAGACATCATCAAGCCTGGAGAAACACTCGTTATTCCAATGGAAAAATCACTGCTTAGGAACTATGGCAGTTATGAACTGGCAAGTGGAAAAGAATAGGAGTTTGAAATATGAAAGCAGTAATATATTGCAGGGTCAGTACCAAAAAGGATACTCAGGAAACCTCCCTCGAGCGGCAGGAGGAGGAACTTCTCAAACTGGCGGACAACTTTAGTTTTGTAGTTACCCATATCATCAAAGATCAAGCCAGTGGTTATGAGCTGGACAGGGATGGTATTCTGGAACTTTTGGATATTATTAAAAGAGATGAAATAGAAGCGGTCCTTATACAGGATGAAACCCGGATCGGCCGGGGAAATGCCAAGATTGCCCTCATTCACTGCATTATGAAAGAAGGAGTGAAGATATTCAGCATCTCCCATAACGGAGAACTTCATCTATCGGAATCAGATTCCATGGTTTTACAGATTGTAAGCATGGTGGAAGAACATCAGAGAAAACTTCATAACCTCAAAATCAAACGGGGAATGAGAAGAGCAGTGGAAAAAGGGTATGAACCTCACAAAAATCTTAAGAACAGAGGGAATGGAGAGGGGCGTGAGCGAATCGAAGTTCCGGTTGAAGAGATTGTAAGGCTGAGGGACAATAAGCTGACGTTTGCCGAAATAGCAGCTACCTTAAGGGGATTTGGCTATAACATCTCCAAAGCCACTGTTCATAGAAGATACCAAGAGCATACCAACTCCTCATCGAATGCATGAAACTTGTTTTTTCTCTCTATTTCTAGTAACATGTCGATATTAAATCGGTCATGTGGGTTGAATATAGGCACTTCTCTAAGTGCTTTTTTATATCTGGATAAAGTGAGAGGAGAAACAATTTATGCTTTCAAAGGAAAAGATGGCAAGGATCAATACACTTGCAAAAAAAGCTAAAGCCAAAGGGTTGACACCTGCAGAGGCTAAGGAACAAACAAAATTGCGAAAAGAATACCTTGAGACATTCAGGAATTCTATGAGGTCAACGATTGAAAATACAAGAATGTTTGACCCTGAAGGCAATGAAGTGACGCCGGAGAAAATAAGAGAAATACAAAAAAACAAAAAAATGCATTGATAATACAAGAAATCGAACGATAGAGAAGTATGCAGTCTGCATGCTTTTTTCTTTTTTTAGTATTTAAATCAGGGTATTAGAGCAATAAAAAGGAGCATTCTATAAAAAGGGATTAACCGTTGGATGAAAATCGCATTCCTTGTACCTGGAAGATTTTTCGAAAAAAATTCTGTGTATATTTTAAGTGAAGAAAATTAATTCCGATGTTGCCGATAAGGATCAAAACAACGGGGCAAGCGCATTCTAAAGGGAATGCAGGGGGGACAGCGGCAAACAAATCGTTTGTATAAACTTCATAAGAATATTAATATTAACAAGTAGTAACTGAAAAAAGGAAGGATGTTGATTAATGTTTGATAAAACAGATCAGTTAGCCATCAATACAATTAGAACGCTTTCGATTGACGCAATCGAAAAAGCGAACTCTGGACATCCCGGTATGCCGATGGGCGCTGCACCGATGGCGTATGCACTATGGTCCAAAATCATGAATCATAACCCCAAAAACCCTGAATGGTCTAATAGAGACAGATTTGTTCTATCAGCTGGGCATGGCTCTATGCTCCTTTACAGCTTGTTGCACCTTTCAGGATATGATGTTTCAATGGAAGATTTAAAACAGTTCAGGCAGTGGGGAAGCAAGACTCCGGGACATCCGGAATATGGACATACTCCTGGTGTTGAAGCAACTACGGGACCACTTGGACAAGGCTTCGCAATGTCAGTTGGTATGGCGATGGCTGAACGTCATCTGGCGTCTGTTTACAATCGTGAAAACTTTAATATAGTTGATCATTATACATATAGCATCTGTGGTGACGGGGATCTTATGGAAGGTATTTCATCTGAAGCAGCTTCCTTGGCAGCACATCTTAAGTTAGGTCGCTTGATCGTTATGTATGATTCTAATGACATTTCATTAGATGGTGATTTGGATAGATCTTTCTCTGAAGATGTTAAAGGTCGTTTCGAGTCATATGGCTGGCAATACATTCGTGTTGAAGATGGAAATGACACAGAAACTATTGCTAAAGCTCTTGAAGAGGCAAAGCGTGATGAGAATCATCCTACATTGATCGAAATCAAAACGGTTATCGGTTACGGTGCTCCTACTAAATCAGGCAAGTCTGATGTTCACGGGGCCCCGCTTGGTGCAGAGGAAATGAAAATGACAAAAGAAGCGTACAAATGGACCTTTGAACAAGATTTCCATGTACCTTCTGAAGTCGAGGAACGTTTTAAGGAACTTATCGTTGATACAGGAGAGAAAAAAGAGCAGGAATGGAATGAGCTATTTTCTCAGTATAAAGCAAAGTATCCAGAACTAGCAGCACAATTTGAAGCTGCAATGAAAGGTGAGCTTCCAGAAGGATGGGATAAAGAGGTCCCTGTGTATGAAGAAGGCAGCAGCCTTGCCAGCCGTGCTTCTTCTGGAGAAGTGATGAACGCGATTGCCAAGAATACACCTGCTTTGATTGGTGGTTCTGCAGACCTTGCCGGGTCCAACAAAACAATGATTAAAGGTCAAAAGGATTTTACACCGGAATCTTATGAAGGCCGAAATATCTGGTTCGGAGTTCGTGAATTTGCGATGGGTGCAGCCATGAACGGCATGGCCCTGCATGGAGGAATTAAAGTATTTGGAGGAACATTCTTTGTCTTCTCTGATTATCTAAGACCGGCAATCCGTCTGGCTGCCCTTATGGGACTTCCAGTAACATATGTATTCACACACGATAGTATCGCTGTTGGTGAAGATGGGCCTACACATGAGCCGATTGAGCAGCTTGCATCATTAAGAGCAATGCCGAATCTTTCTGTCATCCGTCCTGCAGATGGAAATGAAACTGCAGCAGCATGGAGAACCGCATTGACTTCTAAAGATAAACCGACTGCGCTTGTATTGACCAGACAAAACCTTCCTACTTTAAAAGGTACAGATGCCAAGGCGCATACAGGTGTTGAGAAAGGTGCTTACGTTGTTTCCCCGGCTGGGAAGGAACAGCCTGATGCACTATTGCTTGCATCCGGTTCAGAAGTTAGCCTTGCTGTGGAAGCTCAAGCGGTACTTGCTAAAGACGGTCTCGCTGTTTCTGTCATCAGTATGCCGTCTTGGGATCGATTTGAACAGCAGTCTAAAGAATATAAAGAATCAATCATTCCTAAATCGGTTAAAAAACGCCTTGCCATTGAAGTGGCTTCCCCACTTGGATGGGACCGCTATGCAGGAGATGAAGGAGATATTCTTGCTATCAATGGATTTGGCGCTTCCGCCCCAGGAGAGAAGATTATGGAAGAGTACGGTTTCACTGTAGAAAATGTTGTTTCTCGTGTGAAGGCGCTGCTTGAAAGATAATAATCCATATGTGAAAGCTGCTGTCTATCAGCAGCTTTCCTTATATACGGAAGTCTGTGTACTGCGATGTAATGCACCTTACAAAATATTAATTGGTAAAAGGTAGTTGAGGTGCGCTAAAGGTTTTGGCATCGTGTTAGGAGAAGATGGGTGACCTCCTGTGGGACTAGCGGGACGTCTAATTCTAGTGACAAGCTCCTTTGAGTCAACCACTGAAGCGCAAACCAACCATTTTATTCAGAGCAACAATATATATGATAAGAACCATCTAAAAAGAACCACTTTAAACCTTCTCGACAAAACTAGTGGAACTTTTTAACAACATTCTACAATCTAAATCCCCGATGTTCTTTATACTATGGAAAAGGACAAGCTAAGGGGAGGAAGAGAAATGAAATCCTACCGACTCTATTGGATAGAAGATGAAATTGCCGAGTATTTTTACGGTAGAGAACGTTCATTTTATAATTTGTTCAGCGAAAGTAAATTTTCTTATGGAGTAATGAAAGAACTTCTGAATAAGCAGATTCAATATATTACCAGGACCATTCCTTTTCTGCCTTTTAGTCGAGCCATTTTACATGCTCTTGGCCACAGTAAAGGATGCACACAGGAAGACAATCAGTTCTATGTTGAATCACCGTGCGGAAAAAATACGGCTAAAATCTCTATAGTGGATAATTATATAGAAGTAATTATTGAGGGACACAGCGATTGGGAAGCTTTTATTTTTGAGATGTTAAGAAAGCTTGACGGCCGTTTGCTTGCCATTGATATTGAAAATGAACAATTTGGCTGGCTAAAGCCGATAAAAGTAAGAAAATATATTTAGTTTTTTTACTATTTTCTTGGATCTCTTAATGTTAATAGAGAAATTTACATTAAGTTATTGTATAATCTTTCTTGGTTTAGTACACTTTTAAAAGGACAACATGAAGGAGGAAATAGAACTATGCTTTGGCAATTTATTCTAGTCGGTGTTCTGGCTGCATTAGCTGGAGTAGCGCTAGGATTTTTCATCGCTCGTAAATATATGATGAGCTACTTGAAGAAAAATCCACCTATCAACGAACAAATGCTTAGAATGATGATGATGCAAATGGGACAAAAACCTTCCCAAAAGAAAATCAATCAAATGATGAATGCAATGAACAAAAATATGAAATAAGTGATAAAGCACTCTGAACAGGGTGCTTTTTTACTATCTTAAGGAGCTGTTTTTGAAAGTTTTGATGGTATTTGATAGATAGTTGGCTCCAATTGGTCTATTACCTGCATAATTCCAGCTGCAGGCTTCATGAACCATTTCTATTCCAATCCAAACGGCAAGGTGTAAAATGAAATCCATTTGAAAAATGTGATGCTGTTTCAATTCTTAACAACTCAGTTGAAACTCAGGGCAATCTGAAGTTGGTGCCAATGCTTTTCTCTTGAATATTGACACTTTTTACATCAGTATTAAGTAGAGGGTTAATATCAAGTAACACCGGTCTTTTTTTATGCTAAAATAGTGGTCGGAGGGAAACCTAAATGAAAAAACGACTTATTGCAACAAGTACAGGCTTAATGTTGATCTTATCCGGTTGCACCTTTTTGGGTATACCTGATAAATCGGAGAATGAAAACACAAATTTAGTGACACAACAGAGTACATCTGAAAACGAAACGAACGAGTACTTACGATATCAAGTGAAATCGTCTGTTTTCAGTAAAAATAGAGAGCTAATTACGTATCAAGTGAATAATCGTGTTGATATGAATGAAATTGAAACAGGTCTCATGAGTTTGTCAGAAGATTATTTTCCTGCGGATAAGTTTATTTATCAAGAAGGTCAATATTTAGACGAAATTGGCAGCTGGATTCGTCGAAAATCAAATGATGAACTGGGCTTGAATCCGGCCATAGAAGTGACTGAGGATATGGGTTGGGAAAAAGTAATGGAGCTAAGCAAGGAAAAACCCATTTACCTCGGATATGTACATGAGCAGAATTATGTTGACCAAAAAGGAAATTTAAAAGGATTATCCATAGGTCTGGCCATGAACTCAGTGGATTATATTTCGGTTAATGATAATATGGGCCTGAAACATTTCGACATGAAAGAAATTTCGGAAAAGAAAATGATAAGTGAAGGCAAGAAAATGGCTGAGATTATCATTAACCGGGTTAGACAGAAAGAAAATCTGCAAAATATACCCATTGTAATTTCACTTTTTGAACTTGAAAAGAAAAATAGCGTTCTTCCGGGCTCTTATTTTACTTATGCCTATCTGGATGCGAATGATAAATCAATTAAAAAGTGGAGAGAGATTGAAAAGCAGGATTTTCTTTTTCCGTCAAATGCTGCAGAAGAGCATGACCGTGTGGTTTCCAATCGTCTTAAAGGATTGGAAGAAGATATGAATGCGTTCTTCCCAGATCGAACCATCCAATTAGTTTCAAAAGGGACTTACATTGAAAGCGATCTGCAGAAGATGGTCATCAATGTTAATACGGACATGACCAAGTATGGAGAGATTGTCGGGTTTGTCCAGGCGTTCGCTCCCGAAATCCAGGACTTCTTTCCGCATGAGCCGGTTTATATCTATGTAAAAACACCAGAAGGCACGGCGGCAACTGTATTAGTTGAACCCGAGGAAGAGCCTGCAGTTCATATCCATGATAGTGGAAGTTGAAAAAAACGTGCGTAGCTGCACGTTTTTTTGTTTTGTTACTTAGTCGGGTGATTTTGTTAATCGTTCCCCTATAGCGTGAGAATAAGGGTTGAAGGGGTACGAATAAAGACTAAACGTGCCCCTAGCGCGAGAGGATAGCCGTAAAAGGGTAATGAATAAAAGCAAATCATGCCCCTAGCGCGAGAGGATAGCCGTAGAAGGGTAACGATTAAAAGCAAATCGTGCCCCTAGAGCGAGAGGATACCCGTAGAAGGGTAATGAATAAAAGCTAAACGTGCCCCTAGAGCGAGAGAGAAGTCGAAGAAGGGTAACGAATAAAGGCTAAACGTTACCCTAGAGCGAGAGAAAAGCTGTAGAAGGGTAACGAATAAAAGCTAAATGTACCCTTAGCGCGAGAGGATAGCCGTAGAAGGGGTACGAAAAAAGCAAAACATACCCCTCTTACCTTAAAAAGAGAATATTAAAGAGAAACTTACCATCCCCCTTGAACACGTGCCCTCCTGAATACAATTCAACCCCTTAACAAAAGTATACCTTTCAAAGTGGGGGAAGCAGACCATTTCCGCGGAAGCCTGATCTATGCTGAAAGGGTAACCAATATATCTAAAGAGAAACTTTTATTTTATATTTTTGAAAAATTTGCTAAAATTAAGAGTCGCAAAATTTTTCGGGATTCGGAGGAATACATCATGAAAGTCTTTCTGGATTTGATGTGGTTTTTTAAGCAAGAAAAGAAATCTTATCTTACGGGGATCGCTGTCCTGCTGGTTGTGGCTTTACTTCAGTTGGTTCCGCCAAAGCTTATAGGAATTGTGGTCGATAGCATCAAACAGGGTGAATTGACCTCTGAAAAGCTCCTGCAGTGGGTCGGGATAGTAGCGGCAGCCGGTTTGAGTATGTATGGATTGAGGTTTGTCTGGAGGATCATGATTTTCGGATCAGCCGTAAAGCTCTCAAAGCTGCTTCGGGATAAACTGTATCACCACTTTACAAAGATGACGCCTTCCTTTTATCAGAAAAGGCGTGTCGGGGATTTAATGGCCCATGCAACAAATGACCTTCAAGCCATACAAATGACCGCTGGGCAGGGAGTATTGACATTTGTTGATTCCCTTGCAACAGGAGGCTTTGTCATAATAGCAATGGCTGCCACGATCAGTTGGAAGCTGACGCTGATTGCCCTGATTCCTATGCCGTTTATGGCATTGCTGACCAATTATTACGGTACATTACTACATAAACGTTTCCATAAAGCCCAGGAGGCCTTCTCCGGCTTGAATGATAAGACTCAGGAGAGTGTGTCGGGAATCAAGGTCATTAAGACGTTCGGACAGGAGGAGGCAGATATTGAGTCTTTTCGTTCCAAGTCAGAGGATGTCGTTCAGAAGAATATTTCTGTTGCACGGGTTGACTCTTTATTCGGTCCTACCATATCCATCGTTGTCGGGATCTCTTTCTTTTTATCAGTGGCTTTTGGCTCCAGGTTTGTCATTGCAGGTGAATTGACGATAGGTGAGCTTGTATCCTTTACCACCTATTTAGGGCTGTTAATTTGGCCTATGCTGGCTTTTGGCTGGCTTTTTAACATTGTAGAAAGAGGCCGTGCTTCTTATGACCGGGTGACCAGCCTGCTTGCAGAAAAAGTAGAAATTGAAGACAGTGAAAATGCACTCGCTGAAAGACCCAGTGGGGATATAGATTTTAATATTGATCAGTTTACATACCCGGATGAAGAGAAAAGTGTTCTTAAGGATATCCGCTTTACATTAAGAAGGGGAGCAACATTGGGAATTGTCGGGAAGACAGGGGCAGGAAAGACGACACTGCTGAAAATTTTCATCAGGGAATTCGAGGACTACAAAGGTACTGTAAAATTTGGAGGACGATCCATTAAAGACTACAAGTTAGAAAAACTCAGAGAGTCTCTTGGATATGTACCTCAGGATCACTTCTTGTTTTCTGCAACAATAGCTGAAAATATCGCTTTTACGAATCCCTTGGCAGAACAGCAAACAATTGAAAAGGCAGCATCTTTGGCCCATATCCATGAAGATATAAAAACATTTACAGACGGTTATCAAACGGTTGTGGGTGAGCGGGGCGTTTCATTATCGGGGGGACAGAAACAAAGGATCTCAATTGCACGAGCGCTTTTAATGGAACCCGAAGTACTTATCCTTGATGATTCTCTCTCCGCCGTTGATGCAAAGACAGAAGAATCAATCCTAAAAGCGCTGAAAGAGAATCGAGAAGACAAAACCACCATCATTACTGCTCACAGGCTGAGTGCCATTCAACATGCGAATCTGATTCTTGTATTGGATAATGGAGAAATCAGTGAGAAAGGCACGCATGAAGAGCTGATGAAAAATGATGGCTGGTACCGGGAGATGTATATGCGCCAGCAATTAGAAGAATTAGTAGAGCATGGAGGATAAGCCTATGGAAAAAACAACGACCATGTCAGCCAAAGAACAGCGTCATGTTTTAAAAAGGTTATTGCGATATACCTTGCCGCATAAAAAATCTATTTTACTAGCATTTTTACTTCTAGCTTTAACGACTTTAGGCGATGTACTTGGACCTTATCTGATTAAAATATTCATCGATGATTATCTGACGCCAAGAAATTTCCCTTACGAACCATTAATATGGCTTGGGGCAGCCTATCTGGGCATTCAGATATTCAATGTAGTCATTTCGTATTTTCAATTGTTAAAGTTTCAGGAGATTGCACTGAAGATCATTCAGCAGCTGAGGGTTGATGTCTTCTCTAAAGTTCAAGGCCTGGGGATGAGGTACTTTGACAGGACACCGGCTGGGGGAATTGTCTCAAGGGTGACAAATGATACAGAAGCCATTAAGGATATGTTTGTCAGTGTTCTAGTGAGTTTTATTCAGGGAAGTTTCCTGATCATTGGAATTTTCACGGCCATGTTTATTTTGAATGTCAAATTGGCCTTATTCTGCCTTTTCATCTTGCCTGTTTTGTTTTTCATAATTAAAACATACAGGAAGTACAGCTCCATTTTTTATCATGATTTAAGAGAGCGTTTGAGCCAGCTTAATGCCAAACTGAGTGAATCTTTGCAAGGGATGGCAATTGTTCAGGTTTTTCGACAGGAAAAACGATTAAGAAAAGAGTTTGAAGACATTAATGAAGATCATTATAAAGCCGGAATGCGGAATATCAAGATGGATGGGCTGCTCCTTCGGCCGGCAACTGATTTAGTATATACAGCAGCACTGATTCTCGTATTATCTTATTTTGGAATTTCCTCCTTTACCAGCCCGATTGAAATCGGGGTCCTGTATGCATTCATCAACTATCTGGACCGTTTCTTTGAGCCGGTCAATAACGTCATGACCAGACTCTCCATGTTTCAGCAGGCAATCGTGGCCTCTTCCCGTGTGTTTACCTTGCTTGATGAAAAAGAGGAGTCCCCTGCTCAAAACACCGCGAGCAAAGGGCAGATAAAAGACGCCGAGATCGAATTCAGGGATATTACTTTTTCCTATGACGGCAAGAAAGATGTATTAAAAAATATTTCCTTTACTGCTAAGCCAGGGGAAACGGTGGCTTTGGTAGGACACACGGGGAGTGGGAAAAGCTCGATCATCAATTTATTAATGAGATTTTATGAATTTTCCAGAGGGGAAATTCTTATTGATGGCAAGTCTATCAAAGATTATCCGATTGAAGAATTAAGGGAGAGGATTGGTTTGGTCCTGCAAGATCCATTCCTGTTCTATGGAACTGTAGAAGATAACATCAGGCTTCATGCAGAGGAAATGACCGATGAGGAAGTGAGAGCGGCCGCAGAATTTGTTCAAGCCCATACGTTTATTGAAAAGCTCCCTGACGGTTATTCACAGAAAGTAGTCGAACGGGGATCCACATTCTCAAGCGGGCAGAGGCAGTTGATCGCCTTTGCCAGGACAATTGCCACCAACCCTAAGATACTGGTTCTGGATGAAGCAACTGCCAATATCGATACAGAAACGGAAGATGCCATTCAGCAGGCACTCGCCAAGATGCGAAAAGGCCGTACGACAATAGCCATTGCCCACCGTTTATCTACAATCCAGGATGCGGATTGTATTCTGGTGCTTCATCAAGGTGAAATTGTCGAAAGGGGCAATCATCAGGAACTTCTTTCTCAAAAAGGGTTATATCATAAAATGTATCTTCTGCAGAATGGACTTGTTGAAGGAATTGAAGATGCCGTAGATTCATAATCAAAGAAGGTAGCCGTAAAGTTCGGTTATCTTCTTGTTTTGTTTACTAGTCCCCTTTCAGGTGTATAGGTTACTATACATTGAAAGGGAGGAAAAACTATGAAAATAGCTGCAATTTCACTGGGGATTTCTTTGTTGACATTAACCGGGTGTGGAACGATTGAAGAAAGTACGGAAGCTAACCCGGCAGAAGCTGAAGCAGTAAAAGAATCTCAACAGGAAAGCTTTGAAACTGAAACTCCCGAAACTAAAACAAATGGTAACACTGACAGTGATTCTGAGATGTCGAAGGAAAAAGCTAAGGAAGTGTTAAGGCAGTACAAAGAAACCTTTATGGAAGTCATCAACGCAGGACCTGAACTTGAAGAATATGAAAGCAAGGATGAAATCATTCAATATTTTTCTAACATTATGACAATCCAATATGCTGAAAACCTTGTGGACCTATACATTAAAGAAGAAAATGGGGAACTCTCAGTCGTAGCAACGGAAACACCTATTTGGCTGCAGCAGGATCAGGAATTTTCAATGGAAGAAGCCTCGAACCAGGAGTATCACGTTGTTCAAAATATTGATAACGGAAAGAAAGAGGTAACCTTCATCTTGGTTATGGAGGATGATACCTGGGTCGTAGCGGATGCAACAACAAACGGAGATGAAGAGGAAAATGGGAAGTATCAAACAGGTTACGAAGATAAGGTGGAAAATGTGAGCTCAAAATAGTTAAATTTGCTTTTAGTCGGGGTACCTGCCATTAATATATAGGTGCATGCAGAGCCGTAAAATAAAACATTTGAAAAAGAGGCAAAAGCGATGTTTATTCGCTTTTGCCTCTCTCTGTTTAAAGAGTTGCTTGTTTGGCAACCAGGGATTTCGATATGGATGATGTTTTAATGAACATACGATTATAATGGTTCAAAAGGTTGTCAAGTTCTTGACTGTATTTTATAGCCAGAGGTGAGTTAAGACCATTAACAGCTGCAATGTCTATTAACTGGGCACGTTTTTTCTCTATCCGTTCTAGTAGCTCTTGTTTACACATGGCCTTAAGTCCTTTCGTGAAGAGTGATCTCTCTAATTCTACTAATAAATGTAACTCTTATACAATAGTATAGCGAATAGGAGAATTTTTTTAAAGGATTATTCACATTTTTTATGAAAAAAGTAAGGAATTGTAAAGGTGGATATTAAAGAAAGCGTAATACGTGGGTCTCATTCCCTGTACACAAATTGTTCACAGGCCTTTACCTCCAATGTTTAGAAGATGTCTGATACAATGATAAAAAGAGATTTACTAGGAGTTGGGCTTATGGGTGATATAAATATATTTTTGGCTTTCGGTGCAGGGTTCCTGAGTTTCATTTCACCCTGCTGTCTGCCGCTTTACCCGGCATTCTTATCATACATAACCGGGATGTCAGTGAGTGATTTAAAAGATGAAAATGTGAAACTTCAAAGGAGAAGCTTGATTCATACGATTTTGTTCCTGATTGGATTTTCCTCGATTTTCATCGTTCTGGGCTTCAGTACCACGTTTCTGGGTAATTTTCTTTTTCAATATGAGGATATCATTCGCCAGGTTGGAGCCATATTTATCGTGATCTTCGGACTGATGGTCATCGGAGTATTTCAGCCACAGTTCCTTATGAAAGACAGAAAGTTTGAATTTAAAAACAGGCCAGCAGGCTATGTGGGTTCTGTATTGATCGGGATGGCTTTCGCTGCAGGATGGACACCATGCACCGGGCCGATACTAGGGGCTGTTATATCCCTTGTCGGGACAAATCCGGGATCAGGCATGATTTATATGACCTCGTATGCCCTTGGTTTTGCTATTCCTTTCCTGATCCTGTCCTTCTTTGTCGGCAAGATGCAATGGATTCGGAAGAACAACGCAAAAATCATGAAGGTCGGCGGATATATTATGATTCTTGTTGGAATCATGCTCTTTTTCGACTTGCTCACGGCGATCATCATCTTTTTCAGTAAGCTTACCGGTGGATTTACAGGGTTTTAGCCAGTACCACCCCCCTGATTGAATAGAAAAATCCATTATTGAATTTAACTGGGAAAGAATGCTATATTTAAGTAATAATCAGAAATTTTATTTATACAGCAGAATTTCCATTTCCATTGCTGGAACAAGGAGGATCACCTGTGGGAACAGTACTAATAGTGGACGATGCTAAATTTATGAGAATGGCGCTTGGAAATATGCTTCAAAATAGTGACCATCAAGTAATAGGCGAAGCGGAGACAGGTTTCCAGGCAATTGAAAAATACCGCGAACTGCAGCCTGATATCGTGACCATGGATATCACTATGCCGGAGATGACGGGTATAGAAGCAGTGAGGCACATCATCAATGAATACCCGGAAGCGAAGATTATCATGTGTTCTGCTATGGGCCAGCAAAAACTGGTGGTCGAAGCAATTGAAGCAGGGGCAAAAGACTTCATCGTCAAACCTTTCGATGAAAGCCGTGTCGTTGAAGCAATCAATAGAGTTTTAAATTAATGGATTCAGAGACCTCCTCAGCCCTTGTAGCTGCGGAGGTCTCTTTTGGTTTAATGGATGCTGAGCGAGAAGTTTGGGAACAAATACTCTTTCTTGATGCACCCTGGGAAAGGCTCTATAAAAGGTTTGTGTGTCTCACTGAAGGCAAAAAAGGTTGAAGTGGTTGCATGAAAGGTACATGAGACACCCTAATCCCAAAAAGAGAAGAAAAGTGGCTCTATGGGAGTTTCATGAGGCACCCTAATTCCAAAAAGAGAAGAAAAGTGGCTTTATGGGAGGTTTATGAGGCACCCTAATAAAGTAAGAGCATCCTGGCAGCAGTTACTATGGGAAACATGTATGTTGTTCTCCTAACCCCCAAAAATCCTCCTGCATTTTGCTCGTTTCAATGAACCGCCCCTTGCGCTTTTGGTGTAATAGTCTATAATTAGTGACGACACATGTAATTTATTTATAAAGGATGATAGAGATGTCAATGACGATTGCTTCATCCATTATTGCGATTGGTATGGGGTTTTTTGTGATTTTTATACGAATGAGAGCACAGAAGAAGCCTGTCACGGCCAAGAAGATCATTTTGCCGCCGATTTTCATGAGTACAGGTGCACTTATGTTTCTTGTTCCGATGTTTAGGGTGACCTTAGCGGAAGTTGTCGAGGCTTTGGTAGTCGGTATGATTTTTTCTATTTTCCTCATCAAAACGTCCAGTTTTGAAATTCGTGATAATGATATATATCTGAAACGGTCAAAAGCTTTTGCCTTTATTTTAATTGGATTATTGTTGGTTCGCATTGCAGCCAAGCTTATTCTGAGCAATAGTATAGATTATGGGCAGCTTAGCGGGATGTTCTGGATCCTTGCGTTTGGGATGATTGTTCCCTGGAGGATAGCTATGTACATGCAGTATAAAAGATTGTTGAATGACAAAGATGATTTGACGACTAATACGATTTGAGAAAGCCGGTAACCTGTTAAAGGACAGGGTGCCGGTTTTTTGTATTTATATAGCTGATTGGTATGTACCGTGTGGCCGGTGAGTGGAGTTAAACCACAGTTATAACTAGGCAGTTAGAAGTGCCTCCAGGAATAAAAAAGAAAAAGGTTGAAACAGCTTACCTGTTTCAACCTTTCGTCTTTTTATATTTTTTGTAAAGATAGAGTCCTGCTCCAATAAAAATAATGTATAGAATGATAGGGATGATTAAAATAGCACTCATAGTGTATAATTCCTTTCTGTCATCCTAAAACAGATGTTCATAAGGGGCTACATCGATATTCATCTCATCCAGTTTCTTTCTTAAAAACTTATGATCCCTTTTAGGTGTTGCCATGATGTAACCGCGTATAATGAGTTCTTGTGAAATCGAAGATGCTTTTTCTTTCAGCGCAAGTTCGCCTATTTTTCCGGCGATTTTTTGTTTTGCTACATCTCTGAACAAGTCCGGAACAGGTGAAACGAGTTCATTTAGTATCTCTTTTTCTTTTGGACCCCATAACTTATACGTTTTATTAACATAATATTCTTCCCAATCCAAATCAGATCGTCCATCTTCTTTCGGCATGCGCTTCAAAAACTTTCGAAACATGAAAAATCCGCCGATGGCAAACAAAGAAATTAGAATGACGACCCAGAAAAGAATGAAGATTAAAAACCAGCCTTCTAATTGCACGCTTTTTCACCTCATAATTCTGTAAAAGCCAATTATCGTCTTTCATTATAGACAAGGTAAGGGATAGTGACAAGTATCTGATCAGAAATTATGATATATATAAAGATCTTTTAATACTTTAAAGCACTAAGAGGGACTGTCCCTCTTAGTGCTTTAGAGTGATAAAGGATTTTAAGAAAAAATGGATGGAAATTATTCCATTTTTTCATGAAGATGGTATACTGATGTTAATGTTAATTGTGCGAAAATTGGCATAAAAGAAAGAAATCGGATTGAAGGGTGACGAAATGAGTCGATATCGGGGTCGTCTGACGGCATTCATCGTAGTTTCATTATTTGTATTAGTTTGGGATTATATCTTCTATAGTGTATTAGGAAATGATATTAATTTGGCCGTTGATATTATATACACCATACTGATTTTAGGGGCGGCTGTGTATCTCGGAGGTTATTATGATCAACATCAAAGAGATCTGAAGAAATTAAAGGAAAGCGAAGAAAAATACCGGACTCTTTCAGATGAAATGAGCCTTATTCTGGAAAGAATTGATGAAGTTGTTTTTCGCACGGACTCTAATGGTCATTTTCAGTTCCTGAATCCGGCGTGGGAAACTTTTTCAGGATATACGGTTTCAGAAAGTTTGAATGCGAATGCACTTCATTTCCTGCCTCTTCAGCAGCGTCATGAGATACAGCCCATTATCCGCTCCTGTATTAAAGACAGGACAGAACAGACAAAAGTAGAAATCCTATATAGAATGAAAGATGGAGGAAACTTTTGGGCTGAACTTCACTTGAAATTCAACTTTGATGATAACGGAAAATTTCTGGGGACCATTGGCACCATATCGGATATCACCCACCGAGTCTATGCCGAAGAAGAATTGATTGAAATGAATGAAAATCTTGCTGTGCAGTCTCAAAAACTTTCGATTGCCGGGCAGCTGGCAGCAGGTATAGCCCATGAGGTGAGAAACCCACTGACGGCAATAAATGGTTTTCTTCAATTAATGAAATCAGATTCAAATACCAACCAATACTACTTAGATATCATTTTTACCGAAATAAAGAGGATTGAGCTGGTCTTAAGCGAATTATTGATGCTTGCGAAGCCGCAGGCTGTCCACTTTAGGGAAAAGAATGTCGTACACATTCTTCAGCAAGTAACGGCTTTATTGCAAACCAATGCCACATTATTTGATGTTTCCATCCATCCTCAGTTTACCAAAAATGAACTATATATCCGATGTGACGAAAATCAGATTAAACAGGTGTTTATCAACTTAATTAAGAATGCGATTGAAGCACAGCCCAATGGAGGGAACATATACATATCAGCCAGTCAACTCAATGGACAAGTATTGCTGACATTCCAGGATGAAGGGGAAGGGATGGATGAGAAGACCCTGAATAAACTTGGAGAGCCCTTCTATACTACCAAGGAGAAGGGCACAGGCCTTGGCTTCATGGTGTGTATGAGGATTTTGAAGGATCACCACGGGTCCATCCATGTACAAAGTGAGAAAGGCAAAGGTACAACCTTCGATATTTCATTGCCGGCAGCCCTGCCGAAGAAATCTAAAAGAGGGAAGCAGGCTGCCAAGGAGTCAGTTTAGAAGGTTTATATGCAAATCAAAAGCTGTAAAGAGATTTACAGCTTTTTGTGTGGAAAAAATTGCAGTTCGTTACTGAGAAGGATGGTAAGTTTAATTTAATGAAAATCGGGAAAGAAAAAAATAAGCTGATAATTAAAACTAGTTTAGGAGGATGTTTATCTATGACACAAACAGTTTCGTATAATAATACTAATGTTTCAACTAATGAAGAAGAAAAGAACGGAAAACTTGTAAAAGGAATGGTGCTTGGAGCAGTAGTTGGAGGGGCTCTGGCAATGCTGGACTCTACAACAAGACAAAAAGTGGCTACCAACACAAGGACTATGAAGGATTCTACAATGGGTATGGTTGGACAAGTTAAAAATGATCCATCCGGTGTAAAGAATGACCTTCAGGACCGTATCAAATCTGCTTCATCTGTTCTTAAAGAAGCCATTAATGATGCTCAAGAGCTATATGAAAAAGTAAATGGAGACATCGTTGAACAGGTAAACCAGGTAAAGGACGAATCAACAGATATCCTTTCAACCGCAAAAGAAGCTACATCTGATTTGAAAGAAATCGGCGGCAAGGTGAAGGAAGCCGGCGAAGAAGTGATGGATGAAAACTCGACTCTTTCCCAAAGCAACACAAACAGTGGTTCTGTAACTAACAATAGCGGTACATCTGCTACTAATAACAATGATAGCAAAATACCAGGCCAGCTTGGATAAAAAAACCGGTTCTTTAACCGGTTTTTTATTTTGCTAAAACTCCCTTTATAAATTTCCATTTTCCGTGAAAATGTGGCAAAAGTATGTTCATTATGCGAAAATTGGGTGGAATGCTCAAGGGGAATTTCGAGTTATTTAATATTTCCAGCGATTTTTACATAGTGGAAAAGGAGATTGGTTAATGGGTTTATTAGTCGATCTGAGCGGTATTTTGATTGGTTTAATGCTGATCTATGCTGCGTATCGGATGTATAAGAAGGGGAAAGAATAGTAAATCAAAAAGTCCTTAAGGCTGATGTCTCAAGGACTATAATACGTTTTATGAATTTATAATTTTACATTTGGCGGGACTGCCTGGGAATCGAACCCAGCGGAGACGGCACGCGCCTCCCAAGCGGTTTTGAAGACCGAGGCATGCACCAGCAACACAATCAGCCCCAGTTATTCCCGTTATTTCAACGTTTAACATTGTAGTCACTCGGTTTTTTTGAGTTCTACTACTCGGTTTTACTCTTAAGTCTTCCGGTCTTTATTATCGGATAAATATTCAGTTCATGCAAGTCTTTTCTCTGTTTTTCAGGGATAGCTTACAAACCTACATACTTGGAACTTATTAGTAGACTTCCCGAGAGGTCGTATATTATAATTTAATTACGGTGTGGAAGACAAAGGGTTTTCCTCGGCCTAACTAAAAATCATCTTAATCAAACAAAATTCAGTTAAACAATAATAATCCCACTTCAGTTAAATATTAAACCCTACATAAGACATTTAAATCCCGTAAATATGATCGTAAAAAACAGGGCGGGTGTACAATAATAGATAGGTAAAATAAGTCGTGAAAAGTGGTAATTCAAAAAAGGCTGTCATTAAATTTAGTTAAAATAAGAATAGGCTGTTTCCCTTACCCCTCTACACCGAATAAAGTAGGAGGGTAAAACATGAAACCATTTTTCACGCGTTTTAAACGCACTTTGGTTAGCAGAAGGTTTTGGGCCGATGTAACTGCCAAGATAATATTGGGTTTAGCTATCTGGACCATTAACATTGTACTTTTTTAATAAATATCACTATGTATGATCCTTCTAGTAGGGAACCTTAGTTTCTGTTCCTCTCTGGAAGGATTCTTTATTTGATGGTGCAGCTACTCTAGTCTCTTTGCAATTCTTGTGACTTCCTGAGAAGATATAGCTAATTCTCTCATTTTTAATGGATGGAGGGAGAAGGTGGTTTCCACGTAACTCTTCCGACCACCAGCCACTTCAATATTTTGAAGTCCAGCTTCAAGTTTTTGATAAATGTGTAAGACATCTGTTTCTGTTTTTAATGCCTGTTGATATGCTTTTCTAGCTTTCATCAACCGATCAAACCTTGCTTGGCTGATCAATCTTAATTCTTCTTGAAATAATCCTTTCAGTTTGCCGACTTCGGCCGCTTTTTGTTGGTGAAAGTTTTGTATCACCCTCTTTAATACAATAAGGTCCTCATGCAATTCTTCTTTTTCACATTTCAACTTATCTAGTTGTTTTCTTACTTTAGCTTCCTGAGTTCTATTACCGCTTAAAACTCGTTTCTGAACTGCCTCAGGGATCTCTTTCTCTTCAAGGTACTTAATTTCTAAAGATATATCTTCAATCCTTTTTTCTGCTGTTATAATCCTCTCCTGAAGTAAACTTAATTCATTTTTATATTCTGTTAAAAAAGCAGCAGCTTTATCTTTGACTGTCATATTATACTTCCTTTCCTTCATGAATTATAAAGTGTTTTTCTTGGAACTTATGAAGATCCTTTCGATCAACCCATGCGATCCCTCGTTTAAACTCATAACCATATCGGCGGCCTTCAAAGTAATGATGAACTTTGCCTCTATTGGTTTCTGCTATGAAAACACGAACCTCTACTTTTACTTTTTCCTGTTTACTGAAATATTCTCTTATGTGTTCTAACCGATCACTCATATGTTTTCCGCCTTTCAAAATTAGTGAATATCTTGACTAGTGTACAATAGCGTTTACTTTTTTATTGACTATTGAATTCACTAATATTAACTCAGTTTGGTCTAAACCGTGTTCAATAAAAAGTTCATAGATGATCTCTTTTTGCCAATCCTTAAAACTGTTATTGTCTAAATGATACTTCACATTCTGTTTGCTACAATTCAAACGGACAGCAAGATGTTTTAAACGTACTTGGTAAATGTTTTGTAGTGCTTTTATAGTGTTTGTATCCAATAGATTAATAAGTTGACTACTGGGTCTCATAACTATCCTCCATTCCTCAGATTAAAAAAGCCGATATCTATAAGGAGAGGGTAGAAATCGGCTAAGAAGAAAAGGCTTTAAACTGTAAAGTCTTTTCTATACATAAACACGCTTAACTACCCGATAGTTCTACATAATCTTTTATTTAGTTAATCAAAAATTATTACTAACCTTTTTAACTACTTTCAAACTGGTGATTTCAAAACTCAATAAGAGTTGTTCATACAGGTACAGCCTATCATTTGGGTTATACCTATCTATTACTTCAGAGGCTGCAACCCATAATGCATTACCAAAATCATCATTTTCCAACCAGAAAGTTTCTCCATATAAATCTGTATATATTTTCACAGTAGCAGTGAATAAGGTGTCAAATAATTTATCCTCTGTAAACACATCAAAGGCGTACAGTGGACTAAGGATCTTTTTAAAAGTATAAGAGTACCAGATGTTTTCTAAGTGAAAAATCTTTTCTTGTGTTTCAGAAGTAAGGAATGATAATCTTCTCATCTTCTCTTCATTTCTATTTAATTCCATTTCTGTATTTTCATCACAGTTTTCAGCTTTTATATTAACCATGTTAAGTTGTGCAGTTAATAATTCATTGGCCGCTTCATTGACTTTCTTCAAAAACATTTCTTCCATTCTCTTTGTATTTTCAACTTGATTCATCACTAATTCCTCCTCAATTTTTGTATCATATAAATCTATAGACTCTACCAATTCGTCCCTTGCAGTACCATTTTCATTTTCGAATCTCATTTCTATTTCCTCCAAATAATAATATTTTTGTTCTTCACCTTAATAACGTAGCTAGATTACAAATCAGACAATAAAGAGTTGATTTTCAATAAAAAATTCTGTATTTGAGAACCATCAATAACAAACCGTATACTTGTTGTTACATCTGTGTGTTTACTTAAAACTTCCAAATCCTCGAAAGCAGAAGGGTCCTTAAGTAGTTTTTTAATGTGATCTGGGACACAGGAATAAAAAGTCCATTTTCCTGTAAAAGCATCAAAAGTAATTACTGTTTCCTGTTCTTCAATTTCAAATCTCATTTCTATTTCCTCCAAAAAATAATATTTTAGTTCTTCATCTTAATAACGTAGCCGGATTACAAATCAGACAGCTTTTTTAAAACTTTGTCTTTAATTCTTGAAGCTTGGGGCCTCCATTTAAGATTTAACTCTGAACAAATTTCCTCTAAAGTTATATCAGTATCTAATAATAGTAGCTGGGCAACTTTTTCTTCTTGGTCGTCCATTTCTCGAATAATCCTGACGTTTAATAAGGCCTCAAATTGTACGGGGTTTTTTATTTCAAGTCTTTCAAATTCGATTCTGTCCTGAGTATTTAATCCTTTGGCTTTGTGAAATGAAGTATTTCTATTTCTCCGACTCTTTGTAAGTCCTTCAGAACGTAAGAGATCAATACAAGCAGTGTGCAACCCGCGATTTAAATGTTCATAAAGGAAGTAATGGCTACTCCAGGAGTAATCACTGATTATATTCCATGCTTTTTCAAATGAGACAGAATAGAAATCCTCGTATGAAACGCGGCTATTATTTTTGTGTGATTTATAGAAAGTGTTTGCAACCCTCTTGACCATGCTAGTAATGGTAATGTGACTTAAAAGAGAGTTAGTTGCTTGTTCTTCGTCGTGTAGTCTTTTTAAAGAATAATTCCGCCACGCTTCTTCCAAGTTTAGAATTGCCTCCTTTTTTCGATAATTTTTGATTCTGTTGGTTTTGTCCTCTTGTTCACGCTGAAGTGTAGTACGTTTTGGTAGTATCACCTTTTATTCCCCCTTATCTATTGTGAAAGGTGCAGATACTCTTTTGACCTTTCATGTTAAAAACGGGGTACGTGATAAAAACAGACACAAATAAATAAAAATAATTTAAAAGGAAATCAACTAGGGGCCCAATTGAAAACTGTTTCGGGTAAAAGTGTCTACTTTTTTCCTTAATAAAAGTTAGAAGTACTGTTACAAAGTGTTATTAATTGTCGTATTCAATAACGAAAAGCAAAACGGGAATAATACCTTACAGGGAATACTTTGATAAAGGAAAGGTAGAACAATAGGGTAGAAATAAATAGAATTGCCCAGAAATAGATGTTCAAATTGAACGCATATATTGAATGCCCAAAATGAATCTTATGCCTGGCTGGCTTCTTCCTCATTTAACAGTTTCAAAAAGGTAACTGTAAACGGCTATATAAGGAAGGGGTTAGTTGTCAGTTAAAAATAAGTGATAAGGTCAAAAACAAGACCATACCGATAGGTGTCTGATTAGCTAATGTCAGGTAACGACATACAAATAGAAAGTTGCAGGCTTTATGATTTAAAAGATTGGTGTCATAACTTAAAAGAATTGACACTGTTTAGATCTACCAGTAATATCAAGGTATAAAGAGGTGTCAAAACTTAGTATCACAAATGAGAGTGAAGAGGGGTAGCCACATAATGAAATACGGGTATGCGAGGGTTAGCACTGTTAACCAGGATCTTGAATCACAATTACAGGCATTGGAGAGGGAAGGGTGTGAACAGATCTACTCAGAGAAGTTCACCGGAACAAAAGCAGATAGAACACAGTTCAGGGAGTTACTAGGCGTATTAAAAGAAGGGGATACCTTGGTAATAACTAAGCTGGACCGGTTCGCTAGATCCACCGTAGACGCCATTCAGACAGTGAAGGAACTATTTGAAAAGGATGTCAAGGTTCATATCTTAAATATGGGATTGGTGGAGGATACGCCAACAGGGCGGCTTGTATTTAGCGTAATTAGTGCATTCGCAGAGTTTGAACGCGATATGATCATAGAACGAACCCAGGAGGGTAAAGCGATTGCGAGACAGAGGGAAGACTTTAGAGAGGGGCGTCCAAATAAGTTCAGTAAGAAGCAGCTAGAACATGCTTTAGATCTATTAAAGGATCACTCTTACAAACAAGTCGAAGATCTGACAGGGATCTCTAAAAGTACGTTAATACGTGCAAAGAGGAAAGCTTCAGTTGTACATTAATACGTTACATTCAATTGGACCGAAGATCATAAGGTCCTTTTTTTATCTCATTTTCTGATCTTAGGCAAGAAGAGAACCGAAGAGAGGACAGAGGGAATAGAGGCAGCCAGGGCAGCCCAATGAGACACAGATTGCCAACCATGCAACAGCCAAGCAAAGGTAAGCAAGCCCAGGCGAAGCCGAAGTACAGCCAGGCCAAGCCAGCACGCGGCCAAGGCGAAGTAGCAGCACCCTGGGCGAAGCCAAAGCAGCCGCCATCACGCCGATCCATAGACAGGACCACAGGACCACCCCCCCCCCACCCACGGGGGACCGGGGGGCCTGGGGCCAGCAAAAGCTGCGAGAATAATTTTTTTAAAATTTTTTTGAGATCCGGGGGTAGCAGAGAAGCCTATATGAGAATATCTGTTTATTCTCCATCATGCTTCATATTCTTTGACTCTCTGAACAAGTAGATCAACATCCTTTTGAAGATCCAAAATGTGCATCTTCTTGTGACAGGAGGGATCAAGTGCGACTGTGTTCTTAATAGTATCTTCACCGCCTCTAGCCAGCCAAACAATATGATGGCTTTCTAGATAGGGCTTTCCCTTCTTATCTCTAAAAGGTGCTGGCTTTCCGCACAGATCACAGTTACCTTTTGCACGTCGTTTGACATATTCAGATACATAGGGATCTCTATCGAAAGTTTTGGAGGTTGTATATCTTTGTCCAACTTGTTCTGGATTCTTAGCACGGTTTAAGAGATCTTCATCACTCATTTTCTCGGCTTCCTTTTGCTTAATGCTTTCTTTTTCATTGATTAGATCTAGAGGCGGAATCGACTTGCTTTCCAATAAACGTAGTGGGAAAATCCAGACTTGTCTTCCACCTTGAAAAGATTGGTATGGTTCTGCTGCTAACTCGACTTGCCCTTTAAATACATAATTACCAGGTGAATATGCTTCAAATAAATAAACATGGATACTGTTATCTGGGGATTCATTCAGGACTTTGTTTTGTGCATAATTAATATCCTGATCCCCCTCTTGTCCCATACCAGAATAAAGCAGAATTTCCTCACCTTCATCGTTAATGATCCATTTATCCTCATAGATTCCATTTGTATGATCAGAAAGGATTACTAGAGTATTAGTCTTGTGAGAACGTTTCATGCCGCCTTGGGGGGAACATTTAAAAGCTTCTGAGATATCCGCGTTTTTATATGTGCTTCCGATGGTTAAACTTCTAATGTCTTTTCTTTGTTTCTCAATCCAGCTGATTACCTCATCTTTATCATACTGTTTAGAGTTTCCGTTTTTACTATATGGTAATCCAACCTTCTCCATCTCACTTAAAGTATGGCGAGAAATAGAAAGTTCTTTTTGAAGTTGTTTAGAGTTGAATAAGTTTGGCATAGTATCCCCTCACGTCTTTATGATTTTCTTTTGTCTCTCTCCAACAGACACGAACACTTTTCTATTTCATTTTTAAGAAAATTATAATTACATTTTTTTACATTTAGATTATAATGAACTTATAAGCAGGGAGGTGATCGTATTTACAAGTTACAGCTAATTGATGTATATACAAAGCAAATTGTCGAGGAATTCGACTTTCCTAATCATGTTAAACTAAACAAGGTTGTTGACGAGTTTGAATCGTCTAATGAAAGAAAGGCAATGCCATTGAAAGAATGGAATAGAACGATTTATGCCACCTTTGTAAGGAAGAAGATAGTCAAGAAGCAAGAGTGTGAACTTATAAGTGTATACCTACAGTATGACATAGAGTAATCATAGCTTGTACAAGAATCTGTATTAGGAAGGTTCCAGATAGGGGCCAATCCCCAAAGCAGCACCCCCAAGGCAGCCGGGGAACAGGAAAGGCTGCCAAGCACAAACACCCCACCACAGCACACGCAGAGGCCCCCAGGCAATGCAGCACAGAGGCCAGGTAGCAGCAGCCAGGCCACCCCACCACCGTGGGGGCAGGGGGGCCAGCGGGCCGCAAAAGCTGTAAGAATAATTTTTTTAATATTTTTCTCAATACCAATAACAAATAAGCCTATAAGAGATAGTGAGATAAATGAAATAGAGGATGATACTATGGCATATCAAACATTTCAATGGAATCAAACTAATAAAAATCGTACCGATTTAACAGGTCTTCTAACGCATTTAACTAGAAGGCAAGAACCCAACTTAAATGCTACTGATGTACTAATAAAGATATTAACAGAAAGGCAACTTCTTGCAAGTTCAAGAGGTTTTATAATAGGGGGACATGAAGTGGTTTGCTTTCAGGATATTCCACTATATTCTATAGCGGAAAATGCCATAAACCATGTAGAGGAGTATGAAGCAGGCGAAATTGGAAGATTACGTTATGATGCATGTGGAATTTCTCTTCATAAATCAACAGTTTCTCAACTTTACACCCAAGAGAATTATCAAATTATCCCAGATAAGGGGGCAAGGCCAGTCATTTATGAAAGGTCTGAACTTGCAAAGCAATTTGTTCACCAAGATCAACATTGGAGAATAGTAGATTTTGATTTGAAGGATCTTTACCATAATGGTCCAGTTACAGATTGGACTCATGAACGTGAATGGAGGATCTTAGGAAACTTAACATTTCATTATGAACTTATTACTGTTCTACTAAGAAACTCAGCACAATATCGAGAGTTCATGTCAAAAATTGATCCTACAATTGTTAAACAGTTAGGTGGTATAGTGGTTTTAGACACTCTTTTATACTAAATGATATACACATATGTGAAATTTTTTATAAAAGGTAACTGTACTAGTTAAGTTCTTCCATAAGAAGTAACGGCTGGCCCTTTTTATAAAAGAGGGACCAGCAGTCTTAGAAAATAAAAATAAAGGCTTCTTAAATCTTTGAGTAGTTATTTACTTTTCTGAATAAGTTGTTTACATCTGTTTCTAGATCCAAAATATGCAACTTCCGATGACACGATGGATCAACAGCTACAGTGTTTTCAATGTTATCGGCTCCGCCTCGACTAAGCCATACTATATGGTGACTTTCTAAGTAAGGTCTATTTTTTTTGTCTTTAAAAGGGGCGGGTCTTCCACAGAGATCACATATTCCATTTGCACGACGTTTTTGATTACATTTTTTAACAAATATATATAAGAATGGTTTATACTTATAAATGAACTCTTAGAAGGAGGAGTTCACATAAACTGCAGTTAATAGATTTGTATACCAACTAAGTGATAAAAGAAGCTAATTATACCGATAAAAGATCAATTATTAAGGTAGTTGATGAATTTGAGACTTCTAAAAAGAAAGCATCCAACTAAAAGAGTGGGAAGGACCGATATCAGTTGCTTTTGTAAAGAAGAGAGTTATTAGTAAATGTGAAGGTATAGATATACTAGTGTATCTTCAGTTTGATATTACATAGATTATAGATATTCTTTGAATTAAGAAGTTTAATACCGGCATTTAAAATATATCCACTTAGTGCTAGGTATAATTTGGTAGAATTTGTCGTATGAAGTGTAATATAATAGTAAGCAAATAAAAGGTGTGGAGGGAATCAAATGGAGAGTATTGAAGAGTCCACTTGGAGGAGAGGACCGAGGATAGGTAACCCGGGGGGTTTTGGTGCTGTCTTTGTAGCAGAAAAATACATAAATGACGTTCTACAAAACGGAAATTATGTTCTAAAAGAATTAATCCAACTTGACTCAGATTCAATTGAGAGATTTATTCGAGAAGTAAGATATTTAACTAAGTTAAATCACCCTAGAATCGTTAAGGTCGTTGATTTCAACCTTAATTCTGAACCTTATTTTTATGTTATGGAAAGGTACCAAGCGAGTTTACTGGATATGATGCCCTCAATTAAAGAGGACTTTAATAGAATAAGGGAAGTCTTTACCCAAGTTTTGGAGGGGCTTGAATACCTTCATGAGGAAGGATATTATCATCGTGATTTAAAACCTGGAAATGTAATAGGAAATTCAGATGATGATCTTGTTCTATGCGATTTAGGACTATGTGTTAATCCAATGAATGAAAGGGATAGGCTTACAAGGACCAATATGTATGGTGGTACCAAATTTTATTGTTCTCCTGAACAAGAACAAAGTTTAAAATATGTTGATAATCGTACTGATATCTATGCCTTTGGTAAAATGTTATATGAAGCATTTACAGGAACAACACCTCCCGCATTAGACATAACATCACTACCTGCACCAGTTCAATTTCTCATTAGAAAATCTACGAAAGAAAATAAAGAGGAAAGGTTTTCATCGGTTAAAGAATTACGTCAGCATTTTAACATTGCAATGGACTTACTAATTGAGGGGCAAGTTGAAGGAAGCTTGAATGCAGTTATTAATGAAATAACTCTACTTGATGAAGTTGATTTAATATTTTCTAGTGACACATTAATCAATAGATTAGCAGATCATCTTAGTAGAATTCAGGATAAAGCAGTCTTAAACGATGCTATCATGCAATTACCTGCACACGCTTTTAGGCTTCTAGAACAACAGTATCCTGATCTGTTTACAAAAATAACAATTGATAGTCTAGAACTAATAAACAGTCAATCTTGGCCGTTTAGCTATACAGATACCATTGCTGATAAGCTAGAATCAGTTTTTACAAGCATAGATAATCACGATGTAAGATCCAATATACTAAAATGTATACTTAAATTAGGAGTTAGTCATAATAGATGGCATGTAATGAGAGTTTTTGTTGATCTTATTCAATCAATTGAGAGTGACGAAGAAGCATTCAATATCTTGCATTCTCTTTCTGAATATGACCATGAACTACATAGAGTTGACAATACGATAAGTTTTGACCTGAATGCACTTCACACTGTAATTCGAAGGTTATTTAGATGATTTTTTCATAAGTTATATGTAGAAACCAGCAAAAGCTAAGCTGGTTTTTATATTTTCTCTTCTGTCAATCCACTTAGGATAATTTAAGTTTTAGTTAGCAAAAGGAGAAATGGATTATGAACAAAAAAGAAAGATTAGAAACCTTTGTTGATTGGTTTAAAACAAATTGTGAAGGTGATGAAAAAGGAGAGGCCCAGATATATTTAGATAGATTGTTTCAGGGATTTGGACACGATGGGGTATTAGAGGTTGGAGGAAAAGCTGAATTTAGAATTAGAAAGAAAAAAGGGACAAGCTTTGCTGATCTAGTATGGAAACCAGTAGTTTTAATTGAAATGAAAAAAAGGGGGACGGATCTTTCTAAACATTATTCTCAGGCTGAAGAATATTGGATGAACTTAGTTCCCGATAGGCCTAAATATGTAGTTCTATGTAATTTTGATGAATTTTGGATATTTGATTTAAATCGGCAATTAGAAGATCCAATAGATAAGGTATTGGTAACAGATCTGCCAAAGAAGTGGGGACCGCTAGCGTTCTTATTTCCTAGTAATGAAGCGGAAGAACCGGTTTTCGAAAACGATTTAATTGAAGTAACTGCGAGTGCTGCTGATAATGTAGCGGGAATGTATAAATCTCTTATTAATAGAGGAATTGATAGAGACGATGCCCAAGTTTTCTCGCTGCAGTGTGTATTATCAATGTTTGCAGAAGATATAGAGTTATTACCACGGTACATGTTTACTAGGCTAATAAAGGAATGTCTGGAAGGTCAAAGTTCCTACGACTTAATTGGAGATCTATTCATGAGAATGAATCAACCAGGTAACGTGCCGCATGGAAAATATAAGAATGTAGATTACTTTAATGGTGGATTGTTTTCAAAGATCGTTCCTATTCAGCTTAACCAAGAGGAGTTAGAATATTTGCATGAAGCGGCTAAACATGATTGGAGTAAGGTAAAGCCTGCTATTTTTGGTGTATTATTTGAAGACTCTATGGAGAAGGAAAAAAGACATGCTTTTGGTGCCCACTTTACGAGTGAAGCAGACATTATGAAGATCGTGAGGCCATCTATTGTTCACCCTTGGGAGAAGAAGATCTCAAAAGCAAATACTATAAAAGAGTTATATTTATTATTAGAGGAATTGAGAAACTATAAAGTATTAGATCCTGCATGTGGTTCAGGAAACTTTTTATATGTTGCATTTATACAGTTGAAGAAGCTAGAAAAGTCAATATACGAAAAAATTAGGTCTTTGAGAAAGAAAAATAAGAATATTGCATATTCCGAAATCTCTTTCATTAGTGCGAAGCAATTCTATGGAATGGACGTAAACAAATTTGCTACTGAACTAGCCAAGGTCACTCTAATGATTGCCAAAAAATTAGCATACGATGAGTTTCATATTGACGAAACCATTTTACCACTTGATAACTTGGACAAGAACATCCTATGTCAAGATGCTTTATTTAACGATTGGCCAGAAGCAGATGTAATAATAGGAAATCCTCCGTTTCAATCTAAAAACAAAATTCAACAGGAACTTGGAGTTAAATATGTAAGTGAATTAAGAAAAACTATGCCGCAAGTGCCGGGTCACGCAGATTATTGTGTTTATTGGTTCAGAAAAGCACATGATGTATCAAAGAAAAATGGAAGAATAGGTTTAGTAGGAACAAATACAATAAGAGAGAATTATTCTAGAATCGGTGGTTTGGATTACGTTATACAAAATGGAGGGACCATAACTGAGGCAGTATCAAGTCAACCTTGGTCAGGAGATGCTGTAGTTCATGTTTCAATAGTCAATTGGTTAAAGGGGTCTGAAAATGGAAAGAAGAAACTTTTTATGGAAAACCAAGGAAGTGTTGAATTAGATTTTATTCCAAGTTATTTAACAGCAGAGTTTGATGTAACTAAAGCTAGTGTACTTAGTTCAAATTTAAAAGCAAAATGTTACCAAGGTCAAACTCATGGTCACGCAGGGTTTATATTGTCTAAAGAGGAACGAGATCTACTTATCTCTAAAAATGATAGAAATAAAAATGTAATCTTTCCGTATTTAATAGCTAACGATCTCTTTGGTAACCTGATGGGAAAACCTCAGCGGTATGTTATTGACTTTTATCCAAGAACGATTATTGAATCAAAAAGCTATAAAGAACCCTTTAAAAGAGTGCAAGAAACAGTATTACCTACAAGAGAGGCCAACTTTAAGGAAGAGGTTTTGAGAAATAAGGAAGTTTTAGATACCAATCCTAAAGCAAGGGTAAACAGACACCATGCAGGCTTTTATGATAAATGGTGGCTTCATTCTTATCCAAGGGGAGATATGCTTAATAGTATATCTAAATTGTCTAGATATGTAGTTTGTTCTCAGCATTCAAAAAGGCCAATATTCGAATTTGTTGATAGTGAAATAAGGCCAAACGCGTCTATAATGGTTTTTCCTTTTGAGGATGATTATAGCTACGGAGTATTACAATCAATATATCATTGGTCGTGGTTTAAGGCTAAAGGGTCAAAGATAAAGGATGATTTTAGATATACTGCAACCACAATATTTAACACATTTCCTTGGCCACAAAACCCGGATAAGAATGCTGTTCAAAAAGTTGCAGAAGCAGCAAAAAATTTACGGGAATTTAGAATAAAGATTATGAAGGAAAATGACATAACACTTAGAGAACTATATCGAAGTCTTGAGTTACCAGGCAAGAATAATCTTTATATCCTTCACCTTAAGCTAGACGTAGCAGTTAGAGAAGCCTATAACTTTACAAAACGAGATCCATTAATAAACTTATTAACGCTTAACATTCAACTAAGCGAAAAAGAACGTCTAAAAGAGGAAATAACAGGACCCGGCTTTCCTTTGGAAGGAATAGATGACTATATTTCTGATGATTGTATTAAGATATAGATTAGATAAAAAGGGACCGCCTCAGAGTGGCGGTCCCTTTTTCTTTTTAGAAGATACTATTTAGGGGAGAAAAGCTATTATGTTGTCTTCTTACATCCATATCTGTCATTTGAATATACTTACGAACCATGTTCATATGACTGTGGCCTAATATTTTCTGTAAAGAAAAGGGATCTCCACCGTTCATAATATACAATAAAGCCCCTGTATGTCTAAATGTATGTGGGCTTACCCTTTTTCCTGAAATGGCTGCTGCTTTTCCATAATCTCTTAGAATAACTCTTATAGTACTCGGGTTAATTTTCCGGCCGTCATAGGTAAGGAAAAGATGTTCCCCCTCAAAATCTTCTGTTTCTTTAATATAGTCAGAAAGGAGTTTTATTGTTTTGGTGGATAGCGGGACAGATCGGTATTTCCTGGTTTTAGTTTCCTCGGCTTCTAGTGAAATAAACCCTCCTTTTAAGTCTACATTGCATCGCTTAAGTGCAACCAATTCGGATATGCGAACCATCGTATCTAATAATACTAAAATGATAATCTTATCTCTGAAACCGGTATACAATTCATCATCAATCACTGAAAGGAGTTTTTTAATCTCTGGAGGTGTTAATGATTCTAGGGTGTCTTCGGGCGTCTTTACTGGTTTAAAACTTTCATGTATTGGAGTGTCTAGGTAACCCTCATGAAAACAGAATCTTATGAAAGCCCTCATGGTTCTTATACGGACATTTGCGGTCACAGGTGAAAGTTCTAATTCATGTAACATGTAACCGATGAAACCTCGAAAAACATCTATTGTAATTTCGCCGGCAGAAAGATCCTCTTCTTGATAATTCTTGAAATACTTAAAATTGTTATAGTAGTCGGTGATAGTCCTACTAGAAAGTCCTTCTGTCTTTTTTACTGTCATAAACCGATCAAACATTTCAAATAGTGTAAGACCTTCTGTAACTCTTCTTATAACCGATGATCTTTGTCCACGTTTGTACTTTCGAATAGTCTTCTTTTGCATAAAAAATAGCCCCCTAAGAATTTTTATAGGAGACCAAGAGTAAAAGTCCAACTCGGTTTCAATAATCGGACTGAATCGGTTTTGCCAATAACAGCCCATAAAACCGTATTGAAGTATGAGTATGTAAACATTGAAATTTCCTTATTTGGCGGGACTGCCTGGGAATCGAACCCAGCGAACCACGCACGGTGGTCCCAAGCGGTTTTGAAGACCGAGGCATGCACCAGCAACACAATCAGCCCCATGTAATGAACAAGCTCTATTATGGATCAAATTCACCGATTTTTCAAGTAGAAGGTTCTGAATCCACAGATTTGGAAAATAGGTAATATTTTCAACATTTAAACTTAAACGAAATGGAGGAATATTCCTTTACCTCTCTCTTGACGACATGATAAGATACATATCGGTTGGAATATGGTAATCTGCCTTAAAGGTTTAGGTAGTTACATAGTCATAAACTAATTCAACATGGTGAATTCAGAAAGGACGAAGAATATGAAGAAGTTATGGTGGCTAGCATTAGCTCTTTTGTTAGCCGTTGCAGGTTGTGCAAACAACGGAGAAAACAATTCAGCTGACGATAACACAGCAGAAAACACAGAGAATACAGAGGCAACTGAAGAAGAAACTATGGATGCTTCAGGTGCAATGATGGATTTCTACCTGAATATGACGAGCACCTTAAATGGTATCGATAATGAGTTGAATGATTATGAAGCAGCTATGGGCGGAGAAGAAGCTCCGAGTGCAGAAGTGAAACAAGCAGCTGCTGAGTCTGCTGCTGCAGCAAGTGAAGCAGTAAAAGGTTTTGAAGTATCTGAAGATCTTTCTCAATTTGAAGAAGAATTAGAAACCTTCAAAACGACTCTTGCTGACTCTTATGACATGAAAGCTGCTGAGCTACAAAATGAAGACGTGAACTTCGACGCGGCAAATGAAAAGTTCACAGAAGCAGAAGAGCAAATCGGAAGCCTCCTTGAAGAAGCTGGGCTTGTAAAGTCAAGCTTAAGCAATGATATCAACGGTTAATAGATATACAAAAAAGATTGTCCCCGTTACGGAGGCAGTCTTTTTTTGTTATTAAAAATTGGACTTCTGTAAAGACGTTTAAACAAACTACTTAGGATCTCAACTATCAACAACTGTTTTGGTAAGGCGCTTTTTAGTAAATCTCTCTCTTAAATTAATGGAATATTAAATGAGGTTGCAGACTTTTCCTTTAAGTCACATACCAATCAAAGGGTTATTGGTATGTGACTTTCCAAAACGGTCGACCTTACACACAAAAGAGCGGGTTATTTGTATGAGGTTGTTGTCATTTCCCTAAAGTCACATACAAATCCCTCGGTTATTGGTATGTGACTTTCCAAATCCCTCGAGCTCACACACAAAAGAGCCTGATATTTGTATGAGGTTGTTGTCATTTCCCCAAATTCACATACAAATCCCTCGGTTATTGGTATGTGACTTTCCAAAACGGTCGACCTCACACACAAAAGAGCGGGTTATTTGTATGAGGTTGTTGTCATTTCCCCAAAGTCACATACAAATCCCTCGGTTATTGGTAGGTAACTTTCCAAATCCCCCGAGCTCACACACAAAAAGCCTGATATTTGTATGCGTTATTGTCATTCCCCCAAAGTCACATACAAAATTGACTAGTTATTAATAGGCGACTTCGTGGAATTCTCCCTCTGCCTAGTAGTCACAAAACATCCGATCTTGAAGCAAACCAACGTATTATATATCGCTGGCAACAAACAAACTTAGCCATTTATTCCCCAGATGAGCGTAGCTTCTTTCGAAAATTCTTAAAAGGTCCTTTTCAATAGTAAAAAAAGTGAATTCCTAGGTGTCCTTTTCACCCTCTTCTCTCTATATAAAGAGTGAAAGGAGGTGATACAAATGGCAACTGCAGATTTGAAAAGTATCAAGCTGAAAATGGTGTTTGACGATGGAGTGGATGCAGAGGGTAAGCCGAAATATGCCAACAAAACTTACAGCAATATCAACTTTGCCTCGACTCCGGATGAAATTCGTCAAGCAGCAGATGCACTGGCAGGCCTGAGTGCGAGACCGCTGATACTGCTGGAGAAGAATGACAGCTTTGACATCAACGCCTAAGGAAGGAGTGAAATACAGTAGAAAGGAGGTGTATTAAATGGCGAAAACACTGGAATTACAATTCAGTACCCAGATAGGGAAAGCGGCAAGACTATCTATTGATGAGCCAATTGAACCTATTGATCCAGCTAATGTTAAATTGGTGATGGACACCTTGATTGCAACGAATGTCTTCCAAAGCAACAGTGGTCCTTTGGCTGCAGCGAAGGGAGCGCGGGTTATCGAGCGCAATGTTACCGAATATGAAGTGTAATGGCAGTAAAGGTGCCCTGACGGCTTTGGCCAAAGGGCACCTTTTTAATAGTAGGGGTTAACAATAAATTCTATAGGAGGTGAAAAGAATGGATGGTTTGATTCCCTTTATCTCGGAGGTCGGTTTTCCGATTGTTGTAACCATGTACTTGCTTCATCGGATTGAAACTAAGCTTGAAGCTGTCATTACTTCAATCAGGATGCTGCCGCAGGAAATGAAGAATCAATAAGGAAGGTCAGCGCTTAACTTGACTAACATGGTCGGGTTAAGCGCTTTTTCTCGTATATATTTGCAGTTCTTCTCACTGTCTTTGTATCTTGTTTGGATAGACTTTTCCCGTCTGGCTTCTTTGCCGAACGCCGTTAATTCATGCCATCTCCCAAGAACTGTAACAATAGGGCAGAAATCTCTGATATAATACGAATAGAATATTTGTTCGAGAGGTGACTGTGATGAAATTTATACATACAGCCGACTGGCATTTGGGTAAGCTGGTGCATGGTATTTATATGACAGAACAGCAGCGGGAAGTGCTATATCAATTTGTGAAATTAGTAGAAGAAGAAAAACCGGATGCAGTCGTTATTGCGGGGGATCTGTATGACCGGTCCGTACCGCCTACGGAAGCCGTTGAATTATTGGATGAAATCCTTTATAAGATCAATGTTGAGCTAAAGACACCAGTTATCGCCATCTCGGGTAATCATGACAGTGCAGAAAGGTTGTCATTCGGTACGTCCTGGTATCGCCAAAGTCGACTTTATTTAAAAGGTAAGCTGACCAGTGATTTTTCCCCCGTCCAAGTAAATGGGGTTAATTTTCATTTAATACCTTACGCAGAACCAGGGATTGTTAAGCAGCTCCTTCAGAATGATTCAATACATTCCCACCATGATGCTATGCAGGCTATCATCGGTGAAATTGAAAAGAACATGAATCCTTCCGAACCGCATGTGTTTGTTGGACATGCCTTTGTCCTGGGAGGCAAGACATCTGATTCTGAGAGAACCCTGTCGGTAGGGGGATCGGGGTGCGTCGGTGCTGAATTGTTCTCCCCTTTCCACTATACAGCTCTTGGTCACTTACACAGTCCTGATGCGATCAAACACGACCGGATTAAGTATTCCGGGTCTCTTTTAAAATATTCATTTTCGGAAGCTAAACAGCGGAAGGCCGTTTCAATCGTGGAGATTGATGAGAAGGGAGACATTACAATGGAGGAAAAAATCCTCACTCCCAAACAGGACATGCGTGAAATTGAAGGGTATTTGGAAGAACTGTTGGATCCCCAGCACTTTCAAGAGCAGAAGACAGATGACTTCCTGAAGGTGGTTCTCAAGGATGAAGGTGCTCTCTTTGACCCTATCAATAAGCTACGACAAGTTTATCCGAATGTTCTTCATCTTGAAAGAAAAGTTGAGCAGCATGACTTAAGGGTGAAAGAGGATTATTCAACCACAAGGGATGAGAAGAAATCAGAACTGGAACTTTTTCAACAGTTTTATAGTGAGATGACCACATTGGATTTCACTGAAGAGAAAAAGCAAATAATGATCAGCGTTATTGAGAAGGCAAAGAAGGAGGCTGAAAAGAAATGAGGCCATTGAAGTTAACAATGCAGGCATTCGGACCTTATCCTAGCGCCGAAACTATTGACTTTCAGCTTCTTGGACATAGGACTATGTTTGTCATATCTGGTAAGACAGGTGCCGGCAAGACAACTATTTTTGATGGAATATCCTTTGCGATTTATGGGAAGGCATCCGGTGAAGACAGAAGCGGCAATGATCTTCGCAGTCAATTTGCGAGCGAAGAGGATCTGACGGAAGTATCTCTGACCTTTTCACTACGAGGAAAAACGTATCATATTACCCGCTCTCCTCAACAGGAAAAGAAAAAAGCGCGCGGAGAAGGGTTCACGACGGTCACGGCGAAGGCAGAGTTTTATGCCATGGATGAAAATGGAAATAAACAGCTTCTGGCAGCAAATGTCCGTGATGTGGATGAAAAGATTAAAGAAATCATTCAACTCGATGCTAATCAATTCAGACAGATCCTAATGATCCCACAAGGGGAGTTCAGAAAGCTGTTGACCTCAGACAGTAAGGATAAAGAAGGCATACTGCAGAGATTGTTTCATACCGAATTCTATAAGACTATTCAAGATAGATTAAAAGAAGAAAGCGACCTTTTGAAACGGGATGTGGAAAAAGCCATCGAAGATAGAACCAGGCGACTTCTGGGCATACATCCGGAACAAAATGAGGAACTGAGAGACCTTCTTCTGCAAGAGCCTTTGAATGATCATATGATTTTGGAAAAGCTCGAGCTTCATAACGGTATGATGGAAGATAAGCTGTCTCAATTGAACCAACACTATGAAGATAAGCAGAAAGAGAGGGATCAGCTTCAAGCGCAGCTGATTCAAGCTCAAAAACTAGTAGAACAATTTGAGAAAAGAAGAGTGCTGCGCGAAGAAAAGCGATCTCTTGAACGTAAGCATGAAGAAATTGAGCGTTTGAAAATAGAAATTAAAAAAGCTTACCAAGCGGATAAACTGGTCCAACAAGATGAATATTGCCACAGGTTAAGCCGCGAGTTAAAGGCTGTCGAGCACGAATTAGAAAAACTCCTGGCTGAACAGCAGGAGCTCTCCGTCAAGATGGGTAAAGCCCGTGAAGACTGGGAGAAAGAACAGAAAAAAGAAGAGGTAAGAAATGAAGCAGCCAAGAAGGTCAATACACTAGAGGGATTGAGAGAAGATGTATACTCACTCGGCCAGCTGGAGGATGAAGTCAGGAGCCTGGATACAAAGAGGACTCAACTGAATAACGCCATCAGCCGAACATCCGAGGAGTTAAAAACAAAAAAACTCCTTCTTGAGGAACAAGAAAGAAAAAAAGCTGCATTAGAAAATTTACGTATTGAGTCATACCAATTAGAAAAAGAAATTGCACAGGTTCAAAGTGAGGAAAAATTGTTAGAGCAGCTGCAAAAGTTACAGATTGAGACGAGAGGTTTGGAAAGTGAGCTGTTGAAACGTAAGGGGCAGCACCAATCTGCATCTCAAGAAGTCAAGGATGCCCGCTCAACCTTAACCTGGCTTGAGGACAAATGGAATAAAGCGCAGGCCGGAATACTCGCCTCCCAGCTTGTTGAAAACAATCCTTGTCCTGTGTGCGGGTCAGAACATCATCCCAATCTGGCTCATGTTCAGGACGACCTGCCGGATGAAAAGGATATCAAGGCAGCAAAAGAAATGGTGATGGTAAAAGAAAAACGTGAAAATGAAGCAGGCAGGGCTTTTTATGAAGTTGAGGCCAGACACGCGACCGTCCTTAATCAAAAACAAGAAGCCCTAAAAGAGATCGAGCAAAATCGCGAGGGGTTTAATGAGGAAGAACTTGACTTAGAAGTCTCTACAATAAACAATACCCTTACGAAAAAAAATGAACAGTTAAAAGAATTCAGCATACAATTGAAGGAGCTGGACTCACTTGTCAAAAGGATAGAAGAAACTAAAGCCGAACTGGTTGAGCAAGAGAAGAGGCAGGAAAAGCTTAAAAATGAAGAGCTTTCCTTATCTGAAGCCTTCCATGCAAAAAAGGGTGCGTTAGAAAGCAGGTGGACAGCCATCCCGGCAGAAATACGCACAAGGGAAAAATTCAACGCCGCTTTAGAAAAGGCACAGGATGAACTGTCTGCATTGAAAGCTTCCTTTGAAAAAGCGCAGGATTTATATAATACATTGGTAAAAAAAGTTTCTGTCAATGAAGCTCAGGTAAAAGATAAACAAAAATCGGCCACCAGGCTTCGAGCAGAAATGGAGGAAGAAAGGAATAAATTCCTCCAAATCCTTGAAGAGCAGGGATTTGAAAACTATAAATCTTTTCATGACGCGAAGAGAACTGAATCTGAGATCAATTCAATGAACAATGTGGTCACAAGTTATGGTGAGGAAGTCCGCTCTGTCCGTGACAGGCTGGAAGAGCTGGAAAAGACGCGTCAGGATATCGAAGAACCGCAGCTTGAAAGATTGCAGATGAGTTTCAAAGAAATAAATGAAGATTTGAAGAAACTGAATGAAGAATATAATTCCTTGAAAATGAGAATATCTGAAAATCAGTCCATCCTGGAATATGTCCGCAGCCTTAACAAGCAAATGAAGGAATTGGAAGAAAGGTACAGCATCGCTGGCCATCTTGCAGAAATGGCAAGAGGGCAAAATGCTCACCGTCTGACCTTTGAGCGATATGTGCTGGCTTCATTCTTGGAGGATATTCTGTTGGTAGCAAACGACAGGCTGTTGAAGATGACATCAGGAAGGTACAGGCTGATCCGTAAAAAAGATCGTAGTAAAGGTAACGTTCAAAGCGGCTTGGAGCTGCTCGTCTTTGATCAATACACGGGACAGGAACGGCATGTTAAGACCCTTTCAGGCGGTGAGAGCTTTAAAGCGGCATTATCGCTGGCATTAGGATTGGCTGATGTTGTTCAGCAATATGCTGGTGGGGTTTCCCTGGAGACAATGTTTATTGATGAAGGGTTCGGTACTCTCGATCCCGAGTCTCTTGATCATGCTATTGAAGCCTTAATGGATATTCAAAGCAGCGGGCGTCTCGTTGGACTCATCTCACACGTACCTGAATTAAAAGAGAGAATCGATGCCCGTCTTGAAGTAATCGCATCACAGCACGGAAGTACCACAGAGTTTCATTTTTTAGCATGATAGTGAAGGGGGCCCGGAGAAATCCGGGTCTCTTTTATTGGCTTTTTTCTAATACTTTGTTGCTATTTAATACAAACTTTAAAAAATATCTACTTAATTAAGCAGAAATAGCCTGATAAACAAGGAAGAAAAGAGCTAATTCACCTTGTTCAGAGAAAAAAGCCCTTGTCTCCAAGGGAAAAATCCGGCTCTTTGGATTTTTCCGAGAGCAACAATCTATACGAATACAGCCTTTTTATTTAAGAACGTTCTATCTAGCTGGCAAGTGATGAACCCATTCTGCTTCAATTAAACTGGATGAATCAAAGGATTTGATTGTAAGAATCCCTGTCTTTAATGAATAAGATAACGTTGCTCAGATTAACAAGCCTCTTAGTTTATATTTCTCCCTGAAGGGTAATTCGGCAATGGACCTGTATTTTACTATTTTCGCTTTATATTGGCATTAATTTCTAATAAGATAGAATTATCTTAAGATGGCAGGTGATATACGGTATGCAAGTATTAGTGGGAATAATGATCATACTCCTTGCTGCTGCAGTTTCTTTTATTTGGAGCTGGAAGCGGCTGCTGGACTTCAACAGTTATAAGAAGCCATTCATGGAGGGAACGATTTTTAATTTTATAATCTTGCTTTTGGGATCAATATGGTGGTTTTTCTCAGCGGCCAATGTAGAAGAGCAGCTTACTGGCATCTTCTATTTCCTGGTCTCCTTTCTGGTGATCATGGTATTGAACGGAGTTATTTTGGCTTACTTGTTTTCAAAAAGAAAGGATACTTCCTCATGAACAAAGTTGGAATTGATGCGGGAGGTACACTCACGAAGGTTATATACAATGAAAACGGAAAGAGGCATTTCAAAACATTCCCTTCCAAAGATATTGATAGTATGAGTCGGTGGCTGCAATGGCTGGCACCTTCATCCGAATTTTTCGTTACAGGCGGGAAGGCGGCTGCAGTCAAAAGCATCCTTAATAACTGTACAGAAATACCGGAATTCAAGGCTGTATGTAGTGGATCAGCACATCTTATGGGTGAAGAACATGAGAGGCAGGATCCCTTTATTTTAGCTAATATAGGGACTGGCACCTCTTTTTTCTTGGTGGACCATAAGAAGAGAGAATACCGCCGATTGCTGGGAACTGGAATGGGAGGCGGCACCATTATGGGGCTGGGGAAAATTTTATCCGGAAAGGATACCTTCAATGAAATTATTTCATTGGCGGAGTCAGGAAATCGAGAGAATGTCGATTTATTGGTGAGCGACCTTTATGACGGAGAGGAGCCTCCCATTCCGGGACACCTGACAGCAGCCAACTTCGCGGGAGACCTGTCCAATATGGAGACCCCGAACGATGCTTTAAGGTCACTGATCAACATGATTGCCGAAAACATTATTCTACTTGCCACAAGGGCTGCAGAGTTGGAAGGATTAAAGACAATCGTATTTACCGGAGGGGCATTGTCCGGCAATCCTCTTTTAAAAGAAGACCTTTCCCAGTTCGCAGACATGATCGAGTATGAACCCGTATTTTTGGCAGATGGAGTATATGCAGGGGCCGTTGGCAGCCTTATAAACAGCTAAGAAAATCTCTTCACAAAATATTCAAGTATAATTTTCTGTGCAGATTGTAATCTTCTTTCCTTTACACTAACATAGAAAAAGATAGCGCAATTACTGCAGGGATGTCTTGGGGGGAGTTTCATTGACTAGAAAATTTAAGGTGCTTGCCGGTGTGCTGGCTGCGGCAGTTATTTTAGCGGCCTGTGGAAACAGTGGATTCAAAGCAGATCACAATTGGGACGTTCAGGATTTCAGTTTTACTAACCAGAATAATGAAACGGTAAGCCTTGAGGACTTAAAAGGAAAAGTCTGGCTGGCCGATTTTATTTTTACGAACTGTGTTACAGTTTGTCCTCCGATGACGTACAATATGACCCTTCTTCAGGAAAAACTGAAAGAAGAGGGGATAGAGGATTACCGGATCGTTTCTTTCAGTGTGGATCCGGAAGTGGATACACCGGAAGCGTTATCTGAATTTATCAGTAAGTACGAGGCAGATACGAGCAAGTGGGACTTGCTTACCGGGTATACGCAAGACCATATCTCCGAATTTGCGGAGAAATCATTTAAATCTCTTGTGGCCAATGATCCGAACACAGATCAAGTCGTTCATATGACGAGCTTCTATCTGGTCAACCAGGAAGGTGAAGCTGTTAAAAGTTACGGAGGATACGAAGAAGTTCCTTTTGATCAAATCGTACGAGATATTGAAGCATTGATCGAAGAAGGGAAAGACTAAGAATAATGTAAACAGGACTGCCGATTTATTTCTTTGGCAGTCCTTTTTCTTTGTAGCTGTAATCGTATAGATGGGTGCAAGCGGAGAAATCCAACGAGCCGGATTTCCCCTTGGTTTTAAGGGCTTTTCTCTCTGAAGGATGAATAGCTCTTTTCTTTCTTGTTGACCAAGATAATTTCTGTGTATTCCGGGTATGTCTCTTGAACTTACTATTAAATAGCAACAAAGTTAAGAAAGAGCCCTTTATAAAACGCTGTGTTCGTAAAGATTGTTGCTATCGGAAAAATCCAAAGGGCCGGATTTTTCCCTCTGGTACAAGGGCTTATCTAACTGAACAGGGTGAATTGCTCTTTTCTTTCTTGTTTACCAGGATAATTCCTGTGAAATATGGCTACTTCTCTTGAATTTCAGATTGAATAGCAACAAAGTTTTAGAAAAGAGCCTTATAAAAAGACTGCCTATGTGCAGTCAAATATTTTACTACTTTCAAATATAGGGGTATCCCTTGAGTAATAGTCCTACTCTACAGGTTTTTAAACTTGGTTTATTCCCACTGTAAATGGTCCGGTATTTTCAGACAGCAGTCAAAAATTGGTCTATATCTGAGTTTAATAGTCTTTGTCTTCTGGCAATGATAAAAACTTGGTCCATTTCTAAGCTTAGTCCGTTTTTTCAGCAGGCGAACATATATTGGTCAATTACAGTGATTAATAGACCATGCAAAAACTAACCTAGCTCCGTAAATTCATTACCCGCGCCCGCCTCCCGAAAAGCAAAAAGGAATGCAGGCCGAAACGTCGAATCTTTAGGTAAATAGAGGAAAGGCGTGGAGGAATATGCAAATAGAAATTAGGCCAATTAGAGTGAGTGATGCTGAGGAAGTGACGGAAATTATGATTCAGGAAAAAGTGATGCCGAATGTGGTATCATTACCAAGTATCCGTGTGGAACGTTTTGAAACGATTCTTAAGGGTGCCTCTCCTGAACAGCATGAGTTTGTAGCAGTCAGCAGCGGGAAAGTGATCGGTTTTGCGGGACTTCATCAAGGAAAAGGGAGAAGGTCACATAGCGCCACCCTTTTTATCATGATTCATGAAGAGTTCCATGGAAAAGGGGCAGGTACAGCTCTGGTCAATAAATTGATCGACTTAGCTGACAACTGGCTGATGCTGGAAAGGGTGGAATTAACAGTGCTTGATAATAACCAGAGGGCAAAACATTTGTATGAAAGACTGGGTTTTATAGATGAAGGTTTCTCTAAAGGCACAATCATTCAAAACGGACGGTATGCTGGTGAATACAGAATGGCCAGGTTCCGTCCTGGAGGATTTATTGCAGAAAGGATGAAAGAGGCTAGTGAAAGAAAAGACTAAAAAACGTTTGTTTCTCTTTGACATCATATTTACTATTCTTCTCTTTGTTTGGGTCGTTAAGGCTTTTTTAGAAGGGGATACTTCAAAAGGATTAATTTTTTCCGCTATGCTTTTGTTGATGACAGGTGTCCTGTTTTTTAATAGGAAAAAGAATAAACAATAGATTTGATAAATAGTTTGGCAGCTAAGGAAGAAGGTGTAAGCATGACGAAAAGATACTTTACTGTCGGGATGGCAGGACATATTGACCATGGAAAAACTGCTTTGGTTAAAGCATTGACGAATGAGGACACGGATCGCTTAAAGGAAGAGAAAGAGAGGGGAATATCCATTGAACTCGGTTTTGCGCCTCTTTGGGAAACAGATAGTATGAATGTTTCTGTAGTGGATGTACCGGGACATGAGAAATTCATCAGACAGATGATTGCCGGTGTGGCGGGCATTGATTTGGTCATTCTTGTAGTGGCAGCCGATGAAGGTGTTATGCCTCAGACAAAAGAACATCTTGAAATTCTTTCTTTTCTGGGAGTCGATCAAGGGATTGTCGTACTCAGCAAGATGGATAAAGTTGATGAGGATTTACATAGTCTTGCAAGAGAAGAGATTCAAGAGGAGTTGAAAGGGACTGTATTTGAAGACTCGCCAGTCATTTTGGCGGACAGCCTTTCAGGGAAGGGAATATCTGAAGTGAAAAAGACGATTCTCCAGTTCTTGGAGGAACTTCCTTCACGAAGTATAACGGGCGACTTCCGGATGCCCATTGACCAGGTCTTCACTGTAAAGGGCCAGGGAACTGTTGTAAGAGGTACAGTTTATGAGGGAAGTGTGAAAGAGGGAGAGTCTCTTATTCTTCTGCCCTCAGGTAAAGAAACGAAAGCAAGGCAGATTCAGGTCCACCACCAGGCTGCTAAAGAAGCCTTCGGCGGACAGCGGACAGCCATTAACTTATCAGGGCTTTCCAGAGAGGAAGCGTTAAGAGGAAATGTGCTTGTAAAGTCTGAATTCTTTTCGGTAACGGATACAATTGATGTGAGCATAAGAATGGTCGAGGATTTGGAGCATCCTGTTAAACAAAGGATGCCTGTTAAGCTTCACACCGGAACTTCAGAAACAATGGGGAAAATTATTTTCTTCGACCGTAATGAGGTAGAGGCAGACCATGAGGAAATCCTCTGCCAGATCAGGTTGTCCGAGAGTATTGTGGTCAAGCGCAACGACCGGTTCATCCTTAGGAGGCCGACGCCTGCCGAAACAATAGGCGGAGGATTCATTATCGATCCTAACGGCAGCAAATATAAATTTGGCAATGAGACCATCGATATGCTGGAGCAAAAAAAGAATGGCACACCTCTGCAGCGTATAGAAGAGGCCCTTCTAAACCACAAAGCCTTGAGCAGAAGTAAACTTTTGCAGGAAACCTCATTATCATCACCCGTTCTTGAAGAATTATTGACAAACAATAATCTGGTTGAGCTGCCTGGAGGGGATATTACTTCTGTTGAGGTGATAAGAGAGATCGAGCAATTGATGGAGACGGAGTTTGTTGATTTTCATCGCAGCCATCCTATGAAAACAGGATATGATAAGGCAGGAATAATTCAGCTTTATAAAACCAGGTTTAAGGAATCTCTTTTGGACTATGTTATTAAGCTGAACATTCAAAGAGGAAAGTGGTATCAAAGCGGTCATTTCCTTGCACTCAAGGATTTCTCGCCTCATGTTCCGGAGCAGTGGAGAAAGAGAGCACAACAGGTACTTGATTTATTGAAAGCTGATGGAAGGAAACCTCAAGAACTCTTGTGGTATTTAAAAGAGGCAGGTATCCCTGGGGATATGCAGGTCAATCTCATACAATTTTACAGGGAACAGGGAGAAGTGGTCCATTTAGATGATCATCTAGCTTTTCATCATGATGTTTTTTATGAAGCAGTCCATCAACTGCAGGAAAAAACAAATGAAGAATTCGAATTGCCGGAAGCAAAAGATACTTTGGAATTGTCACGGAAGTTTCTAATTCCTTTCCTTGAGAAGCTGGACAACCTTGGGTTTACAATCAGGATAGAAAATAAACGAAGATGGAGAACACCTGGAAACTAAAGCAAGAAAATGAATAGAGTGGGTTAGAGACGAACGTGTTTCTATGCCTTTTTTCTTTCCCGCCGTCACCACTGGCAGCGGGCCAAGGAATGTTCGATGAGCTTCAGGCTGCTTTCTGATAATCCTAATTCAAGAGTCGCTCAAGCAAAGCAAAGTTATGATGACAGGCGGGGCAGTCGTTTGGCCTGCACCGTCTAATTCATTTCTGCAAGAGAACTCACGATATGTGTCCTTCCGGTTGCTTCTAGATAACTATATAATAGAATCATAGATAGGCAAGAGCGATCTTTCGCCTTTATACAAGGGTCTTTCGTATAGATTGTTGCTATCGGAAAATTCCATAAGGCCGGATTTTTCCCTTGGGTACAAGGGGGGATCTTTCTGAAAAGGGTGAATAGCTCTTTTCTTCCTTGCTGACCAAGATAATATCCGCGAATTCCGGCCATAACTCTTGGACTTAAAAGTAAACAGCAACAAAGTAGAAACGAGCCTAATACATAGACTAAACAAATGATTAACAGGTGATGAGATGAAGTGGAAAGAGTATGAGACTCAGTTATATACAATGGTCATGATAGAAAAAGAGGGAAAGGTATTACTCGTTCAAAGACCTTCTGAAAAAGGCTTTCCCGGTTATATTGCGCCGGGTGGGAAAGTCGACTTTCCGGAAAGTCCTGCTCAGGGAGCTGAAAGGGAAGTTAAGGAAGAAACCGGATTGACTGTTGAGAAATTGAAGTTTAAAGGAATCGATGAATTTGTAATCCCTGATCAAAGATACCGTTATGTTGTCTATAATTACCTTGCAGTTGAGACAAGCGGGGAGCTGTTAGATAGCCCGCCGGAAGGAAAACTGATGTGGGTTGACAAGGAAAATGCAGGGGATTTACCAATGCAGCCTTGGTTTAAAAGGAGACTTCCATACTTTTTCAAAGAAGGTGTTTTTGAAATTCACTCTAAATGGAATGGAGACGACCAGCATGATGCCGAGGTCACAATCAGGGAATTATAAGGAAAAGCCTGCTCTTATTTTAAAGAGCAGGCTTTTTTGGGTTTTATATTTTAATTTCAATCGAGGCGTTTTCTTTTAGCTCCTCTACTTTTGCAGCCAGGACTTCTTGAGTTTTTTGTCTCTCCAATTCCTGTTTGATTTGATCTTTTACTTCTTCATATTCAGGAAGTTGTGATTCAGTTTCTTCTGAACCGCTGCTTTGTTCAGCATATTGGTCATAATAAGCTTTAACATCTTCATCTTTTACTTCTTCTACAGTCAGCTCATTTTCAATGAATGCTGTGTATTTTATGTTATTGGCAACTTCAGTCTTAAGCTCATCCATTGTAAGGCCGTTGCTTTTCAAGATTTCTTCAAACTGTGCCTCGTCTTCATAGTTTGCTTTTAACGTATCAATTTCGTTTTGTACTTCCTCATCTGTAGCCTTGTATCCTTTTTTGTCTGCTTCTTGTAGAAGCAGTGTCTGGCCAATCAGGCTGTCAATCGTGCTTTCTTTCAGTCGAGAAGCAAGTTCTTCTGAAGTTGGATCCTGTCCCATTTGTTGATATTGCATTTGAGTCTGTGAAAGAAGGGTATTGTATGCGTCCCCTTTAATATCTTCATCGTTCACTACAGCAACAGTTGTATCTGCATCAACATGCTTCTCTTCCAATTTCTTTTGCATCTCTTCCAATTCCGCTGTTTGTTCCGTCTGTTCCTGGTTAGTATTTTCGCTTTCTGCTTCTTCGCTATTCTCTCCATTGTCTCCGCAAGCAGTCAAAGCTATTGAAATCATGCCCGCAAGCATGGCTAATTTCCATTTGCTCTTCATGTGAAAACCCTCTTTCGTCTGAAAATGAGATATTTTTTTCAGTGCCTCTATTTAATCCTTAATAGGTATAAGGGAGACATGTGAAAAATAACCTAGTGGCAAGTGTATAACATTTAAGCTTAAAAGGAAAGATATTAAAGCCGATTTAACGAGATTGAAACATAATTTATAGAAGGGGGATTAGTCATCCTATGGGCAACGGACTCATCGTTATGCTGAATAATCAGCTCTCAAATTGGAATATCCTTTACACAAAACTTCATAACTACCACTGGTATGTTACAGGAACAGATTTCTTTACTCTCCATGAAAAATTTGAAGAATATTATACGGAAGCAGGACAATACATAGATGAAATAGCCGAGAGAATCCTGACCCTGAAAGGCAAGCCTGTTGCCACATTGAAAAAATATTTGGAAACTACAACGATTGAAGAAGCTTCATGCCAGGAAGATGCCAAAGAAATGGTGGCTGCCCTTATAAAAGATTTTGAGCAAATCATCAAAGAATCCAAAAAGCTTATAGAAACAGCTGAAGACCTTCATGATCAGCCAACCGCCGACATGTTCATCGGAATTAAGTCATCGCTGGAACAGCACGTATGGATGTTAAATGCCTATAATGCATAAAGAAAAACCCGATCCTGTTGAGGAACGGGTTTTTTGTTACTATTCTTTTTTACCAGACAACGACGCGCAATAGTCTTTGACCATTTCAACAGTCACATATTTCCTCTCGGGAACGATGCCCAGTCTTGCCTCGTCATTGATTCTTTTGGTCACTGCATTTATTTTATCTGTTGAAAAGGGTTCACCTTTCAGGCAGAGGCTTACAGCTTCATCAATATAATGTTCTCTTTGTTGATCAAGTTGAAGGAATTCTTTTGCTATTGTATTTTGCTTCTTTGAATGTTCTGTGATCGCTTTATGTACACTCATTCATTTCACTCCTGTCGGAAGTTCTTAATGCCCCTTTTATTATGCTCATTTATTGATCCAATCGCAACTAATTTAAATAAAAATGCTTTTTACAGTAAGTTTAACTTGAATCATCCTGTATTTTCTATGAAAATAGTAATCGACACAAGACTAAGAAAGTATATATGATAATGAAATTTTTTGTTTGTCCGAGTATCTAATAGTAGAAAGTAGGCTGAAAATGATACAGCTTTGGAGACAGTTCAGTTGGGTTATCCCTATTTTGGCCTTAGTGACCGCTGCCCTGGTGACCACCGTTTATATATGGAAGAGTTATAGAGGAAAAGGGGAAGTTAGGTGGGCGGATCTGATTCCGGTCCTTTTTACACTCATTTCAACAGGTGGGATATTCCTAATTACACTTTCTCCTTTGGCTCCGGGAGTCGCGCTCGAGGGGAACACCAATTTCCAGCCCTTTGATAATCTAAGGTTAAATTTAGTTTACCGAAATCATCTGGAAATCCCGATTCGGAATCTATTGGCTAACATTGTGTTGTTCATTCCCTTCGCCTTCTTTTATGCTTGGTGGATAAGGAAAAGAAAGTGGATAGTGGTAAAAGCAACTCTAGCTGGAAGTATTCTCTCCATTTTAGTGGAATTGATTCAGTATATACTTCCGCTTGGCAGGTCCACCGATATAGATGATTGGCTTATGAATACAAGTGGATCCTTGATTGGAGGATTGCTTTTTCTTCTTTTTAGTAAAGCATGTAAGCGATACATGAAAAAACATGATTAATCAAATTAGTTTTCAGGTAAATTCATGATTATCTCCCATTCAAAAGGGGAACCAGTATAATATAATTCCTGCATAAAATGAGGAGGTAATCTTTTGAGTCACTCTCATAAAAAATCAGAATCACAAAAGGCAAATGAAAAATTGAATGAGGAATTCTACAGCGATGAGAATTCTGAAATCGAGGAAACATCTACAGAAAAGGCAAACAAGAAGATAATGGAGCGCTTAGAAAGCGGGGAACCCTCCAAAGGAGTAGATCCTGATCATTATCTTGCAAATAATGAAAATTCACTGGTCCTGAAAGGTAAAGACAGAAAGAAATAAGGACATGGTTAGGCAGTAACGATATCGCTGGAAATGCCGAAAATCGTTAATTTTATTAATAGTACAGACAAAAAGCTTGGAACGATTCCAGGCTTTTTTTGTTTGTCTAAACAAAGTTATATGGATAATACTGGGTTCTTCACTTGTCCTTTTTTAGCTCTCCTTAGGTCATGCAGGTACCGCAGCCAGATTATGATTTAGTTCGCTTATTAAAAATCCAATATATCGAAAATAATTTTTAAAGGAAATTTGATGTCTTCGACAATTTTCAGCACACAGACCCCAGGCATTTTACTAAGATAGTCTTTATATTGTTCTTTAAGAGAGGGGTACATATGTCATTTCCTGAATTAGAAACTGCGCGTTTACAATTGATTGAAATTACAGAGCACCGTACAGAACGTTATTTTGAGATCATGTCCCTTGAGGTTGTAACGAGATATTATGGCATGGAAAGTCTCAAAACGCTGGAGCAGGCTTCGGATATTATCAAATCCTTCAGAGTAGGATTTGAACATAAGAGGTCGATGAGGTGGGGAATCGTTATTAAGGAAACTGGTGCTTTTATTGGAACGGTAGGGCTTAATCAGCTGCAAGTTGCCAACAAAAAAGCGGAGATTGGGTTCGAAATCCATCCGGACTTTTGGAGCAATGGTTACACTTCTGAAGCGGCCCATGCTGTTATAAACTATGCTTTTGAAAGGTTGGGTCTCTTTAGGATGGGAGCAATCACATTTCTTCAGAACAATGCGTCGATCAGTCTTTTAGAGAAGATGGGCTTTAAAAAGGAGGGAATCCTAAGAGGTTTTATTTATCAAAATGGCGTCTCAAATGACACTAATGTGTTTTCTTTACTCCAGCCTGAGTGGGAAAACCGCCAGCGGGTCAATAAGGCGGTTTCAACTCAATAATCGGGGAAACATAAAAAAATATTCTTTTAAGCATATTTCCATAAACCGGTAGGAAACGGAATCGTTTTCTGTTTAAATAGTAAAAGGAATAGGAGGAGAAAGGATGAATAAAAAGTCAGTCAAAGTCATTTCTGTTTTGTTTACAATCGCAGCTCTGCTTGGATGTCATTCCGAAAAACACCTGTCACCCCAACTGGAATTGGGAGAAACGATGATCATCCATAACAATAATGGATGACCTCCAGTCCTTATGCTGTTTAGCAGAATATGAATAAATTATTTGCATTCAGGCAAACTATATCCATTATGATATTGGAGGTAGCTGCATGGATGTTAACAGAGTCAAACAAATTTTGGCGTCTTCGGCAGATATTAATGTGACATATCAAGGGGTATCCGTATGGATCGATGAACTGCTTGAAAGTGAAAAGCAGGCGACAGTTCACCTAAGGGGACCGTTGGAAGAACGGTCACAGGTTGCGATCGAAGACTTAATAGAGGAATCCTAGAAGAATGCAGTCCTGTTTTAGGACACGGAAAATTGGATTATTTCCTTGAGGAATAGTCCTTTTTTTTTTATTGTCCACTAATGATTGTGGATTTTTTTCTTTACCAATAGTCAGTTTTCACCAAGGTCTGCGAAAGAATTGTACTATTACCTCGGATAATAATCATATTGTAACCAGCAAAACAAAATAAGTAAGTTCACGTTTGAGAGTACTTTTTGCTGTTTCTGGTTTGTTTATCAATAAGCTGTTTTCCCAATCCGACTTTATCCCCTTCGTATAGTTCACTGCTACACTAAAATAAAATGAACTACCAATCTCCAAAGGAAGTGTAAAGAAAATATTACAACTCCCCAACCGTAAAAATTTATAAAAGAGAGAAGCGTTGAAGCAGAAGGCTTTATACCATAAAATCAGCAAAAATAGAACTACAGGAATGTTACAAAAATATTAAAATGGTGTTTTAGAGTTTAATGGATTGATAATGTGGAAGAATATGAACAAAGGTTAAGATAAAAAGCTGAAACAAACTGACACCTAAGAAGGCAGCTGAAGTAAATCATCTAAAATTAAGAATTCAATTTATTAATTAAGGAGGAATTTATAATGGCTAAAAACAACAATCAAAACAACAATGGTAAAATGAGTTTGGAAGAAGCGGGTCGCAAAGGCGGCAAAACAACTGCACAAAATCATGATAAGGAATTCTATCAGGAGATCGGTCAAAAGGGTGGAGAAGCAACATCCGAAAATCATGACAAGGAATTCTATCAGGAAATCGGCGAAAAAGGCGGAGAAGCAACATCCGAAAATCATGACAAGGAATTCTATCAAGAAATTGGTAAAAAGGGTGGAGAAACAACATCCGAAAACCATGATAAAGAATTCTATCAGGAGATCGGCGAAAAAGGCGGAGAAGCAACGTCTAATAATCATGACAAAGAATTCTACCAGGAAATTGGTGAAAAGGGCGGAGAATCCCGCAGCCGACAAAACAATAACAACAATAACAACAATAACAATAGGTAAAGTCAGTTGAATGCTGTACCTTAATTCTAAAGAAGCTTGCGCTGATTCAGTGCAAGCTTCTTTGTTGCTTTCTACCCAACTTTCCTTCCGGATGGTTTAACCCCTTTTGAATAACGGGTAACGATACTACTGAATCCAAAATTTGTAGACTCAACAGTAAAGAAGCCACCATTGAGACGGGTGTCGAATGGATAATGCAGGAGGGATAAAATGAATGCAAGAGACATCTTGAATCACCAAAATTTCGAAGTGAATGACGAGCAATATAGAGCTGTAGGAGATTATGGCATGGCCGCGAGTGCGACACAAGAAGCGAGTGATATCGGGGCGGAAGTACTGAGAAATGGAGGGAATGCCGCTGATGCAATCGTGGCTATGCAATTTGCCATGGCTGTTTCCGAACCCTTTAATACTGGTGTAGGTGCAAGTGGATTTATTGTGTACCACGATAAATCTTCTGGTGAAACCAAGGTTTTTAATGGACATTCCAAAGCCCCTTTAAGTGCACACCCCGAACTCTGCCTTGACGAAAAGGGGAACTTGATACCCTTTGTAGAAAGGACCATGAATGAAAGCTTTGTTGGCATACCGGGCATAATGAAGGCCCTTGATACTATTAACAAAACATATGGTACCAAGGATTTGGGAGAGCTCATCGACCCGTCAATTGACCTGGCTGAAAACGGTATCAAGGTCAATTTTCTGTGGGACATGGCTCTGAAGCTCTATGGAAGCAGGGTGGGGGATTCGGCCAGGGATTTCTTTTTCCCGAAAGGAGTCCCCCTTGTAGAGGGAGACATAGTGAGAAACAAAGCCCTGGCAAAGACATTTCGTATCTTTAAGGAAGAGGGGATCGATGCCCTTTATAAGGGAAGGATTGGACAGGCTATTGTAGACAGGCTTCAATCCCATAACGGTCATATGGAAATGAGCGATCTTGAGAATTATGAGTGTGAAATACAGGATCCTATCGTCAGAAATTATCGAGGATTTGATGTCGCAGTCCCTGCTCCGCCAAATGGCGGCGGGACAAATGTCCTTCAAATTTTAAAAATCATTGAACAGTTTGATTTGAGTAAATATAATCCCTCTTCGTGGGAAAAGTATTTTATTTTGTCAGAAGCAATGCGTCTCGTATTTTCAGACAAGCTGGCATATATGAGTGATCCGAACTTTCATAATATACCAGTGAACGGTTTGCTTGATCCAGAGTATATTGCTGAGAGGGCCAAGTTTATAGATTTTAACGGAAGAAACCCGGACATTGATTTCGGCAACCCGTGGAAATATGACGATAGCACCATGGAAACCGGTGCTGCTTCACAAAAAAGGTCAGAGGGCGGAGGTGAGACCACTCATTTCACTGCCGTAGACAGGTGGGGAAATGTTGCTGCCTGTACATCTTCCCTTGAGCATTACTTTGGGGCCGGAATAATGATAGAAGAATACGGCTTTCTATTAAACAATGATTTGACTGATTTTAAGGCAGAAAAAAACCATATAAACGAAATGCGCGGAGGCAAATATCCAGTCAGCGCGAAATGCCCAACAATCATTCTAAAAGATGGAGAACCCTTCATGACACTTGGTTCTCCAGGAGGGCCTACAATTGTCTCATCTGTTGCCCATGTCATTTTGAATGTCATAGACTTCAAAATGGACTTGAAAGAAGCAATCGAACATCCGCGGATATATAATAGTACTGCCCCTGAAGTCTGGGTGGAGGATGATTTTGATGAGAGAGTCAAAGAAAAACTGAGGAGCCTTGGAATTGAAATTTTGGATGATTCCCTGCCGATAGGAAATGTTCAGGCAATCTTGATCGATCAAGATAACAACAGGCTTTATGGTGCCGCAGATTCTACCCGGCCTGGTAAAGCAACTGGAGTGTGGAAAGAAGACGCAGAAAGACTGTAAGAAGTCTGTGTTTTCAAAACGGTTTTTAAGTAATGCCCAATTAAAGGAGTGACGGATCGTTAAGATTTTCCGTCACTCCTTTTTCTTTAACTTACATTTGTTTTACATAAGAATTGGAATTAAGTTCACGGTGATAACACTTGATTATGATGGGGGCTTAGAGAGGTGAAACGTTTACTCAAAAGTCCATGGGGTATTGGAAAAAATGAGAGTAATGTATTTATACTATATTTTAATGGAGGGAACAAAATGAGAAAGCCTGACCCGGCTAAGGATATTAAGATGGATGAAAAACCGAAAGTGACGAATAAAGAGCCGCAAAACAATGTGCAGGATGAGCCGGCAGCGGTGGTAAAGACCGAAATGCCAGTGAAGGAACAGAAAAACGGTGAGGAAATAACAAACCCTTATAATATTGCACAGCAATTGATTAAAAGGGCTGCAGAAACACTTGACCTTCCTGAGGGGGTTTATAACATCTTGAAAAAACCGAAAAGAGTGATGAAGGTTTCCATTCCGGTACGGAGGGATAATGGGGAATATGTCAATTTTACCGGGATAAGGTCACAGCATATTGATATCCTTGGTCCGACAAAAGGGGGGATACGCTTTCATCCGTATGTCAATGAAGATGAAGTGAAGGCTCTTTCCATGTGGATGTCGTTAAAATCCGCCCTCGTCGGTCTTCCGTTTGGAGGAGGTAAAGGTGGAGTTGTAGTAAACCCTAAAGAGCTTTCTGAAAGAGAACTTGAAGAATTGAGCAGAGGCTATATAAGGGAGCTTGAGCCTATTATAGGTCCGGAAAAAGACGTACCCGCACCTGATGTGAACACAAACGGACAAATAATGGGCTGGATGCTGGACGAATTTGATCGTTTGCGAGGCAAGGATGTCTCCGGTTTTATTACCGGGAAGCCCGTTATCATTGGGGGATCGGAAGGCAGGATTGAAGCGACGGGAAGAGGAGTCGTCATTAACATCATGGAAGCAGCAAAGCGTCTGAATTTAGAGATGGACAAGTTGTCAGCGGTTGTACAAGGGTTCGGTAATGTCGGTTCGATTACAGCCAAATTGCTTCATGAGCAAGGTGTAAAAGTCATGGCGGTTACTGATGCAGGAGGCGGAGCTTATCAGCCAAACGGATTGGATGTCGTGAGCCTTATTGACTATGTAAACGAACATGGAACTGTAAAAGGCTTTGAAGGAAGTCATGACATTACGAATGAGGAATTATTTGCGGCCGACTGTGATATCCTTGTTCCAGCAGCATTGGAAAATCAAATTACAGAGGAGAGCGCGCCGACTATTAAAGCAAAGATTGTTGCAGAAGCCGCAAACGGACCAACCACACCACGGGGAAATGAAATAATGGAAGAGAAAGGAATATTTATCATCCCGGATATTCTCTGCAATTCCGGAGGCGTGACGGTTTCTTATTTTGAATGGGTACAAAATGCCATGCACTATTTCTGGAAAGAAGATGAGGTAAATGAGAAATTGAAAGAAAAAATGGAGAATGCTTTTGACAGTGTGTACCGGATGAAAAATGAAAAAAATGTCTCCATGAGAGAATCTGCCTACCTGGTTGGAGTGGGTCGACTCGCGGAAGCTATGAAGGCAAGAGGATGGATCAAAAACTGGTCTATGCCCATTGAATGTTAAAAGCAGTACTGAAGACTGATTCAACGTAAAGTTGGATCAGTCTTCATTTTTATTAAAGATAAATGACTTGATACGCGGGGAAAGTAAGATCATAAAGATACTCTGAAGTGTAACTTGTATGAATGTAAGCTTGCTGTTGATGATTTTGGCAAACGAAAGAATACAGTTCAATGACAACATAAGTGTGAAAGTGAGAATTTTAGTTGATGTTTTGTTATTAATCGCGGGCATCAGTGCAGCACCGGAAAAAAAGAACATATACAGAGGGGATATCAAAAAATGTTCATTCCAAGTGTGAAATCGCCCAAGGCCAATTTTGGGTTTCTTAAATATATCAACTATAAAAGCAAGCGTTTTCGTTACGACCCCGACAGATAAATAAGTGGTCAGCCACAAAACCCCTTGTTTCTTTAACGTGAGTCTGCCATCCCAGAAATCACTGCATACATAGTAGAAGGGAAGCAGAAGGCTGGTATAGAGCGGTTTCCACCAGAAGAGCTTATAACTCTTTTGTTTAAGGAAATACAGCTCTATGCCATGAAAGTAAAGAGTAAAAAAGAGCTTCGATCCCCATCCGAGCCGGAAAGCAGAAATGAAGGTGGCTGTTACTGGCACAAAAACGGATTGTGAAAGCAGAGCTCCTAAGGCATTATCAAGCTTTCTTTTTCTTAAGAGTTTGGGATGATAGCGATAAGACTTGAACACATTGAACACAAAATATTCAAAAATATAGGCAAAACTGATATTAGATAAAAGAAGTGGAATTATCCGCTGCTTACCCTTTTTTACAAGGGTGTAAAACAAAAGGGAGATATGCAGCATGGATAACATGAGATAAGGAATCGAATTTTTATTTATGCGTTTCAAGGGTATTGTATACCTCCATAAACGAATGACTGTCCATTGAGTGGATGTCTTTTCTTATATAGTTTGAAACAATGAAGGAAGCTATCCCTCATACGGAAAAATTTTATCTAACTCTGGGCTTTTGCGGATTTATTTTTTTGAAATGTTATGATATGATTTATATCAACAGTAAACCTGAGTATTCTTATCGGGTTTATTAGAAAAAACCAAGGGTGATAAAAATGAGTCGTGAGTTTGTTGATTTATTCAATGATTGGGCCCAAACCTATGATCAAACGGTTTCCGAAGATGGAGATATCGAATATAGAGAAGTTTTTGAGTCATATGAAGAAATCCTGCTATCCGTTGTACAAAATACCAAGGGTCCAAATGTTTTGGAATTTGGTGTCGGTACTGGAAATCTTACAAGAAAACTTGTAAACCGCGGCTACAATGTATATGGGATAGAGCCATCAGAAGAAATGTTGAAGATCGGTCAGTTGAAGGTGCCTGAAGCGAAAATTAAAGATGGTGATTTTCTTAATTTTCAGGTTCCGGAAGAACAAATCACATCTATCGTGAGTTCTTATGCATTTCATCACCTTACAGATCAAGATAAGGAAACGGCCATAAAAAAATACAGCCGTTTACTTCCTGAAGGTGGAGTCATTGTATTTGCCGATACGGTTTTCAAGGACAAAGCGGCGAGAAGAGCAATCATGGAACAAGCAATTGCTTCCTATCACAATAACCTGGTTAATGATTTAAATAGTGAGCACTATTCCTATTTAGAGGTTTTGAGGGTAATGTGTGAAAAGCATGGCTTTACCGTTGAGTTTTTTCAGAAAAATAAGTATGTTTGGATTATGACAGCGACGAAAAAGTAACGGGAAAACAGGAATGGCGGAAGGTTAGTGTGATCGTTCAGCTTGATACCCGCTTCTGCCATTCACAATAACCTTTAGAAAGCGGGAGATGGATATGCCGAAAATGAATGTAGAAAGTTTTAACCTGGATCATACAAAGGTAAAAGCCCCATATGTAAGGTTGGTCGGTATTACAGAAGGACAAAGCGGGGATAAAATTTATAAATATGATTTCCGTATAAAACAACCAAACAAGGAATACATGAAAATGCCTGCACTGCATTCCCTTGAACATATGATGGCTGAATTCAGCAGAAACCATCATGATCGTATCGTAGATATTGGTCCGATGGGCTGTCAAACTGGATTCTATATTACAGTTCTTAATGATGAGAGCTATGAAACGGTGTTGGAGGTCATTGAGAACACGTTGAAAGATGTACTGGAAGCAACGGAAGTGCCGGCATGCAATGAGGTTCAATGCGGATTTGCTGCGAGCCACAGCCTTGAAGGAGCCAAAGATCTGGCTAAAGATATGCTGGAAAAAAGAGATGAATGGACTGAAGTATTCGCATAGTAAGGGGAGTTACTCTTGAAATACGTTAATAGTGTACAAGAACTGATCGGTGATACACCTTTAGTAGAACTGACAAGAATGGGAATTCCCGAAGGAGTCCGGTTGTTTGCAAAGCTTGAATATTTCAACCCTGGTGGAAGTATCAAGGACCGCCTAGGCATAAAATTGATCGAGGCTGCCGAACAGTCCGGCGCTTTAAACGCCGGAGGAACCATCATCGAGCCGACAGCAGGAAACACGGGAATAGGCATTGCCCTTGCAGCGATAGGAAAGGGCTATAAAGTGAAATTTGTTGTTCCTGAAAAATTCAGTATAGAAAAACAAACTTTGATGCGCGCGCTGGGAGCTGAAGTGGTCAATACCCCTACAGAGCTTGGGATGAAGGGGGCCATTCAAAAAGCTAAAGAACTAAGTCAGAAGATTGAAGGATCTTACTGTCCGCAGCAATTTGACAATCCTGCCAATCCTGAAACTTACTATGAAACACTTGGTCCTGAAATTTACAGTGCTTTAGATGGAGAAGTCGATGTGTTTGTTGCTGGAGGAGGGACAGGCGGGACTTTCATGGGGACAGCCAAGTATCTTAAAGAGAAGAATCCGTCTGTGAAGACAGTCATCGTTGAACCGGAAGGCTCCATCCTGAATGGAGGGGCCCCAGGTCCTCATAGGACAGAGGGAATCGGCATGGAATTTCTTCCGTCCTATATGGATACCGGCTATTTCGATGAGATTTATACAATAATGGATGCAGACGCCTTCAAAGCAATGAAAAAACTGGCGATCAATGAAGGACTGCTGGTTGCCAGTTCATCAGGCGCGGCATTTGCAGCTGCATTAATGGAAGCAAAAAAAGCGAAAAAAGGTACGAACATTGTGACCATCTTCCCAGATAGCAGTGAACGTTATTTAAGTCAGGGAATATATGAGGAGTGAAGAAATTATGAGAAGGAAAACTAGATTGATACATGGGGGAATAACGGGTGATGAGCAGACGGGGGCGGTTTCCGTTCCGATTTATCAAGTCAGCACCTATAAACAGGATGGCGTTGGAGAGCATAGAGGTTTTGAGTACTCCCGCACAGGAAATCCAACACGTCATGCACTTGAAACCTTGATTGCCGATATTGAGGGAGGGCATGCGGGATTTGCCTTTGGTTCAGGCATGGGTGCGATCACTTCACTAATGATGCTTTTTAAATCGGGTGATCACATTATTTTCACAGATGATGTTTACGGCGGTACATACCGTCTTATCTCAAAAGTGATGAACCGATTTGATTTGTCCGTTTCTTTTGTGGACACTTCGAATCCTGAAAAAATCAAGGAAGCGATTCAGCCGAATACCAAGGCCATTTATATTGAAACACCGACAAATCCGCTGCTTAAAATCACCGATCTCCAGGCCGTTTCAGAAATAGCGAAGAAGAATGACCTATTATTCATCGTGGATAATACGTTCAGTACACCCTACTGGCAAAACCCCATTGAACAGGGTGCGAATATAGTTCTTCACAGTGCTACAAAATACCTTGGAGGTCACAGTGATGTTGTAGCCGGTTTAGTCGTAGTGGATTCTCCACAACTTGCGGAAGATATTCACTTTGTCCAGAATTCAGCGGGGGCCATCCTTGGTCCTCAGGATTCCTGGCTGCTGATGAGAGGAATCAAAACACTCGGAATCAGAATGGAAGAGATCGAGTCCAATACAAAACGATTCGTTGAATTCCTGCAGAATCATCCTAAAGTCAGCACTATCTATTACCCAGGTCTGGAATCCCATAAAGGGAATGATGTCCACAGCAAACAGGCTCGTGGAGCAGGCGGAATGATTTCATTTGACGTAGGAAGCGAAGAAAATGCAGATAAATTATTGACGAACCTTCGATATTTCACGTTAGCGGAAAGTCTGGGAGCAGTAGAAAGCTTGATTTCAGTCCCTGCGAAAATGACTCATGCCTCCATTCCGGCAGAAAGAAGAGCGGAACTTGGTATCACTGATGGGTTGGTGCGTGTCTCAATCGGACTGGAAGATGTGAAAGACCTTATAGAAGATGTTGAGCGAGCGTTGGAAAAGTAAAAACACAGTTAGAAAAGCGAGTGATTGCACTCGCTTTTTTTGATGCAATTATTTAAGAGGGAGAGGAACTCTTTAAGTTTTGTGCGTCTTTATTAATGTTTTGTTAAGAATTACGTTGAAAAACTTGAATAAAAGTGTACAATAAAGAAAAAGGAGGCGGAAAATGATTTATAGAGTGAGAACCTATAACGTAATAGCGGAAAAGTTAGACTTATTCAACGAATTTTTTGAAGAATACCTTCTACCGAATCAAAGGAAAAATGGCTCAATACTTATTGGAAGGTGGGTTGATTTGGCGGGGGAAAAGGTAACAGCTATATGGCAATATGAGAGCTTGAAAGCATATGAAGAAATTGAAGAAAGGATTCGCCTTACAGAACTGCACAAAAAAGCGCAAATCCGCAAGAAGATGATAGAACCTTTATTTAAAGATACAAAACAGGAATTTTGGGAAATGACAGGAGACTATCATAGAAAGGAGATTTTTTATGAAACCAATAATATCTAAAGAGCCGGAGGTCCCTAACCTGACAGTGAGAAAAATAAAAGACCTAACCGAAATAGTGTTTGGCGAGGAAAAGGAAGTCATTCAGTGTGAGGCGCTGTTCTTATTCAGCGGTACACATCCAGGTCACTGGGAGACAGCAGCAGAAGCTTATCATAGGGGACTTTGCAGAAAAATCATTGTGACGGGAGGGAAAAGCCTGACCGGTATTCCACATCCAGATTGGCCGGATAAGTCAGCTAAGGAAGCGGAAGTAATCATCTCCCATCTATTAAAAGCCGGAATACCAAAAGAAACGATCGTTTATGAAGATCGATCAACCAACTCTTTGGAGAATGTTCTATATGCCAAGGAGATCTTTGATTTTTCAAGCATCCACAAGTTGATCTACATATGTAAAAGCCATGCTTCGGGACGGCAGGAACGAACTCTCAGGAAACATCTTGGCGATCGTTTGGACTATATTCCTTTTCCGTTCGATGCCGAGTACCAGGGAGTGAAAGTGAACAGAAACACCTGGAGTCAGACAGAAACGGGCAGAACAAGGGTCTGGGGGGAGTTTCTACGGATCCTGGCCTATGGAGAAAAAGGGGATATAGTGCCGCTGTGAAGACGTGTCTTCATTTAACGCTCTTTTCGAAAGACTCTTTTCGTAAACATTGTTGCTATTAAATACAAATTTTAATAAAATCTACTTAATTAACCAGGAATAGCCTGATTAACAAGTAAGAAAAGAGCTAATTCACCTTTTTCAGAGTAAAAAGCCCTTGTCTCCAAGGGAAAAATCCGGCTCTTTGGATTTTTCCGAGAGCAACATTCTATACGAAAACAGCGTTTCGAAAACATTGTTGCGGCAGAACTTACACTGGTAAGCAAGAAGAAAAGAGCTAATCACTCTATTTAGTTATAAGGCCTTGTATCCCAGGGAAATTTCCGGCCCTTTGGAATTTCACGAAAGCAACAATCTATTGGAATACAGCCTCATTTAAAGATGACCGATCCTGTGATAAGATAGGTTCAATTTAACACGCTGGAGGATTGGTAATGATGAACGAAGTTTCTCTCGTTAGGCCGACAATCAAGTTACAAAAGCAATACCTTGAATTCTATCAGGAATGGAAAGACAGTGGGGAGGATATGATCCCGTGGGTGATCAAGAAAGATCCATCTGATTTCATGGCAATGCTCACTTTCATTGAAAATAATGCAAATGGAGTCAACCAGCCTGCAGGGTGGGTGCCCGATTCAACCTATTGGTTGATTGATTCGAAACAGAATGTTTTAGGGGCAGTTAATATAAGGCATTCTTTAACAGATGCTCTCTTTAATGCAGGAGGACATATTGGATATGGGATTCGTCCATCAGCAAGAAGAAAAGGATTTGCCACCAGGATATTGGCTTTGTCTCTTGAGAAAACGAAAGAATTAGGTATAGACAAGGTACTGGTCGTTTGCGATAAAGGAAATATCGGCTCGGAAAGGACGATAATAAAGAATGGTGGAGAACCGGATGAGGATTTTATTGAAGAGAATGGTAATGTGATCAACAGATATTGGATTGATAATAAATGATACAGAGAAGGCTGCTTAATATGCGGCCTTCTGCTATTTAACTTCTAAAACAATTGAACCAGGTGCGCCGCCTTCGTACTCAACATCGATTCTCCACTGACCTTTGTGTGGAAACGTAATAGTAAGGGGAGATCTCTGGTTGTTCATCGTGACAACAATTGGTTCAATGGTAGTGCCTTCTTCTGAAACGGGGGATAAAAGTGCATTTCTTCCATCCTGGCTCCCCGGAATTACGATTTCAGTTTCATAAGGGCTTTCCGCAAAGGGAAAGGTCTCATGAAGTAGGGCAGGCCCATTTTTTTCACCAACATAGAGAAGCGTATCCTTTTGGAAAATAGGGCTGGTATACCATTGAGCTTTTGAAAGGCCGTAGTAGTGGCCTCCAATGATTGTAAAGGAGAGCAGCAGTAAGACGATTTGGGTCCACCAAAAGTGTGAATTTTTATTGAAGCTGTTCAATAATTCAGACTCAGGTGCAAGCCATTTGGCCATTAAAAAAACCAGATTAATCAAGAGCACAGCAAATCCTATATAAAGTAGCATTATTCCCTCCTTAATTTTTCGACTATTCTAATTTATGTTACAACCAGTATAGCATATGTTGAACTGCATACTAAAAAAGCAGTACTTGAGGCACTGCTTTATTCGCGGGGTAAAAAATAGTTATTCTGCTGTCTTTAATAGCTGATTTTTACTGCCTGGTGCGCTGGGTACTTCCTTACGATTAAAATCCAAATCTTCTGAGGAAAAAACCATTATAATCATTTGACCTCCAGACACCTTTGAGCGGATCAACAGCGGCTGATTATGCTGGTTTTTAAAAGTGAAGTCAGGACCATACCAACTCACGGTTGCATCCCGTTTGGGAGGTACATAAGGCACACTTCGGCTGTGGGAATACCGTTCGAGTATCTTTACACCTGCACGGTCCACCGCATTAAAAAGGGTGGAAGAAACTTGGCAGATCCCGCCGCCGACTCCTTCCGTCAATTCTCCTTTCACAATGACCGGAGCAGGCAGGTATCCTTTCAAAGCCGTCCGCCTGCCTACCACCCGGTTAAAGGAGAAGGTTTCACCCGGAAATACAACATGGTTATCGATTGCTTTGGAAGCGAGCTTGATATTATGAACTCTTTCTTTGTTTCTGTTGTTAAAATACGTAACATAATGGCTGACTCTTTTGCGGTTTATTCTTTCAAGCAATTCACTGTCTACTTTTGGATATACAGGTTTAACTGGAATTTCCAGTGTAACAGGCTTGTTTTTATAAAAGGCTCTGTAGAGTAGAAGCCTGAACTTTTCTTCATCTACTTTTTTTCCATTGCGTTCACTGATGATGTCTCCATTATCATCCAGTTTTGCGTTGACAGGCTGCCGGGCCATTTGATTATTCAACTTATCGATTAAGCCATCGAGTTTTTGCTGATTGATAAGGTATTCCGGAAAAGGAGTAGTTTCAAACTCTGTTCGGTTGATCTCTGCAATTGTATTGCCTGCATGAACTAATTTAAGTTGAACAGGACTATTGTTTAATTGAATTGTTAGAAATAATGAAAGCAATAATTTCACCTTTTTACCTCCTGATCATTGATTCAGCAGCTTCCACAAAGGTGAGCCATCGACCTTCCAGGGAGAAAATGGAGAGGTTTTGACGACTGTAAAGGTCAATTCGGTATTTAAAGGGCCGCTGTCTTTTAAATAGAGCTGCAGGTCTGCCTTTACTTCTTTTGCGTAAAAATCGTTGCTGTGATTGGTTAGATTGGTTTTCCATCTAATGGCTTCTATTTTGTCAAGAGAACTCAAGTTGGCTTTCTCCTCTGTAATTGTTTTCCTTACAAGCCCTAAATCACTATTTTTTACCCCTGCTAAAAAAGCATCCACTAAAGGGACGGGGTGAAGGTCATTGATAAATGAATCAAGATTGCCTCCCGCCTTTAAAATCATCAGATGGTGTGAGAGGTCGGGAGAATCGGTCTTATGAGTAGTACTTCCTTTAAAATGAATGCAGAAGTGGCCGGGAAATCCATTCTGTAATGCGCCTGCACCATGCGGCATTCCGTGCATGGATCCTGCGATGAGGACGTCATTAGCATAAATTAGGACCGCTCTCCGCTTCCAGCTCCAGCTTCCTCCATAGATTTCTTTCATGATTTTCGTGTCTTTGTATGTCAAGGGTTGAACATCAGCATGGCTGCTGCCTGCCCGTCTCTGCACTTTAAAACGCCTTCCGGTTTCCACATCAATGACTGTGAATTTCGATTTTCTGGGAAGCTTATCGGCAACTTCCTCCCACGGAGTCATTTCAATATGGTAGTCGAGAGAATAGCCTGTTTCGCTGTAGATGGTGTACGGCTGCAGGCATGAAAACAGGAGGGTAAGGATAATGACTATTTTTCTCACTTAGAATCAACTCCATAAATGTGAATACCCTTATTTTGCACGGCAACCTAGCCAAGAATAGCTTCAAATAAATGGAATATCTAACACTTTCCCACGTTAAAGCGCTAAGAGGGACTGTCCCTCTTAGCGATTTAAAGGAATAAAGTGAATAATATTTTGAAGTAAAGTATTTTTAATTCAAGATATTATGTGTTAGAATAATATATAGGTCATAATAAAGAATATAAGTAAGTAATGAGGAGGATTTAATATGGAACTTAAACCATTAAAAGGGCAGCACCACGTTTCTGCCATTACAGCGAATGCAAAGGAAAACTTTAAGTTTTACACGAAGGTATTAGGAATGAGGCTTGTCAAGAAGACAGTCAACCAGGATGATACTTCTGTATATCATTTGTTCTATGCGGATGAAAGAGGAAATCCCGGCACCGATCTGACATTCTTTGAAATACCAAATGCAGGGCGGACATACCCGGGTACAAACAGTATTTCAACCACCTCTCTGCGTGTTCCTTCTGACGAAGCCCTTAATTACTGGGTCAAGCGATTGGAGTCTGAAGGGGTTGAACACGATGGCATTTCAACGGAAAGCGGAAGGGCGACACTTTCATTCAGGGACTTTGAAGGCCAGCGTTTAATGTTCGTCTCCGATGAAAACAACCACGGAGTAGAAGGCGGAAAGCCTTGGAGCAAGAGCCCTGTACCCGAAGAATATGCCATCCGAGGCTTAGGGCCTGTCCAGTTGACTGTAGCGAAAAGAGAAAGTACAGAAAAAATCTTGACTGACTTAATGGGGTACCGCAGGAAGGGAAGTTATACAACAACTATTGATGGGGTCACACATGAGGTTCATGTTTTGGAAACGGGCGAAGGCGGCACGGGCGCCGAAGTGCACATTCTTGAACGCTCCGACCTTCCGATTGAGAGGCCAGGTCGTGGAAGTGTGCACCATGTGGCATACAGAGTTGAAAATGAAGAAGAGCTGAAAAAATGGGTGGAGGTACTGAAAGAACTTCGTATCCCAAGCTCAGGGTTTGTAGAAAGATACTACTTCCGCTCTCTGTATTTCAGGGAAGCGAATGGAATTCTTTTTGAACTTGCTACGGATGGACCAGGCTTTGAAGGTGATGAGGACTTTGAACATCTTGGTGAAAGCCTTGCACTGCCGCCATACTTCGAAGATCAGCGGGATCAAATTGAAGCACGGTTAAAGCCCCTGGAAACGAAAGAATAAGGAGGAGTTAGAAAGAATGCAGCATATTTTTAAAAGAGGAAATAAAGAGAATGGTCCTACGCTTTTGCTATTGCATGGGACAGGTGGGAACGAGCGTGATTTACTCCCTCTTGCTGAAATGATTGCACCTGATTATTCAGTATTGGGGGTCAGAGGGAATGTTTCTGAAAATGGAATGCCGCGTTTTTTCCGCAGGTTGGCTGAAGGTGTATTTGATGAGGAAGACTTGGTTATCAGGACAAAAGAATTAAAGGAATTTATTGATGAGTCGGCGGAGAAATACAGTTTTGATCGCAGTAAGGTGCTGGCCATCGGCTATTCGAATGGTGCCAATATTGCTGCAAGCATGATGTATCACTACAATGATGCCATAAATGGAGCAATTCTATTTCATGCTATGGTCCCATTACGGAATGTGGAAATGCCGGATTTAAGCGGGACACCCGTGTTTATCGGCGCAGGTGAAAATGATCCGCTCATACCGGCCCAAGAAACGAAAGAACTTGCAGATGCCTTAAGAAAGTCCAATGCTGACGTCACAGAATATTGGACGAGAGGTGGGCATCAGTTGACACGAGAGGAAGTTGACCAGGCTGCTGACTGGTTCAATGAGAAATATAAGAAGTGATGGGGTAACAGGGCAACCTTGGGTGTTGTCCTGTTTTTTTAGTCACTCTAATACCTGAAAATTGTAAAATTGGTCGTGTGTATCGTTCATGAGGCACCCTAATTCAAAAAAAAGCCGTGAAGTTGGTCTTAAGAGTCGTTCATGAGACACCCTAATTCAGAAAATCGCATGAGAGTGGTCTTATGAAGAGTTGATGAGACACTCTAATTCAGAAAAAGGCTTGAAAGTGGTCTTATGAAGAGTTCATGAGGCACTCTAATTTAGAAAAAGCCGTGAAAGTGGTCTTAAGAGTCGTTCATGAGGCACTCTAATTTAGAAAAAGCCGTGAAAGTGGTCTTAAGAGTCGTTCATGAGACACCCTAATTCAGAAAATCGCATGAGAGTGGTCTTATGAAGAGTTGATGAGACACTCTAATTCAGAAAAAGGCGTGAAAGTGGTCTTATGAAGAGTTCATGAGGCACTCTAATTTAGAAAAAGCCGTGAAAGTGGTCTTATGAAGAGTTGATGAGGCACTCTAATTTAGAAAAAGCCGTGAAAGTGGTCTTAAGAGTCGTTCATGAGACACCCTAATTCAGAAAATCGCATGAGAGTGGTCTTATGAAGAGTTGATGAGACACCCTAATTCAGAAAATCGCATGAGAGTGGTCTTATGAAGAGTTCATGAGACACTCTAATTCAGAAAAAGGCTTGAAAGTGGTCTTAAGAGTCGTTCATGAGACACCCAAAATCAGAAAAAGGTGTGAAAGTGTTCTTATGAAGAGTTCATGAGGCAATCTAATTTAGAAAAAGCCGTGAAAGTGGTCTTAAGAGTCGTTCATGAGACACCCTAATTCAGAAAATCGCATGAGAGTGGTCTTATGAAAGGCTAACACCTTATGAATCACTAATCAAAATTCCCTAATAATTTGTTTTTGTTGATGCCCTTCCATAAGCCCCCAACCTTAACTAGAGTAAGCAAACTTTCCTATAGAAGCAACCTCCACCAGCACATAAAAGTGTGAATAGAGAAAATTTTCTATCCAATCTCAAGTAAATTATGGTATATTCAGGTTGATATACTAATATTTACTAAATGAGGTGTTGCTATGCATAAGTATAGAAGAAGGAATACTCCTGCATTTACTTTTTTGTCTTATTTTACCTTGTTTGCAGGAGTAGCCCTATTCGGGATAGGTCTTTACAATGAAACCAGCCTGGAATTGAATGAGAAAGGTTATTATCTTGCTGTTATGATATTGGTGGCGGTCGGTTCCATCCTGACTCAAAAAGTGACACGCGATAATGCTGAAGACAATGAGATATTGGCCGAACAACAAAATCAACAAAACCGGCACAGCAGCAGTACAGGTACCGGAGTATAAACGTAATTTAAAAGAAACGCTGTTTTCGTATATATTGTTGCTCTCGGAAAATCCAAAGAGCCGGATGTTCCCCTTGGAGACAAGGGCTTTTTACTCTGAAAAAGGTGAATTAGCTCTTTTCTTACTTGTTAATCAGGCTATTCCTGGTTAATCAAGTAGACTTTTTAAAATTTGTATTAAATAGCAACAATGTTTACGAAAAGAGCCAAAAGAAATGACTTTAAGATAATGATTGGTAATTGATACAACCTGCGCAGTGGCCGTTCAACTGCGCTTTTTTATTAGGAGGTTATTATGTCAAAGGGGTTCATTATTGAGCAGAAAAGGAACACCGCGAATTGGGCACAAAGCTTAAAGCAGATGCCTGAAGCTCTATGGTTCAAGCCTTTTAAAGCAGGATCATGGGGAACAGGGGAGGTTATAGCCCACTTTATTTTTTGGGACCAATTCGTAATAGATAATCGATTAAAACCGTTTCTTCAGAATGGAGAGCTTCCTGAAGTGGAAGTGGATGTTCAAAAGATAAATGACGCCGCTGCTGAATATGCACGCAGTCGGGATAAAGACCTTCTTATCGATGAGTTTATCAGTACCAGGGAAGATCTGACAGGGTACATCCGGAGAATGCCGGATACAACTTTTGTTCAACTTATGCCTGGAAAACCACTATCCTGGAATAAGTTTTTTGAGGGACTTATTGAACATGACAGGAAACATCAACTGGAAATAGATGCTCATTTTACAGCATTGTTGAAAGATGAAAATAAGTAGTCTGCAAGGCATCGCCATAACAAATGTATAACTTAATGCCACCATAAATCCAGGTGACGAGTAGTACCGTTTTGAACTTGCCGGCAGGGGTGTGAGAGCGAATTGAAATGGAAATACCTTTTAGCTGTATTCATTGGAGCCTGCTCATATGGAGTGCTGTCTACTGTTGTGAAATTATCTTATCAGGCTGGAATTAAAAAAACTGAATTGATAGTTGCGCAATTCTTGGCGGGGTGGCTTATTATTACGCTTCTTTTCCTTTTTGAAAAAAAGCGGCCCAAAATTAACTTTAGAAAAAAAGCTCTATTGATGTTAGGAGGTATTCCTTCCGGTTTAGTGGGAGTTTTTTATTATACTTCTTTGGAAACGGTCGACGCTTCCTTTGCAATCATATTGTTATTTCAGTTTGTCTGGATTGGGATTGCCCTTGACAGTTTATGCAGCAAGAGCATGCCAGATAAAACTACAATGGTATCCATCGCCATCTTGCTGTTTGGCACTGTATTGAGCAGTGATTTATCTCTCCAAGAAGCTGTTCGTCCTTTTGACTTTAAAGGGTTGATGTTTGGGTTGCTCGCTGCAGCATCTTTCGCCCTATTTATCTTTGCCAATGCCAGGGTTGCACCGGAGGTTGATGCGGTGAAACGAAGTTTTTATATGGTATCCGGAAGCTTCTTAATTGTTTTACTCCTTTTCATCCCGGCTTTTTTGAGAGAAGGGATAGGAAGTCCAGGCAGTCTCTGGGTGTATGGTTCAATCCTTGGATTCTTCGGCGTTTTCATCCCGCCGTTTTTATTTGCTTACGGAATGCCCCATATTGGCTCCAGTACCGGCAGTATTCTGGGCTCTGCCGAACTGCCTGTGACCATCATTCTTTCCATGTTGATTCTCGAAGAGATCGTATCATGGGTTCAATGGATAGGAGTTTTGTTCATATTGGCGGCAATTATCTTATCGAATGTCTCACTTAAACGAAAGCAAGCAGATCAGGCGATGGTTGATTAATTTCAATTTTCAGAATGGGCTAGTATATGTTACCATCATTAGAATATGAGCCAGGAAGGGATGGAAGAGTTTCAGCAGCGAGTGTTTTGAATCAGCAAGAATGCTGCATTTGTATAAGCCTTATATAAATAAACTGCGAGACTAAAAGATTCAGTTAATCAAAAGTGGATACAGCTTTTAGTCAACATTAAGCTCACTGTCTGAGTCCCTCGGTTCCTATAGCGGATGAAATGATGGGTGGAGATAGTGTCCAAAATTCAAGTCTGAATCGCATTTGCACGCAGAACATTTAACGTGTGAGAACACCGCGTATTTGATAGTGAAAAAATTGGGAAGGAGGGTTGAAAACATGTTTGTACATAAAATTGACGAAGATCTATCATTGAAACTGCCGGAATTGAGTGATGCAGAAGAGTTTTTCCGGCTTACCGATTCTTCCCGCGAGTACTTACGGGAATGGCTGCCGTGGCTCGATGGAACTAATACCGTTCAGGATACTAAAGAGTTTTTGAAATTTGCCTTAAAGAATTATTCGGATCAGAAAAGTTTGACGACTCTGATCCTCTTCAAAGGTGAAATTGTCGGAACAGCCGGCTTTAACCGTATTGATTGGTCCAACGGAATTGCCTATATCGGATATTGGCTGGGACATGATTTTCAAGGGAATGGAATAATGACGAGAGTGGCCAAGACTCTGACTTGCTATGCATTTGAAGAATTGAAGCTGAATAAGGTTGAGATCAGAGCGGCCTCAGGAAACCAAAAGAGCCGCAGCATACCAGATAGACTTGGGTATGTTCATGAAGGCAGGATCAGGCAGGCAGAAAAGCTTTATGGTCGATATGTGGATCATGAAGTGTATGGCATGCTGGCCGACGACTGGAAGAATGGATAGAATAGAGGAGTATAAAATGGATCTTAAAGGTATACTGGAGAATTTAAAGAACCAGAATGACTATGGTGCAACAGATAATGTGGAGCTGTTATTGGCTGAGATGGTTGAGAATATCGGACATCCAGATCCCGAGCTTAGAGACCATTTGATCTACACCACACTCTATCACTGGGTTGAACGGGATGTTCTTTCAACTGATAGCTTGAGCAAACTACTAAAGGTTTCTATGGATGACAAACATCTTTTTTGCAGTATAGGTGATAGAGAAACGGATACGGTGTTTACCCGCAGTTTTTCTTCGCTGGCTGCAGCCCTTGTGATAGCAAAAGATGCGAGAATTCTCGCACTGCCTGAAGTCCTTATCAGGGAAGCTATAGAAAACTCAATCCGTTATCTTAAGGAAGAACGGGACACACGCGGATTTGTATTAGGAAAAGGCTGGGCCCACAGTATCGCTCACGGTGCTGATTTTTTGACGGCGTCTATTAAACATCCCTATTTTGAAGAATCTTTAATTCCGTCCTGCTTGGAGGCTATAGCTAACTGTTATGAAAAGGAAGCTATATACATGGATGACGAAGATGAGAGATTAATCTTTGCCATCGAGGCCCTTCTTGGAAAAGGGATGACAGAAAAGCAGCTGGTAAAATGGTTGAAAGAGTTGAATCATATGTTGAAAAGACAGTATGAGGAAAAAGGCTTTTCCATTCCCTTTTTCCGAAGAAAGAAGAATCTAATTGATTTTTACAAATCTCTATACTTCCGGCTTGGCTATTTAAAAGACTTCAGTAGCGTGCAGGAAGAGATTGGGACATTATTGAAAAATTGGCATGAATCTCTGTATAGACCATGAGGAGGGTTAACTTTGAATTTTAAAATCAGAGAGGCTTGTTTGAGGGATTTTGACAGGCTGAAACCCCTTCATAAAGAAGTACATGACTTGCATGTTGCCGGGAGACCCGATAAATATAAGGCTACTGAGGAAACGCTCGACTGGAATTATTTTAATGAATTGATTGAGTCACCTGATGGGAAGATCTTGCTCATTGAGGACGGAGAGTCAATTGTCGGTTTCACGATCCTCAAAAAAGTCCAGCCTCCCAAGTGGGAAACCAAGGTTCAGTCCTCCGTTGTATTCATGGAAGATCTAGGTGTGGCACCATCTTATCAAAGGAAGGGGCTGGCGAGGATGCTTTTTGAAAAGGCGCTTGAATTCACTAAGGATTGTCATGCTGACAGTCTTGAATTGGGGGTCTGGGAATTCAACCAGACTGCGATTGAATTCTATGAGCAAATGGGAATGACCACACAGGCGAGGAAAATGGAAATCAAGGTAAATTAAGAAGTTATCTCAATGGATAACTTCTTTTTTATTGATAGAATTCATTGCATTTTTAGTCGTCCGCTCTATGGTGCGTAAGAGCTGGGCTGTTAAGGTAAGATTAAGGCCAGAAGCACATCGATGGTTTTAACAATTACAAATGTAGGGAATAGTATTTGAAACAAATTGGAGAGAGGAGTGGGAAGATGAGTGAAATCCAAAAAGGAGAGAATAAATTTTATCTTGGAGCATCCGAGAGTCAACCTGATGCTGAAATTGTTTATTCAGACATTCAGGAGAAGATGGTGATTGAACATACGTATGTCTCTGAGAAGTTACGAGGTCAGGGAGTGGGACAAAAACTGGTGGATGAAGCAGTCCGGTATGCAAGAGAGAATGACATCAAGATAGACTCGAGATGTCCTTTTGCCAAAAGCGTCTTGGAGGAGAACGAGGAGTATCAGGATATAATGGATTGAAGTTTTTTCTGCTTTGTAAGCAAAGAACCCTAACAAATGGGTTCTTTTTATATTCTTGGTTTGGCGGTTAAATGGCTTAAGGGAAAAGAGACAGAGGTATTCCGGGCGGGACTGCCTATAAAAAAGATCGACAGTCCCAATTATGGTGACTTTCATTGAAATATCTATGACAACGGAAAATGGTAAAGCAGTTTAAGGAGTGATCACGACCCGTGTCCCGATTGGAATGATGGCCGCAAGTTCTTCTACATCCCTGTTATACATACGTATACACCCTTTTGATACGGCCTTTCCGATAGAAGAAGGATTGTTGGTCCCGTGGATTCCATAGTGTTTCTTTGAGAGAGACATCCACATGGTGCCGAATGGGCCTCCGGGATTAGGTGCTTTATTAATAATCACAAACTGACCTACGGGTGTGGCGGAGAGCATTTTACCGACAGCGATCGGGTAGGTTTTCACTACAGTCCCATTACGTTGCAGGGTTAATTTACGTTGACTGGTGGACACGTGAACTTTAAATTGAATCTGAGTTGGATCTGGGAGGCCGGGGATGGTGATATTTTGGCCGACGAAAATTAGATTTGGATTGATAATATTATTTGCTTTTACTAAATCCCGAAAAGACACCCGATAATCTTCCGAAATACTCCATAACGTTTCTCCAGGCTTAACCGAATGCTGATACATATCATACCTCCATGGTTTAGTTAGTTTACATTATGTAAGGACATTAGAAAGCGTGGCAGGATATTAAATGAGTAAGAAAAAGTTATTTGAGTATCATTTTTTTGATGTGAGATACCTTATTTTATTACCTGCTAAAGTCCTAAATTGTTATCTTGTTACTAATAACATTTTCAAAAAATTTTAGAAAATGATAAACTAGTACCAACTACAACATTGGGGGGGACCTTATGGATAAGAGACAAAGAGAAGAAGTTATTGATGAAGCAATTGGAGAAAAGTCCATTGAACGGCTGGAGTTCAGGGGCGGAGTATTTGCCGCCACTATTCCACTTGTGTTCTTTATTATCTGGGCAATTTCACTAAGTGTGGCCGAACTCGTAACAGAGGAAGCGCTTGTTCTGGGAATGGTCATAGGAATTGCGATAGGGTTATTTTTCTGTAAATCAAAATGGTCTGATTATGCCCAAAGTTTATTTTCTGGCATGGCACAGCCGATTGGGGTAATAGCTGTAATCGCCTGGTTCTGGGCAGGTATGTTCGCTAAGCTGCTGTCTGCAGGCGGACTTGTTGATGGATTGATTTGGTTTGGGTTTCAAACCAATCTGGAAGGCGGGCTATTCGTCGGATTGACCTTCCTGCTTGCTGCATTGTTCTCAACAGCTGTCGGAACCGGATATGGTACCGTTGCAACGTTTGGTATCCTTATGTATCCTGCAGGAATAATTTTAGGTGCAGATCCGGTAGTCCTGCTTGCTGCGATTCTGAGTGGAGCTGTATTTGGAGACAACCTTGCGCCCGTTTCTGATACGACGATCGTTTCAGCTACAACACAGGATGCTGATGTGCCGGGAGTCGTTCGTTCCCGTTTTAAGTATTCCATCGCTGCAGCCATTCCGGCATTGATCTTATTTGTTCTTGTTGGCGGAGGTGGAGAAACTGGAAGCACGGAGGCCATGGTCCAGCTGCAGGAGCAAGTATCACCAAATGGGCTGCTTTTGCTCATTCCTTTTGCGCTTGTTTTGTATTTGGCGCTGTCAGGGCATCATTTGCTGACTTCCCTTACTTGGGGAATCGTAGCTTCCATCGCCTTTATTTTCCTTTCTGGCACACCTATTACAGAAGTCATTCATATTTACAAGAATGATGCAGGAACTGCGGTGGTGGAAGGAGCCTTGATGAGCGGGATCGGCGGCTATTTTAACATGGCTATCCTGATATTATTTATTTTGGCTGCTGCCCATCTGATGGAAGTTGCAGGCACAATGGAAGTCATCAAAAACTTCTTCCTTAAACTGATTAATAACGTTGTCCGAAGAGCTGAACTTTCTATCTTTGGAATTGTGGCATTCTTGAACATTTTTATTACAATTAATACTGCAGCAGAAATTGCCGCTGCGCCATTTGTTCGTAAGATTGGTAAAGAAATGAATATCCATCCTTACCGAAGAGCGAATCTCCTGGACACGGTTTCCTCTTCACTCGGATATATCTTCCCTTGGAGCGGGGGTGTCCTGCTTGCTTGGGCTACAATAAAAGGGGCAGCTGATGAGTATGATTTTCTGCCGGTTGTCAGTCCGACCGAGGTATTCCCATTTGTGTTCCAGGGCTGGGGCTTGCTCATTGTCATGCTGATAGCCGCATGGACCGGCTGGGGACTGCGATACAGCGGAAAAAATGGAGAAGAAATTAAACCAAAAGATTACAAATAATACAGCAAAAAGAGGTGCCGTGGCGTAATGCCGGCACCTCTTAGTATTATGGCGGATTAACACAGTAACGCGTCACCGCGCTGAGAGGGACAGTCCCTCTTAGTGCGGGGACGCGTTAAAGTTCTTTAGACAAAGCGGTTTTCGTTTAGATTGTTGCTATTGGAAAAAATCCCAAGGGCCGGATTTTTCCCTTGGGTACAAAGGCTTTTCTCTCTGGAAGGGATGAATAGCTCTTTTTTTCTAGCTGACCAAGATAATTCCGGCCATATCTCTTGAACTTAATAGTAAATAGCAACAAAGTTTTAGAAAAGAACCTTAAACAAACAAGAAGTAGGAAGTGAACAGGATGCAGAGAGCATACATGATCGGATGCACTTCTTTAAATCGTTTTTGAGAAATCAAGGCTAAAGGATAAAGAATGAATCCTAGTGCAATACCAGTAGCAATGCTGAATGTCAGAGGCATCATTAAGATTGTGATGAACGATGGGACCACAATCTCCATTCTGCTCCAGTTGATCTTACTCATTTCCGTTGCCATAAGCGCACCTACAATGATCAACGCTGGGGCTGTAACTTCGGGAGTGATGACTCCTAAAATCGGTGAGAAAAACAAAGCTATGAAGAAACATGCTGAAATCACAATCGATGTGAATCCTGTCCTTCCTCCTACAGCAATGCCTGCTGAAGATTCTACAAAGGATGCAGTGGTTGACGTACCTAAAACGGCTCCGACCACACCAGAAGTGGAATCTGCAAGCAAAGCCCGGCCTGCATTTGGGATTTTGTTGTTTTTCATTAAACCGGCTTGGCTCGCTACAGCGATTAAAGCACCCGCTGTATCAAAGAAAGCCACAAATAAAAAGGTGAATATTACTGTCAGGACCTGCGGAGTAAAGATATCTCCAAGGTGGTGGAATACCACTCCGAAAGTCGGTTGGAGGCTCGGCACTTTTCCGACAATCGAATCCGGGATGCCAATTAATCCAAAGATCATACCAATGATGGTGGTCACGACCATTCCAATAAAAATGGCCCCATGAATGCCACGTACAAGCATCAATACCGTTATGACAAATCCTGCGACAGCAAGTCCCGTTAAGGGCGAAGCCAGTTTTCCAATTGATACGAATGTATCAGGATTGGCTATGATGATACCTGCATTTTTTAAACCGATGAAAGCAATAAAAAAACCGATTCCAGCAGCGATGGCATGTTTCAAATCCTGTGGAATGACATTTATGATTTTTTCCCGTATTTTCAGCAAGCTTAAGACCATAAAGATTATTCCTGCAACAAATACACCAGTAAGGGCGACTTGCCAATCAATGCCCATGCCGATACATACAGAGAAAGTAAAGAAAGAATTCAATCCCATACTCGGTGCAATGCCGATAGGGTAATTCGCCAATAATCCGATGAGAAGCGTCCCGGCAATGGCTGACAGGGCCGTTGCGGTAAATAGAGCTCCTTTATCCATCCCGGATTGACTTAAAATAATCGGGTTGACGACCAATATATAAGCCATTGATAAGAATGTTGTAATACCTGCAAGTGTTTCCTGCTTATAGGATGTTGCTCGTTCTTCGAATTGAAAGAACTTTTTCATGATGATTGCCCCCTGTTTCCTTATATAAAAATACAATAAAAAAGCCCTGGCAGTAATCAGCAGCCAGAGCGATATCTATAAGAATAGAAATAATCAAAAGTATAATCATCACTATCCTTGTAGACAAGCTATTTATGGTAGCTGGTAGAAACGTTCAGGCCCTATTCCTGAACTTATACAAGGTTATTATTCAAATATAATAGTAGACATCTTAACAGCAGAAAAACAAAGCGTCAATAGACAATGAAATAGTCATTCTAATTAAATAATTCTAGGGTCATAGGATAGCTTTCGTACATTAACGCGCTAAGAGGGACAGTCCCTCTTAGCGCGTTAATGCATGAAAGCGTTCTAATGATGGAGCTTAGTGGATGTATAATGAGCAGGGGTTTGGAAGTTTAAAATTGTAGCAGGTGAACAAAATGTTTTCCCATTTTAGAAGAAAAAGATGAGAATAATTTCTATTCGTGGATTTTGAAGGATGCTAATTTATACCTAATAGAATACAATATGACAAGGAAGGTTTATGTCCTGAACAGCCGGTTATCATGAATAATATGCAAAATGTTTAAATAGACTATCAGTAGGAAAAATAGAAAAAGCTCACCATTCCAGCGGGTGAGCTTTTTAGTGGACATAATATCGTTACAATAAACATTAAAGATAATGCTTCAACACGTTAAAGCGCGAAAAGGGACAGTCCCTCTTAGTGCTTTAACGTGATAAAGGAGAGTGACAGAGTTGAAGGAAGTATTGAATTTTGATAGGGAGAGATATCCGTTTGAAATGTTTTCGCCGGGTCACCTGCTGGCAGTCGGAGCTTCTATACTGATCCTTATCCTTTTCTATCTTGCAAGAAACAGGATCAGAGATGACTGGAAAGAGTCGGTCAGGTACATACTCATTGGACTTCTAATCTTTGGCGAAGTTTCATTTCAATATTGGTATTATATTAATGAGAGATGGGACTTGACGGTCAATCTGCCTTTCCAGCTCTGTTCCTTATCATTATATTTATGTGCAATCATGCTGCTTACAAAAAGTTATCGGATTTTTGAAGTGAGCTTCTTTGTCAGCATGACAGGTGCTTTTGTTGCGATTCTTACACCCGAATTATTTTTTGGATTCCCTCATTTCCGATTCTTCCAATTCTTTCTGGCCCATATAGCCATTGTGCTGTCCTGTTTGTATATGGTCTGGGTAGAGGGATACAGAGCGACTTACACATCTGTTTTTAAATCACTGGCAGCATTGAACATCCTTGCCTTCTTGGTTTTTTTAGTGAATATCACGTTAGGTGCAAACTACATGTTTCTCCGTCATAAGCCTGTCAATGCAAGCCCAATTGACTTTCTCGGACCTTATCCCTGGTATATCTTTTCGCTGGAGGCTGTGGCGTTCATACTATTCTCCCTCTTATATTTGCCATTTCATTACTCAAGAAAAAAGAACTTCACAAGGCAGTACTAAAAGACTACTTGCCAAAATAGTATAAAAGGGAGGATTCAACTGGGGTCCCTACGGTTAATAAGGAGGAATAAAAAAATGCCAAAAGTAATTGTGATGTATGAACACCCTAAAGATAAGGAAGGGTTTGACCACTACTATTTCAATCAGCACACTCCGCTGGTTGATAAAGTCCCGCATGTGGGATCCGCTTCTGTTCAAAAAGTCCTTAACACCCAGAATACAGATCTGCAGCTATATATTGTGACAGAAATCGTTTTTGAAGATAAAGCAGGCATGAAAGCAGCCTTTACCTCTTCAGAATGGCAGGAAGTAACGAATGATGTGCCTAACCTTCTTCCATTCTTAGAAAAGCCGCCAATCATTGCAGTGGTGGATTAACTAGAAAATCTTTTCTTTCGTATAGAAAGAAAAGATTTTTTATTTTACTGAAAGTTTAGATAAAACTTGTATAATAAAAGCAGGACTGAAAATTTTTAGGGACGGACATGAAAGAATGGAAACGCTCTGCAGCAATTTGTATAAATGATTACATAAAAGTTCTTGTCGGTAAAGGATATAACGCAGACAGTTGGAGTGTTCCATCGTGAGGCAGTGAATCAGGAGAGTCACCCGAAGAGTGCTGCATCCGTGAAGTGAAAGAAGAACGCTGTGTTCGTATAGATTGTTGCTATCGTAAAAATCTAAAGGGCCGGATTTTTCCCTCGGGTACAAGGGCTTATCTAACGGAACAGGATGAATGGCTCTCTTCTTTCTTGTTTACCAGGATAAATTCTGTGAAATATGGCTATTGCTCTTGAATTTCATAGTGACTAGCAAGAGATTTTTAGAAAAGAGCCAAGAAGAAACAGGCTGCAATGTAAGGATTATAAAAAAATGCAGGTAAAAAAAAACAGTGATTCAGGGAATTAACGTGACTACCCACTACTTTCAAACCGAAAACAGGCGGGGAAATAGGAGTCAACGATCCTGACCTAAACATCGAGAAAGCCTGCTGGAAATCGGTAGCGGAGTTTGAGAGTCTTCCGCAACTGTATCCTGAAGATTTGTCACTCATAAAAAAAGTTGCATGCTCAATTTAACGCAGATACATAATTTTAAAGGGAGCCGATGTGACTGGCTTCTTTTTTTATGGAGTCTCCGATTAATCTAAATACAGCCCTAATAAGGATTGTACACATGGTAGTCACCTCTAATAGACTGCACCACTTTATGTATTAAAAGCAGCGTACAAACCAACTAGAAAAAATTTTATGTTTTTTTCAACAAATTGAAACCATTTATAAGAGAGATACGACTAATGTGTAAGTCAAAGGGGGGGAAGGGATTGAAAGAGACACAATTGCATGATCTATATGAAATGCATTTTCAGGATGTTTATCACTATCTGTTATATTTTACTAACAGTCAGTCAGAAGCTGAAGACTTGACTCAAGATACATTTATTAAGGCATTTAAAAGTTATGGACAATTTGAGCAACGATCTTCGGTCAAAACATGGATCCTGTCCATTGCCAGAAGGACAGCAGTAGACCATTATCGAAAAAGAAAAATGATCTCCATTTTGCCCGACATCATCTCACATTTAGGAAAAAGCAATGAGGGAAACCCGGAAACCGAATTGGACCATACCAATGATTGGGAGACACTGCAAAAAGCTTTGTCTACATTGAAACCGGACTTTCGGAGTGTCGTTATTCTGAGGGGCTTGAGAGAATATTCCGTAAAAGAAACAGCGGAGATTTTAAATTGGAAAGAATCAAAAGTGAAAGTGGACTTTCATCGTGCTATTAAACTGCTGAAGAACAAGCTGTCTAAATCCAGTGAAGGAGTGGTGATTTTCAATGAACAAAAGAGAGGTTGACCAGCTTCTGGAACCTTTGAAAAATCGTCCTGACTTAAATCCGCGTGCGGAATTTAAACAGGAACTGCGAAATAAACTTTTAGAAAACCGATTTGAAACCAACAAAAGAAAACTTCTTCATTGGATCCCCAACCTTGTTGCAGCAGCGTTATTATTCGGTGGAATTTATATTGGAACGGACCTCCTTATTTCCGATAAAACTCAAGATGGTGTCTCACCTGCAGAAAATATGGATCCTCCAATATCTGAAACCATCCCAGAAATCACTGAAGAAGAAGCGAGGGAGTTGATTGGTACTGCATTCTCCCATTATTCAGTCGTTGTAAATGGCGGCGGCCCTGAAACGGGGGAGGTTTTTCAGCATGACGGCAAGGAGTACCGGTACATGGGTGAAGATTTTCTGACAGAAAAGGCAGTTCAGCTCTATCTTCAAGAAAAGTACACAGAAAGAGCTGCTTCAAAAATCTATAATGAAATTCCTTTCAAGGTAGTGGACGAAAAACTTGCTCAGCCCAATAAATATGTAACTGGTAATTTACTGTGGGGTGACGGGGAAGTTAAAATGTTCACGAAAGATGGAAAAAACACCAGACTGGCGGAGTATATAGTGCCTGTCGAAAACAGTGATCAATCTCAACTTTTTGAGTTGACTCTTCAATATGAAAACGGGTGGAAGCTGGATGAGCAGTTACCTTTCTCTTTTGGAGATAATACGGAGGGGTCTTCACAATCCAAAGCCGCTGCGAGGACCTCTGTAGAAGAATTTACCTTGACCGATATAGAACAAGAGGCCTATGACAAATTCGTGTTGGATTTTGATGAAGAGCACCTGAGGAATCTGGGCCCGGTAAGTGTCGCTAAACTTTATGTTCATGCCGAACTGGAGAACAATCCGGAAGCAGAGTACGCGCTGTACACAGACAAGGAAGGATACGTTCGATGGACGAAAGAAGAACATTTAGAGTTCGAAAACAACAGTGAAGAATACTCAAGAGAAGAGATTCTGGAAGCTTTTAATGGCATACAGGATGGAGAATTCTTAGAAAGAGAAGACGGGAAGTCTGGTTACATTAAATTTTATACCGCTAATGGAATGATGGGCTTTAGAATGATGAAAGACGATGATGGCATTTGGAATGTTTCATTTATGCCCATTCAATAAAAGCAGGGAAGACCGGTCAATTACACAGACCGGTCTTTTTGCATGCAAGTCGTAAAGGTTAGAGGTCAATGAGATACAGAGGCAGATGGGGTCCTGGTCTGTATAAGTGGCTGGTGGGGCATTGAGCTCCAAAAGACCTAGCTGTTGATCCATGAATATGAGAAACAACCCAAAGAGAATCAGGAAAAGGGGCGAAAAGCCGGTAAGGTGTTAATGAGATCTATCCCTTAAAGCCAGGCTCGAATCAAATGAGGATTAAAAAAGAGAAGTGTTGGCTGGCAACCCGGACAAATTTCTGTAACTAAACCCACCAAACCCACATAAATCGACACCTCCCCTATTAATTTAAAAATAATTCTGTAGATAAAAGAAGAATATGGTAAAATGAAAAAGAATTCTGAAATATTTAAAAGCATTATAAGAAGTTCTTGCAGTAGTCTCAGATGAGATAAAAGTAGCTCTTGACAGAAAGAGTAATGGCAGTAGAAGCACAATAAAATGAGCTCTATCAATTTCTCTTAAGAAAACTGATAAAAATATACTCTTGGAGGCATTCGAAGGGTGTAGAGAGTTCATTAATTTGAAAAAAAGGGCTTGTAGAGTAAAATAAACTTTCACTATAATAGATAGGAATATATACCTATCTATTAATAGCATCATCCATAAATTTTATGTAGGGTTGTTTGGAAGGGGTCGAATGAGTGAGCACCGAGAATATATATATACTAATTTCCATATTAGTGATCAGTGCTTCTGTTTATGGATTATTGAAGTACAGTATCCTCTTTCGGGACAATAAGGCTGTCGGGATTAATTCCTTGGCAGCTTCTGCAGTCATTTGGTTTGTTATCGCCCTTTTGACATTTGAACATGGACTATATGTTCAGATTCAATTGCAGGACAGCTGGTATACAATCATGAGTCTGTTTGTGTTTACAATATTGGCGTTCTGTCTGGTTTTCTATAATCTAAAAAATATCGAACAAGCCAAGAATTCAGTGGGATATTTTATCAGCAGTGCTATTTCAGGTGTTTTCCTGATTGCCATTCAGTGTAACTATTATTTAGAACTTACGAGCTTTAATACATATATATTCAACAATACCTTGCTTTTTGCGGTATTACATACAGTGATAACTTTATTTTTACTTACAAGGATTTTGCAGCAGATCAGGTTTGACCAGCTTCATGCCCCTGATAAAGTCCGGAATGTTTCGCTGATTGTGATCTCGCTGATTTGCGGACACTCTCTCTTCGGGGCCCTATTGACAGTCACTGAAGCATTTCGCATTACGGTCAATAATGATATGTTCAATATTGAATATATCAGTGTCATCCTCCTGTTCGTCCTTACTGTCAGCAAAGGGGAAAGACAGTACCTGGATGAAAGAGAAACACTCAATTACATGGCCTATCATGATTCTCTTACAGGGTTGAAGAATCGTTCTTATGTACAGGAAGCATTAGCTAAAAAGACGGCCGACAACCAAGCCTTTTATCTATTACTCCTCGACCTGGATTATTTTAAGCATATCAATGATACTCATGGGCATTTCATTGGAGATGAAGTCCTGAAACAAGTGGCAGCATTTATTAAAAGCAAACTCGGCCCTAAAGATATAGCAGGGAGATTGGGCGGGGATGAATTTATCATCATTTATCACAAAGACAGTAATCCAAACTCTGTAGAAGACTTTTGTTCCACTCTATTGGATTATTTTTCAACGCCGCTCATAATTGATGGCCGGCAAATGACCGTTACCGCTTCTATAGGGGTTTCTGCTTTTCCTGAAAATGCCATCACAACTGGCGAGTTACTAATCAAGGCAGATATCAGTATGTATAAGACGAAGGGAGACGGACGCAATTCATTTACCCTATTTAACGAGCAGCTTGAGCAGCGGTTCAGGAAGGAAATTACTCTCCAGGCAGATTTAAGTAAAGCTTTGTTGAACGAGGAGTTTGAAGTGCACTATCAGCCCGTGGTCAGTCTGAAAGAGAAGAAGGTGATCGGGTTTGAGGCCTTATTAAGATGGCATCATCCCGAGAGAGGGATGATTGGTCCAGGGGAGTTCATACATATCGCGGAAGAAACAGGGGTGATTGTTCCAATTGGCGAATGGGTAGTAAAGGAAGCTTGCCGGCAGGTTCAAGAATGGAATCAAATGCTGGATAAAAGATACAGTGTTGCCATCAACCTCTCGCTGAAACAATTTTCAAAGAAAGATATTTTTGAAATTCTTTCAGGGATCATAAAAGAAACCGGAATGCCACTTTCCCTTGTGACCATTGAAATAACAGAATCAATGGCGATGACCAATACCCAGCATACCCTCTCAACTTTGAAGAAATTCAGAGAGAGTGGATTAGGGATTTCTATTGATGACTTCGGAACAGGATACAGTTCACTCAGTTACCTGAAAGACTTTTCCATCCAAACGATAAAAATTGATCGTTCATTTATTAAGAGTGTCAATGACAGTGGAAAAGACGATGCCATTGTCAAGGCAATCCTGTCAATTGCAGGGAATCTAGGGCTTGAAGTGGTCGCAGAAGGAGTGGAACTGCCTCAACAGGAACTCTTCCTCCTTAGCCAGCACTGCAATTATGCCCAAGGCTATCACTATAGTAAGCCATTGAACAGCCGCGACTTACTTAGTTACTTAGAGAAAAACAACAGGGAACATTCTGTTGAGCCAGTTCTTATGTAAGCGAATCGACAAAAAAGAGGAGATTTTATGGATAGAGAATGAAGGTTCTGCAGATTTCCGGCATTATAGACGGATCGGCTGCTGCTGCGAAAGTGATATTAAGGATATTTAGAGTATGGATCAGATTTACAATGACTCTCGAGGGAATCATTAGAAAAAGCTTATTAATGAAAGGGAAGCATCAAGACCTAAAAATATCTTCATCAGAAGAATACAATAATCAATGATGATAGTAAGTCCGATTCCTTCGGGCTTTTTTTATTTTCAGAATATTATGTTGTGTTTAGGAGTAATTTATATTACTGTATAAAGTAAGGGGTGATCGTATGATTAAACAAAAGAAGAATACCGAAAGTCAATTTTGTTTTAGTGATTTTAGTCAAAAATTTGAAGGGCTGCTTAGAGAATTTTCTCAAACAGAGGAACTGGAAGATCTCAATCGTTTATTAAGAAAATTGAATAATCTGCGTTTTGACTTTGAAACAGCTAAAAATTCTTATACGTTGCAGCATGTGCAAAATCATTATGATGAAAAAGCAGAGAAGGAATACAATGACTTAGTTTCCATGGACCCTGAATATCAGAAACTGGTTCAGAACTATTACAAGTCTCTTTTATGTTCGCCCAAAAAAGAAGAGCTTCAAAAACACTGGGGAAAACAGTTGTTCAGACTTGCTCAGGCTAAGGTTCATTCCTATGATGAAAGTATTAAGGAAGACATTCAACTGGAAAACCGGCTTATGGGGGAGTATGGAAAACTGTTAGGGACAGCGGAGGCCGAATACAAGGGGTCCAAGATAGGCTTATCATCCCTGGCTAAATATATGGCGAGCAGCGACCGAGTAACGAGACAGTCAGCGTATGAAGCGCGGGCCATGTTTTTTGCTGAAAATGAAGAAAAATTTGATGACATACTGCATCAGTTGATCATAGTAAGAACACGTATATCCCGAAAACTGGGAAGGGAGAATTTCGTTTCCCTTGGTTACGAGAGGATGAATCGGACAGACTTGTCTCCGTTTGACTTGAAAAGGTATCGGCAGCAAGTCAAGAAGCATGGTGTGGATTTTGTGTCTTCTTTAAGAGAGATGCAAAAAAATAGGTTGGGGGTTGGGGAGTTAAAATTCTACGATGATAAAATAATGGACGCTGAAGGACCTCCTTCTTTAAAAGTCGATACAAAACAGATCCTTGATGAAATGAAAGTGGTATTTGAAAAACTTTCTACTGAGACAGACAAGTTTTTCAAATCACTCATGGAAAAAGGAAATTATGATGTTCTCCCCCGTACAGGAAAGAGTGGAGGCGGCTATGCGACTTATCTCGGAAATGATAAAGATCCGTTCATCTTTGCCAACCTTTCCGGTGTGGCAAATGATGTCAGCCTTTTCACTCATGAGATGGGTCACGCATTTCAATTTTACATGAGCAGGAACTGGAATTGCCCGGAGTATATCATCCCGGTGGATGCGGCTGAAATTTTCTCTTTCGCAATGGAACGGCTTACATTGCCTTGGATGGATGCTTTTTTTGGGGAAGATACAATGAAGTACAAGTTCTCTCATTTAATTGAGGCTTTCATGTATATGCCCCTGGCAAGCGCCGTTGATGAATTTGAACATTTCCTTTATGAGCATCCTGAGGCTACAAAAAGAGAGAGGAAAGAAAAGTGGAGAGAGCTGGAAGAATCTTATCAGCCTGAAATAGATTATGACGGAAATGAGTATCTTGAGGCTGGATGCGGTTTTCATGGGATAGCCCATATTTACTTCAATCCATTCTATTTCATAGACTATGATATAGCCCATATCCTGGCTGTTCAACTATGGGATTTAGCGCGCCGGAATCCCAAACAGGCATGGAAATCTTATTTGGAGATGTGTAAAGCAGGGGGAAGTCGCTCCTTGAAGGAACATATAAATGCTGCGGGTTTAAAATCCCCTTTTGAAGAGGATTCATTATCTGAGGTTTTTTCTTCCATTGAAAAGTGGCTTTACCAACACGGCTTCCACAATAAATAGTAGATAACTCTGACTGAGCTATAAAGGAGGCCTCTTTGCGGGCAATATGAATATTTGAACAATCACGTACTAGATGAAAGCATCATTGGGTTTGAAATTAAATCTGTTATCCATTCAGGGGTCGAGCCAATAGGGGGTATCCAGCAGCTGGCGGGCCCGGACAGACACAAACTGTCGGAAGAGGGCGCCGCTGCTGAGGGATTAACTAATACACTTGACCTCATTAAAAAACCTGTAAACCATTCCTCTATAAAATCTCGGTTTTATCTTTGGGGCGCTCCAATTTCATGCGTTCAAGCTCCAACTTCATCTTCTCTGTTTCAATGACGAAGTTTTCATGCTTAAGTTTTTCAAGTTCAAGTTCATCTTTAAGAATGGACTGCTTGTACTTTTGACTTTTCTGGAAATGGTCTGTCACAATGGCTATAATCGGAATAGAGAAGATCATGACAACAGTTACGATGGCTATCAGCATAATAACGCTCCTTTGCGTAGGTGTTTTCAGATGTATCTCACCATAGTTAAGTCTTATTCTAACGAACTAAACAGATAATTTTCTCCGTCTGGAGGCGGAGCTCTCATCATCAAAAGGAGGAATTCACTATGAAGAACCTACCGGCAAAGATTCTGATTGGTCTTATTGTGGTGTCGGGTATTGGATATTATATTGGAAACTACACCATGATTCACAAAGAAAAGATAAAATCCGCTGTGATCAGTCATAAAGAAGAATCAGACAGCAAGTTCTACATAACCGTGGAGGGCAAAAAGCTATTAATGAAAGATGAAAATTTATGGAACGTCGTTGATGAACATACACCCTATGATATTGAATACGAATGGTATGGGGAAAAAGTTCCATATGTTACACATATTTTTGTTCATGGGGAAGGTCATTCAAGCGAAGGAGCACATTAACCCGGTTAACCATTCTAGTTAACCGGGTTTTACTCCAAGAATGATAAAGGGAAAATGGAGATATCCTGATGGGTGAACAGGATACATGTAACGTCTCCGTGCAGTTCTAAGCTTTGTGGTAGATGATAGCGACAATTTTATCTTTGGATGAATTATATTTTTCTTTTCATTATAAATGGGTTGCGACATTGGCATACTTTAAGTAGTATAGAAAAGTAGAAAAAGGCTAGACATTTCGAAATGAGGTTTTACAATGGAAAAAGTTTCAATATATGGTTTAACTATAGATCAGCTAACGTCCTGGGTTATTGAGAAAGGCGAAAAGAAATTCCGTGCTTCTCAAATTTGGGACTGGTTGTATAAAAAACGTGTAACCAACTTTGAAGATATGAAGAATATCGGGGCGAACTGTATCGCTTTGCTCGAAGAACATTTTTATATGGGTACACTTAAAGAAGAGATCAAACAGGAGTCTAAAGACGGTACAATCAAGTTTCTGTTCAAACTTCAGGATGGCAATTTGATTGAGACAGTACTCATGAAGTTTAATTATGGGTATTCTGTTTGTGTAACTACGCAGGTTGGCTGTAACATCGGCTGTTCTTTCTGTGCCAGCGGATTGCTGAGGAAGAACCGCGATTTATCCAGCGGCGAAATCGTTGAACAGATCATGAATGTCCAGCACCATCTGGATTCCAAAGGAAATGACGAAAGGGTCAGTCATATTGTCGTAATGGGAATCGGTGAGCCGTTTGATAATTACGATAACCTTATGGACTTCCTTCGTGTTGTAAATGACCAGAAAGGCCTATCCATTGGTGCAAGGCATATCACTGTTTCGACGAGCGGTCTTGCCAATCGTATTTATGATTGGGCAGATGAAAATATCCAAGTAAACCTGGCTGTATCTCTTCATGCGCCTAATAATGAGCTCCGCACTCAGATCATGAAGATTAATAAAGCTTATCCGCTTGAAAAGCTTATGCCAGCTATTGAGTATTATCTTGAAAAAACTAACCGCAGGATTACGTTTGAATACATTCTGTTAAAAGATGTTAATGATCATAAAGAAGAAGCACTACAGCTTGCAAAACTTCTAAAAAATAAAAAACACTTATCATATGTGAATTTAATTCCTTATAATCCAGTGGATGAACATGGACAATATCAGCGAAGCACAAAGGAAGCGATCGTTGAATTCTATGGTACGCTGCTCGATCAAGGAATTAACTGCGGTGTCCGCACCGAACATGGAACGGATATCGACGCTGCTTGCGGTCAGCTGCGAAGCAAACAAATCCAAAAAGATAAAGAGAAGGTTCGATAAAAATCTTTCTTATATAGAGAGTCGGCATGCTGTGAAGCGGCCGGCTTTTTTCTTTTGATTTTTTAAATGCCCCCGCGCACCGGCCAAGCAGTCCTTCATTGGGTTCGGCACCCGAAATGACACCCCGCGCGCCGGCCGCGCAGTCCTTAATTGGATGCTGCACCACGAAATGACACCCCGCGCGTCGCCCGCGCAGTCCTTCATTGGGTTCGGCACCCCGAAATGACACCCCGCGCGCAGGCCGCGCAGTCCTTCATTGGGTTCGGCACCCCGAAATGACACCCCGCGCGTCGCCCGCGCAGTCCTTCATTGGGTTCGGCACCCCGAAATGACACCCCGCGGGCCGCCCGCGCAGTCCTTCATTGGATTCGGCACCCCGAAATGACACCCCGCGCGTCGCCAACGCCTAAATATCATTTCAGCAAACACACCGCCATAAGCCTCAACAAATAAAAAATCATTAACAAGAGACTAATCCAACCCTCTCAATCCCTAAAAAACCCCTAAAAATGGTAAAATGCTTTATAATGTCCCTATATAGAAAGAAAGTAATAGAGGTGAATGATAGTGAAAATGATCGGGATGATCGGCGGGATGAGCTGGGAGTCTTCAGCGGAATATTACAGATTTATCAATCAACAGGTCAAGAACCAAATGGGTGGGCTGCATTCAGCAAAATGTATGCTCTACAGTGTAGACTTTGAAGAAATTCAGCGTTTTCAATCTAATGGAGAGTGGGTGAAGGCTGGAAATGTATTAGGAGATGCGGCACATTCTTTAGAAACTGCAGGAGCGGATTTTATTATTCTGTGCACAAATACGATGCACAAAGTGATTGAACAGATTTCTGAACGTGTCAGTATCCCTGTTCTTCATATTGCAGACGCCGCAGCCGTGCCTATCGTAGCAAAAGGAATTAAATCAGTCGGACTGCTGGGAACAAAGTACACAATGGAGCAGGATTTTTATAAAGAAAGGCTTAGATTAAAAGGAATCCATGTCATTATCCCTGATGCCTGCGAAAGAGAAAGAGTGAACTCCATCATATTCGAAGAGCTTTGTGTCGGCAGGATAGAAGAAGGATCTCGAGAATATATGAAAAGAATCATCAACTCATTGCAGAGAAGAGGAGCGGAAGGAATAGTCCTTGGCTGTACAGAGATAGGCCTACTAATAAAGGAAAAGGATTCCCAAATCCCTGTTTTTGATACAGCGTTCATTCATGCAGAAGAGGCTGTAAAAAAAGCGTTGAAAGACGATTAAGACCTGGTGCGGGTATGGCAGCCAAAAATACAATTGCACACCTGCACCTTAATCTTGTACATATCCTCAATTAAATTTTCCCGAAGTGGTTTGGGTGCCTCGCAATACCCGGATTTCCAGGAGTCCAATTGGCAGGCATAACCTCTCCTGTTTCAAGGCTGTATTGAAGTCCTTGAAGAATTCTCAGAATCTCGTAGACATTTCGGCCGACCTCTAAAGGATTGACCAGTTTGGAAACGATGAAGCCTTCAGGATCGATAATGATGGTGGCTCTCAGTGCTGCTCCAGTTTTTTCATTAAGGACCCCGTACGCTCTGGAAATTTCATGAGTTCGGTCACTGACAAGCGGATAATTTACCGCTTTTAAAGACGGAGAGACCTCAGTAAATACTTTATGGGCATAAACACTGTCTGTGCTGATCGCGAGCACTTCAGCGTTTAAAGATTGAAATCCGGGGTAAATAGCAGCGACCGCTGCCAGCTCAGTCGGTCACACAAAAGTGAAATCACTTCCATAAAAAAACAGGACAACCCACTTTCCCCGCAATTCATCTAATGTGATGGTCCTGATTGATTTATCGGCATTAAAAAAAGCTTCTGCCGAAAATGAGACAGCTGGGTCGGAAGTCTGTGCACAGTAGGGCTCATTGACCGGGGCGTTTGCTTTATAATCCATCTCCTCACCTCTTTTCTGTAGATAAGAAAGTATATTCATTCCTCAGGCAGAATAGTAAAAACGTTATACGGGCAAATAAAGCTAAATTGAAAAAAAACAGGAACCCATTAGAAGGGGAGACCAAGAGTAGTACTGGGTAATTTGTAAAAAAATGAAACTTTTTAATGGCAGGATTCGTTATCTTACATAGAGTCTCATTTTGTAAACTCAGATGAATGATCGTGAAAACTATTGGATGTGTATATGCTATTCGCTGTTTGTCTCCTGTCCTATGGATTGGGAGGCTTGAATGGTGTTTACTACTTGACAGAGTATTATATAAAAGATGACATTTGACGTTGTCATAGTGGGAATGACGGTGCTAAAAATACCGGACGGGTAATTGGGAAAAAGGATTTCATCCTCACGGTTCTTATCGACGTGACAAAAGTGATGGCTGGAATGGCGGCCAGTTTTTTTATTACTGAAAATGATCCAGTTGCTATGGCCTTGTGCGCTGGCGAGTTTTGTAAGTGGAAGAGAACGGGGAGCTTATCGTGGATTGGCAATCTTTATTCATCGCGACGAAGTGGAGCCTGACCCTTCCATTCCACGTTTTTTTGATTTAGGAAGGTACGACCAGAATAACAGCATACCATACACACATTCTTTCAATCTGGTGGCCGCACTCCACTCGGCTTTGAAGAACTTAGATGTGAACAGAGGTTTATATCTTTGTAAAGAAGTGAAAAGGATTCTTACCAGAAGAGGGATTGAATTTCTAGGAGATGACTCTTATACACCTGGAATCATTCCTATTCCTCTGCACAAGGATGCTTCATCAAAAGAGTTTGGCGACAATCTTAAAAGTAAAAATATTATAGTAAGCTATGAAAGTGACTTAACTATTGAAAATAAATTAGGTGCAGGTGGCATTGATGGGCGAATATCAAAGAAATGAAGTGATGAAGGCAATGGATATTTTAATAGAAGAATACAATACAATCAAATTAAGAGCAGCAGTCGTAAAAAGAAGATGAAAAAGATAGACTTTTCTCTAAACATCACTTCACTTAGACTTGTCTTCATCACTGTTATTGCTGTATGGATCAAAACAGTTTTTGTCTTGTTCCTAGGGTTTGATCTAAAGGTCGTTTCCGCATATGAGATACCTGTTATTTTGTTTAGCCCGGCCGGGTCCTTGATTCTACTGTTTGGGATCAGTTTCTTGTTTTCCCAATCTTTTAAGCCGTCACTCTTCTGGATAGTCTGGATGGTTGCAAACGCTCTATTGTACGGCGATTTACTGTATTATCGTTTTTATACTGATTTTGTAACCCTGCCGATCCTTTTTCAGTTTGATAATGTAGGGGGCCTTGGACCAAGTACACTTGAGCTGATGAGTCCATGGGATATCCTGCTCTTAATAGATCTCATTATTATTGCCTGGCTTTTAAGAAAAAGGTCGAACAAGGAAACAGAGATCGGTACAAAACAAAAAGTTCGGTATGCTTCAACCGGATTCTTGTTGGTAGCCTTGACAGTCGGTCTCGGGTTAATCCGGTCTCCCTTCCTGTTTTCGGCCTCATATGACCGTGACGGACTGGTCAAAGCTCTAGGACCTTACAATTATCATCTTTTTGACTTTGCATTGGGAGCAGTAACCCCCCTTAATCGGACGTTAGCATCTAAAACGGATGCTCTGCCTTCGGAAGACTATCTTAAAAATAAAAAAGGCCATCCAACCGACCTTTTTGGAATAGCCAAAGGAAAAAATGTCATATTGATCAGCATGGAGTCCACTCAGAATTTTGTTATCAACCGAGAGATAGATGGAGAAGAGATTACCCCGTTTTTAAATGAATTGATAGAAGACAGCTTTTATTTCAGTAATATTTATGATCAAACAGCACAGGGAAAAACCTCTGATTCTGAATTTATGATAGATACAGGTCTATATCCGCTTGCAAGCGGTTCGGTGTTTGTTCAGAAACCTGAAAACACATATTACAGTCTCCCGCACATCCTGAAGGAAGAAGAATACTACACTTCCGTTTTTCATGGCAATGAAAGAACATTTTGGAATCGGGAGAATATGTACAAGTCTCTTGGCTATGATCATTTTTATTCTGAGAGGGATTATAATGTGACCGAGGATAACTCGGTCAACTATGGAATTAAGGATATTGATTTCTTTAAACAGACAGCAAGGAAATTGGAAAACTTGCCCCAGCCTTTCTATACCAGACTGATTACCCTGACCAACCATTTTCCGTTCCTTTTGGATGAAAAGGATAAATTGATCGATGAGGCCGAGACGAAAGTGGATGTCGTCAATCGATATGTCACTACTGTTCGTTACCAGGATGAAGCGATTAAGAAATTATTCGAGGATCTTAAGAAAAAGGGACTGTATGAAGACACAATGTTTGTCCTCTATGGTGATCACTACGGGATCTCTGAAAAGTTTGAAGAAGGCGTATTTGAAATGACGGGCCTTGAAGCATCTCCATTCAACCATGTTGAACTGCAGCAGGTTCCTTTAATCATTCACATTCCTGGGACAAAAGGTGAGGTAATCAGCAAAATTGGCGGAGAAATTGACATCCGCCCAACCATTCTTCACTTATTGGGTATCCAGACTGAAAATAAACTATCTTTCGGACACGTTCTCTTTACTAGAAATGATGAGCACCCTGTCATTTTCCGAGACGGGAGCTTTGTCACACATGACGTAACTTTCAATGATGGAGTGTGTTACGATAATTCAAGCGGGCAAATGTCACCTTCAATGTGTATGCCTTTTAAAGAAACGGTAAGGAAAGAGTTAGAGTTGTCTGATGATATTATTTATGGTGACCTTTTAAGATTCCTTAAATGACATGAGCCTTTTGCATAAGAGCAAAAGGCTTTTTCTGTAGAAAATTTAGTTAAGCGGTCAGCTATAGATAAAGTTACAAACAGCCTTAAACGCAGGAGGGTTAAAAAGGCAATGAAAACAGCTTCCTTAGTCGCATAGTGATTCGACGTTAACCTTAAGCTATATCTAAAAATGAAAAGCTGTTTTCTTAAAGATTGTTGTGATCGGGAAAATCCAAAGGGCCGGATTTTTCCTTTGGATATAAGGGCTTTTCTCTCTGAAAAGGGGGAAAAGCTCTTTTCTTTCCTGCTGACCAAATTAATTTCTGTAAATTCTGGCCCTGCCTCTTGAACTTAATAGTAAATAGCAACTAAGTATGAGAAAAGAGCCTAATGAAAAAAAGGTAGGTGACTGGCCGCGCATGTACCCCCATTTAATCCAGTAATAGGTTTGCCGTCCATTTTGCCAATAAGTTGAGAAACTTAAGAGCATTCTATGGAAAGGCGGACCAAGTTATCGCGGAGCTCTAATATAAATAGAATTTTTCTTCTAATCTCTCTTTCGAAAACATAAACTGTACAAGCTGTTTTTGTAAAGGTGGAGAGAGCTTTGAGTATCAGCATTCTTTTAAGTTATATTTTGTTGGGCCTTACTCTGGCAGCACCAATAGGTCCAGTAAATTCAGCTAGACTGGATAAAGGAATCAAAAATGGTTTCTGGCATGCGTGGGTTGTAGGAGCAGGGTCGATGATGGCAGATGCAATATTGATGCTTTTAGTCTATATAGGGATGGTTCAATTTTTGGATATCCCGGCCGTGCAAGTATTTTTGTGGCTATTCGGAGGTTTTGTCTTAATTTATTCAGGGATTGAAAGTATGGTCAGTATCAAATCCTTTTCAATTGAAACGGCAAGAAAGAGAGATTCCTTGGGCAAGTGTTTTCTAACAGGCTTTATCATGTCCATCTCAAGTCCGCTTTCGATTCTTTTCTGGCTGGGTATCTATGGGTCCGTGTTGGCGAAGACGGCATCTGAAAATGGAACGGGCGATCTTCTGATTTATAGCAGTATGATATTTCTTGGATTGACACTTTGGGACATTTTTGTGGCAATGCTGACGACTTCATTACGAAGATATTTTAACTCGCATATCCTGTTAATCATTTCAATATTGTCTGGCATCTCCTTAATTGGGTTTGGGGTTTATTTTGGGTATCAGGGGATTTTATCTTTATTCGGATAGGGCCTTTTTTACAACTTTGTTGTTATCTCCTATGAAGTTCAAGAGATATGATCAGAATTCACCAGAATGATCCTGGTAAGCAAGAAAGAAAAGAGCAATTCATCCTGTTCAGAGAGGAAAACCCCTGTAGCCTAGGGGAAAATCAGGCCCTATTTTTTAGAGCAACAATCCTTACAAAAAAACCTTCATGTAAAGGTGGGGGAGGATGTCAAGCTGTTCAGCCTTAAGTGTGTAATTTTAATGTATACACTAGGATGGTGAACATCGCTTTATAACTCAGATTTTTTACTAATAGAGTAAATTTTTCAACTATTGTATAATAAGGGTAATCTGAAAGTAAGGGTGAAAGAATATGCAACCAGTCGGAAAATTACCTGATAAACTCTCTCTGTTAAATGCCTTAAATAGTATAGGAGAAAACATCATTATTGCAGACTTAGAGTATAATGTTACTTGGATGAACAGTTTTGCCGCCAAGTTGATGACTGATCTGGCACCATTATTCGGATTGGAAAGTGCGAAGGATATGATCGGGCTGAATATGGGCTTTTTTCACAGGTCACCCGCCTACCAATTGAAAATCATGAAGGAGCTTACAGAAGTACATAAAGCAAGAATAACCATCAAAGAAAAATTTGCAGCAGATATAGTCATTACTCCAATAAAAAATCAGATGAAGAAAATCGATGGTTACGTTGTCATGTTGATGGATGTTACAACAAAGGCAAAAGAGGACCAGGAAAAGGAAAGATTGATAAAGTCTTTATCAGTACCTATCATAAAGGTCTGGGAAAGAACCATTGCATTGCCGTTAATCGGACACTTTGATAATGACCGGGCAGAAAGAATGATCGCTTCGGTCCTGCATGAATGTGCTGCAGGTAAGATTGAGTATGTCGTGGTGGACTTGAGCGGAATTTATGAGTTTGACATGAATATTAAATTTTATATCCAAAAGCTATGCGACTGTCTAACCCTTATTGGGGCACAGTGTGTGATTGCAGGCATCACACCTGAGTTTGCTAAAGCTGCTGGAGAATTATCCGGCAAAACTCCTATTTTCAGCAATGCTCATGCAGGTCTTAAGTATGTAATCGATAAGATTAACTAATTTTTTCAATTAGTAGGATGGTTTTGCTTTCAAATCTTCCGGTAACCTGTTATGATTGTAATGAATTATTTTTGTTCGGCATGTAAGGAAGGGATGAAATCGATCATTCTGAATACCGCTGAGAGCAAGGATAGTATTAATATGTGTGAAACGCACTAGGAGGCAACAATAATGGAAAAAGGTACAGTAAAATGGTTTAACGCAGAAAAAGGCTTCGGTTTCATCGAAGTTGAAGGTGGAGAAGATGTATTTGTTCATTTCTCAGCTATTCAAGGTGAAGGTTTCAAATCTCTTGACGAAGGTCAAACAGTAACATTCGACATCGAGCAAGGTCAACGCGGACCTCAAGCTGCAAACGTTGTTAAAGCGTAAGCAGAATACTTTTTGAAGTACTTAAAGCCGGCAGAGCATCTGCCGGCTTTTTTTTATATTCTTATGAGTATGAATAAAAATCAGGTGTTGAGGGTATATGGGATAAATGAATTAAGGAGAGGGGGAAAGAAAAATGTCAGACAAACATTCTTCAGTGAAAAATACTAAAGTTGCCTTTTTTATTAATCTCTTTTTCGCGATCATTGAATTTATCGGCGGGTTGATGACAAACAGTATGGCCATTCTATCGGATGCTGTTCATGATCTTGGGGATTCTCTTTCGCTGGGAAGTTCCTGGTACTTGGAAAAGCTGTCCAAGAAGGGCAAGAATTCACAATTCAGTTTTGGTCACCGGCGTTTCTCGCTCCTGGGTGCCCTTATAAATGGAATCATCTTGATAGTTGGTTCGCTGCTTGTCTTATATGAATCTTTTCCGCGTCTACTTAACCCTCAGCATCCAAATGCCCAGGGGATGATATGGCTGGCCATCCTGGGTATTACATTGAACAGTATTGCAGCATACCGGCTTCATAAAGGCTCCTCAATGAATGAAAGTATCCTCAGCTGGCATATGCTGGAGGATATCCTTGGGTGGGTCGGCGTTTTGATTGTCAGTATTGTGCTGATGTTTAAGGATATTCATATTCTCGATCCGATCTTGGCAATCAGTATTGCCGCGTTTGTTCTTTATAATGCGGTCAAAAAGACCGTAAAGACCATGAAGATTTTCCTGGATGGTGTCCCGGAAGGTATTAATCTGGATGCTGTTGAAAAAGATATGAAGGAGATTGAAGGTGTGGAAAGCATCTCACATCTGCATATATGGTCTATTGACGGTGAAAAAAATGCGATGTCTGCACATGTTCAACTTCAAGAAGGACTTAAGGCCGGGGAGGCAAAATTGATTAAAGAGAAAATAAGAAATCAGCTTTCCAGTTGTAATCTGACACATTCAACTATTGAGATTCATCACACCTGATAGACCATTTTAGTATTGACTAAGGAGGAACGCCATGACGGAACTTTTACAGCTGTTAAAGCAAGGGAATAAATCAGCACTTTTGGCAGCGATTATTAATGGTATCATTGCTGTGGTGAAAGGCGTGGCATATGCCTTTACCGGAAATGTTGCAATGTTCGCCGAAACATTGCATAGTGTAGGCGATTCAGCTAACCAGTTTTTTGTATTCATAGGATCTGCATTAAGTAAAAAGTCTCCTACCCCGCGTTTTCCTAATGGATTTGGCAGGCTGGTGAACCTGGTCTTATTAGCTGCGGTATTGATTGTCGGGATCATGGCTTATGAAACAATCATTGAAGGGTATCACCATATACTGCATCCTTCCGAATCTACAGGGTTCCTGATAAGCGTGGCCGTTTTATCATTAGCGATCATCCTGGAGGCAATTGTTTTGTTCAAAGCGATGAAGGAAACCCTGCATGAGGTCGGAGTGGAGGCAAAGGGATTCAGTATTGTCACCAAAAGTGTCGCGAACATTAACAAAGCTAAGGCGGCTACAAAGCTGGTCTTTCTTGAAGATGCCGTAGCAACAGCCGGTGGCCTGTTAGCGCTTGTTGCCATCATAATTTCTTACTACACACCCTATCATCAAGCGGAAGGAATTGCTTCCATCATTATCGGAATAATGATGTTCATAGTGGTTGGTAAAACATTTCTGGATAATGCGGCAGGCATTTTGGGTGAGGCAGATTTAGAGATGAGCAGAGTTATCGGAGAGATTGCTTTTAAGGATCCTGGAGTGAAGGACGTTCAGGAAGTGGCTGTTTTAAAAGAAGGCGATGAGTATCATGTTGAACTCGTTGTTGAAGTAGACCCATCCATCACTGTGGCAGAAGCGGATGATATAAAAGATCGTTTGGAAGACAGGATACTAAGGGAAAGCGGGATAACGGATGTTATTGTAGAGTTTGACGAAGATGACAAGCATTCGAAATGGAAGGAAACAAAAAATACTGATGAATAGGTACGGTCGCCTGCATTGCGCAAGGCGGCTTTTTTGTTGAATTACTTCTTATCCTTATCTATTGTCATAAGTCATAAAGTTGCTTCTTCAGTCCTCCTTTTGAAGAACCTTCTTCCCAAATCAAGTAATAAAAGAGCAGTTACCTACGTATATGGTAATTGTTCGCACTTGAAAGAAGAGGAAAAAATAAAAGGAAAAAAAGGGTTTCATCCAGTTGATGTAAAAGATAAATCTGAAGAAACAGTATTGGGGGAGAGGAAAAATGATCAAGCTGGATCCAATTGCAACAGCTTATAATAGCCGAACTGAAATTAAGGATGATTATTGGGGAGATACAATTACCAAGATCGTGCTCGAAGAACATCTCAATGAGGAGTCCTTGGAGGGGATTGAAGAATTTTCACATCTGGAAATCATTTATTATTTTCACCTGGTGGAGGAGAGCAGCATTATAACAGGTTCCCGGCATCCGAGGAATAACAGCAGCCTTCCAGAAATAGGGATATTTGCACAGAGGGGTAAGAACAGGCCGAACCGTTTGGGGGTTACTATTGTAAAATTAATAAAACATGAAGGAAGAAACCTCTTTGTAGAGGGACTTGACTGTCTTAATGGAACTCCGATACTTGACATCAAACCCGTAATGAGAGAATTTTTACCAAGAGATACTGTAATACAACCACAGTGGTGTGAGGAAATAATGAGAGACTATTGGAAATAAATTTCAATTTTCTCAGCAAATTTGAAACTTTTTGGCTTTCTGCCTCGTATATCTACTATACCCTTTAAAAAAAGGGATGTAGAGGGTAATAAAAGAAGAGGGGGAAACAATATGGAGTTTATTGGAATAATGATGATATTGATACCTGTGCTGATTGTCGCAGCCATTGCAGGGGTGGGATATTTCTTTTGGGTGAGATTCCGTTACCGTACAGCGAAGTCCAACCAAGCTTTGATCATTACCGGTCCGAGACTTGGTGATCCGGAAAAAGAATCGAATATCTTTACTGACGATGAAGGCAGATCCATGAAAATCATAAGAGGAGGCGGTTACCGTTTAAGAAGGTTCCAGACCTCGACTCCTGTCAACCTGACATCATTTCAATTGAAGCTTTCAACACCGCGGGTATACACAAACGGTGGAGTGCCGATTGTTGCTGATGCAGTGGCAATGGTCAAGGTAGCCGATACCCTTAACGGAATTGCTAATTATGCTGAACAGTTTCTGGGGAAAGATCAAAATGAAATCGAAGAAGAAATTATTGAAGTACTTGGGAGTAACCTGAGAGCCATCCTGTCAAAAATGACAGTAGAAGATATCAACAGCGACCGTGAGAAATTCAATGCAGATGTTGCTGAAGTTGCCCAAAAGCAACTAGACTTGATGGGCTTCAAGATTACTTCACTCGGTTTGACAGACCTGCGTGATGCTGATGAAGAGAATGGTTACTTAGAAAACCTTGGGCGTCCGCGTATCGCAGAGGTTCGTAAACTCGCTGAAATTGCCGAAGCAGAAAATGAGCGTGAAACAAGAATCCATAGAGCCCAGACAGATCAGCAGGCTAAAGAGGAAGAATACAAGCGACAGATTTCCATAGCTGAAAGTAAAAAGGAAAAAGATATTAAAGACGCTGCTTTTAAGGAAGAAACAGAGAGAGCGCGAGCCAAATCCGAACAGTCCTATGAGCTGGAGAGAGCTAAACTGGCAAAAGAAGTGAAGGAAGAAGAATTAACATTGAAATTCCTTGAACGCGAACGTGCCGTTAAGCTCGAGGAAGAGGAAAGCAAGGTCCGTAAAACGAAAGCAGACGCTGAATACTACGAAACTACTAAAAAGGCAGAAGCGGAAGCCCGTAGAGCCGAAATTGATGGTGAAGCAAAAGCGAAAATCCGTCGTGAAGAAGGTTCTGCTGAGGCTGATGTTATCCGTGAACGCGGTAAAGCGGAAGCGGAAGCCCGTAAATTACTGGCAGAAGCCATGGAAAAACACGGAGATGTCATCATCACTGAGAAATTGATCGAGATGCTGCCGCTGTTTGCCGAGAAGATTGCGCAGCCGTTAAATAACATCGATTCTGTTAAAATTATTGATTCAGGGAATGGAAATGGAATCCCTTCTTTTGGGAAAAGTATCACCAAAACCATGGTGGATATGCAGGAACCGTTGAAAGAAATGACGGGAATAGATGTGGGAGAACTGCTTAAATCATACGCATCCAGAGGAAATTCCAACCGCAGAGACCAGGCAGATGGCCAAACACCGAATGCAATGACAGAACCGTCTGCCCATGCAGGGGATGCGCCAGTCGCATCACAAGAAGAAAATAACGAAAAAAAATAATGGATTATCTAGTGCATCCTTCCAGGAGGGTGCGCTTTTTAAGGAGAGAAAAATGAGAGCTGACTTGATGAAAATTATGAAAATCATTAATCTGGGTGAAAAATTGAAAAGCGAACTTCGTCACAGCTGGCTGTCGGATGGGAGAAGGGAAAGTGTTGCAGAACATACATGGAGAACCACGCTCATGGCCGTCCTCCTCACACCCCAACTATCCGTGAAAGCAGACATGGAAAAGCTGCTTAAGATGCTCATCATTCATGATTTAGTAGAAGCTGAAGCGGGAGATATACCCGCATTCGATACACTAGTGGATGAGAAAGTCAGAACAGCCAAAATAAATAACGAAATCAAAGCAATTGAGAACATTAGAGACATTCTCGGCAATGAGACTGGGCAGGAATTACATGATCTTTGGTATGAGTTTGAGAGAAAACAGACAATCGAGGCGAAGATTGCCAACGCACTTGATAAATTGGAAGCTCAAATTCAACATAACGAGAGTGATATCTCCACATGGATCGAAATAGAACATGAGATGTGCTTTGAATTGGGAAAGCATGTGGAGTTTGAACCAGTTCTGTCTACCCTAAAAGACATTATCCAGGCTGAAGCGGAAGCAAAACTAGAGGATGCTGGAATAGTTGTTGATATCGCAAAGGGCAAATGTCCTACTCAATCATAATTGCAAGAGACCATGCTGAATTACTTAGGATAAGAGTCTGTATTTTATTAACAGACTCCTATACTCCAAAGAAGATTATTGGAAGCAGCGATATTCTAATCCGCACAAACTGTTGGAAGTTTTGCAGCAATTAAATTGGTGTAATATTAAAATCTCCTTTTTATAATTCTGAATATTTATTATGTTACAATAAAGCAAGAGATTTAATAAAAAGGAGAGAACAATGGAATTTCAAATAGATAGCCAGAAGTTGAAAAAAGCACTGAATATTGTGGCAAGAGTGATTCCAGGCACCTCCGCAATCCCTGTATTAACCGGAGTCAAGGTTGAAGCCAATGACCTGCAGCAGCTGGTCTTGACAGGGGGAGATTCGGATGTCAGCATGGCAAAAGCAATCGACTTAGATCAGGGTGACGCGGGAAAGGTTATAGAGCCAGGGGAATTTGTCATACCGGTCAAGCACTTTCATAACCTTATTAAAAAGATGCCTGATGACTCTGCTGTAAACATCAGAAAAATGAACAATCAGATAAAGATTACAAGTGGTCTGATTGAAACTACGTTAAGTCTGTTGAAGGAAGAGAATTATCCTGCTATGCCGGACGTTCCAGATAACAATGGAGTCAGAATAAAAGGCAGCCTAATGATTGATATGATCAAACAGACTCATTATGCAGTATCCACCTCAGATTCAAGGGCGATTCTTACAGGGGTAAACTGGGTATTTTCAGCAAATCAGCTAACAATGATCGGAACGAATTCTCAAAGAATGGCTGTCAGAAAAGCAGACTTGCAAGCCTCGGTTTCAGGATCTTTTATTTTACCGGGTAAGGCCATGAATGAACTGATAAACGCTGTCGATAAACATGAATTTATAAATATCTATCCAAGTGACAACTTGGTCATTTTCCAAGGTGAAGACTTGCATTTGTATACGAGGCTTATTTCTGGAAACTATCCTGATATATCAAAGATCATCCCTGAAGAAACGGCTACGGAGGTTGTAGTTTCGCGCCCAAAACTTCTCCAAGGGATCGAACGGGCCATTTTACTAGCATCTGAATGGAAGCATAATAATGTATCTTTTTCCCTTACTAATGAAGGTAGTATTAAGCTGACATCGAGTACATCGGAAATTGGACAGATCACCGAGAGATTAATCCCGCTTGAAGTAAGAGGGGAAAAGACGTTAAACGTTTCTTTTGACGGAAAGTTCCTTGCAGAAGCCCTTAAATCGATAACGGAGGAACTGGTTTCCCTTAGCTTTGGCGGAAGTTTAAGACCCATCATCATTAGGCCATACAACAAGCAATCGAGCTTCCATTTAATTTCTCCAGTCAGGACTTCTTGAACAGGTTGGTGTAGTTGTTTGACTTACTTGACAGTTTTTAATGGGGGAATGGCTCCTGCTCTATGCTATCTAAATTGAAGCGTTTTGAAACAATCGTATATTTTCTATAGTAGCAGTTTCTATAAACACTGGCCGTCAGATGGGTCAGTGTTTTTTTATCGAATATGGAATTTCAGGATGTTTGATTTCTTCCTTAAAAGGATAATTAGCAACTAAGATAAAAAAACAATGACATATAACAATAAAAGGCGGTGTAAGAAATGAGTAAAATTAAGCGGGACAAAGTGAATGTTGGTGACTGGGTTAGAGGTTTTGCAAAAAATGGAGCATTGATTCAAGGATATATGGAAAACATTGATCCTTTAGATCCGTTGTTCAAGATCAGAGTCATCGACAGTGATGATAAGGACTTAATTGGATTTTCATTAAACATGGATGACAGCCTGATTGAAAAAATGCCGACCACCCAGACTTTGACGGAGCCTCAGCTTCAATTCTTGATTGATATGTCACTAGAAACAAAAGATAAAGATTGGTTCTTTACTCTATCAAATGCCCTTCAGGAATACAAACGAAATGCAAGGGGCGGCCGGTCAGAAGAATCTGTTGAATTCTCAATAAAACGATAAAAACAACTGGGAGACTTTTAATTAAGACAGAGGGATCAAGTGAAAGATTTAAAAAGCAGCTGCCGATAAGTTAGAAGAGTTATCAGGAGCAGAAGGTGAAGCGCAGGAAGGAATGGTATCTTTGGAGCATCCCGGGGATATTGATGTGAAGGTACAAGGCAGACCTTTCAAAAGTGAAACAGACATGGAAAAACATTTTGAGGCTTTACATGGGGATGGTACAGCACTGAACCATGCCGAAATCGTACTGCTTCCTGAGGAAGTGCCTGATTTCACCATTGCCTTAGGAAAGAATGATATTCCGATTACAGCATTGCATAATCATTGATTATATGCTGAACCGGCAATAAAGTACCTACACGTTCAGACAGTTGAAAAGCCGGAATCATTCGCCAAGAGGCTGACGGAAGCATTTAAGGTATTGAAAAAATAAATAATAACTTATAAATTAGTGAAGGAGGAGCAATTCCATCATAGGGATTGCTCCTTTAGCCTGTTTACTATATGTTTCGTATCAAAAAAGCGGAACATTGCAGGATCTATCAATTTCTTCAGATGAATGATTACCAAGTCTATTTTTCTCATTACTATTCTTGTATTTTTTAGTATGCTAGAAAGAGGACCGAACGTTGGCTAGAACTTTACATAGAAAAGGAGAACCACATGGCTTTACAAAAGTATATTTATTTCTTAATCCTTTTATTGTTAATGACAGGTTGCAGCATTACCGACATACCTACAGTACAAAATTCTGAAACGTCTTCACTGTCTGTCGGTGAAGCTTTATCTGAAGAGAATGGAAGAGACATTTCCGTCCAGGGGTACATCACTGGTCAGCCCGTCTCTGTCAGCAGTGTTGCAAGAGAGGAATTTACCAATGATTACGCCTTGGCACTGGCAGATTCTCCTGAAGAAATAAATTTGGATAATATGATCTTCATACAAATCCCCTCGGAGTTTCGTGAACAATATGGTTTATACAGTAATCCTTCTTTAATGGGAAGGAAAATAGAAATAACAGGAACCCGGGAAGAATATTTTGCTCATCCTGGAATAAAGTCAACCACATCGATGGAGTTATTACCAACACCCGGGGAACAGGATGAAGAAGAGAAAGATACAATTGAACCTCCAATAATAAATGATCCCTATTATCAAGATGCAAAAGGGAAAACGGGTGAGGAGCTAAAAAAGGTACTGCATGAAATCATTGATGAACACAGGATGCTGTCTTATGGCGATGTTTGGGGAGCATTGAGAGAAACCGATGAAGATCCGGATAATCCTGATAATGTCATCCTGTTATATACAGGGCGTTCACAATCAAAGCTTTTAAACGGTGGAGGTGCAGATGAATGGAACCGGGAACATGTATGGGCAAAATCTCACGGAGGATTCGGGACGGCGCAAGGTGCGGGGACAGATCTTCATCATTTACGGCCTGCCGATACCACCGTAAATTCTTCCAGAAGTAATTTGGACTTTGATATAGGTGGATCACCCCATACTGAAGCCAAAGGGAATTTCTCAGACAGTGACTCTTGGGAACCCAGGGATGAAGTTAAAGGGGACATTGCCCGTATGTTATTCTATATGGCCGTCAGATATGAAGGGGATGACGGGGAACTGGACCTGGAATTGAATGATAGGGTGGAAAATGGATCAAAACCACTCCATGGAAAACTGTCTGTTTTATTAAAATGGCATGAGTTGGACCCGGTAGATGAAAGGGAAATGAGAAGAAATGAATTAATTTTTACTAACTATCAAGGAAACCGCAATCCATTTATTGATCATCCGGAATGGGCTGAAATGATCTGGCAGGATCGGTGATTTTTTTAGGCTCTTTTCTAAAATTTGTTGCGGTTTACTATTAAGTTCAATAGATGGTTCAGAATTCACAGGAATTATCTTTGTCAGCAAAAAAGAAAAGAGCTTTTCTCTCTTTTCAGAGAGAATAGCCCTTGAGTACAAGGGAAAAATCCGGCCCTTTGGATTTTTCCGATAGCTACATTCTATACGAAAACAACTTTCTTTAAAGAGGCATCTCCACACCCAATCCTGAAAGTTTAGCCCTCGGGTTTTGCAAACAGAACAGGTTACATGGCATGAAAAAAGGAAAAGTACAGCTGTAATGGTACTTTTCCTTTTCTTTGTTTACGTTTCTCTCCATGTCCTAAGTTCGCCTTTGCGTCTTTGCAGAAACTGATTGCCAATCACTTCACTTCCGCATTTGTTCTCAATGGTGATTAATAATTCTGGCCAAGAAGTGGAGAAGGGAAGAAAAGGAACAGGACAAATCTTGGAATATGATCCTTTCTTAGCCAGGATTTCCATGATTGGAGAACCGCTCATTTTTCCTTTTCTAACTTCATGAATATGTTCAAAATCAATTTTATGGCGAGTCATGCCAACGACTTTCAGAATGAATTGGTTTTCTGTGATAATGATCCGCTGGCTTTTGATGGCGAGATAGATGATTGAACACACAGCAATATAAATAAGGCTTTGCAACAAAAATGATGTCCATTGTGCTAATGTTTCATTAAGAAATAAACTCAAGGAACTGCCGCCGGTTATCAGAACAAAGTATACTGCTGCCATAATCTTAATAATTCCTTTGGTGTTAGGAAAATAAACCTTTACTACCCGCAAAACACTCACACCTTTACTTAGAAAATATCCGTGACTCATGACATATTTAGAATTGCGGCAGTTAAGGTCCGATGTTACCCATTCTTGCCAAGATACAGTGATTAAACTCGTGCTGGAATGTCTATAGTACCATTATCCTTATACCAGCCTGGTAAACCAATAAGGAAAATAAATAACACATTATCTTACCATAATATGATTATAGTAAACTTAAGTTCATTGATCTAAATACCTTCCAGTACAAGTTTTTTAGAAGATACCTCTAAATCCTGGAAAGTGCTATGGGAGGAGTTTTTCTCAAAATAGGTATCTGCCTTTTTAAAAAGAAATATATTGACAGATTCTTGTGATTGTTTTAATCTTATGTTAACAGTTGAATAGTTTCTCCTTAAAGGGGAGTAGCTTTTACAGCAAAGTCGTCATTTCAGAGTGATTACTCTCGGCTTTGTTGGCAACACTTACGTTGTTAGCAAGACCTTTACCTCGCTGGTACAGGTCTTTATTTTATTTTTGAAGCCTTTACCACCATGTTGGTAAAGGCTTTTTTTGTTGAATAAATGGCCGATTCTACTGATATCTGAAGGGAGTGAGTGGATTGAAAAAAGGTCAAATGAGCATAGCTGAACTTGTTAAAAAGAATAAGGAAGAGCTTCTGAAGGATAAGGCTAAAATTGACAAAATCGAAATGCGGATTGAAGAGAAATATTTAAAATATTCAAAATAACATTAACGGAGGTCAATGAGATTGATTCTAAGAAAATATATGTCTTTGATTGGTATTGGTTCTGCGAAAATTGATTTGCAGCTGCCTAAAAAAGAGTATAGTGCCGGAGAAACTGTAAAAGGGTTATTCCTGATAGAAGGGGGAACGATTGAACAGCAGCTGAACAGAATTGATTGTGACCTTGTCAGGGTCGACAAGCGTTCGCAAACTGAACAAGTAATCGGTTCTGCCACCGTGCTTACTTCTACGGTAATAGCTGCAGAGGAAAAGTCGGAGAGGGACTTCATCTTTAGACTCCCGGAAAATCTTCCTGTGTCTTCGGATAAAGTGATATATCAATTCAAGACGAGGCTGACTTTTAACGAAGGGGTGGAAAGCAGCGACCACGACGGAATCAACGTTCTCTAGGCTTAACAAATAGAAAGGGAGGGGTTAGTAAATGGATTGGGCTTTAGTTATGGAATATTTATGGGTTTTGCTCCTGTTGATTGGAATAGAAGGTCTGCTGGCTGCAGATAATGCTTTGGTTTTAGCCATTATGGTAAAACATCTGCCAGAAGACAAACGAAAGAAAGCTTTATTTTACGGTTTAGCAGGTGCATTCATTTTCCGCTTCGGTTCCCTCTTTGCCATCAGCTTTTTGGTAAATGTATGGCAAGTGCAAGCAATAGGGGCTCTATACCTTCTATTTATAGCAGCTAACCATATTTTTAGGAAATTAATGTCACGAAGACAGGAGGGAGATAAAGCTGATTTAAAAAGGATTAAGAAGCCTTCGGGTTTCTGGGGAACAGTATTTAAGGTTGAACTGGCAGATATAGCTTTTGCCATAGACTCCATTCTGGCAGCTGTCGCACTGGCCGTTGTCTTGCCGGACACACCTTTACCTCAAATAGGGGGCCTTGATGGCGGTAAGTTTCTGGTCATTTTTGCAGGGGGGCTGATTGGTTTAATCATCATGAGATTTGCAGCGGATTTCTTTGTCAAACTTCTTCATAAAAAACCAGGACTTGAAATTGCTGCTTTCATGATCGTTGGCTGGGTCGGTGTAAAGCTTGCGGTGTATACCTTATCACACCCTGAGCTGGCGGTATTGTCCGAAAGCTTTGCCAAATCTCCACAATGGAAAATATCATTCTATGCAGTGTTAGTTCTTATTGCGGCTGGGGGATGGTTCCTTTCAAAGGAGAAGGAGTCACAAGATTCCCACAGTCTTAAAGAAAATGATAAAGAAGGTTAGTAGCAAATGCTTTTTGACCGGCAGTTGGGTTTTGCCGGTTTTTTGGCTGTACTGATTGTGAGGTGTACATGAGGACGAATTAGAGTGTATTTGAGGTTAAGGTTTCTCATTGAGAGTTCATAAGTCCAATTTTGTGGTGAACTGGAGATTAGGGTGTCTCATGGAGAGTTTATAAGACCAATTTTAGAGTGAAATCGGGATTAGGGTGTCTCATGAAGTGTTTATAAGTCCAATTTGAGAGTAAAATAAGGATTAGGGGGTCTCATGGAGAGATCATTAGTCCAATTTGAGAGTGAAATTGAGATTAGGGTGTCTCATGAACAGTTCATAAGTCCAATTTTAGAGTGAAATCAAGATTAGGGTGCCTCATGGAGAGTTCATAAGACCAATTTGAGAGTGAAATTAAGATTAGGGTGTCTCATGAAGAGTTCATAAGTCCAATTTTAGAGTGAAATCGAGGTTAGGGTGCCTCATGAAGAGTTCATAAGTCCAATTTTAGAGTGAAATTAAGATTAGGGTGTCTCATGGAGGGGTTATAAGACCATTTTAGAGTGAAATCAAGATTAGGGTGTCTCAAGAAGTGTTTATAAGGTGTATATGCAGGTTTTGTGCTGATACGCTACATAGAAGAAGATGAAAAGAATTATTATTCATTCACAGATTTTTTGTAAGGAAGAAATATCGGCGGAACGGTTTAAGGAAAAATGCAGCCTTCAAGGTTTTCGAGTTGTTTAAAGGGGGAATGGGAGGTTTCCCAGTTAAAAAGGAACGAACCAGCCAAACTGTTTTGGAGAAAGATAGTAGATGAGTACACTGGCGGCAATTGGACTGAGAGAGAAACAGATGGCGGGTCAGTTCAATTATTCAACATGAATGGCGAAAGGAATGACAAGATGAAAATTATTCAGCAATGGAATCAGAAAGATAGTGATTTTATTAGGGGAAAAGTCATTGAGCATAACATGAGTTCCATTAGTGAAAAGGTCAAGACTCCACTTAGGAATGAAAGCTTCATAGTTAAGAATGATGAAGGAGAAATAGTTGGGGGAATTACGGCAACTTTATTTTGGGGACATTGCCATATTGATTTTTTATGGGTGGATAACGATTTTAGAGAACAAGGATTTGGAAAGAAATTGCTGAACAAAATGGAAAAGTTAGCGAGAGAGGCAGGCTGTTACTTAATCATTTTGGATACATTCAGTTTCCAAGCACCGGAATTTTACAAGAAACAAGGGTACACCGTTATTGGGACGGTTGAAGATTTTCCAAAAGGGAACAAGCAATTCTACTTGGAAAAACGGCTGGACGTTTAGTGTTTTGCGTATGGATAGAATCTTGAACTTGGCATAACCTATTCATGTTCAGGAGGTGATCACATGACCAACAAAAATCAACATGAAGATACTATTACGAATAATATTAAAGATAGTGCAGGGGCTGTCTTTCATGCAACGCATAAGGCATTGGAGGCTACTGAAAATGCAGCCATGGGAGTTGTGGAGACAACTTCCAAAGCCATCAAGAATGTGACAGGAAATGCCAATAAGGAGAAATAAAAAACGCCGGGATTGGCGTTTTTTATTTTGCTTGTCTGTGAGGCAGGACCTGCTCAATCTACCTGACATGGTAGGTGTCATGCTTCAAAAATTCAGGGTGTTACTTTAGTCCTTTAAAGCACTAAGAGGGACTGTCCCTCTTAGTGCTTTAAAGGGGTGAAGGGTTATTCGCTTTTCAGCCAGCCTTTTTCTATTCCCATGTTGACCCATTCTTCTATTTGGCTGTAGATGGATGGGGAGATGTCTTTGATCCAGCCGTTGCGTTTCAGAACTTGACGGGAGAGGATGCCATGTTCTTTCCAAGAGATTCCTGATGTCGCTATATTGAGCATTAACGGCTGAATATGATCGATTATATGGGCAAAGACAGCTTCTGGTGATTTACCTTCTTCGTATTCACTCCAGGTGCTGCGGTAATCTTCTCTAATTTCTGGTGGAAGCAAACCGTATAATCTATCCGCGGCTAAACTTTCCCTCTGTTGTTTATCCTGATATCCAGCTTTATCGAAAGCATATGTATCACCAGCGTCAATTTCCACAATGTCATGGAGCAAAAGCATTTTGACACTTTTGAATAGATCAACTTTATCTTTGTGTTCATAGCTTTCCCAAAGGGTCATGGCCATCATGGATACATGCCAAGAATGTTCTGCCGTATTTTCCCTTCTGCTTCCATCAGCTATATATGTCCTTCTCATTACCTTTTTCAGCTTGTCGATTTCCAATAAAAATTCAAACGACTGTTTCATATATCCCACACCTCAAAACCAAAATGATTTTTGGAACTATATTGAAATTTTAGCATAATCGACAATTTCCGGTAACAATGGTTAATCTTTTGGAATTTTAATCATACTAAAACGAAACGACACAAGGAGAAATGCTATGGGAGCAATCGAAAGAAATGGTTTAGTGTTTGAACCTGAATTCAGTGTTGTTAATCAGAAAGGAGCCATTCATGTTTATAAAGATGGAACCTTTGTGGAGGAAATAAAGTTTGAATTCAGCGGGAACACGCCGGAACACCACCTGATAGAAGAACTGGTAAGTCATTATTGTTTTGAAAACGAGGTCATTAAAGAGAGGAAAATGTGAAAGGGCGGGATACTATGAATTTAGAATGGTTTGACAGAGTCGGCGGAGAACTGCAGGACCACCTTGAATCCATTTGTGAAAAGTATGATAGAGTGGGACAGATGAATATCGACAGAGGGGCCAAACATCCCAGGATTGAATTCTATGTAGAAACAGAAGAGGGGGAAAGGGATTACTTCTCTACGTTGTTTTTTGATCCATACAATGATGAATTCTATATGGAGTCTTATGATATCGATTACGGTCAAACACTCAAGGTTATGCTTCCTGATATAGAGGACATTATTGATGCCGTGCATGAAAGCCTTCATGATTATTTGAATATGGAAGAGATCGACTACTATGATGAACCGGATGAATATGATGACGACCATATTGATTATATCGTGGAAGATGAAGAGGAGGGTGGACCTGTTCACTATGTAGTTGATGACTATGACTACGATTATGAGGAACAGGCAGACGGTGACATTTTTGAAGAGATTGAAGTGGAATGGGAAACCCCTGAAGTAACTGCCTTCATCCATGAAGATGAGGTAGAAGTGACTTACCAGTTTGGAATCCTTACTGAAACAGGTGACGGGGTATTGAGAAGGCTGAACCGCATCAGAACAGAGGATGATGAGTTGATAAAAGATGAATCCCATTTTATCTTCAGCAGGGAAGAGGCCAATACCATCATCGCCATGATTGCGAGCCACAGTGATAAGCTCAGTGAGTTTTCGTTTGATTGATGTTTTTATTAGGCTCCTTTCTAAAACTTTGTTGCTATTTACTAGTAAGTTCAAGAGATATGGACAGAATTCACAGAAATTATCTTGGTCAGCAAGAAAGAAAAGAGCTAATCGCCCTGTTCAGGTAGACATGCCCTTGTACCCAAGGGAAAAATCCGGCTCTTTGGATTTTTCCGATAGCAACAATTTATAAGTAAACAACTTTTTAAAAATGAGGAACCGAGAATATGATAGCCGAGTTCAGTACAGGAAAGAAAAAAACTGATATCCTGATATCCAGTTTTCCCAATTAATTGCTTGCAAAAAACGCTCAGACAAATGAATGTCTGAGCATTTTTTATTATTTTCCTGATGTTTTAAACATTTGCAAAAACCTTGGATCATTACAGAAATAGGCTGCTGATATTTATGAAAGCTTCATTGATAGACCATTACGACAGGCGATCGATTTTATCCATTTTTCACTCATAGAACTGAACTCCCTGTTAATTAAACAAACTGTCCACAACAAAAATAACTTCTTTTATAGTAGAATCTTGTTACAGGGTTTGGAGGAGATGGTGTAATGGATAGTTCTCAGTATTCAGTTAAGCAAGTCATAGGAATTATTGTGGTTACCTTAACAGGAGTGCTGGTTTCAGTAGGCATTAGTAGACCTCTTTTCTTTGGCTTCCTCCCGGGCTATTTCCTATTGGCGGCTGTCATTTTATCGCAAGGCGCCCGTCCTGCAGATGTGCTGGATATGTCCTGGAAAGGTTTAAAGAAGACTAGGGGAGTTATATATATTCTCTTAATGGTCAGCTTTCTACTTCCCTCCTGGTATGTTTCAGGAGTGATTGATCAGCTTGTTTTTATATCATTGAAGTTGATTACAGCCGATCACTTTTTTGTGGTGTCATTTTTTATTGCCTTGGGATTTTCTATGGTCCTTGGCACATCGGTGGGCACTTTAAGTGCGGTCGGTATTCCTATCATGAGCAGTGCACTTGCCCTGGGACTTCCTGCGTCCATTACAGCTGGCGCATTGATTTCCGGAGCATTTGTAGGGGATCGTACTTCTCCTTTTTCCAGTTCTCATCAGCTCCTTTCCCACACAGTCGAGGTGGAGGCAGGCAAACAATTCCGCAAATTTTTGCCTACAACAGTAGCTGCCATTTTAATCTGCATGGCCTTTTATATGGCCATGGATGCCGAAAAACAAGCCGGAGTTACACTATTTGACAATGAGGCCTTTCATTGGTCGGAGCTTTCCTATATCAAATTTTTGCCTCCTGCTATTTTGATTATTCTTGTTGTTCTTCGTACCAAGATTTTATATGCTTTTATTGGTAGTGTGTTTACGGCTGTAGTGATTGCCCTAGCCAATGGGGTGGAAATTCTTTCTGTTTTCCGCTCGCTATGGTTTGGTGCTGAAGGAATAGGAGGCGGTCTTTCAAGGATGTACTTCCTTTTGCTATTCTTGGCTTTGGCAGGCGCGTTCAATGGACTGCTTGAAGGATACAGGGTCATCCAACCGCTTCTTGACCGGTGGCTGACTCATTCAAAAGGACTGGTCAATGACTCTATTAAAACCATTCTGGCTACTTTGGTCATCTCGCTGATTTCCGCCAACCAGACACTTCCAATCATTTTAACTGGAAGGTCTTTTCTGGCACATTGGGAGCAAAGATATGATAAGGCTGAACTTTCAAGGGTAATGGGGGATTCAACAATGTTGTTTCCGGGTATGATTCCTTGGAGTGTGCTGGCCATCATGTGCAGTACCATTATAGGGGTTCCCCTATTAACCTATTTGCCATATGCCCTTTTCTTGTGGGTACTGCCTATACTGACATTGATTCTTTCTTATTTTAAACAGTATAAAAATAGGATGATCCAGAACAGAAAAGCTGGAGCGACTTATTAAAGGCTTATAAGGAGTCTCCGGACACATTCAAGTGGTGTTGAAGGGCAAAGTAATAGTACAAGAAAAGCAATATTTATATCTTTTTCCGAGCGATTAAGTTACTATAATGTTGTGATAGCTTAAGAAGGGAGTAGGAAGATGCGTCTGAATCAACAATTACATGATTTTTTCCTCAATCATACAAAAGATATGAGCGAAGAATGGTACAAAACACTTGATAAAAAGAATTCTACAGGAGTCTATGTGACAAGTGATCAAGACTCAATCAATAAATTAAAACAGCAGAACCACGAATTTTACCAGTATATGGCGAACCTGTTCATAGAAGAAAGAGATGTTTTTTACGAGAATTTCAATAAGTGGATACATAAAATAGCCAATGATAATGCGCATATTGATACTCCGATTCATAATGTCATTCGTGAATTTCTAAGAGTGAGGGACCAGTACTTTTCCTATATCAATAAATTTGCAACTGAAATGGATGAACACATTGAACAGCATCGAATAGATCGATGGAAAGATCAGATTCAGGATGTGTTCGATTATGTTGTTCTCCAGTTTGTTGAAGGCACACATAATGCATCATTAAAACAACTGAAAGCTCAGCAGGAGATGATTAACGAACTGAGTTCTCCAGTTATTTCTATCAGTTCTGATACAGCCCTGCTTCCTCTTGTAGGAGATATTGACACAGCAAGGGCTAAGGTGATCTTGGAAAACACCTTGCAACAATGTACAGAAAAAGGAGTAGACCAGTTGTTCATCGATCTCTCGGGTGTCGTCATCATCGATACCATGGTGGCCCATGAAATCTTCCAATTGATTGATGCTTTGAGCCTGATCGGAGTGAATACGACTCTTTCCGGTATCCGTCCGGAAATTGCTGTTACAGCAGTTCAGCTCGGGATACCGATGGAGAGAATATCCATTGAATCTACATTATCCAAATCCATTGCTAAAAAAGTTGGCTCCTTGTCACCCAAAAAATAATTAGGAAAGCCCGGTGATTGTTCACTCGGGCTTTATTTGTCTATATAGGAGTCATTAAGGTCTGTCCGGCAATGAGGTCATAGTAATATTTTCATATAGCGGGTATATCAAATCGACCAAAATGAAAATGATGTCGCCCGTATTGCCAATGCGATAGTTTCTAAAGCAACTCCTAAACAGGTTCTTTTTGTTCGTTCATTTGAATGGAGGCCGTTTGGCTTCTTGAAGTCATTTTATCTATAAGCACGTAAACCAGCCCGGCGATCATATACCCAACCCCCAGCATGGTGAACATAATATTTCCAAGTGAGCGGTCCAGTAAATAACCGGATACAAGCGGCCCCACAGCTCCTCCTAAAATCCATTGAAGACCTGATGCACCCATGTAGTGTCCTCTTAAGTGATCAGGGGCAATATTTGAGATGAGTGTCATCTGCACAGGGCTGATCAACATTTCTCCAAGAGTGTAAACACCGTATACAAGCAAGAGAATGATCATTATAGTCAAGTATTCACTTTTTTGAGCAAAGAAGAAGGAGTCTTCATTCTCTTTATGAAGGCTAACCTTGCGCTCCTTTTTCGGAAGGCTTTCATAGATACACAGGGCTATTATGATTGAATACAGGAATACAGACCCAGCTGTAATTAAGTAATTGACTGATTTTGAGGATACAATAATGTAAGCCCCTATCAACGGTCCTATTGCTGCCCCCATTTTATGTCCAATCTCAAAAGTCTAAAGACTTCCGTTCTTTTGTCAGGTGCCGTGACATCTGTAACTATGGCCGAAGCGGCCGGATGGAACAGGGAATTGAAGAATCCCATAAATGCAGAAAGGAAAATGAAAGCCAAAAAAGTGTCAAAGAATACAAACCCCAGCATGACTATACTGTTTCCCAGCATAAATACAACCATTACTGGTTTGCAGCCATATAAATCAGCAAGTTTCCCCATCATTGTACCGAAAACGGATGCAACCGGAGCAACAGACATGACCTCCCCAACGAGCCACAGAAAGTCAACCTTATCCTTAAGATAAAGGGCAAAGAATGGCATAAGCATCATGAAGGCGATTCCGTTTATTGCTTCACCGACAAAGCGGATCCAAACATTGCGATCCAAGTTCCTTAATTGTTTAAATGTGTTCAAACCCTCACCTGCTTTCAATATAATCAAATTTTTCGTAACCGAAAAATGGGTAAATTTAATGTTTTTTGAATACTTTTTTCATTGGTTGAGACTGTGGGGAAAATTTCAATCTTACCTGTAAACAACCGCAGGATTTTCCGTATAGTGGTATAAATGAGGAGGTGGAAAGATGCTGAGATATTTTCTTTACTTTTTGCTCTATTCATTTTATTGGGTTGCCTCCAGTTATTTGGGCTTAGCTGTAAGAGCGGCAGGAATGAGTAATTTCACTCCCATTCCATATAACGTGTACTTTGTCACATATCAATATCTGCTTGGGGGCATGCTTTTAGGCATTCCTGCCTTAATGGAAATAAAAAACAGGACCGGGAGGTGGTCGTTTGACTATAAAAAAGCAATCGGAGCAGGAGTGCCTGCACTGTATTTAGGTATGCATTCTTATTTTTACTTTGAAATTCCATCGCTTGCTATTCCGGCCCTCATTTATATAAGCTTCTCACTGCAGGAACCAATGCTGATGCTTTTGGGCTTTCTTTTGGCATCGTGCTTTTATAAAACAGGAACGGGAGGACAGAGTCGTAAGAGTGGTGAGGAAAACAACTAGATTGTATCTTGGAAAGTTGTGAATCAGGGCTTGCTCTAGTACAATCTACGGAAAGAGAATGGAGAAAAGTGGTGTTCATATGAAAAAAATCATTGTAGTAGGCGGGGGGATCCTTGGTGCATCCACGGCCTATCATCTAGCAAAAGAAGGGGCTGATGTTCACATAGTGGACCGCCGTCATCCTGGACAGGCAACAGATGCTGCTGCCGGAATTGTCTGTCCTTGGCTTTCGCAGCGCCGCAACAAAGAATGGTACCGTCTTGTTAAAGGAGGTGCACGTTATTATCCAGCGCTTGTGAAACAATTGGAAGAGGATGGAGAAGTAAATACCGGATATAAAAAAGTTGGGGCACTGAGCCTTCATCATGATGAGAACAAACTTGTGAAAATAGCCGAACGTGCTATAAAGAAACGAGAGGACGCTCCTGAAATAGGAGACGTGAAAATCCTGTCCAAAGAAGAGACCCGAAAACTCTTCCCGCTTCTATCGGAAGAGTATGGAGCTGTATTTGTCAGCGGCGGAGCCAGGGTTAATGGAAGAGCCTTCAGGGATGCACTATTGAAGGGTGCGCAAAAACATGGAGCCCGTCTTATCCATGGTCGCTGCTCTTTGATTTTTGAAAAAGGCAGGGTCAAAGGCGTGCAGACTGAAGAGGAATATTTACAAGCGGATGAAGTTGTTGTTACTGGTGGTGCGTGGGCTTCTGAGCTTCTGGAACCTTTGGGGATAAAATGCAAGGTTTCCTTTCAAAAAGCACAAATTCTTCATATTAGCATGAACGGAATGGAAACGGAAAGATGGCCTGTTGTCATGCCTCCCAATAATCAATACCTTTTGAGTTTTGATGATGGAAAGATTGTAGCAGGAGCCACCCATGAAGATGATACAGGCTTCGATATCCGCCCGACAGCAGGCGGGCTTTATGAAATACTGCATAAAGCGCTGCAAGTGGCACCTGGAATACATAATGGCACAGTTATTGAAACGAGGGTTGGCTTCAGGCCCTACACTCCTGGTTTCCTGCCTGTAGTAGGAAGGGTTCCGGATTGGGAAGGTTTGCTCTTTGCTAATGGTCTTGGAGCATCTGGTTTGACAAGTGGCCCTTACCTTGGTGCCGAATTGGCTAAATTGGCATTGGATAAAGAACCGGAGTTAAATTTGAATGATTATCCTGTTCAGGGAGCTCTTGAGGAAAGTAAAGCCTGAGGTTTAAAAAATCCCTCAAATTGACGAGGGATCTTTTGGGGAAGTCTGCTATTTTTCTTTTGAGATATGGTATGATGATGTCGGCCTTCCTATTAATTAAAGGTCGATTTACAGTGTGTTTATAGAGCTTTTTTCTTATAGTTTGGTGCTATTTATTATAAGTTCATGTATCTTAACCAGAATACATAGAAAGTATCTTAGTCATCAAGAAAGAAAAGAGCTGTTCATCCTTTTCAGAGAGAAAAACCCTTGTACCTAAGGGTAAATCCCGCCCTTGGGAATTTTCCTCAAGCCAGACTCGAGAACAGCCTTTTATAAGGAGAATTGTATGTTGAGACCTCAATTACATAAAGCTTTCATATTAGGAGTTGCAGCAGCAATCCAAGGAGTGGCCATGTCTGTATTCCTATTCCCTCATTATATTCCGTCGGGAGGAGCCGCAAGCATGGGTGTCCTTCTGAATTATCTATTTGATGTACCTTATGCAGTGACTTTGTGGACATTGAACGCCGGCCTGCTTCTCATTGCAGCCAGATGGCTTGGATCAAACAGTGTCTTGTGGACGCTCTATTGTGTGACAATAACATCCTTCATCATACGATGGATCACAACTATTGTGGTATCTCCTGTTTCTTACATATTTACAGACTTATTCATGGGAGCTGTCATTTTTGGCATCGGTTTAGGTATTCTGTTCAGAATGGGAGCCTCTTCAGGTGGTATGGATATCCTCGCCTTGATCTTGTCTAAAGTGAAAGGGTTGCCGCCGGGGAAGTGCTTGTTTTGGATTAACGGAACCTTGCTCCTGTTGACAGGTTTGGTGGTTGACTGGCTCATCATTATTTACGCGCTGGTATGTCAATATATCGGTACCAGAATCGTGGATGCGATCTACCATTTCCAGGGAGGAACTATCAGGAAAGAAAGATCGGTTTAGTCATTAAGTTGTTTTTAATAGGGAACAAAGCACAATGGCGCCACAGCAAAAGCTGCGGAGATTAGTAAATCAACCTTCATTCTACAAAGCAATAATGAGGTGAGGGAACACCAGGAGGGTAGCGAAAGTAGCAAAATTCAACCTCACCAAAACTTTTACACATAAAAAGAAGGACCTTGACTGAAAATAAGATAAATCTATTTGCTGGAAGGTTCTGTAATGAGCATAATAATATTGATTTTATACATTTTGGCAGGTATCAGGTATGGAAAATGGTCAAAGTTTCAGGAATTTTACCCAACCTTACTTTTTTTAATCATTGGGGATTTATTATCACAGTTCCTGCTTTTTGACCATACTTTATGGAAGTTTCACCCCATGGGTCAACTGGACCGCTTGTTCCATTTGAACCATACATTCATTGCTCTGGCAAAAATGGCGATCCAATATACAGTGACGGTTTCCATTTTCATTGGAAGACTGCCGAAAGAATTGGGGAAGCAGGTCCTGATGATTCTGGTTTGGACGTCCATTTATGGATTGAATGAATTCATAACAAATCAATTGGGCGGGCTGAGTTATCATAGAGGGTGGAGTTTCGGGTGGGACCTTGTGTTCAATGTCATGATGTTTACCATGCTTGTTATTCACTACAAAAAACCCTTAATAGCGTGGATGTTAACTGGTCCGATCATTGTTACGCTATGGTTGATCTTTGACGTCCCACTAAGTGTTCTGAAGTAATTTTTAATAAAGTCCTTGCAAAGGGTAAGGGCTTTTTTTGTGGGTAAGCAGCTATGTCTCTATTAACGGGAATTGTAAAGAGGCAGGCTTAAAGCAGAAGGTACACCATAAAAGCGGTCAGAAGGATATTCAGCCATCTGACCGCTTTTGTTCATTTTAAGGCGTTTACCTGATCCATAGTAGGTAACACAAAAAGAGCACCAGCTTCTCAACATGTGCCTGTTAGTGAAAATGCTGGCTCCTTTTTAAATCTAACAACAAATGTTCAGGTACATGAATGGCTTTCTGCTTTTGCGGCTTATCATTATAGGATCTGTAAGAATACAGTTCCTTTTCCTGGGAATGTATCTTCAGCTGCAATATGGATTCATTCATCTTTCCCTTTGTTTCTAAGTGAAGGTAATACGGAAACAAATGAAGCTCGTATGTATTGTACTTGTTTCCGAGAAGAGTTTGGCTGGAATGCATGGTTTTTTCGTGTCTAATAATAAGGCTCAAAATCTCTTCAAAATCAACTTTTTCAACATTGTAATCTCTAATGATGTTCCCAATATCGCCTGTTACATTTTTAGAAAAATCCTTAATTTTATCTACAAAATGGTTCACATTGTAGTCCTCCTTTCTTTTTAAATTGCCCACAGAAAAGGTAATCATGCAAAACCAGAAAATGGGAGGGTTTGCGTTAACCTTAAAACCCACAGGAAGAGATAGGATATATTTTCAACCATATATAAAACATGGCAGAAAACTGACCCGATTCAATACCTGGACATGAACAAAGCCATCAGCCCGGATTAGTATCTGAAATGGAGCCCGGACCGGTCTTCACGGGAGATATGGCGGGTGCTGCCAAAAGACTTGATGGTAAAATGGCATTGATTACTGGTGGAGACAGCAGTATAGGGCATGCAGTAGCAATTGCTTATGCAAAAGAAGGAGCAGATGTAGCAATTGTCTACTTAGAAGAGAACAGTGATGCACAGGGAACGAAAGAGTATATCGAGAAAGCGGGAGGAAAATGTTTTTGTCAAAAGCAGTACAAGACACCATTTTCATATATCAGGACAGGTGCTTCACGTCAACGGCGCAACCATTGTAAATGACTAAAACAAACAGGCACTTCCTTTTACAGCGGAAGTGCACTTTGTCGTTTGAGAAATCGAGTTATTGGAAAAACATGTAGAAAGAAGTTTACAATCATTCATGAGGCTTCTAAGAGGCGTTCGTTTGTTTATCGTGTCATTATTGGCAGGGATTGCCCTTTTGGTCTTTGCATTTGTTGGAATGAAAGGGAAGGATCAGGACAATATTCAGAATAAGATCGTGAAGATTGGATTTATCCTGCTGGGTGCATTTCTCGTTTATGTAGGCGTCATTATTGTGATATCGTTGTTTACAGATCCATCAAGTTATATCGAACAGAGAAGGTGAGAAGAAATTGAAGGAAAAGCTGTATTATGAAGATGCATATCTTCGTGAATTTAAAACAAAGCTGATTTCACAACAGAAAAGTGAAGACGGTAGATGGTTTGTACAGTTGGAAGAAACCGCATTCTATCCAACTGGTGGAGGGCAACCCTTTGATACGGGTACTTTAAATAACAGCAGGGTTACAGAGGTGGAGGAAGTGGAAGAATTTATCCGCCATTATATCGACAGGCCTCTGGAAGGAACAAATGAAATAATCGGCAGTATTGATTGGACAAGGCGTTTCGACCATATGCAGCAGCATGCCGGCCAGCATATCTTGTCAGCAAGTTTCTCTGAATGCTTAGGATATGAAACGGTGAGTTTTCATCTGGGAAAGGAAACATGTACCATCGACTTAGACACCTCCTCTTTAACAGAAGAGGAGACCATAAAGGCGGAAACACTCGCCAATGAAGTGATTTTACAGAATCGGCCTATACATACAAAATGGATAACCAAAGAAGAGGTTGATCAGTATCCCCTCAGAAAAAAGCCTTCTGTAGAGGAGGACATCAGGCTCGTGTTCATACCCGAATTTGATTACAACGGCTGCGGAGGTACCCATCCGGGGAGCACTGGAGAAGTGGGTATGATCAAAATTTTAGATTGGGAAAAGCAGAAAAAGAATACAAGGGTGACCTTCGTATGCGGACAACGGGTGGCTGTCCAGCTTCATAAGAAAAATACCATCTTAAAGGAGCTGACCGGCATTTTGAATGCTCCTCCTTCCGAAATGGCTGCAGCCGTTCGGACGCTAATAGAAAACGGTAATAAAAATGAAAAGCTTCTTGAAGAAGCAAGGGATACGATTCTGATTTATGAAGCTGAGGATCTTATTAACTCGTCTGTGAAAATTAGTGGAGTGAAGGTTGTGTCGAAAGTGCTTCAGCGTCGTTCAATGGGTGATATGCAGAAGTTGGCCAGAACCATGCTCCAAAAAAACGATGTGGTCGTTCTATTGGTCAGTGAGAATGGTGATAAACTACAATATGTGTTAGGTTCAGGCTTATCATGCAACCAAGATATGAAAGAACTTATTAAAGTTGCCTTAGAGCTTACCAATGGCAAAGGAGGAGGCAACGCTACAATGGCTCAAGGGGGAGGCCGGGCCCTGATAACCGGCGAAGAGCTGCTTGACCGTTTGGTTGAGGCCCTTGCAATTTAATATTACGTTTCGAGGGCTGTTCCAGGATTGATCTTTGGGCAGCTCTTTTTTGTGGTGGTAGAAATGAGAGTGGAAAAGATTGGCTCTATTATATTTGTTGGGGTGGGTCTTAAGGCAAAAAAATACACGCAAGCTCCTATATCTTTTACACTTGAGTTGACTAGAAACAAGAAAAAGATAGGAGTTGCGTGTACATGCATTTTAACATGGTTTTACCTGGATTAGAAGGGGTTAAGATTTCGAAAGCGGAGGAAGTGGGAGAAGCCTTCCATCTTCACATTGAATTGCCAAAACGAAAGCATAAGTGCCCATCCTGTAATAAATGGACCTGCAGGGTCCACGACTATCGTCTTCAAAAAGTTCAACACCTCAAGCTTTTCGAACGGACATCTTATTTGTTCTACCGCAAACGTAGATATAGTTGCCCTTGTGGAAAACGTTTTTCGGAGGACAATACGTTTGTTCAGCGTTATCAAAGACATACAATTGAGTGGAATCAAGCCTTAGGCCTCCGAGTGATCCAGGGTAAGAACTTTAAAGATACAGCCCGACAGTTCCGTACTTCTCAAGCTACAGTCATAAGACGATTTGACCAAATCTCTGCCTCCCGTCTAAAAGAGGTTGAAAAGCTCCCGTCTGTCATCGCTATTGATGAGTATAAAGGGGATACAAATGAGGGGAAATACCAGCTTATCATTGCCGATGGGAAGACTAGAGAACCGTTGGACATTCTCCCTAACCGCTCTGTAACAACTATAAAGAACTACTTACGCGCAAAAGGGTCAAACGTGAAAGTGGTCGTAATGGATATGAGTCATGCTTTTAAATCTGCGGTAAGAAAAGCTTTGGGAACTCCTATCATTGTGGCCGATAGATTTCACTTTTCCCGTTATATACACTGGGCTCTAGAACGTGTAAGAAGGCGAGTACAAAAAGATTTTCATGCGTATGACCGTAAAAAGTGTAAGAGAATGAAGCACATTTTTCACAAGCCTTATGAACAGCTAAATGATAGGCAAATCTGGTACCTGGAAAGATACCTTGGACTTTCTGAAGAGCTGCGCACAGCTTATGCGTTGAAGGAATCTTACAGGTTGTGGTTTGAAGAAGGGAAAAAGCTTGGCCCTTCAGCCCCTGAAAAGGTTAAAGAGGGTTTGTACAACTTTTACCGTAAGGTTGAAAACGCAGAGTTAGAGGAATTTCAACAAGCTATCCAGACCCTGAAAAACTGGCAAGTAGAAATTTTAAACAGCTTTGCCTTCGGTTTTAATAACGGTTTTATTGAGGGGTTGAATAACCAAACTAAGGTCATTAAACGGAATGCGTTTGGTTTTAGACGTTATGATCGTTTCAGACTTCGAGTTTTATTACATCATCAATACAAGTTAAAGGGAATTCATGTAGGTTAAGGAGTAGGAGCAAGCACTCCTACCCCAACATTTGACGTAGAACCAAAAGATTAAACCATCGTGGGAAAATAGCTGTTATAGCAAACACCATAGAGAAATGGTATACAAGATATCATCTTCAGAAATCTTTCACACCAAGTTCTAGCTGTGGTTCAGCCCGATTCCCCAATTAGCAGGCTTCTTAAGAGCCTCTTTTAGGGGAATGGATGCTTGTTTTGAAGGTACCTGCCAGAAGGATTTATTTATGTTGTTAGTAGAGTCAGTTAAAGTAGGACTTTTAGGTTATCCAATAAGAGAGCTCTAACGGAGGATAACTTCGTGAAAATAAACTTACCGTACAAAAAGAAGGTTCTAAAGGACGATAAATTCTTCAAATTAAAAATATAGTCCTATAAAAGAGCTCTAAAGGACGATAATATCGCCTTAATAAAATTATCGTCCTCTAAGAGTGTTCTAAAGGACGATAACATCATCAAAAATAAAAATATCATCCTCTAAGAGTGTTCTAAAGGACGATAACATCGTCAAAAATAAAAATATCGTCCTATAAGATAGCTTTAAAGGACGATAACATAGTCAAACCAAGAGTTATCGTCCTATAAGGGCACTAAAGGACGATAACTCCGACACACAATTATTACATTTACTTAAACAGGCTTCCGAAGAACATTCAAGAATGCCGGCAGCCAACCACTGCCCCTCCACAAATCGACTTACATTACTGAAGCCACTGATCCACCAGTTCGCGATTCTCTTCAATCCAGGTTTTAGCCCCTTCAGCAGGGTCTCCCGCATCCTTAATGACAGCCATGAGGTTACCGAGAGACTCATCATCCATTTTCCAGTTATTCATCCACTTAATGACCTCAGGATGGTCCTCTTCGAATCCTTTCCTTGTCATATAATAAATATCATCCGCCTCACCATAGACTTTCTTAGGGTCTTCAAGATATTTCAGGTCGTATTCTGAGAAAGCCCAGTGCGGATTCCAAAGAGTGACAACAATCGGCTCCTTGTCTTTATAAGCTTTTGACAATTCAGCCATCATGGCCGGTCCGGAACTGGTAACCAAATCAAGTTCAAGCCCGTATTCGTCGACTGCGGTCTGTGTCATGGAGGTTAAGCTTGCACCAGGATCGATACCTACAATTCTGCCGCCGAATTCGTCTTTTCTGGCATTGAGTTCTTCAATACTTGTAATATCCTCCATGTAAGAAGGGACCACAAGGCCAAGCCCTGTATTTTCATACCAGATTTCATGCATATCAAGTTGATCTCCATATTTATCCATAAGAGGTTTGTCCGTATTAGGAAGCCAGACTTCAGGAGCTATGTCCAGTTCGTCTCGCGTTATCCCAAGCCAAACGGGCGCCTTTTCCATAGATTTTAGTTCAACTTGGTACTCTTTTTCTTCAAGGAGGACTTTCCACATGTTAGAGACGGCTATATTTTCAGCCCAGTTATTGAGACCAATGACAAGTGACTTATCGCCGCCCTCACCATTGCCTCCGTCTCCTTCATTATTACATCCGGTCAATAATATCCCGGTTGCAATCAAGCCCAGCACAATCAAATCCATGACCTTTTTCAAAATAAACACCCCATCTTCTATAAGTAAGTATTTTAAGTAAATTGTTTCCTAGTCACCTAAGGATTATGCAGAGCGCTGAAGAAAGATATTCCATAGAAATTGAAAAACTGCTTCCCTTTCAGATAAGTATTGAGTATAATTAACTGTATTAAGACACATAGTACACTGCATACAGACGGGAGGGTATTAATGTTCGAACTAGATTTGAGAAGCCGTAAACCGATTTATGAGCAGCTTGTTGATAGGCTTAAAGAATTGATAATCAATGAAATTTTAAAGGCAGATGAACAATTGCCCTCTGTGAGGACATTAGCAGGGGAGCTTACCATAAACCCTAATACGATTCAAAAAGCTTATAGAGAGTTAGAGAACCAAGGATATATTTATTCTGTGAAAGGAAGGGGCAGCTTTGTTAACCCTGCTGCACATACTCAGGATTCGGAAAAGATGAAGAAAGTACTATCAGACTTGGAAAAGCTTATTGCAGAAGGGATGTACCTCGGAATCTCTTCAGCCGAAATAATAGAACTCATCAAGAAAATAGAACATAACATAGGAGGAGGAAATACCTATGATCCAACTTCATGAAGTCTCTAAGCATTACGAGGGGAGAGAAAGTTTATGTAATGTCTCCTTTTCTATCGATAGAGGATCCGTTTACGGTCTGCTGGGGTCCAATGGAGCTGGGAAAACAACTCTTCTAAAAATTTTGAGCGGTATCTATCAGCCTGAAAGTGGCAGTGCAAACATAGATGGCGAACCGGTCTTTGAAAACGTCGCTGCAAAACAAAAATTATTCTTTTTAGCCGATTCACCCGGTTTCCTTCCACAGTATAACGTTAAACAAATGGCCTCTTTCTATAAACGTTTTTATACTAGCTGGAACGAAGAAAAGTTTATTGAATTAGGGCGCATTTTGGGGATTGATCCAGAGGTGAAGCTACATAAATTTTCAAAGGGAGTTCAAAGGCAGGCGGCATTCTGGCTTGCGTTATCGTGCCGTCCTGAAGTGTTGATTTTGGATGAACCGCTGGATGGCCTGGATCCCGTGGTGCGGAAAAAAATCAAGTCTGTCTTGATGGAGGAAGCCGCTCTACGCGGGATGACTATTTTAATTTCTTCCCATAACCTTGAAGAAATTGAAGATCTTTGCGACCATGTCGGGATTCTGCATCAGGGGCATCTTTTAGTTGAAAAGGAATTGGACGAATTGAAGTCTGATTTTCACAAAATCCAAGTTGCTTTTCGAGATGAGCCCCCAAGAGAATTGTTTGCCAATCTGCATGTATTACAGAAAGAGCAGAGGGGAAGTGTCATATCTTGCATAGTCAAGGGCGATGAAAAGTCAATAGAAGCATTGGTGAAAAAATTCCAGCCGGTTCTTTTCGATGTCCTTCCTTTGACGCTGGAAGAAATATTCATTCATGAAATGGGGGATGCCGGCTATGCGTTCAAGCAAATCCTGGATTAATAAAGATATTATTATTCTCATACTCAGAAATACAGGATGGATAGGAATTATCTATTTTCTGGGACTGGTTTTTGCCCTTCCCCTAAATGTATGGATGATGATTTCCAGTGAGGAACCATCTTATCTGCTTACATACGGACACATGTTTCAAGTGAATTTTGTTATTCAAGCTGGTTTAATGATGGTCATTCCTGTCCTTTTGTCCATTTTTTCATTTCGCTACTTACATGTGAAGCAGCAGGCGGATACTATGCACAGTCTTCCTGTAAAAAGGGAAAAGCTGTACATTCATTTTTCAGCAGCAGGTATAACTATGCTGGTGCTCCCTGTTGTATTTACGGCGTTGATAATGGGATTACTTACTCTAACAAACGAATTGGGAACAAATTTCCAAGCACCCGAAATTGTCAGCTGGGCGCTGCTCACCATTTTAATGGTCGTCTTATTCTATATATGCGGCATAACTGTAGCGATGTTGACAGGGCTTTCAGTAGTGCAGGCTGTATTGACCTATTTATTACTTTTGTTTCCTTCAGTGATGTATATATTGACTGTGCTGAATATGAAAAATTTTTTGTTCGGATTTCCCAAGGAGTACTTTATGGCCGTTCAATCTGAAAACTTCTCTCCAGTAATAAAAGCAGGATTGTTCAATGAGGTACAGCTTTCGGTTACAGAAGTTATTATTTACATAATCCTGATCTTAGTGTTCTGGATTCTTGCCCTCTTTCTATATAAAAGAAGAAAAATTGAAATGGCGTCTCAAACCTTGGCGTTTCCTATATTGCAGCCTGTTTTTAAATTTTTTCTGATCATCGGGCTCATGTTGATTTCAGGAGGTTATTTCAGTGAAATGCAGAAAACACTGCCTTGGACGCTGTTTGGCTATTTGATTGGATTTGCATTTGGTTACCTGCTATCAGAAATGATTGTGCAGAAGACATGGCGAATTCGGCTGAAGCTGAAAGAAATTGCTTATTTTGCATTATTTCTGGTTGTTATAGGCGTCTTCTTTCAGCTAGGTTTCAAAAACTATGAAACTTACATACCAGAAGCCAAGGAAATTGATAAGGTTTATTTTAATACGCATATTTATTCCTATTTGGATGAATATGAAGAAGAACCGGTTCGATACCTTTCCAGTGAGGATAATATTCAAAAGGTAAGAGAACTTCAACAAGCGGTCATAGCTGATAGAGGTAGTAAAGGATCGGAGCAATTGTATTTAGTTTATGAATTAAAGACAGGGAAAAAAGTGGTACGACACTATGAAATTAATCGCAATCACTTTGACTTTTATTATGAATCCATTTATGAGACGGCTGAGTATAAGGAGACAGTTAATCCAATTTTAACTATTGATACTCATCTTGCAGACAAAATGACGATATCAGCAAGAGGAATACAAAATAAACAGGTGGCCATTAGTGAGGAAAATCTTTTACAAGAAGCGATAAATGTTCTGAAGAAAGAAGCGCTGGAAGAGTCTTATGAGAGCATGGTGGACAGATCTGAAACTCTGTATGATATTGAGATTCTTCTTTCAAATAATCAAAGAAGGTATTTACCTTGGAAACCATCTTATACCAATTTTAAAGAGTGGCTATCAAATAATGGACTGTTTGAAGAAGTGGAAATAACAGCTGAAGATATATCCCACATCCTTGTTTACAAACGTGAGGACCATCAATCATCCGTCGGGATGGATACCGATTTTCACCAGTCGATTTCAAAATTGGAGGAAGAGGGAATGGCTTTGGACATTACCTCCAGACAGGAGATCGAAGACTTATTGAAAATGGAATCATGGACAATGGAAAGTGAGTATATGGCTGCCATCTACTATAAAGGGCGTGATTATCCGGATGTTAAAGGAATTGCCGCTGATCAAATTCCAGATTATATAGTAAAGCATTTAAACAGGTAGGAGAGAAAAGGGGGGGAGCTTTCATGGAGGTTCACTTTGAGCATTTATACAAGCAATACCGTAAGCTGGTCTACCATATCGCACTGCGCATAACCAGAGACAGCAGTTTATCAGAAGATATTGTTCAGGAAACATTTTTGAAGGCGTATAGGAAAATCGACACTTTAATAGATATTCAAAAGGCTGGAGGCTGGTTGTCATCCATAGCCACACGTACGAGCATTGACTTTGTCAGAAAGGAAATAAGAGCAGGGGAAGTTCTTATTGATCCATACAACAAGGAGTTGGATTGTTTATTATCATCGACACGGGAAGATGTCGAGAGAACGGTGGATGTTACGCTGCTAAAAGAAGAGCTGGTAACCGAAATCAGACAATTGCCCCTTGCTCAACAAGAAGTATTTCTGCTTCGAGTCCATTATGGAATGAACGAGGAAGAGATAGCAGAAAAGCTGGATTTAAAGAGGAGCACTGTGAAAACCAGATTTTTCAGGGCAAGACAAAAATTAAAGAATGTTTATACATTGAAATATAGTGCTTAAAAGGGGTGAGGAGGAGTTTTCTTTATGGAGGCTCCTCTTTTTACATATAAGTTATACTCTCTAGTTGATTGTGGTCTTTTGGCCGAATCTGAGACCTCTAATTCGAATTTGAGCTGGATTTTGGTCTTATGATGATGGCTTCATGAGACACCCAAATACGAATTTGAGCTGAAAAGGGGTCTTATGAACATTTCATGAGGCACCCTAATTCGATTTGTAGCTGAAAAGTGGTCTTATGAACGTTCCATGAGACACCCTAATTTGATTTTGAACTGAACATCGGTCTTATGACAGCTTCATGGCAAACCCAGTATATAAAAAAATGGTTTATTCATCCAGAAAGCATTGACTTTTCGGAAAATTCCACCTAATATTTTACATGTGTCGATTTCTGTTACAGTTTTGTAATATAAACTATTACACTTTTTGTATAGTAACCTGATTAGAAAATAAAATATAAAGGATGTTACGATGAAAGAAAAATTAAAAGCATTTGGTGTTCCTTTACTGGCAGTCCTTGCACTAATCTCTGCGTTATATTTTCAACAGCTTTCCACGATGACGAAGCTGCCGAATGAAGAGTGGAGCCGCTCCATTGCCCTTGAGTACGAAGGCAAGGAATTACCTATCACCTTTCAACGAAAAAATGAACTTTACCTCACTAATGTTGACAAAGTGAATAAGTTTGTTATTGAAGATGGATTGACCATAGAAAGTACTGAAGAGATTGCCATGGATGTCCCCCGGGGATACCCTTTTTGGACAGATGGAGAAAATTTCATCACTCTCTCGAAAGGAGAATTAAGATTAACAGGTGAAGGAGAAACAAAGGTAATTGATGAAGAAGTTACCGGTCTTGCCACCGAAGAAGAGAAAGTTCTTTATTGGAAAAACGGAAAGATTTATACATATGATGTAAATAGTGTGGAGAAAACGGAAATACATACTTTTACGAATGAAATCATCGATATAGTGATCGGTAATAATGGCAGTTATGCGGTTGTTCATCAGAGAGATGATGCGAACGCCGACGTATTCTTGATGAATTCATCAGGTGAAATAACAGATAAGCCGGTACTATCAGTGAAGAATTCACTCTATGACCAGCTTGGCAGCCTTGTTTTGAATATCAGGGATGATGAGTTGACGATCATTTACGGAAGGCAGATGAGAACGGGAGGTTCGCTATCTTTTAACATGTATAAAGCAACTGGGAAAATCAGTGCTTTGGCGGATACCCCATTAACTGTCGATAAATTAGATTTCATTAATGGGGAGAGGAGCTCCAGTCTCCAAGCCCCGGATGATGCAGCGCTTGTAACTCTGAATGGAGAACTTCATCTTGTATTCACTGCGGAAGGTCAGAGGATTGGGGACAACAGTGATATGAGACTGTATTCAGGTAAGCTCCAAGAGGGCAGCCAAGTTGTCGCCAGGCCTGTTAATACGAATAGAAATGTTGCCCAGAACCCGATGAAAGCCAACGAAGAATCATTAGTGTGGATATCTTTTGATGGAGATTATTACCAGTTATATGGAGCATCGCAAAACAGTCGAGTGAAAGCTGAAAGTACGGAACTTTCAGCAGAGGATTGGAAGATAAGTGCCTATAATGCATTCCTGATGCTGTTCAGCAGCATGGTGACCGCATTGACTTCATTTTATTGGTACCTTCCATCTCTTACTCTTTTGCTGCTTCTTTATATTTTGAGACCGAATATATTTGAAAAAGATGATATTAATTGGGTGGAATATGCCTCTATTTTCCTATTCATCTTAATGCCCTTCACCTATATGAGTAAGGCGATGAATCCTTATTTTTATGAAATGGCACCTTTCTACTATACATTTAATTACAGCGGCACGGTGATTTTGATTATTATCACGATTATCTCTGCGCTGATCTGGAAGGTTGGCAGAGATCCGGAATGGGGAACTTTTGCAGGAGTTTTCTATTATTTATTTGTATATACTGCCCTGTATATCTTTTCTGTAGGTCCCTATATTTTTAATTTATTTTAACATTCTCATTGCCCGGTTATTGCCGGGTATTTTTTCAGGAGGAGATTCCATGGGCAAAATATTTATGTACAGTGACCAGGTCATTGATGAGAACCGCAAGATTGATAAGAAGCTCCTTGCGTCTTTTACTAACCCAGATCCTGTCATTGCATATATACCATGTGAAGGAGATCGAGATCGCAGTCATTACCGGAAACAATTAGGCTATTATCAAAAGTATGGCCTAAATAATTTACTATTCTTTGATATTACAGAGGAATATGACGAGGAGTTGTTGGAAGCGGTCAAAAAGAGTGATGCCATCCATTTGTCAGGTGGCAATCCGCTTATATTCCGCGAAAATCTCATAAGAAACGGTCTCCATTCATTTCTCATTGACTATTATCATGCGGGAGGCACGTTGATTGGTGTAAGTGGCGGGGCGGTCCAATCCGGGTTGAGCGCATCCTTATTTGACGTGTTTACGAATGGTCTGAGTAATGCCCGCCAAAGATTCACACAACAAGATACCCTTCAGTTAACTCCATTCGAGTTTCTTCCCCATTATAATCGCTGGACAGCCTCCTTTAAGAGGTCAGTGGAAGAATTCACCGAATTAACTGGAAAGGTGGTTTATGCTGCAGATGATGGGGATGGAATAGTTATAGAGTCTGAGGAATTATCTTTCTTGGGAAATATATATAGAATCCAAATGGGAAGGATTCAAAGGGTTTCATAAGGATTCTTTATTGGCAGCCTATGCTTAATCAGGCTACTATTTTAATGAGGGAATTGAACTCAGCTCTCGTCGTTAATGACTGTTAGAAAGACGTACAAAAATGCATTATTTGTTCAACTTGAAAATTAACCCCTTAAATACCAAGCTAATTATTTTTTTAATTGATAATGAATGCGTTAAAAAACCGTTTTATTATTATTCAGCAGGGTAATAGATGTATGTAAAATTTATTAAGGCGGTGACTATAATGAATCAATCGTATGAAGAATGTGTAAAAGCTTGTCAGGAATGTCTGGAAGCGTGCAATGTCTGTTTTGACAATTGTCTCCACGAAGATGATGTAAACAAGATGGCGGAATGTATCCGGTTAGATCGTGAATGTGCGGATGTTTGTTCACTTGCCATTAATGCTATGCAGTATGGAAGCCCTAATGTCAAAAGCATACTTCAGCTTCTTGTAGAAGTTTGTGAAGCTTGCGGCAACGAATGTAAGAAACATGAACACGAACATTGCCAGAAGTGTGCGGAAGCTTGCTTTAAATGCGTAGAAGAATGTAAGAAGCTTATTTAAAGGTAAAAGCAGTTCCTTTTATGGAAAAAGGAACTGCTTTTTTACTATGAATTCGTAATAAAAATCCATTCACCAAGGGATGAGAAAGGCGACTTAAAATAAGGGAAATTTTTTCCGCTAAACTGCCGAATTTAGCGGGAGAGAGGTAAATAAGGGAAGGATTTTCCGTTAAGAATGCTCAGTAATCCAATGTTTATGTTTTTTAAGTAAATAGCGGAAGATTTTCCCTTATTTGACCTATTTTCCTCGGCATTTCTTCTATAAGGGAAATTTCTTCCCTTATGATTTGATCTCATGGTGCTTTTACTATTTTGGTCCTTGCCTTTATGGTGGAAGGGGCCTGGAGTAAAGAATCGCCTATTATATAACCATAGTGGATTAAATCAGTTATGTTTTTTTTTACCTTTCCGCAAGAGAATACGCCACGTAAATCAAATTTATACAAAATATATTTCAGTATTGCGAAAACGTGAAGCGATTATAGATTCGAAAACACAGTTGAAAGTAAAAGATATGCTGTAATATCAATAAAAAATAGCATACGAATAATGGTGCGAATTCGTATGCTAAAGATTATGGATTTTTATGGTTTGTACCTCTAAACTGAACTACTTATTATAAAAGGAACAGCTTTTTTATAGGAAGGGACTATTCAACGTTCCCTCTATAACGACTTTGAACGGCTGCTTTTCTTTAGTTATAATCCTGTTGATATTTCCTCTCACTTGAGGATTGATCTTTTGTGTTGGACTTATTCCTCTCTTCGATTTCTTCTTCTCTAATATCTTCCAGTGGCAGGGGATCTACATTTTGCTCACTGTCATATTTGTCCAGTATACTTTGTTTGTCTTTATCGTATTGTTCAGGGTTGTCAAATTTTCCAAAACCTTTGCTGCGCTCTTCTTTATTATTGTCTTTCATTTGTATACTCCTCCCTCATTAAAAGTTAGCATTTCAAAGCTTCTTGTTATAGCATTATTCCTTATTTGGATTTTCCCTTTAAATACTTATGTCAAACAATAAATAGAGTCTTCCTGATATTACTATTTTGTGATTGTAATAAATAGGGTAAAGGTTACTAAATCAAACCAGAAGGAGTGATTTTCATGAAAAATCAAGGCAGCTGGTATACATCCAAGAATGAGAAATATGAAACCTGGAAAGGCAAACAAGATAAAACAGTCATCAACAAAAGCCTGCTTTATTACGGGGTGCCGTCTTTGGTCATGATAGGTCTCCTGTTATTGGGTGCATGAAGCTCTGCTATTTTACGCAGAGCTTTTTTAATTGTTTTGTAAACCATACCATCCACCATTCTGGAGACTATTAACAGTGTTATCCTTGAAAGTCATAGGCGCAAGAACTTCACGGACTTTGGGGTCATGCATCCCTGCGAGAACAAAAGGGAAGGATGGAGTTTTCCCCTTTAGAAAATCTGCCTGATGGGGCTGATTAATTTGGTTATGCTTTTGTACTTGAAGAGGGATAAGGGCTTTGGCTTTACGATTATATCAACTTGCGATAAATTAGTAGTATCAATAAAACGGGGGTCTTGGCACAAATGAAAAATTATAGCATTTTACATAAAGATCACATCAATGTAGGAGGGCTTGATTTCTCTTGGAATCTGGAAAAAGGATTGTTTCAGTTTGAAGGTGATGATGCTGTCTTATTTTGGATTACCTCCGCAATGAAATCCTTTTTTGATACCTTAGAAGAAATATCAGGAGAGGAAGCCGCCAAAGTGGTCTTGGAAACTACAGGATTTCGGCAGGGGCTTGTTGTGGGCCGTTACTTCGAAGGGTTGAAAATGCCGCTAAAAGATGTAGCAGAGGCTATCCCGGCAACCTATGCTTCAGCCGGCTGGGGAAAGATTGAAATCAGGGATTTGAATGAAGCTGAACACACAGCTACGGTAAGACTGGCAGACAGCTGGGAATATAAAATCAATGTCGCACAAGGAAAACAGCGAACGACTTCTTTCCTGGCCGGTCATTTTGCTGGTATTTTTTCAGGTCTGCTTGGGAAAAACGTATGGTTTTCAGTGGACAGAGATCAGATTGAAAAAGGGGATTACTGTGAGTTCAAGTTTGCCCCATCCAATATAACTATTGAAGAAAATATCCATGACTTGGCACGAAGATCAGAGTCTGAACGGATTGCAAAGCTTGAAAGCATGGTTGAAGAGAGAACACGGGACCTGACTGAAATGGTCAAAGAAATTTCCTCTCCTATTATACCGGTACTAGAGGGAATAGTAGTTGTCCCGTTACTCGGAAAGTATGATGAGAACCGTTCGGAAGATTTGATAACGAAAACGTTAAATAATCTTCCTAAACATAAGGCTGATTACCTTGTGATTGACCTTACAGGACTTCACCAATACATCAGCCAGTTCACTGTGGAGTTCCTCAGCAAACTTGCGTCAGCAGCCTCATTGATAGGGACAGAAACAATTCTTGTAGGAATCTCGCCCGAACTGGCCCAGGAAATCACAGGGACGGATATGAAACTATCCCGCTTCAGTTGTTTTTCAACATTAAAACATGGTATTTATTATGCCATCGGACAGCAGGGCAGACAGATTTTTTAAAAGAGGGCGGTTGATCCGCTCTCTTTTGTTTTATATAGACATAGTAAGGGAAAGAAAAGGGATAAAGGAGGTGCACTATGTCAATAGAAATCGTTGGTGTTTATAGCTCCGAAACTCAATTGATCGATGATTTAAATGAGAGGAATATATCATCAGGTGCAAATTCTTACATTCATTTTTTTACTGTTGATCCAGTCCAATATCAATTCCTGAAAGAAAAAACTTTATTGGAAGGCAGTTTGCTGGAGAATTCCATAAGCAGTAATGACAGCGGGATACACGGCCTGGCAACCGCATTTGATGAGAACGATGGATATGTAGAGTTAATGCGATTGGAGAAAGAGCTGCAAGATTATGGGTTGTCCAGGAAAGATGCGATAGAATGCAGCACTTATCTTCATAAAGGCCTGATTGTTGTGACTGAAAAGGTTTAAGCTATACAAGGCAGTGGTAAGAATCAATTGTAACAAGATATTTTATTAGGAGGTAGTACATATGAATAAAACTGAATTAATCAATGCAGTAGCTGAATCGGCGGAATTAAGCAAAAAAGATGCAGAAAATGCGGTGAAAGCTGTATTGCAAAACATTGAAGATACCCTTGCAAAAGGTGATAAAGTCCAATTGATCGGTTTTGGAAACTTTGAAGTAAGAGAGCGTTCTGCCAGGAAGGGACGAAATCCTCAGACAGGTGAGGAGATGGAAATCCCTGCAACAAAACAGCCGGCTTTTAAACCTGGTAAAGCATTAAAGGATAGTGTAAATAATCAATAGTTACCGAGACCAGCCTTTTGGCTGGTCTTTTAAAATTGACTCTCTTTTATCACTACAAAAAAAACTGCCGCTGAAACGGCAGTTTTGGGTATGACACTATTAAAATTCTTCGCCTTCTTCGGTATCTTTATCAACTTCATCTGTACCTTCGCCATATTCATCTTCTGGCACTTCATTTAGAGAACCTTCATTATCTTCATCTGAGCCTTCCGAATCAATGCTGTCACTTTCACTGTCTGTGTTCACAGAATCACTCTCGGTACCTTCTGTTTCATTCATGCTTTCTTCTTCCTGTAGGATATCGTCTTCCTGTCCTTCTTCTTGAGCACTGCAGCCAGTCATGATGATACCTGCAGCCAGAGGGACTGATAGTAATAAATTTTTCTTATTCATTTACTAACACTCTCCTTTAAGTAATAAAGTTTTTCCAGCTGTCTAGTAATTGTTTACCACAATGCTTTTGAACTAAACAAATTCAATTGATATAAATATATTTAAATTTTTAGAAAAAAGGATGCTTTGATAAGTGTCTAATTGATATATTCAGTTTCAGTTTGCATGAGAACACTAAATTTCGAGAACAGAATCAGAGAAGAAGCTGTCCAAATATTGATTTGCCACTTAAGTACTTTTCTTAAGCTTGATGTTAGAAGCTGAAGCCGATTATGGCCTTCTGAAGTAATGCGAGGGGAGTGAAGCATTAGGGTTACGTTTCAATTTACCATCAAGATAAATCCGTAATAGCTGAAAAAAGCGCCAAATAAAAGGCTCTTTTCGTATAGATTGTAGCTATTTGGATGAAATAGTTGATTTTCACTCCAGGCGTGCGACCCATAGGGACTGGTTACGTTCAAGTTGGTACGTAACCTCGGTGCTGGAACTAAACATCCCGGAGGAGATCGAACCTACCGCTCCAATCAACCATTCGTAAAAAAACATTCAAAAGAATTTGTCTAAAAAGCAATAATCCTCTAGGAAACAGCCAAATAAAAACAGAATGGAACACCCATTCTGTTTTAAAAGTTAGAAAAATAGAATTTTAATTGCTTCCCAGCCAAAATAAAAGCCAAAGCCTATAAGGGAGATGCCTGATAAACCGGAAATGATGATCAATAATCTGTCGGTAAGGAATTTCCTAAAGGAGCTGGCTAGTGCGGCCATACATACGTCCCAAAGAAGTAAACCAAGGAATATGGCGGAACTGTATAGAATCAGATGCATTTGATCGACTGTTTGAGCTGTCTTGGCAAGGACAGAACCATAGATCCCCAACCAAAAAAGGATGGTTAACGGGTTAGACAAGGCCATAAAAAAACCCGTAAGAAACGTTTTACAATAAGTATCATTTGTACTTCTGGAAGTAGAACTGATTTTTCCGGCTCCTAAAAGGCTTTCTACCCCTGTATAAACGAGGACGAAGAAACCGAAAGACCAAAGTAAGGTTTTAAGGAATGGAGTATGTAAAAAATTCACAATACCAAGATAGACCACAAGCATATACAGTAAGTCGGCAGCTACGGAACCTATACCAATTATCCAGGCATGCAAAAAACCATTCTTAATTCCTCTGTCGAGCTGTGCGGCATTAATAGGACCGATGGGAGCGGCGAGTGATAATCCCAGAAAGACATAACTTAAGAAGACAGCCATTTTTTCACTCCTAAATAAGATAACTTGTACATCTTATTCAGGAGCTCTCTTTTTTATCACAAGTCGTGTAAGCGTACTTTCAATTAAGGAAGCATTTACACAATTGTTGAATTCTAAAGGGAAGAATGTGCTTCTGCCAAAAGCCTCATCTTTTCCATGGCGCGGTGATATTGTTTTTGTTCCTTATGTGGCGCACCTGCTATCGCATCATTAAGGGTGCTTAAAAGAGTTTGTGCGTAATGGATATCCTGAGCTGCACGCTGATAGTGCTGCGGATCATTGTTTCCCTGCGCATCCAATAAGTTGCGTTCGGCCATTTCAACTTGTTTCAGTGCTTCCTTAAGTTTATCGTTTAACATTTGTGTCCCCCCTGATGATTAAAAATAATAGGGAAGAGGAATATCCCTAAAAGGAATATTCCAATTACCATTTAGCACTCTTCCTTTTTATGTTGATGGAGAGGAGGCGGGATTAGCCATCCTTTCTCTTTATTCAATCGGAGGAGTTTACCTCCAAGTGCTGCCTTTTGCATATGAAATTGACCAAACATCATGGCAATATCTTCTCTTATGCACTGACCGATAACTTGACTGCAAGCAACCAAGCCTACTGAAATATCTCTTGTTAAGGATGCTGATATTTCCGGATCCTGGTATCTTGCTCCGACAGGAATATCTTCAATACAGGCATTAGGACGTTCAGGCGGGGTTGGAGGCAGTCCAACACCATTTTCTTTCAATAGTTCTTCCAGTTGTTTGATCTCTTGCAAGCCGTTTTGTATCAATTCATCGATGAATTTATTTAAATCTTCATCACCCGCGTGATTCTTCAGTGTTTGATAACCTGCAATCATTCCTTTCCCTGCCATCAAGAATGACCAAGTTCCGAAAACCTCTCCATAATGCATTGGTTCTTCTTTAGGATTTCCGCTTAGTATACCCATTGTCATCCTCCTAAAAAAATTCATGATTGTGCCACCTCTTTCATTTGCACTACCTTAATATTTCCTTCCAAAGGCAGTGTATTCGGACAGGTGGAATGAAAGTTGCAGGTAAAAACAGGATGAAAGGAGATTGGTGCAGGTAAGATAGCTTACTGCTATCAGATTGATAGCAGCATGATGAAAGATGATAAAGGACCAGGGGAAGGGGTTACGAAATGATTTTTAGCCCCATTACACTTATAATAATACAACTAATAAAGAAGATTCTTTTGATGTCTCTTTTTTCATTGAAAAATACCATTCCAGCTATTACAGCCCCCGCCGAACCGATTCCCGTCCAAACAGAATAACCGGTACTTACCGGAATTGAAACGAGAGCAAGAGAAAGTAAGTAAAAACTGATACCGCCAAAAATAAAAGCAAGGACTGTCGGAACCATTTTTTTATAACCATCAGAGAGTTTCATCATTGTAACTAGAAGAACCTCAAACAAACCTGCCGTAATCAAGTAAAACCAAGACATTAATTCGCCTCCATATCTTGAGGTGCATTTTCCTCTTCCTCATTTGAACTGAATTTAAGTCCAATTACGCCGAAAATCAGCAAACTGATAAACAAAATCTTATTTACACTGATATCTTCACCTAAAAATATCATTCCAATTATAGAGGTTCCACCAGCACCTATTCCTGTAAAAACGGCGTAAGCAGTTCCGATTGGAATCATTTTCATCGATTTTGCAAAAAAATAAAAACTGATTAAAAGGAGAACTATTGTCACAATGCTAGGGGTCAGCTTAGTAAATCCATTGGAAAACGATAACCCGATGGCCCAGCCGATTTCTAGCAGTCCCCCAATGACGAGATATACCCAAGCCATTCCTGTCTTCCTTTCCTTCTATGTATTTTTCCAATCTTTATCCATTATTCACACTTCAAGGTAAATCGCAAATAGTAAGGTTGTTTAAAAGGATTGAACCTCTACCTTGTTAAATGAGGGAAAAATAATTACTATATAAAGTAAGAAGGGGTGATCGAATTTGAATAATAACCTTAAACTAAATGTGGCTCTTTTACGGCGCCGAGTACCCAACTTGACCTCAGCAGCTAAAGCTGTAGGGTTAAGACCGGCTACGGTTTCTAATTTATGTACTGGAAAGATTCCTGTAGGAAGAGCGGAGGTGAAAACTGTAGTCGCACTTGCCTCCTTAGCCAATTGTACACTGGATGAACTTCTGATCCGCGGCAGCCGCCTTGAAATGATTGAAACGGGAATAAAAGCGGTTGATTTATTTTGTCCGATCGTGAAAGGTGGAAGGATTGGTTTTGTTGCAAGAGCACAAATGGGGCAGCTTGTGTTATTGAATGAGTTGATTTTCCGGTTAAAGGAGAAAGGCTTAAAATTAATATTTATGGAAACAGAATCAAATCATCCGGACGTGGTGGAAGCAAAAGCGGCATGTGATTATGTTTGTAAGAATACCCACGAGGTATACGAACTGGTAAGTGATCTGAAAAAAAAAGAAGATGCAGTGATCATTGCAGACCGTCCTGTTGTCCAAGAGGGCGATTTATTCAGTTTGACGGAAAGGTTCGAACAATCAGGATTTCCTGAAATCACCACATTTTTATACGATCCGAGCGGAGAAGTTGTAGATGTGGAAGATCCTTATGGGCCGCTGGATACGCTCATACCATTTGACCTTGATCTTGCAACCCGGCAGATGTACCCAGCCGTGCACCCGGTAAAGGCCGTTTCGACACTGATTGAAGATGCTTTACTGGACAATAACCATCTCTCTATTCAGCGCCGCGCGAAAAAGCTTCTCCGGAGGTACAGGGAGATTCGGGTTTTAATCAACAATATCGGAGAAGATAGCATCCCTGAGCAGGAAATGGAATCATATAAACGTGGCCAAAGACTTGAAGCCTTCTTAACACAGCCATTCTATGTTGCAGAGCCAGTCACTAAATTGGAAGGTGAATATGTCTCTGCAGACATGACGCTTGCAGGAGTACAGAAAATCATAGACGGGGGAGCTGACAGTCTCACACCTGAACAACTCAAAAATATCGGAAAGCTTTAACACGCTAAAGCACTAAGAGGGACAGTCCCTCTTAGTGCTGTGCAGTGATAAAGTCTGTATGAATAAACTAACCATTATCATAATGGACTGGCAAATACGGCAGGATTTTCACTGTCCGTACTTACTCAGAATATATCAAAGAAGCCGGTAGTCTTTCGGCGGCTTCTTAATTATTATTTAAACCCTTGGACATCGTTTAACGTCTCCCTGGTTTGCTGTTCTGACTTTTTAATGATTGAGATGGAACCGTCTGACTCCAAAACAACAGCTTCTATTTGATCCATTGAGCCGATGCCCTGCGAACGGGCCGCTTGAAATATCTCTTTCTTCAGTACTCTTTCTTTCTTCATCGCCTCACTATGGTACTCTCCATCCAAGTAAAGTATTTTGGGTTCTGACTTGATGAGTTTATTGATAAAGGAAACATTGATAGCTAACTTTGCTATAACATATTGCAGTCCGATCAGCATAATAAAGGCTAATGTACCCTGAGCCCATGTCACTTGTTTATTTATAAGGATGGAGGAAAGCGTGGAGCCCATTGCAATCGTGATGACCATATCGAAAGCATTTAGTTTTGAAAGTGTTCTTTTCCCTGATATTCTAAGCAGAATGACCAAGGAAATATAGGCAAATAATCCGATTATAATGGTTCTTTCAATCGTTTCAATATTGGAAAAAAACATGAAAAAACTCCTTTCTGTCTCTATGTCCCTTGTTTTTCCTCTGTATAAAGGAAATAAACCAAAAAGGCTCCCTTGCAGAACAAGAGAGCCTTGAATATTATTTTGTAATGAACATCATCTGGTGTTGGGGGATACTTCACGTTGTTTCTTCTTCATTCTCTTCTTCATAGCCTTTACAAGGAATCCACCTTTGAATCGGCGTGGTTCATAAGAAATTATGAAAGCGCGCGGCTCGTATTCCTCGACAATTTCAAGAAGAGCCTCTTCGCGGTTACGTTTTGTCAAAATTTCCAACTGGTACCGTTTACTGTCACGGCCCATTCCTTCAAATACAGTAACCCCAAAGCCTTCATTCCGGAGAATTTCGATTAATTTCTCGTTGATATCCATGAGGTTTACCACGATGCTTGTATATCCTATGGCCAGTTTATTCTCGACCTTGCTTCCAATATACAAGCCGACCCCAAAACCAAGAGCATAAACCAGCATGCTTGCAATGCTTTGATCACCCGAAAAGACCAACGCCAACCCAAAAACATAAATTAAAGCTTCGAGAAAACCGAACGATGATGCAGCCACGCTCATGTTCTTAACCAGAAAGATGGTTCTTAATGTCAGTATCGGTACGTACACCAATTGTAAAGCAAAGATCAATAATATATCTATCATGAAAAGTACCCCTTTATAAAAAGTTAAATCTTAAACACAAAAAATACTTTCCAAATATAACACTGTTGTGAGTCATAAAGGAAGGGGGTTTCTTGAATTTTTTCTAAAAGGAAAAATACGGTTTTGTGTATTCAGGAAGTAATTGACTACAGGTCCTTGGGTTAACGTTCCAGTGGGTGCGTAAACATGCTGGAGGAAAGGAGGGAAGAGAGGTCCTGAAAAGCCGATCAGCTCTGCTAATCGACTCCATTAATTGCTCTCAATTTCTTCTGCTTCACTATCTTCATCCCCTAGACCTGGGTCGACGACATCTACATCTTCTTCCTCGGGACTCATCCGGCCTTCTTCCATACAACCAGCCAGGAATATGCTTGCACTTAGTGAAAATGCAAGTGTCATTAAATGTAATTTTTTCATGTTTTTCATCTCCCGTAAAATATACTTTAGTGATTAAATTCACTAAAAGAAGCAGCATTAAACATCTTCTGACTATCGAAAAACTGTCACCAAGCATAGACATATCTCTGTATGACTATTAATTTTATGAGGGAGTGTATGTTCAATTGAATGTTGGTAATAGGTATATCCAGAGACAGAACTTTTTCTATCCTGCAGCAAGATACAATCCTTTCGGTAATACAGGTTATCCGGGAAGTTATGGTTCCGGCTATGGTCAAGGATATGGAGTGCCAGGGTATGGTGGAGGATCTGGTCAGTTTCAAAGGTTCGGATTTCCATTATATGGAACGACAGGATACGTTGGCTATCCGGGCTATAGTGCACCATTGGGAGGTCCTGGGTACCCACCTGGTGTAGGCCTTTCGCCATTAGGAGCAGGTTTATTGGGACTGGGTGCAGGATATCTCGGTGCAGAGCTTATAGACCACGAATCAAAGCGGGCATACCTTTATTAGAGTAGAAAATAAAGACGGCAGCCCTTCTCACCTAAAAAGAGTGAGGGACTGCCGTTTTGTTATGCTGCAACGTTCTTATATTTTTCAGACATTCTTTTAATGAACTGGCCATACTTAACAATCCAGGACGCAGTGACAGCGAGAATGGAATTAAGTACAGCGGTTATGATGATTATTTCGTTCAATTGATTGGATGCAGCAAATATGTATCCAGCCATTGAACTGAATAACAGGATGACTGTGAGTGGCAGTTTTGGCATAAGAAAAGTGATAAATCCGCTGATAAATAATGTGGCTGCCCCTAACAGGAAGAACTGCAGGAAAATGGTAAGTGATGTTTCCATGTTATCCCTCCTCAACGTATTTACAATACACTACCCAATAAGGCAGGGATGTAATCAACTGTTTTCAATAATAAAAGCACAAACTGAAACATTTAGCCTGGCAGGCAAGGGGTCTCAAGAGAAATATTGACAACCCTCTTTTTTTACGCGTTCCGTTTTCGAGTGCAAATAATAATTTATCACAACAATTTCAGTCTTATCGCAACTGAATTAGACTGCCTCTTTTTATGATGTATATAGGGGGATTAACGCTAGATCCGCCTTGAATTTCGCTCCCTTTAACAGGGTGTCATACGTTTTGAAAGCATGAAATCGCGTGCTGATTGTTATACCAATACTGCAAATAATATTTATCTGGCAGGGGTGCTGATATTTTGAGAGGCATACTTCAAATCTTTTATTAGGGTTTTATGACCCGGGAATGGGTTACATTGCAATGGAGCTTGATATTTATTTGACAGTTAAAAAATATGTACAAAGATCAATAAAACAGCTGGAGGAAAACCCCCAGCTGTTTTATTCGTCTCCCTGATTATCTTTCTTTACTTCACTTGGATAACCTGCTTTGGTTGCAGACTTAAATTCTTTTGCGTAAAGAACCTCCTGTGTACTTGAAAGTCCATTGTTCTTTTCTGTATTAATTCCTTTGTATGGAAGTTTCTTTTCATTTCTTTGTGCCATGTTCATTCTCCTTTCAAAGTAATTAATCACTTTCTTACTAAGATTAATTACCCGTCAGGAGATAAGCTAAACACATGCTTTAATCAATTAACGCGCTGTAGGGGACTGTCCCTTTTAGTGCGCGTTGCTGTGTGTGTCATTCTTCTTCCAGCACTATTGGGAGTTCTGTTTCGGCCTGGTCGGAACCGTAGTGGCTTCCCTCGTTTTGTTTGATATGTTTATTGCCGGGATAGCTTGCTTGATGTTCTTTGGACAACTTTGCAACTTTCCCTTTGTCAGTGTTGACCATATAGTTCCTCCTCGCTAAGGTAAAAGTGTGTAGATGTGCTTCTTGACACTTAAGGGAACGATTTAGCGCTTGACGCGACCTGTTTCACTATCCACTTTATCAATTTTTCCGTCAATTGTTCCTTCAGTAAGGCTGTCGCTAGCCTGTTCATGAGTCATCGCCAGGCCTTGTGACAATTCATCATTTTTGTTATAGTCGGCAGCCTCATATGTTCTGCCTGCAAGTTTTGTGGATTGTGCTTGTTGTTTTTTAACCATTTTAATCACCTCGTTTTAATCTTCCACATAGGGATCATGCTCATAAGCGGGTAAATCTCCAAATGTGGTCATGATACCTGCTTCATCTAAAGCATCTTCATATTTTTCATGCTGTTTATTTGGATATACGGTTACATTTCTTCCTTCTATGTCGTTACCCACGAAGTTTTCGAACTCCTCGGTATAACCGACATTTTCTTCGTAGTCGATATAAATATCATTGTAGTTATCCGGGGGATTCATTAAAGCAGATGGTGATTCTGAAGTACCCCATTCTGCAACTGCCTGCCAGGTGTCTTCAGCATCATAAGCAGTATCCTCATTTTTCTCATCCATAAAGAATTTCCCGAAAGGAGGCATCAGTACTCCTTCTTCTATCGGGCGGTTATGGGAGATAGTCTGATCGGGGCTGTGCTCCTTGCAGTATAAGGTTGTTGGTATAGCCTCCAGTCTCTCCACAGGGATTTCCTGTCCGCAAGTAAGGCACTTTCCATAGTTGCCTTTATCCATTGCTGTTAAAGCTTTTTGGATGTTTTCCAATTCATAATCCAGATGCTGATGCAGGGCAAGGTCCTTCTCCCGTTCATATAAAGCAGTACCCTCGTCGCCCGGATGATTATCGTAACTCGATAATTCACCAGTCGAATCATGAGGGTGTCCTTTATTTAAATCAAATTTGTCATTATCTTCCTGTCTTTTGTTAATGTTATTTTCCAGTTCATTTAAAGTTGAGCGGAAGGCAGACAGTTGTTGTTGTGTCAGTGTCATTTCATCATTCCTTCCAGGGAAATTTTCTTTATTAGTATGGTACACAAGCTGAAATTAATGATTGTTAAATCATACCGAAAAAAATAGAGGAGAAGAGGAATGAGCTTCGAACAACGAAGACAGGTACAATTTATTTTTTTCTAAACCTTTATGGCTATGTAATATCCATAATTCACAGGACAGATCATGGAAAAGCCTTTGTACCCCCAGGAGATTTCCGGCCCTTTGGATCAAACGAAAAACACTCTTGTTGGATCTTCCGGTCATAATTCTCATCCATATGAAATATCCATAAGTGCTGATATTTCTTAATGGGGAGAGTAAATATGAACAAGATTATTATTAAAATTGCCATTCTCTTACTCCTGTGCTGCTTCCTCTTCTTTGTTATTCACTTTGCAAAAAAAGATGGGGACAGCCTCGAAAAAGATCATGTGAAGTTGATGGAAAAATACTTTGCTCCTAGTCAATCTACTGTTGCGACAGGGGTTAAATCAAAGAAGAGGATCCAAGTCACGGAGGGCGAGTTCAGTAAATGTGCGATGGAATTCAGCAATAAAAAAATATTTGAAGTGGAATGTGACAGGTACCTTGATTACAACATAGGGGATAATATTTTCATCACTTATCAAAATGACCGCCTTGTTAGAATCGGTAAAAAGTAAGGGGGCTGAATATGAAAAATAAGCTGACAGGAAATATTCCCTCGGGTACAAAGGCTTATCCCACTGAACAAGGTGATTTGCTCTTTTCTTTCTGGTTTACCATGATGATTTCTGTGAATTATCGCTATATCTCATGAACTTTATAGTAAATAGCAACAGAGTTTTAGAAAAGAGCCTTGCAGAAAATGAAGGTTTTCGCAAATTGCTGCAATCAGCTGGCTTCAGGGAGGAAGGGACATTAAGGCAAACAAATTTTGATTGATAAGAGTACCATGATACAAATATATTCTTTATTGAGCTCTGAATATTTAAGTGGGCAATAAAAATGTTATGTAAATAAGGTCGACTCTCGCTCATTATTTGAACGAGAGTTGACCTTATTGCAAGTCATTAGGAGGTTCACTCATATGCCCTTGATTTTCTACCTCGTCAAAAATGTTTTTCTGTGGGGAGGCAGTTGATGCTGTGTAACTAGCAGGCTGAGGAGCAGGTACGACTTTATAGCTGGGTACATGAACAGGCATACCTGATAATCGGTTATTGAGCATCTGTGTAAGCAGCGCCACTTCCTGCTTAAGTTGAGAAATATCTTCTTTAATTGCCGGCTGTTTATCAGGCTTAAGAATGAATCCCAATTGTCCGTTGGGCTCCAATGTGGCATATTGAACATCTGAGATATCGCTTACTTGAGATTGCCTTAATTTCATTTCCAATTGATCTACGGTTAACCGCATTTTTTTTAAGGTATCTTTTTGAAGAGTACCATTATGAATAACGACCTTTGACTGGCCCGTTATGAACTTTTCCATCGAGTCATTCTTTATTTGAAGAAACTCCATCAGTACCAATGTAAGTACGAGTGTTAATCCAACCAAGATTGTGGACCAGATCCCTTTTCCCACTATCGGCTGCACAAGCAGAGAGCCCAGCCCGATCATAATGACAACTTGTGCAAGAGTCATCTGAGAAATAGATTTCCTTCCTGCTACTCGTAAAAGCAATGTACCTCCCAGTACGATCAGGACCGCTTTCCAAAGTAAATCAAAATCCATTACTGATCACCCCTTTGATGAATCCTGACAATTCAACCAATAAGCATGCTCTTAAAAACAGCTTATCGATAAATAGGTTGTGAAATTCAGGGGATGAATATACTATTACAATGCTGCCTTATTCAGTAAGTTTACATATGAAATTCCTCGATCGAGGGCCGTCAAATTCACAAAAATATATTCCCTGCCAAGTACCCAAAAGGATTTTCCCCTCTGAAATAATCAATGCCTGGGAATGTCCGACTGTGCTGGTTTTTAAATGGGCTGCAGTGTTACCTTCGCTATGTCTGTCTTTTAGATGATTCCAAGGGAAAACTTCATCCAATCTCATTAAGATATCGGTTTTAACATCAGGATCGGCGTTCTCATTTACAGTGATTCCCGCGGTTGTATGCATAGATTGCACAAATACTACTCCTTCTTGAATTCCCGAGTCATCAATCCAATCTTGAATAACTCCTGTTATATCGATCATTTCGTCTCTTTGTGAAGTGGAGATATCGAATTGCTTGATCATCTAATCATCCTTTGCTATTTTTTTATACTATATCTGGATTTCAGTCTTCCTAAACCTATTCTTTGATGCGGTTCCCGTATTACTTCTTATAAATCGCATAGAAAAAGCAGGATAAAAAGCTTGAATAAAGAAATACATAAAGAAGTTATATTATTATCTTAGTGTCAGGTGGAAGATGGAAAAGAGTATGATTTGTATTTGTTTTGTCGCCAAACTCATTGTCAAATCAAAAGGTAGATGATTACAACAGGGTTGTGTAAAAAGTATTGGTGGGAACTTAAGACTTTGCCATCGTAATCATATTCATACACAGATAAAAAGGGTAAAGGTAATGTGAGAGGTGAGTTAATGGATTTAGCTAAAATCAAAAGAATGTTTTATAATAGAACGCCGAGAATATTAGGGAGCGATGAGTTTTACCGTTTTTCAGTCTTATTACCCCTTATCGAAAAGGATGATGGGATTCATATCCTCTTCGAAGTCCGTTCAGAGAAGCTTAGAAGACAGCCAGGAGATATATGTTTTCCTGGAGGGAAAGTTGATATTGAAGACAACACTGAAAAAGATACGGCCATCAGGGAGACGTGTGAAGAATTGGGCGTCCGGGAGGGGGATTTATCGGATATATATCCCTTGGATTACATTGTGTCCTCGTTCGGAACATTCATTTTCCCTTATGTAGCTGTGTTGGAAAAAAAGGCAGAGATTATACCGAATCCCGGTGAAGTGGCAGAAACTTTTACCATTCCTCTGTCATTTTTTTTGGAGAATGAACCTAAAGTATATAAAGTCGGTTTTACGATTGAGCTTGAAGACGACTTTCCAGTGGATTTAATTGCAGGAGGAGAAAATTATAATTGGCAGACAAGAAAGCTCGATGAATACTTTTACTTCTATGAAGAAAGAGTCATCTGGGGGCTGACAGCAAAAATTTTAAAGCATTTTACAGATGAAATAAAGTTGACTAATTGAACCTATCTGTGTGAAGTAACATATATAACACATGAGAGAATAATTGGAGGTGAATGAATGTTTATCGAAAGTGTCAGGAATGTACTTGGGAAGATTGCCCTTATGGATGAGGATGACTCCCGTATGGAGAGTACCCTTCAACGTCTCCTCGACTTACTGCTTCAGGACGAAGAAAAAACTATCCAGTTCATGGAGCAGGCCAGCAGAAAAGAGCTGCTTTTAATCAGTGAGTTGTTTCCTGAGGTTGTGTATACCTTTGGCAGCCAATACTTTTTGGAGTATATATACAGCCTCGATAAAAAACATCCGGAACTTGATTTGCTTCGATATATAGAAACGAACCCCAAATATTTAAATTAGCTGACTGGAGTTGGTGGCACTATGAAACAAATCATCGCTCTAGGAGGGGGAGGCTTTTCGATGGAACCCGAAAATGAACTCCTGGATACATATATATTGAAACAGTCTCCAGCCCGTACTCCTAAAATATGCTTTATCGCGACAGCGAGCGGAGATGCGGAAAGTTATATTGATCGTTTTTACCAGTTCTTCAAAAATAAAGAGTGCATCCCTTCTCACCTGTCGTTATTCAAGCCTAACACCAGGGATATTGAAGGCTTCTTATTGGAGCAGGATATTATATACGTCAGCGGAGGCAACACCAAGAACCTCCTGATCTTATGGAAAGAATGGGGAGTTGATCAAATTCTTGAAAAAGCGCTGGCAAAAGGAGTAGTGCTTGCTGGAATTAGTGCCGGAAGCATCTGCTGGTTCGATGAGGGAGTGACCGATTCTTATGGAGACGGGCTGGAACCGTTGAAGGCCCTTGGATTTATTAAAGGAAGTCATTGTCCCCACTATGATGGAGAATTAGAGAGGCGGCCGGCTTTTACAGCCTTTATAGCTTCTTCTAAACTGAGTGCAGGTTATGCAGCGGACGATGGCGCAGCACTGCATTTTATTGATGGAAAACTTGAAAGGGTGGTATCTTCCAGGCCGCATGCGACTGCCTATTTTGTTGAGGAAATCGATGGGAAGGCTTATGAACGAAAGCTGAAAACAATATATCTGGGGGATCATCAAGCGGGGGGAGGCTGAGTGTTCAGCCCCCTTATTTATATGTAATGAGACATCCAGGGGCGATTCGAACCGATTAGTTCGCCCAGATAAGAAAAAAGACGCTTTCAGTGGTTCATTTTTTATAAGGCTCTTTTCTTAAGAGAGATAATACCCCCAAAAAAATACCCTTATAAGCAAGAAAGAAAAGAGCCTCTCACCTGTTCAGAAAGGAAGGCCCTTGTTACCCAGGGGAAAATCCGGCCTTGCGGATTTTTCCTAAGGCCAGCCAATAGGACACCCCCCTTTATAAAGTGATTTCCACATCGCCATCTTCTGTGATAGAGACGGTCGTGTAACTATAGAATGTATTCAAAGACCCAATGTCACTTTCTTCCTGTAAGAGTGCATTCATATACCGATTATATTTGTTGACATCTTTAACAATATGATAAAAATACGTAGGGATATCGTTTATTACATCCTTTTCTTTAAACACAAACTGCCCCTGAAACTTATCTCCAAACCAATCACTTGCTTCCTGGTGATTGGTGAATTCCGGCATTTCCTTAGCGAGTTGTTCTATGTTGACATTCATATCATGACCTCCGATATTTATTATTTTCTGCCTCTATCCATTTTGCTGATCTATACTACATAAAAAGAAAAAGCTTTCCGGCTGCTAAAACAGGATGATTAATTTAAGAGACCGCAGCAGAATAATGATTATCTTACTGGTAGCAGTGGTACTCTTATAAGAGCATCTCTCCATTTTGCATGGAGAATTAGTTTATGGGGGCTGCTCTGCTCTGAGAAGATTATCATTTAGTAAGGCTGTATTCGTATAGATTGTTGTTATCGGAAAAATCCAAAGGGCCGGATTTTTCCCTCGGGTACAAAGGCTTATCTAACTGAACATGGTGATTAGCTCTTTTCTTTCTTGTTTACCAGGATAATTTCTGTGAGTTATCGTCATATCTCATGAACTTCATATTAAATAGCAACAATGTTTTAGAAAAGAGCATTTTGTAAAAATGTATCACGCTTCACATCCAGCTCCCAAAAGCCATTTTTATAATGTGAAGTCCATACAAGTTGCCAGTTTGGTAAACATCTTGAACAAAGCACACTTTATAGTAACACCATTATTTTTCTCAATAGGGACAGATTCATGCACACAAAGAAAGGAGTACCGGATAGTGATTGAAAAAGAGCCTATTACTCTTTTACCGAAGCACGTTTACGAACTGCCGACCCTCGATTTGGCCAGAAGGCTTCTTGGATGTTTGCTGGTCAAAGAAACGAGTGAAGGACTCACTTCTGGATATATCGTGGAAACAGAGGCTTATATGGGACCTGAAGACAGGGCGGCTCACAGTTTTAATAATAGAAGGACGAAAAGGACAGAGATCATGTATGCGGAAGCCGGCAGGGTATACACGTATCTTATGCACACCCATTGCCTGGTAAATGTTGTAAGTGGTCCGCCGGAAAAGCCGGAAGCCATCCTCATAAGAGCGGTCGAACCGAGAGATGGGGTAGAGCTTATGAAGAGAAGGAGGCCGAAAGAGGGCAGGGAACTTACCAACGGCCCGGGAAAACTGACAAAAGCAATGGGGATAAACATGGAGGACTATGGCAGCTATTTTACTCAAAGCCCGCTGTACATTGCTGAAGGCTTTTCACCGAACAGCATAACTACCGGCAAACGCATTGGAATCGGTAATTCAGGAGAAGCTCGCGATTATCCTTACAGATTTTGGATTACCGGCAATGAATATGTATCAAGGTAATTTTTTCTGCTTCTGTTGTAAGTGACCTGTCGTTTCTTTGGAGTCCTAACAGGTGAGCAATGTGTTTGACATTTCCTGCCGAACTTATTCGGTCGTGATCATGGTTTGATCATCTTGCTTATGGGGAATTAGCAAACAGAATGATATTTTAAAGGAGGATACACAATGAGCAAAGAACATGAAGAAAAAGGCAACCTCTCTTTAGAACAAGAAGAAAAAAAGGAAAATGATCAGGAAATCGATCCTCAGAGAGATCCTGAAAAGCCGAAACATCCTGAAGATTGAGCCTTAAATCGGATAAAAATTGATTCTAAGGGGACGGGACCATTACTGGTTCTGTCCTTTTTTGATGCTCCCGTTTTAATATGTACGGCTGTCGATCATTTCTGCCCATAAGTTCTTATATTAGAAATGACAGGGGCAATTAAGATCGTCCTGTTAAATCCAACATGGGTAAATTTCTGCTGTGACCCCCAAAATCCGGCAGGTGAATGATACAATAGTCAAAGAATATTTATTTTTCTGAAAGGTTCTTTTCTAAAACTTTTTTGTTATTCACTAGAAAATTCAAGAGAAATCACCATATTTCACAGAAATTACCCAGTTAAACAAGAAAGAAAAGAGCAATTCATCCTGTTCAGTTAGATAAGCCCATGTACCCGAGGGAAAAATCCGGCCCTTTGGATTTTTCCGATAGCAACAATCTATAAGAACACAGCGTTCTGAATAAATTAATGCTTTGAACGCATGCAATAGAGGTGTGGAATGAAAAAAATGATCCTACTTATCGGTCCAACTCTTATGATCTTCATTGGTTTAACCATATACGGCAGCGTCCCTTTGACTTTTGGTTTATTCTATAGCTGGCTTCTTATTGTTCCGGTCTATTTCAGCCTAACCAATCAAAATCATTCTAAATGGAAAGTCAGCATCACAAGGAATTCCGTATTATTGGGGGCAGCAAGCGGAATCGCTTTCTTGTTGATCATCTTTGCAGGTATTTCGTTTTTATTTTCTTCTTTAATGGAGCTTGAACTTATTCGGTTACTGTTAGAGGAGTGGAATTTCAATGGAAGTATGGTATGGGGATTGATTGCTGTTCTACTCATACTGAATCCGTATCTTGAAGAGAACTATTGGCGTAATTTCATTTTCGAAGAGTTAAAAGTATCAATGTCTCCCGCCAACGCAATTTTTATATCTTCATTCTTTTACAGTCTTTATCATTTACTTTCCCTGGTAGAATTGTTTAATTGGCCGTTCAACATCCTGGCGGTCATTCCTGTATTTATTGCAGGCCTCATCTGGGGTCTGTTCAGACATAAGTCAAGTTCACTGGCGGCACCTGTTATCAGCCATATTTTGGCGGATGTCGGCATCATGATGGTTTATTTGGTGCATATCCACAGTTGGTAGATGCAAAAAAACAAGCTTTAGTCTAGCTAGTTTTTTGTGAATAGGGCGGGAGTGAGCAAAAAAATCATAGTCGTTTTAATTGGTTAGCGTACAATATCAATTTCATTTCTTGGGAGATGTTCCCCTCGGTTAGCTAATTTGTGGAACTGTCCGTTCAGCTTTGGTTACAGGAAAGGTTCCCTTGGCAATCCAATGGAGGTCGAAAAAGAAGCGCCACTGAATGTTACCTGAAACGGTCCTGTGTTGCCAGAGCCTGACCTTGTAGTACTTTTTGAACTTGAAACAGCGAGTCAGTGTTATTTTTTGTAGATCAGAACCTCGTATTTTCTGAAGTGAACAGAGTACTGAAACAAGGTGGACTTTTCCTTGCAGTGGAGATGACTATTGATAGCGATCTTACCTATGAAGCAAGGAAGGAGTTAAGCGGGTTTTATGGAGTGTGTCATCTGCATAATGAGAAGAATGGAGGGTATGTGCAGAAGCGGCCGGTTTCAAAACAGTGGAGATTGAAAAAGCAGATTTTCCGCTTTTATCACCGGAGCCGGTTATTTAATTTGATTTATCCGACGAAATCCCAGAGGATATCAATGAGATGCTTGACCGGCATGAAGAATATCTACAGTAATACAAAGACCAACTTGGGGTGAGGATCATCAGATGCAGAAAGTAAAAAAGCCCAACAGACATTGGGCTTTAATTTGCTTTATTACTTTAAAGCGCGATAGGGGACTGTCCCTTTTAGTGGTTTAAAGCGATGAAGTATTCAGGCTTTTACACGCGGAGCAGCCGGGTCACAGTCAGGCAGCGGGGTTCCGGCAGATTCATATAATTTGACAAGGTAATAGCATTCTTCGCGAGCCATATGATCAGCCATCAATGCTGAGAACGAGCCGAGCAGTTTATGATTCATTTCCCATTCTTCCAATTCTGCTAGAATGCTTTTAAAGATCCTCATTTCAAGCTGCACATCTTCGTTAAACTTGGATAGTGCAGGAAATTCCAATAATCCTGTCCTCAGGTATCCTGCCAGTTCAATAGCCTTTAAATAAAACGCCTCAAAATCTTTTTGGAAAGCAGTCCCCTTTTCTTTCCATTTTTTCTCGCTCAGATCCAGGTTATCATGAATCGCCCCGGCATGACCTGCAGCATCAGCCAGCCATAGAAGATGATGATGAACGGGGTGAAATTCAGGCACTTCCTGATTTTTTAAAAGGTAGTCAAGGATTTCAATATATTCCTCCAATTCATTCACCATGTGATTAAGGAAGGTTTCGCCCAAGCCAATGACAACTTTTCCTGTCAACTTCTTCTTGATTAGAGAAAGCTTGAAGGTCCTGAACTTTTCCGTTTGTTGGACAGCCATATCAGTTAAATCCTCCAGCTTCTGCCCTGATATCGGCTGTCTGGACATTTGAAGGAGCTGATCCATGACAGTTCTGAACTGTTCAGCCTGTTTGACTTCTTCTTTCTCAACTGGAGAAAGTGTATCCCGAATAAATCGGGCATGGTCCCCTAGGATTTGCAGCCAAAACCGGTGTTCATAAAGAGCCTTATCAGCAAAATGATTTCTGGTCATTCGATGAGACACTCCTTTAAGTATTCTTAACCTCTTATTCTAGTTTGACAGACACTGGGGGAAAGGACTGAAAATCAGATCAGGCAAGTTTTTCTCCTGCAAATATCAACCGGTCTAAATCATATCGATTAAATATATGTGTGAACCCCATCATTCATTAATAAAAGCTGCTTTCGTATAGATTGTTGATATCGGAAAAATCCAATGTGCCGGATTTTCCCTTGGGTACAGGGGCATTTCTCTCTGAAAAGGGTGAATAGCTCTTTTCTTTCCTGCTGACCAAGATAATTTCTGTGAATTCTCGGCCATATCTCTTTAACTTACTATTAAATAGCAACAAAGTTTTAGTAAAGAGCCTTATTAAAAGTTTGTATCAGCTCTACTGATGTGAATAATTTCACCCCATAAGTAAAAAGTGATAAAGTGTGATTATCAACCTGCAAAAAGATAGACGAAAGGGGCTCTTATTGAATGCGTTTTGCTATTATAGGAACCAATTGGATAACAGATAGATTTTTAGAGGCTGCAGGTAAAGTCGATGACTTTAAACTTACGGCCGTTTATTCCAGGACAGAAGAGAGAGCCAAAGAGTTTGCGGATAAGTACGAGGTAAAGTACACCTTTACTGATCTGGAAAAAATGGCAACAAGCCACACATTTGATGCAGTTTACATAGCAAGCCCGAATCTATTGCACGCACAGCAGTCCATTCTCTTTATGAAAAATGGAAAGCATGTTCTTTGTGAAAAGCCTGCTGCACTCAATAGTGATGAACTAAAATTGATGATCGAGACTGCCAAGGAAAACAATGTCCTTTTGATGGAAGCCTTGAAAACGACGTTCATACCCAGTTTTCAATCCATTAAGAACAATCTCTCGAAAATAGGTAAGGTCAGAAGGTTTGTAGCGGTGAAAAATCAGTATTCCTCGCGTTATGACGCATATAGAAGCGGCACCGTTCTCAATGCCTTTAAGCCTGAGCTGGGGAATGGGGCTTTGATGGACATCGGCATTTACTGCATCGTCCCTGTGCTGACATTATTTGGCATGCCAAGCAGTATATTTGCTCAAGGAGTAGTGCTGGGTACGGGGGCCGATGGGGAAGGAACTGTTCTCTTCAATTATGAAGAAATGGAGGCAGTTGCCATGTATTCCAAAATTACAAATTCAACAGTGCCATCTGAGATTCAGGGTGAGGATGGAAGCATCCTTATTGACAGCATATCAGACCCTCAAAAAGTTGAGATTCAATACAGAGATGGTTCGGTCGAAGATATTAGTGTGAAACAAGATGAGAACACGATGTATTATGAGATTTGTGAGTTTATTGAACTAATCCAAAATGGGAAAACAGAATCTGCAAAGCAATCCTTCCGATTGTCATTGGATACTATGTCTATTCTGGAACAAGCCAGGAAGCAGATTGGGATAAAGTTTCCAAATGATAGTCTATGATGCAAAAGATCACCAGTCATTCCTATTATGTGGTTACTAGAAAAATTGAACACCAAGTTCAGTCGGTGGAAGAAACAGAGCATGAAATACGTTTAAATACCGATAGCATCGATTGTTCTTCCAAGTCGTTTTTAATGAAAGATGTCTTTGATGTTTCGTATAAATCCCTCAACACGAAACAAGGCTTCCTTTACTTACATACTAATCAGGGAGTCTACAGTTTTCTTGTAAAACAGGATCCTCATGCTTTTATTCAAGCGTATAAGGAATTGCAATCAACATGATCATTTTTTGCGAGTTAAAAGTATGGATATGAAGTAAGCAAAAGAGTCCTGGGACAGGGCTCTTTTTCATTTCCACTATGTAGCTTGTTTTACGAATCAATTAAAAAGCCTGTAATCAAGGTTAAACCAACGTTCATTTGGTAAAACACAGGGAAGACAAAAGAATCGGGGGTTTAGGATTTGTTTACACTTAATGATATGTGGATTTTCTTTCTTGCATTTTTCTTAACGCTTCCGTTGGTGACACTGGTTCATGAGGCAGGGCATGTCTTGGCAGCCAGAGTATTCGGAGCCAGAATTAATTTCACACTCGGCGCGGGGAAAACACTTTTTTCAATAGGACCGCTGGAAGTCAAAAAATTGTACTTCATGGATGGCTGGTGTCAATATGGCAAACTTAAATATGATAAAAAATGGGTTCATATACTGATCTATCTTTCAGGAAGCCTATCAAATCTTCTGGTTATATTTCTTATCAATTTTATGATTTACAAGGGGGCGTGGCCGGCTCATATATTCTTTTATCAATTTGTCTATTTCTCAGTCTATTTCATCTTCTTCTCCTTATTTCCTTTTAAAACAGGGAAAGGGCAGCCAAGTGACGGGTTGGCAATATATGAAGTCATTAAATATGGAAAAAAAGCTGATCCGCTAGAGTAAAGTTTAGAAATAGCCATCTGAGGGAATTGGATGATAATAAATTACAGGGAGGTACCAGTATGAAAAGACTCATAAGAACGCTGATAAAATGGGGACCAGTTGTTTATCCAATTTACAAAAAGTATAGAAATAAGAAGAGAAGTGCAAGATCCTATTAAAAATACAATTGTCTAAATACCCCCTTTCTCCTCTAGATAAAGGGGGTATTTTGATGGTTAATTGGAACTGTTATTGTCTGCTGCTGTATTTGCAGCACCACCCAACAACTGACCTAACAAGTTTTGAATGCCTGCCAGGTCCGCCTCAGATCCCAGTTCAATCAACAAATCATTGATTCTGATCTCCAGGCCTAATACCTGCAAACAAAGCCCTCCAGGAACAGATAAGCACAGCAAGCTATTATCACTGCACCGTGCACATGGATCATTTTGATTATTACCCAACTCTATCACTCCTTTCCTTATAGCATACTGATAATATATGGCTGAAGCAGAAAGTAGATTGGACAATAACTATACTTCAACAAAAATGTGCGAGTGCTGCACTATTATTTATGATACGGATCCACTTAAAGTGAAACGAATAGAGATGCAATTAATGTGAGTACAGAGCAGATTAAAACTATGCATCCGAGAAGGGACAGACTTAAGAACTGATGAATCCCAATTAAAAAAGCAGCGAAATCCCCGCTGCTTTTAGCTGTTACTTTCATTCAATTGAGGCATATCAAGTTGGCCATCCCTTAAGAAGAGAAGTTACTCTTTTTCAATCTGCTGTCAAGCATCATGTTACCAAAAGGCACGAATGCCACAAGAACAGAGCCGAAAATCCATTTAAAGGCCCACCTTACCTTGAATGTTGTGTAGGCAATCACCACTAAATAAAGAATAAAAAAGAATCCATGAAGAGCTCCGACAACGGACACGGCTTCTGGAATCCCTGCTATGTACTTAAGCGGCATGGCAATAAACAACAAAATCAGAAGAGAAGCTCCTTCAATGAACCCCATCATCCTGAATCTACCAATATCAGTTTTCCACATAAAGTGTCCTCCTGTGCTTATTCTTTCTGTCCATTATAGTATACATGCATCAAGAAAGCAGGTGAATGACGAACATTTCATGAAATTTTCAAACTTTGATAGCGAAAGTACACTACTCAACCTGTCCAGTATATATTTATATTCACCTTTACACGGGAATTATGAATCTTTAATGAGGTATCCTAATTGAAGGAAAATAGTTTTATAAAGAGTTTATGAGGTACCCTAATTGAATAATGAGGCTTAAAATGGTCTTATGAATGGTTTATCAGACACCTAAATAAAAATAAAGCAAAGAAGGTCTTATGATAGGTGATTTAGGCAACTTAAACGGAAATGAGGTCCCAAAAAGACTTATGTGGGGATACGCTTTTTAAAAAAATTTGCAAAAATAAGTTCTCCTTTCTAGAGTATATCTATAACATGACAATATCGAAATAGGGTAAATATGGTGCCCAATAAAAATTAATTCAATAGCAATTCATCTTGGTAATTGCTAAAAGTTTTAAAGCTTTATACAATAAAAATATATTTATGTAGAGGTGAAGAACCTGATGGAAGAAAATAATAATCAATTGCTTTTTCAATATATTGTACAGAGTGCACCTAGTATGACTAATGATTGGCTAGATTCCCGGGAGGAGAGTGCCGGATATTCTATTTATTCAAAGAGCGCTTCCCCGGAAGTGGAGAGAAAGCTGCGAGAACATAATGACGAATTGATAGAAAGTATTGCCCATATTTTCGTGTCTAAGGAAAAGTTTACAGAAAAGGTGAACCAGTGGGCAGAAAAGATTGCGGAAGAAAGGGTAGAAACAAAAACATCCCTTTATGAAGTCATACAAAAGTTCAGTATATTCAGGAGAATTTATTGGGACTATATCGAAAAGTTTATCAGCGAAAATGTCATTGAAGCTACACAAGTGGTGGAATGGAGCAAAGCGTTGAATACAGGAATTGATTCCATCATCGAAAAATTCACAGAGCATTATCATATCAAAACGAGAGAGTCTTTCTCAAAACAAGAAAAGCTGATCAAATCCATTACATCTCCCGTTATACCTGTGACGGAAAATGTGGCCATCTTTCCGCTGCTCGGCAACTTAAATATCACCATTGCAGATGGATTAGCTGATTCAGTATTGCAGCAGTGTACGAAATACAACATATCTAAACTGTTTATTGACATTTCAGGGGTAGGGACGTTTGATACAATGATTGCCAATCAGATTTTTCAAATGATTTCCAGTCTGAAATTGATTGGTGTTGAGACCTTTCTGTCAGGCATCCGCCCTGAATTGGCAATGACAGCTGTACATCTCGGGATCAATTTTAAAGAGTACCCTTCCTACAGCAGTTTAAAGCAGGCCTTGAAGGAAAATGGTTTTCAAGTGGAAAATGTATTAGCGAAGTAAGCCAAAAAACAGTCTGTAGTTGAACAGACTGTTTTTTTAATGAAAACCTTTATAAATCGATCGTTGAAATTACAGTTATAAAAAGAAATTCCTGATATTTATAACCCAATGCCATTTAGTCTTTATAGGCGGGCTCTTGCTGAAAACCTATAATGCCGTCGTACTCGCCGTTTCACCCATTATACGTACTATCACCAGCCTATAATGTGGTGTTTCTCGCCGTATCGCCCATTATACGCCCTACCATCATTCTATAATGTGGTGTTTCTCGCCGTATCACCCATTATACGCACTACCACCAGCTTATAATGTGGTGTTTCTCGCCGTATCGCCCATTATACGTACTATCACCAGCCTATAATGTGGTGTTTCTCGCCGTATCACCCATTATACGCCCTACCACCAGCCTATAATGTGGTGTTTCTCGCCGTATCACCCAATATACGCACTATCACCATTCTATAATGTGGTGTTTTTCGCCGTATCACCCATTATAGGCCCTACCACCAGCCTATAATGTGGTGTTTCTCGCCGTATCACCCATTATACGCCCTACCACCATTCTATAATGTGGTATTTCTCGCCGTTTTACCCATTATACGCACTATCACCAGAACTAAAATACGATTTGTCCTTTCACCCCTTTAACAGCAATAGTCATAGGGGTGCAGGGGAGGATCGGCTTTCCAGCACCAATTCGGCTCGAGATACGGATCGCCCCAATACCATGCCCCTAATGCAGCAGCGCAGGAATCTATAGCGTGGGTCGATTCTTTTACTTCATCAGGTAAAGCGTTAAGGTCAGTGGATTGAAGGAAATGAAAGATGTGCAGCCGAGAATCGACCTCTTTTTTGTAAAGAAGAAAGTGAGGTATCAACTCTTCGGGTATCCTTGAACCCATCACCGCCCCAGGGTGTACTTCCACTATTTTTACTGGTTTGCTTGTTTTCAGGGAACCTATGGCCCTGGTTAAAGATATGCCCCTTAATGTAAGGTAGGCCATCCGGTTCATGGTTGGTGCCATAATGGAAGAAGGCCTCATGCCAAGTTTTGTAATATAAGCTCGTAAACTTTTGTCCGACTGTCTGTCCCCGCCGCCATCTTGATAGGAAAGGGGAGAGTCTATACCAATGAACACCGATTGGTTTTCGGCTTCCTTTTGTATCCTTGAAATAATTACTTCATCTGTCGCACCTGATATAAGCTGTCTCAACTTTAAAGCTCCGTCAACTTTATCAAATATTGAAACGACCGTATCCTTTGAATTGGAAGGGCCGGATAAATCAATTCCGATTACGATCATACTTTCACCTGCTTTCCTATAAATCTTGATTTCTAATTTCAAGCATTATTAAACACCACTTTTTTGAGGTGTTTCGGTAATACTCTACCCAATTTTTGAGATCTGTAAAGCATTATTTTAGGGGAATGTTTTTATTCCTTAGACAAAAAAAATCCGCCCTTTGCAAAGACGGATAGTTATAGCAGAATGGATGCCGGTACAGCATGCAATTTTTTTAAATACTTAAGAGTAATAGAATTGAATTTTTCCGGCTGATCAATATTGCAGACATGACCGGAATTTTCTATCAATTGCAAATCTAATTCTTGTTGTTTTTTTACAAGCTGCTTGACGGGGGTCAAGAACAGGTGATCTTCTTCTCCCATGACAAAAAGCGTTGGGATACCCTTGGAATCAATTTGTAAATTCCTTAAGTAAGGGTTGATTGACTTTGTCAGTCCAAACCAGCGGATGAATTCCTTTTGACACATTTTTTTCGCCTGCTTTACAAACGTATATCTGGATTCCATATGCCTTGGCTTTGGCATAATGATCCACGCAAACAGTTTGTACAGCCACATGTATGGCAGGATGAATTTAAAGGCATTTCCTATGGCAAGTAAAAATTTCGTCCGAAGATTCAACTGGATGACAGCTCCTGCCAAAATCATGGAGGATAATCTCTCGGGATGTTTACCTGCAAGGGTTTGAACCACAATGGTTCCAAGTGAAATGCCAATAAAATGAGAAGTTTGAATGTTAAGGTGATCCAGGACATCAATAACTTCCTCCGCCACATCCACAAAGGAATCTCCTTTTTTCCAAGTAGCTTTGGAACTTCCGTGTCCTCGTAAATCAATGAGCAATATATTAAATTCTTTTCTGTATTCTTTTACTTGTTTGAACCAGATGCTGGAGCTTCCGCCTGCACCATGTATAAAAGTGACCCACGGAGAATGGTGGTCTTTTCTATATGTTTTGAAATGTAACATTCTTTAGACCTCGCAATCAAAGGTGAAAAGCAGCATGGTAGGTTCATATAAATGACTAAAAAATATGCTGCCTCTCTCAGAAGAATAATAGAGCGATTCTATTATAACCTACAAACGGCAATATATCATCCTTCCAGCAGCAAAAAGGTATTAAAAAAGACTGTCCCCTTTAACGAATTATCGTGTTAAAGGGGACAGTCCCTCTTAGTGCGGTGAAGCGCTAAAGCGGCTATTCTTGAAAATAATCTTTGAATTTCTGTGGATCACTTTGGTGGTCCTTTTGGTAGTAAGGATTTTCTTCTTCTGCACTTTTCGGATCGAGATTGGTTTTGATGACGAGAGTTGGGTTATTTGACGGCGTGGACGCAATTACACGGTCATCCAAACTGTCAAAATCCGGCTTTTGTGAATTTTGTTCTTTTTCCAAATCAATCACCTCCATCTACTAGGATGCAGATATGTCATGGATTTATGTATATGGAAACAGCGTTAACTATATCCACAAAAAAAAGCTGACTCGGCAGAGCCGAGTCAGAAAAAACGAGGGGGTCTAAAGTCTTTTCAAACCTTCCTCCATACCTTACATGGAATAAATTAAAATGCCAATCTCCTTATTCCCCCATGATTGTACATACAAGACGATAAATGAGAAAAAAGCTGGTTAATTGAATGAATTTCATCCAAACCAATAACTCTAAGCATATTGTGGGAGCTATCAACTATTTTAATGTTTATTTTTATAATGGTATTATTAAGGGGAAGGAGAGAAAGGGGACTTTCAATATGAGTGGAGTCATTTTGTTCGATGGAGTATGCAATCTCTGTAATGGTGTTGTGCAATTCATTATTAAACGGGACAGCAATGCTTATTTCCAGTTTGCATCTCAGCAGAGCACGAAAGGTATTGCTTTGATGGAGAAGCATCACATAGATTCTCATACTGACAGCTTTTACTTAATAGATCAGGACCGCGTGTTTATGAAATCGACGGCCGCCTTAGAGGTGAGCAGGAATCTTGACGGGGTTTGGAAGGTGTTTTATCTTGGAATAATCATTCCAAAGTTTATCAGGGACTATATATATGATTATATCGCAAAGAATCGATATAAATGGTTCGGCAAAAGTGACGCCTGTATGCTTCCCGGACCAGAAACGAAGAATAGATTTATTGAATAGTCATTTTAATGAATCTTTTTGAGGGCTTCCACGTATGTAATGATGGACCAACTTAATAGCAGGAGGAGATTTCACGTGATAAAACGAACAGCAGAAATAGTAATGGGAATAATCGGGATTATTCTCAGTGGGTTATTTGCCATAATGGGATTCATTCTAAATGCGAACAGTGCTGTAATGCAGGAGATGTTAGAACAGGAAATAAGCCGTGATCCATCCCTTACAACTGAAGACACAAGCTACATTATGGGGATGATCGAGTCAATGGGACCGTTTTTAATCGGGCTCGGTTTGATCAGTTCCATTTTAGGGCTGGCTGCTGTCCTTCTTATAAAAGGGAACAAAAAGCCGGTGGTTGCTGGAATATTATTCATTCTGGCAGCTTTGGTTGTGGGACTCGGTACATTTGGTGCAGGCTTCCTTCCTGGCTTACTCTTCTTGATTGCAGGTATCATGGCGTTTGTAAGAAAACCGAAAGAGCCGGTTTCCATGATTTAACGAGTAGAATACAGACACCCAAGAGCTATCACTATAAAGGGGATAGCTCTTTTTTTATGGCTCTTTTCGTAAACATTGTTGCTATTTAATACAAATTTTAAAAAATCTACTTAATTAACCAGGAATAGCCTGATAAACAAGTAAGAAAAGAGCTAATTCACCTCTTTCAGAGAAAAAAGCCCTTGTCTCCAAGGGAAAAATCCGGCTCTTTGGATTTTTCCGAGAGCAACAATCTATACGAATACAGCCTTTATTTATAAAAAAGCGGGATAGTAAACCTAAAATTCTTCATATATATACAGCATACAATAGTATAAAGAGGAGACCATGCCTATCCATCAGGAATAATCCTAATCAGAAATTTTCAAAAGAGACACATTAGGAAACGGGGGGAAATGCAATGAATGGGAAAATGACCAATTTGGGTTACTTATTCAGTATCAGCTTAGTGCTGGCAAGTCTCTTTTATTTTTTTGCATCCAACTGGCAAGGAGTTGACCGTTTAACTAAAGTAGGAATGATCACAGCTGTTTTGCTTATCTTTTACCTATTAAGTTTTTTCTTATCCAACGTGTTGAAAAGCAAGCTTTTTCTAAGCAGATGGGTCCTGTTTTGCGGCGGCGTCAGTTTTGGGATAGCCGTCGGATTGCTTGGCCAGATTTACAATTCGCATGCTGATAGCTATCTTCTATTTTCAGTCTGGCTGATCCCGATTCTGTTACTAGGCTTTATTACTAAATATCGCCCCTTTTATCTCCTTGGTTATGTCCTCTTTCATTTGGCGTATTATTTCTACCTGTTTCCTTCAAGCTATTCCATCAGGTGGACCGAAACACAGTTATTTTTACTGATCTTGTCCATAACTGCTGCCAATGCGGTTTTATTTCTTTGGTCATTGAAGTCCAATTGGGATCTCTCTCCTATCAAGTACGTTTCCTTTTCCGTTTTTCAGTTCTTATTAATTTATCTTAGCTTTTCGGAAAGTTTCCCGACCTATGGCAGCTTGATGAACTTGATATTCCTCGCTAATGGCGTATTCGGGATTTGGTTATCAATAAAGGTTCTTAACAGAAAGAGACTGGCTGCGGGGTTCATTATCTCTTTATCAGTGTATTTATTGTCTAAAGGGGTTGAATTGATTATTCACTTTGCAGGAGAAGCTCTATTTATCTTCTTGTTGATAGTTTCAATCGCCTTGGTCATTGTTGCAATCAAGTCAATAAAATACCTAAATACAATAGTCAAAGAGAATCCTATATTCCAAAAGGCCATTACAGTAAGTGTCACCATCGTAGCTGCGATTTTTTCCGTTATATCCATTGTGGGGTTAACCGCATTGGCTTTTATGGGTTTCCCGGAAACGTTTTTGTTTTATTTTGCTCTGACTGTCTTGGTTCTTCCTGGGTTGCTAATTCCATTAAGGAGCCCCATGCCAGAAGTTCTTCAATATGTCGTCCTTACCACAGGGTATATGATTGTCATAGGAACCAGTCTGTTCAGTAATGACCTTGTTATGAAAATTATCATGATCCTGGCGGCATTTGCAGGTGTAAGAGTAAGTCAGCCGGCTGGATTGAAGGTGATACAGTTCATCGCACTTAATACAGCGCTTGTTACTTTGATGACAGAATTTATCCATTCGTACCATCCGATAGGCTTCTGTATGGTTCTCTTCAATGGAGCTTATTACTTGCTTCAGAATAAAGTCGTTGGGGTAGGGAGAACAGCATTGATTGCAGCGTTCGGTTTCTATATTAGTCTTACGATAGCACCCGCAACCCCGCATGCTCTTTATATCTTTTATAATATAAGTTATTTTGTCATCGCTACAGCAGCCGTTATTTTTTTCAATAAGAAAAACTTACAGGCTGAGTTTGCGATTTCCCTCATCTATTGGTTCTTGTTTATTGGCTATAAGTACTATGACCTAATGTGGATGCTCATACACAAATCAATTCTTTTCCTGGCGTTAGGCTTTCTGACTCTTGCTGTCACTCTCTATTTAGATAAAAGCAAAGACAAAGTCAGTGGCTCTATATCCAATAATTTTGTCCTCACAAAATGGAAAGCCCTGCTTGTAATCTTATTCCTGCAAACAGGCTTTCTTGCTTATCAAACATTTACTAACGAATCATTAATAAGAGACGGCGAAACCGTAAAGCTGGAGCTGGCCCCTATTGATCCCAGGTCGCTGATGCAGGGAGACTATGTACGTTTGAGTTACAAAATTACTGACCAGCCAACCCTAAGGGATACGGGACTGCCCGGGGAGAAAATCCGGCTCGTACTCTATCCTGATGGAGAGGTTTATTCCTACAAGGGATACTACAAACAACGCGGGAAGTGGAATAGAGAGTATATCAAGAGTGAAACTGATATCCTTATTAACGGGGTAATTGGAGGAGATGGCAGGGTCATTTTCGGCATAGAGAGTTTCTTTGTTGAGGAGGGCACGGGGGTTGAAACAGAAAATACTGCAGAGTATGCAATCGTTAAAATTTCCGCGAATGGCAATGCTCTCTTGGTGGGTCTTGAATGACTAAGAAGAGGTGTTGTTCATCGTGCCCATTTATTTTGACATGTAGATAGATGTCCATTCCTTTCCCACTCCCTGTCATATCTTATAGTAAGGCTCTTTTCTAAAACTTTGTTGCTATTTACTATTAAGTTCAAGGGATATGGGCAGAAATCACAGAAAATATCTTAGTCAGCATGTAAGAAAAGAGCTATTCACGTTATTCAGAGAGAAAAGCCCTTGTACCTAAGGGGAAAATCCGGCCCTTTGGATTTTTCCGATAGCAACAATCTATACGAAAACAGCTTATAGTAAACCAATCTATGAGATACAGGCATCCCAGTCTGTATGGAATGGGTTGAGCTAAAGGAGGGGAAAGATTTGTCTGACGAGAGAAGAAGAAGACGTGTAATTAATGCTGATAAAGTCCTCATTCGAGCTAACGAAGTCATTATTTTGGATGCAGATGATAAAAGAAGACGCAGATTTAATGATGACGGTGTATTGGGTGCCGATGATAGAAGAAGACGCAGACGTGACAGGGATGATGTCTTTGGAATTGGTGACAGAAGAGATGACGACAAGCGCCGCGATTGGTCCTGGATTTAATGTTTCTGCATGAAGGTTCCTGATGAAAATCAGGGCCTTTTTTTAAAACGATAATCTATGTTAGAGAGTGATGTTGTATTCTTGAGTATATTTAATTCCAGGATTTCCACTACAGATGGAGAACTCCTCGGGTCAGGCGGTGAGCTTTCGCTTTTAAAGGTTGCAGTTTCAGTCCGGAACGTTCGGTACCCTCTGGAACGAAATACTGTCCCTCGGGTGTTTGAAGTATATCAGGTCAGGATAAAAAACGAAATAACAATCTTTTAATACATACTATAAAATAAGGAGGTCTTTTACATGCTTGATTCAGTGGATCTAACGAAAAAAATTGAAGATAAAAATCACTACAAAAAAAGACTGAAAAAACTTCAGCTGCAGCTCCTTGGCTTGCAAAGGGCCCTGCATGATGAAAAAATCGGATGTATCTTTGTCTTTGAAGGCTGGGATGCTGCCGGCAAGGGAGGGGCCATCAAAAGGACTACCCAGAACATGGATCCAAGAGGATATGAGGTGCACGCAACCGGCGCACCGACCCTTGAGCAAAAACAGTATCATTATCTGCAGCGTTTCTGGAACCGGATGCCAAAGTACGGAAAAATCGGCATCTTTGACCGTTCATGGTACGGGAGGGTCCTCGTCGAAAGAGTGGAAGGCTTTGCAGATGAATGGGCATGGAAGAGGGCGTACGGTGAGATCAATCAATTCGAAGAAATTTTGTCCAACGAAGATTACATCATCCTCAAATTCTGGTTTCATATTTCAAAAGAAGAACAGCTTAGAAGGTTCAATGATCGGAAGAACGACCCTATGAAATCCTGGAAACTAACAGAAGAAGACTGGCGGAACAGGGAAAAGTGGGAGCACTATAAAGAAGCGGTAGAGGACATGATCAATGAAACGAACAAGGCTAACGCTCCATGGTACATTATTGAAGGTGAAGATAAAAAATTTGCGAGAGTAAAAACCCTGGAAATTATCACTGAAACCATTCTGGAGAAGCTAGAAGAACGCAATGTGGATTTAAGTGGTTATGTTAAGAAAAAAGAAGAAAAGAAGTCATAGCCATTAACATTGAGAGGAAAATACAGGCCGGGCAATTGTAATAAAGGGAGGTTAGGAAAGATTAGGACCTGATATGGTAAAGCTTGTTGAAGATATGCCTGATGATAAAGTGGTTGAGTACTGGGTGTATGCCAGGTGATTGCTTAGGAATGTGTTTGGTATATGAAGTCAGTATTCAACCCATGAGAAGGCTTCAAACCAAAGACGCTGTCCCATAAAAAAGGCAAATGGGCCAATGGCTGGAATTCCAGGGTGCCGGCCCACCAAAAGATGAGAGGGCAGAAATCTGAGGAGGGTGGTACATTAAAAGCAATGAGAATGCTGACATCTAAAAACGCAGGCCATGAAATAGGCATACGGGTCTATGAGAAAGCAGAACACCAAGTATTTTGGCACCTAATAGCCGTAAAACCAATCTTGCAGTCTGTCAAAGATAGCCGAACCCCAAGTTCAAAACTTAATATTTAATCGCCTTATCGAACAAACCGGTGCTGCCCAAGTTAACCAATCGAGTCGAACGAATCAAAGCCTACCCACACACCCAAAATATAAAATGATAGATGAGCCTACCGCTGTTGAGTTGACTTGCGTTATAATAAGAGCGAGGACCATCTCACGAAACCTTCCCCTTTCTATCGAACAAAGCAACCAATACGATGAATGTCATACAGAATTAGTTGCTTGACTACACTATATTAGAAACTCTAAAAAGGTCTCCGCCAGAATCACTCGACTATCCTTACATTCAAATCTTCCCCCTTCACACAATTAGCTTATTGAATTCCAATCCATTAACCCAACACCCATACCAACCATGTTTTATACAGAACGTCACTGTCTCGCAGATTAATGCACCACTGTTTTAGCAGTTTGATATATGCTACAATGAAGGATATTTGTCAACAAATTCAATCGCCATTTTAAACATAGAATCGAAAGAAACCCATTGCACTTTTTGTAAAACAATCCACTGCAAAGGAGCCGAAAATGAAAGTTATAATTGCAGAAAAGCCTGATCAGGGAGCTGCGCTAGCCAAGCCTTTTCCTCATAAGAAAGGACAGGGATTCATTGAAATCCTGCCAAATCAGCTGTTTCCAAAAGGAGCCTACATTACATGGGCCATCGGACACCTTTTGCAGCTCCAGTCCCCGGAAAAATATAAAAGCCAATGGAAGAAGTGGAGTGTCGATACATTACCGATCATTCCAGAAAAATTCAAATATGAAGTAACCAGGTCAAAATATAAGCAATTTAATGCAGTTAAATCTCTACTTCAAAAGCCCTCAGTTACCGAGATCATTCATGCGGGTGATGCAGGCCGGGAAGGGGAATTGATTGTTCGGAACATCATCAATATGGCCGGGGTCCGCAAACCAATGAAAAGGCTTTGGATTTCTTCCCTGACACCAAAGGCCGTCACCGAAGGGTTTGCCAAGTTATTGGATGAGAGTGATACGAGGAGTGTTTTTTATGAGGCCTATTCCCGCGCGTGTGCGGATTGGATTATCGGGATGAATGCTTCCAGGATCTATAGCATTCTTTTAAAGCAGAAAGGTATGTCCGATGTCTTTTCGGCTGGGCGGGTACAGACGCCTACGCTAGCTTTGATTGTAAAAAGAGAAAAAGAGATTGAAAGCTTTGTCAGTGAACCATTTTGGGAAGTGACCGCAGATTTTGATGTGGAGGGAAAAGTATACCAGGGGAAATGGGAAAAAGATAAGGATTCAAGGGTGAAAGATAAAGAAGTTGCAATGAAAATTGCGGATTTTTGTAAAGGAAAACCAGCAGAAGTAAAGGATATCTTGACTGAAAGGAAAGAATATCAGCCACCGATGCTGTTCAACCTGTCCTCACTTCAGGCTACAGCCAACAAGGTGTTTAAATTTTCACCTCAAAAGACCTTGGATACTCTTCAAAGGCTTTATCAAAAAGGGATTGTTTCCTATCCTCGTTCCGATTCAAACTACGTTACCAAAGGAGAGGCAGAAACATTTCCGGAAATATTAGGAAAATTGAACAATATTCCAGCTTATCAAGAGCTGTTTCCGCTCCCGGTACAGTCTGTCATTCATAATAAAAGGTATGTTAATGAAAAGAAAGTGACTGATCACTATGCCATTATTCCGACAGAGCAAGTGAAAAACCCTGAGAAACTGCCGGCTGATGAGCAGAAAATTTATGATCTGGTTGTCCGCAGGCTTATTGCTGCACATTATGATAAATCCATTTTTGATTATACGACATACGTCACCCTTGTTGATGGCAGGGCTGAGTTTATCTCCAAGGGGAAAGTCCAAATACAAGAAGGCTGGCGAAAGGTGATTTTCCAGAGTGACAAGGATGATGAACAGCTCCTTCCAAAAGTCGATAAAGGGAATCTTGGAAAAGTAAAAAGTGTAAAAGTCAAAGAAGGAAAAACACAGCCTCCTAAACGGTACACAGAGGGACAGCTGATTACATTGATGAAGACCGCAGGGAAGCATTTGAATGACGAAGAGCTTGAAAAAGTGCTCTCCAGTACTGAAGGATTGGGAACAGAAGCGACAAGAGCAAGTATCATTGCTGGTTTGAAAGACAGAAAATATATAGAAGTGAAGCGAAATACGGTCTATGCAACCGATAAAGGAAAAGTCTTGGTTGAAGCAATCGGCGATAAGATTCTCGCTTCCCCTGAAATGACTGCGAAATGGGAACAAAGGCTCCGTGAAATTGGGAAAGGACAAGCCTCTGCCCCTCAATTCATGGAGCAGGTCAAGAAGCTTAGCGGAAAAATCATCGAAGACGCGATTGAGGCGTCCAACAGCTGGATATTCGAAGGCATCGACACAGAATCCATTCAAAGGACCCGGTCGCGTGGTTCGCTGGGCAAGTCAATAGGCAGCTGTCCTTTTTGCAAGGAGAAGGTCATCGACAAAGGAGAATTTTATGGCTGCAGTGCCTATAACAAAACAAAATGCAGTTTCACGTTATCTAAAATGATCATGAAGAAAAAGATTTCCCAAGCGAATGCAAAAAAATTGATTACTGATGGTAAGACTGATGTGATAAAGGGCTTTAAAAAAGGAGAACGAACTTTTGATGCGATCCTTGCCTGGAACCAAGAGAACAAGAAGCTTGAGTTCGAATTTCAAAAAGAATAGTATATTAATATACTATTACCGAAGAGTGTAAACAGATAGTAAGATTCATGGTAAATTGGATAGACCTTTTAACAAGAGTATGAAATTATTCTTGTAATTACGGTTTCAACTTCAGTAGAACGGGTATCTTTAGAATAACAACACATTCTTAAATATTCATAGAGGAGTGAACTGTAATGGATATTGGTCTATACAAAATTGAAAATATGTCGGATGAAATTATTACATTATCATTATATGAGAATGAAGCAGGAGATAGAAAGGCAATGCAGCATCTTCCTAGAGCACTGTTTCCTTTCCATGTGACGAACGAAATCATGATTGAAGTTTCTGAACGTGCCGGACAGCTTGAATTCACGCCTATCAGTACTGATAATGTTGAAGCACGTATTCAGGCAGAGGAACTCCTGAAAGACTTCATAGGCACAGCCGAGGTATAAACCAGTAAAGAAAGACACCTTCTTAGAGAAACCGTCAAAGAAGGTGTTTTTTAATGCGTAAAATTGACCATATTCTAGTAAAAAAGACGGTTACTCTCAGGGATCACTTTCCCACAGAGTCTGGTCCGGATTAATTCCTACCTTTCCAAAAGCAACGCTCACTGCTTATATATTAACTTTGAGTATAAACTATGATAATGTGTTGACATGATCGCTTTTAGGTAACACCAGTTAAATACATATGTAAGAAGTGGAGTGGAGAAAATGAAGGATCGCATAGAAAAGTTTCAAACATGGCTGAAAGAACAGGATATCGCAGGAGTCTTCCTCAATTCCAAAGAAAATGTTTTTTACTTATCCAACTTCCTGACGGACCCGCATGAGCGGTTAATGGGGCTTTTTCTTTTTAAGGAGGCGGCACCGTTGTTTGTTCTTCCGGCAATGGAGAAAGGCCAACTGAGAAATGCCGGTTGGAATGATGAAATCATAGGATATGGGGACCATGAAAATCCTTGGGATCTCATTCAAGAGGCCATCAGGAAGAGAAATATTGTAAAAGCGGAGAGAGTGGCGCTGGAGAAAGAAGTGCTTTCCTATTCACGAAGTGAGGCTTTCTTGTCCATGTTCCCGCAGGCTGAAGTCATTAATGCAGAAGATAAATTGAATGAACTTCGTGTGGTTAAAGACGAGAAGGAAATTGAAATAATCCGGCGTGCTGCGGAATTGGCCGATTTTGGAGTGCAGACAGGAGTGGAAGCACTTAAAGCGGGCATTACTGAAATGGAAGTGCTGGCTAAAATTGAATATGAGCTTAAGAAAAAAGGAATAAGGCAAATGTCGTTTTCAACCATGGTCCTTTTCGGTGAAAAATCGGGTGAGCCGCATGGAAATCCTGGTGACCGCCGCTTGAAGCCTGGGGATTTTGTGCTCTTTGATTTAGGAGTCGTCCTCGAAGGATATTGCTCGGATATTACTCGTACTGTTGCTTTCAAATCTGTATCGAATAAACAAAGAGAAATATACGAAACAGTTCTGAAAGCTGAACAGGCGTCACTCGAAGCAAGCAAGCCGGGTAACAGAATTGGTGATCTAGACAGTATCGCCCGCAAAGTCATTTCAGATGCAGGATATGGCGACTACTTCCCTCATCGTATTGGTCATGGATTGGGTATCAATGTTCATGAGTTTCCTTCTATGAGCCATATGAACGATGGGATATTGAGAGAAGGCATGGTGTACACCATTGAACCAGGAATTTATCTTCCGGAAATCGGCGGTGTCCGTATTGAAGATGATGTACTTGTCACTTCCGCTGGATATGAAACACTAACAAAGTTTCCAAAAGAGTTGCTCATTATTGAATAAAAGAAACCTGTGCTGTCGGTTCAGCACAGGTTTCTTTTATTATGGCCCCTTTCAAAAGTTTGTTGCTATTTAATCTAGGATAAGCAAACAAGAAAAGAACGACTACTCACTCTGTCGAGAAAGGAAAGCCAATGTATCAGAGGGGAAAATCCGGTCCTATGGAGCCAATTCTAAAAAAACACGGCCTTTAGTTTTCAAGTGGATAGCTCCAGCCGCTCATTCCAGACTTCAAATAAGATACTTCAGTAAAGCCATTGTTTATCATTAAAGCTGCTGCCTGTGGAGATTTGCTTCCTGTTTGACAGACGACAATATAGGTTTTGTTTTTATCCAAATCATCCATGCGGTTTTCCAGTTCGTCCAGAGGTATGGATACACTTTCTTGAATATAGCCTGCAGCACGTTCCTCTTTTGTACGTACATCCAGTACGGTCACTTCTCCTGAATCAATTTTCTGTTTGGCTTCTTCATTGGTAAGTGCTTCTGATTGCTGAACAGGGCTGCATGCAATGAAAGTAAGCGTAACAAGGACGGATAAGGCCAATAGCGTATATCTTTTCAATGAATGGTCTCCTTTCATTAACAGTAACAGTAGAGGCATCATTCTTTATATACACAATCCCGCTTTTTTAAAACCGCTTTTGAATTATAGTTTAACTCAACCACCCCACGGATAAATAAAAGTTAACAGAGAAGAAGGAGGAATGGTTAACGTGAAAAAGATACTAATCGTCCTGACAAATACCGAAGAAATCGATAAAGACCATCCTACGGGTTTATGGCTTTCTGAATTTGCCGAGCCTTATGTGGAGTTTATAAACAATGGATACAGTGTAAGTGTGGCCAGTATTAAAGGCGGTCGAGTTCCTGTCGATCCCCGGAGTACCACCGAAGGAGAAATGCCTCCTGATGAATGGGAAGGAGCAATCCGGGAGCTGGAAAGCACGCTGGTACTCTCTCAGGTAAATGTAAATGATTATAATGCCATCTTCCTTCCGGGGGGACATGGAACGATGTTTGATCTTCCAGGAAATTCGGCTTTACAGGAAGCACTAGCTCATTTTGGAGAGAATAATAAGCTGATCGGTGCTGTTTGCCATGGGCCTGCGGGATTTGTGGATGTAAAACTATCATCAGGCCGGTACCTTGTCGATGGCAAAAGAATCACTGGTTTTACGAATGAAGAAGAACAACAGTCGGAGATGGATTCATTAGTGCCTTTCCTGCTTGAATCTAAGTTAAGGGAAAATGGGGCAGACTTTCAAAAGGGAAGTCCTTATTCGGATTACGTGGTGACAGACACGGGATTCGTAACAGGCCAGAATCCTCAATCCGGTTTAAGTACGGCCAAAGCCTTTGTGGAACAACTTCAATGAAGGCAAGAAAAACCGGCTTCTCTGGCCGGTTTTTTATGATGGTGTATTAGGCTCTATTCTAGTACTATGTTTGCTATTTACTAGTAAGATCAAGAGATATGGCCAGAACTAACAGAAATTTTCTTAGTCAGCAAGAAAGAAAAGAGCTATTCACCCTTTTTGTGAGAAAAGCCCTTATAGCCAAGGGGAAAATCCTGCCCTTTGGATTTTTCCGATAGCAACAATCTATATGGAAACAATTTTGTTTTACAGTGATATAATCAGCGCAATTTAGCGAAAGGGAGTGATTCTTTGAAGAGTTTCTTTGTGAATCTAAAAGATCGTATATGGTTTGTTCCTTCTTTATACAGCGTGGCTTCGCTAATTTTAGCTATTTTAACCATTTCGGTCGATTTTTATTGGGCACCCTCGCTGGAGGGATATCTGCCAAATTTTATGATGACCCAAGTCGACTTGGCCCAGACTGTTCTAAGCACGATAGCCGGTTCACTACTGACAATGACAACCTTTACTTTCTCTACCGTCATGGTGGTACTGACTACATACTCATCTCAATTTTCTCCCCGTGCCCTAAAGCACTTTGTTAATGACAAAACAACAGTTCGAGGCCTGGGAATCTTTATGGGTGGATTTATATATTCCGTCACCGCCCTGCTGTTCATGCGGCAGTCGCTGAACCAGCAGTTTGTCATTGCTTCTTTTTTTGGAGTGGTTTATGCCATTGTTTGCCTTGCTTTCTTTGCCTATTTTATCCATCATGTTGCCACTTCTATTCAGATCAGCAGTTTAATTGGAAGGCTGGAAAGAGATACGCTGAAAGTTTTAAGTTTCTATAAAGACCTTCAAAAAAAGAATGTGGTCCAAGAAGAAAAAATGGTACCACCCCTATATAAATGTAAAAAAGAAGTTTGCAGCGAAGAAAGCGGCTTTCTTCAATTTGTTGATTTTAAAGGTCTGTTGGAACATTCAGCAGAAAAAGAAATTCTTATTGATGTGGAAGTAGGGGTCGGAAAGTTTATAAGAGAAGGACAGCCCCTCTATACGATCTATAGCGATCAGGAGTTAAATGAGGAACTATCAGAATTTTTTTCCGTGGGAAGCGCAAGAATGGGAAAATATGATCTGGAATTTTCAATTCAAAGAATATCAGAGATAGCTGTAAAAGCTGTCTCCCCTTCAATCAACGATCCTAATACAGCAAGGGATTGCATCAGATATCTGGGGGTTCTTCTCGGTGAAACAGCAGAGTTGAATGACGGTATCTTAACATTAACAGATCAAGAGGGGAGACCCCGGGTAACGATTCCGTTTTTCACTTTTGAAAGATTGCTTTACAAGTCCTTCTACCAAATTGTTCATTATGCTAAGCAAGATATATCAGTGATTTTGGCTTTGTTGGATGCCATGATCATTATTCAAAAGGAAATGCCGGCAGGCCGTCAAGAAACCGTCTTCAGTTTTCATAAGTATATTCTCCAAAATATTGATAAAGAAAATATGCAGGAATGGGATCTGAAGTATCTTAATGAAAAAATTGATTATCTGGAGGCTGAAATTCGGTGAGTGGTGAATCTGTCCGGGCAGTTCCCTTCTCATTCGACATGAAATCTGTATAATAGAAAAAGACGACTATTTAAAAGAAGGAAGATAACATGATTATTAAAAATGAACAAGAACTACAAGCGATGAAAGTCATCGGAAAGATTGTCGCATCCATCAGGGATGAAATGAAAGGTGCTGCCAAGCCAGGAATGACAACCAGGGAATTGGATGAGCTGGGAGCAAGTCTGTTTGAACAACATGGTGCCGTCTCGGCTCCTAAACAAGAATATGATTTTCCAGGGTTTACTTGCATCAGTGTAAATGAAGAAGTAGCTCATGGAATCCCTGGGGACAGGGTCATCCAGGAAGGAGACCTTGTCAATATTGATGTCTCCGGATCAAAGGATGGATTCTATGCAGATACAGGCATTTCCTTTGTTGTAGGCGAGGGGAATGAAAAACTGCATGATTTGTGTGAAGCAGTTAAAAAATCGTTCGACGCAGGTCTGCGCAAAATCAAGGCAGGTTCCAAATTAAACGGTATTGGGAAGGCTGTACACAATGAAGCTCGTAAAAATGGATACACGGTCATCAAGAATTTGACGGGACATGGTGTTGGGAAATCACTTCATGAAGAACCGGCCCATATCATGAATTATTTCGATCCGTGGGACAATGGCTTGCTCGTAGACGGCATGGTCATCGCTTTTGAACCGTTCGTTTCCACTCGGGCTGAAGAAATCGTCCAGGAATCTGATGGATGGACATTCGTCACAGAAGATAAAAGTTATGTTGCTCAAATTGAACATACAATTATCGTGACAAAAGGAGAGCCCATCATTCTAACTCTTTAAAATTGCGCGAGGATTCAAAGCGGAATCTGAGTTCAGGATTTAAAATAATCAAATTTTATTTAAAAATGATAATATAAGTAGAAGCAGCCTGTGATTAAACATGGGCTGCTTTTTTTAGGAAGAGAGGACAAGATAGCCATTTGAATAGTGTTATTATTCCACTGTCGGTCCGGAAGAGGATCAGATGAGGAGAGACTTTCTCATGCAGAGTATTCTGGGAATAGGCTATGTAAAAGTGGGTTGAGGTAAGTGGAGATTATCTTTGAGAGATTTCCAAGAAAATTCCCGAATTCTATTGAATATTGAGGGATAAACCGGTATCATGAAAGATAGTAAAATATCTATTTACCATTAAAATCCCCTCATTAAACCACCTTTCAAAATCTTTTGTTTCCTTCTATTAAAAATGTGTGAACCCTTTCCCATCAGGAATATTATCCCATTACAACACTGAAATATAAATGTATTGACTCTATTATACTCTCGTAATCGCATTGTAGTACTCCTATGTTAGCATGAAGAATGTGAGTAAAGATATCGTACCACTTACTAACAAAGGAGAGGATTACTAGAATGAAGAAAACAGTTATCACTCTTGCAACGGCAGCAAGTTTAACACTAACAATGGGCGCGAGTGCCTCTGCGGAAAAAGTAGAAGTTAAGAAGGGCGATACTCTTTGGGGGTTATCAAAAGAATATGGTACATCTGTTGAGGACCTTCTAAGATGGAATAACTTGAACTCCGATCTAATTTTCCCTAATCAGGAATTGAGAGTATCAGCTACTGAAACCTACACAGTAGAGTCTGGAGATTCTTTATGGGGAATTGCAAAATATTACGGTGTATCGGTTAATGAAATTAAAAATACTAATTCATTGAGTTCAGACATTATATATCCTGGCCAAAAGCTTACTATCGATTTGGACAACCGCGGACTGGCCACACTGGTAAACGAGCAGGAGACAACCGCTGCACCACAGCAGGCAGCAGAGGAGCAGACTTCGGCACCTGCTGCACAGGCAACTGCAACTGCTGAAACTACAGTTCAAGATCCAGCACCTGCTCAACCGGCAGAAACACCTGTAAATACGCAGCCGACTCAGGAAGCGGCTAATACACTTACTGTGAAAGCAACAGCCTATACTGCAAGCTGTGTTGGCTGTTCTGGAATCACAAGAACAGGTGTAGACTTGATTGCCAATCCGGATGCAAAAGTCATTGCAGTAGATCCAAATGTCATCCCGCTTGGTACGGAAGTATATGTTGAGGGATATGGATATGCGACAGCACAGGATACTGGCGGCGCAATCAAAGGAAACAAAATTGACGTATTTATCCCTAATAGACAAGACGCTCTTGATTGGGGAGTACGTTCAGTAAAAGTAACAATTTTAGATTAATCAACTTTAAAGAAGCAAGGGCTTGAGCCTTTGCTTCTTTTTTATGGTTCTTTTCTAAAACTTTGTTGCTATTCACTATGAAGTTCAAGAAATAACCATATTTCACAGGAATTATCCTGGTAAACAAGAAAGAAAAGAGCCATTCACCCTGTTCAGTTAGATAAGCCCTGGTACCCAAGGGAACAATCCGGCCCTTTGGATTTTTCCGATAGCAACAATCTATACGAACACAGTGGTTTTAATACATATGTTTAGGGCAAAACCCAAAGTGCTCGAGGTTTCGTTACAGTATGTCCGTAACCTGTGGGTGGTACGCAAGATAGGCGTAGATCATAAGTTGAATTTATTCACAAAGAAGTATTTTTAATCTCCCAAACACAAAAAAGCAAAGGCTTTTCACCTTTGCTTCCAACTTTATTAATAACTTAAGAAAAAACCTCTTCCAAAATTTTTTCTTCTTTTTGATTCAATAGGTTCTTATGCAGAATATCGTCCACTTTTTTATTCATACTCTCTGTCAGCAGGTGCCCGGTTGCTTTATCACCCACTACGATGAGTTTCTCCCAATTGCGGTTCGCAGCTTCGCGGTCAAGCTTATTTCCCAGACTCTTATACCAGCGTTTTTGGTGGGCTTCGATTCTATCTTGAAAATGGTCATACTGATTGGCGCTGCCTCCATTGCCTCCAATGCTGACGTCAGCCGGCTGAGGCCCTGCATGTCTGCGCCACTCTTCTGTGTCTAAATCAAATTGATACATTTCGGTTTCCTGCACTTGGCCAAATGCTGTTTCTATTACTTTTACCTGATTTTGCTGGAGAAGGATCAGGCCGGTAAGAGGATGTTGGGCATGAATCTCTTTAAGCTGGTCAAGCACGGCAAATTCTTCCCAGTAGAAGTTTGTCTTAACCGGGACTTGCAATTCTAGTGTTTCCCATACACCGCTGTCCTTTGAGGCAAAAACAACGACGCTTCGAGGGAGATCTCTTTCCAGTCCGGAAACATAGGCTTCAACTTTTTCACGTATACTGTGGAGTCTTTCGCTTTCTTCCTCGTTACTTCTATCAAGATATTCTTCAAAACTATTGAATCCGTTCTTAAGGGCGATTTTCCATTTTCCTCCCTGCTGGTTAGGATTTCTTCTGTCCGTATTGAGATACATCGTCAGTAGTTTATCTGGTTTTTGTAAATGAAGGTTTTCAAGTTTTTTCAGTGTTTGTCGAATGGTCATCTGTTCATCCTCCTTATGAAGTTGATTTTCATAATGAAATGGTACAGAGAGCAAAGATTTATCGTGGAAACCCTCTATTTGTATTTATCTTCTAATGGAAGAGTGTAAACGTTTTATAGGAAATTATTGTTTGTAATTCCTTGGAAAATTAATAAGATTCCTCAAGATTATGGCCAGGGTGTGATATTATTCCTGAAAAATTACGTTGTGTTACTCAAATGTCATGGTTTCATCATTCTTTTGTCACCTTCATGAGATATGCCTATGTTACTATGACTTCTGTTGGCTTAACGGCCGAAAAGGAGGCTACATCATGAAAAAGACATTATTGGTTGCATTCTTAATCTTACTAATCAATGGAATTTATACATTATCTATTCTGGCAGAAAAAAATACTGAAATTCAGGAACAAGTCAGCATTGAGAACTACCACAATATTAAAGAAGGTGACATGCTTTGGGAACTGGCTGCTAAACAAGATGAGGCGGGTATCACGGTAGAGACAAGACAGGAACTGATTCATAATGGAAAAGAAGCACTGGTTCAAAAGCAGGAGGAATCACAAAATGAAAAGGATGCAAAGGACAATAACAGCGGCAACGTGGTGAAAGAAGTTGAAGTTAAGGCCACGGCTTATACAGCATACTGTGATGGCTGTATCGGTATTACGAAAACGGGTGTCGACCTGAGGGCCAATCCGGATGAAAAAGTCATCGCTGTCGATCCGGCTGTTATTCCGTTAGGATCAAAAGTGTATGTCGAAGGATTTGGGTATGCAACAGCAGAAGATACAGGTAGTGCCATTATTGGAAACCGCATAGACATCTTTATTCCATCTCGTGAGGAAGCATTAGAATACGGAGTGAAAAATATTACTGTGCAGATCATTGAATGACCAAGCAGGTTACTTTAACACATTAAAGCGCTAAGAGGGACTGTCCCTTTTAGCGCTTTAGTGTGTTAACGGCCGGGTTTTGTATTTGGATTCTTCACCGATTGAATTTCTTTTCGGTCACTCATTTGTCTTTCTGCTAATTCTTTCGCTGCTTCATGCTGGGCGTTTTGGTCTTGTTTTCGCAAAGTTGGTCCTCCCTTTTGGGTACTTTGTCCTTCCAGAAGTAGTTTTTGTAGGAAGGAAGGGATTCATACATCCTTTTTAACTGTTTGAAAGCGGATAATTTGGGAGTATCTTTTTGATTTTCAGGGAAAATATAAATCCATGGATTTAAAATGAAAAACCGTTTGATTTATTGCAAAATTTTTAAAACAGGCATTTTAGTTGAAATGATAGAATTCAATCTGTTATGGTAAGGAATGTTGTTTTAACGGGCGGAGACAAGGTTATAAAAATGTATAGGACAACCAAAAGTATGAAGTTACATATGGAAGGAGAATGAAGATGAAAAAAATATCAAGTGTTTTTTGGATCACGGTTGCCATTGTCTTGGCTGCCTTGATCTTTGGAGTAAGTGCTCCTGAAAGTTTTGAAGAACTTACAGCAAGAGTCCAGTCTTTTATTACTACGAGGTTTGGCTGGTATTACTTAATACTTGTGACATCGATTGTTATTTTCTGTATCTTTCTTATTATCAGCCCTATTGGAACAATCCGACTGGGTAAACCTGATGAAAAACCAGAATACAACACAACCACATGGTTTGCGATGCTATTCAGCGCAGGAATGGGTATTGGGCTTGTATTCTGGGGGGCGGCAGAACCGCTTTCTCATTTCATGGCACCTCCGTTGGCTGAGGGAGGTACAAATGAAGCGATTAAAGAGGGAATGCGTTTTACTTTCTTCCATTGGGGAATCCACGCATGGGCCATTTATGCGCTGGTCGCTCTCGCCCTAGCTTACTTCCAATTCAGGAAAGGGGAGCCTGGACTTGTTTCAGCTACCCTGAAGCCTTTATTCGGTGATCGTGTAAACGGACCTCTTGGAACAGTAATCGATGTACTGGCCGTTTTTGCAACCGTAGTAGGGGTGGCGACAACACTTGGCTTTGGTGCCGCGCAGATTAATGGGGGGCTTTCATTCCTATTAGGGATCCCAAATAATTTCGCAATGCAGTTCATCATTATAGCCATCGTTACAGTTTTGTTTATGATTTCAGCTTGGTCCGGACTAAGCAAGGGAATCAAATATTTAAGTAACACCAATATGATACTGGCGGTATCTTTATTAGTTCTCATGTTTATTGTGGGACCTACCCTGCTGATCTTGAATTTATTTACTGACACGTTGGGTGCATATGTACAAAACCTTGTGAGGATGTCCTTCCGGATTGCTCCGCTAAACGAAGATCATCAATCATGGATTAATGGCTGGACGATTTTCTACTGGGCATGGTGGATTTCATGGTCTCCATTCGTAGGGATTTTCATCGCAAGGGTATCCCGCGGAAGAACAATCCGTGAATTTTTATTCGGGGTCCTTTTGCTCCCTGCACTTGTCAGCATGCTTTGGTTCTCGGTATTTGGCACGACAGCCATAGATCTCCAGCAATCCGGTGCAGTGGACTTAACCACTTTTGCAACAGAGGAAGTTCTTTTTGCAGTATTTAATCAATTCCCGTTATCCGCCATCCTTGCAATTGTAGCGGTTATATTGATCAGTACGTTCTTTATCACTTCTGCTGACTCTGCAACCTTCGTCCTTGGAATGCAGACTACCTATGGTTCGTTGACACCGCCGAATACGGTAAAGTTAACGTGGGGTATTGCCCAGTCGACAGTTGCCTTGATATTGATGTACAGCGGCGGACTGCAGGCCTTGCAGAATGCATTAATCATTGCCGCATTTCCGTTTTCAATGATTATGATCCTTATGATGGTGTCTCTGTATAAGGCATTGACAAAGGAAAAGAAAGAATTAGGTTTATACTTAAAACCTAAACCCCGAAACAAGGTACGTTAATAGTGAAAGAAGACAGGTCGAATGGGCCTGTCTTCTTTGTGTATTCAGAGGTGCTAGAGGGATGCTCCGGTATGTTTACAGTTATTATTGAGTCTGATAATCGTTTTTTCGATTTCAGGGCGTTTATTTCAGTCATATTCCTATTCCAGGCATACAGTGTAATAACCCCTGTACAAGGAGGTGTTTTGTATGTGCGGTTATGGTGGATACGGCTATGGCGGCGGCTACGGTTACGGCGGGAGTTTCGTCCTTATTGTAGTTCTGTTCATTCTTTTGATCATTGTCGGTGCGGCGGTTTTAAGATAATATTGGATGCAGCTTCAGCAGGGATAGGCTGCTGAAGCTGGTTCAAGTCATTGTGATACATATTATTAATGCCAACAGCGTAAAAAGTTGCTTATATCAGTGAGTTTTCTTAAAATAAATTAGACACTTATTAGAAGGTTGATGCGTCTTAATGGTAAAAAAACGACCGAAACGGAAACCGAAGGGATCTCCTTTAAGGATATTACTCATTCCGCTCACCATTCTCGTTGTCTATTTCATTGTGTACGGCGGATTTTTGACCTATCAGGAACTTTCAGAGGAAGCCAAGGTTGAAATCCCCCCTGAGTATATCCCTATTTACAAAGAAGCTGAAAATAAATATGGGGTGCCATGGAATCTTTTAGCAGCGCACCACAGGGTCGAGACGAGATTTTCACAAATGGAAACCATGATTTCACCCGTTGGTGCAGAGGGGCATTTACAATTCATGCCCTGTACCTTTGTAGGCTGGTCTCATCCTTCATGCGAAGGGCTGGGGAAAGGGAATATACCAGAAGCTGAATTGACTGATCCAGGGGTAATTGCGAAATATGGCGGCTATGGAGTGGATGCCAACGGAGACGGACGGGCGGATCCATGGGATGTGGAAGATGCCGTCCATAGCGCAGCCAACTATCTTGCAAGCAATGGGGCTGCTGAAGGAGACATCGAGAGAGCTGTCTTTGCTTATAATCACAGTGCAGAGTATGTAGAGGATGTCTTGTATTATGCTGAACGATATAAAAAAGAGGAATTTTAACAGTCAAGTTTGCATGATGATCGTAAATGATTATAGGGACAGGCCGTTGATTGACTCAGCCAGCAACGGCCTGTTTTTCTGATTTCTAAATGCTGCGTTTGAATGTTCTTCTTTTTCAGTGAGTACGGGTCTTTCTCATGCTTTTCATGATCAGGCTCAGAAGGAAGACGAGTATGATAGCCCCTATCAAGGCCGGTATGACAGCCATGCCGGCTATAGAAGGACCGAAATCGCCAAATATTAAACTGCCAAGCCACGCGCCTACAATCCCTGCAATGATATTTCCGATTATTCCTCCTGGAACATCTCTTCCTAAAATCAAACCAGCTAGCCACCCAATGATACCGCCAATGATCAGATACAAGATGAAACTCATAAAATATCCCTCCTGGAATGCATTATTTTGTATTACTTAGCTAGAATATACACAGAACATTTGAAGGTTAAACATGCACTTGTTTGGGTAAAAGAATGAGTTCAGCAAAAGACTAAGAAAGAGATAGATTAATCAGATATAGGAGCTTAATCATGGATGCAACGATAAGAATGATACAGCAATGGAAGACAGCGTTGATTGCTGAAATACAGAAATTAAAAGAGTTTGAAAGCAGAGGGATTACAGTTCTAAGGGGGCAGCATTTGGCGACGAGCGATAGAGGGGCTGTCTATTGGCTTGTTCTCGCTTATCCTGTGACTTTATTTCCAGGAGGAGCGATTATCCTTGAATATGCCAGAAAGAAGCTTGAAGGGATTGTGCTCTCCTCTGAAGGAAGTGATGTTTTCGTCGAACTGGATACTGATTTAGGGGATGAAATCGGAAAAGGAGTTTTACACAATGAACCGTGGGATCTTCTCAACAAATTGATCGACCGGCTTGAAGAAATTGAAGATGAACCGATAAAACGGAAAACCATCGAAAGGGTAATGAACCCCGGGGAAAGGACGTATCATCCAGAAGAGAAAGCAAAGAGCCTTGTCCATGAAGCTGTACTGCGGTCAAAGTATAATCCTGTCACCTATATCTGGGGTCCTCCCGGTACAGGGAAAACGTATACTCTGGCTCGGGCAGCGGCTTATCAGTATGTAAACGGCATGAATGTCTTACTCCTTTCCCATAGCAATGCGGCGATTGATGTGTTGACTTTGGAGATGAGCGAATTTTTGGAGAAGAATGGGAAATGGACAGGCGGGGAAGTCATCCGATACGGTTTTCCAGAGAGAGAAGAAGTGGCTTCCCATCCGGACCTCAGTGTGGTAAGACTTGCCGAATCAGCGGATGCCGCATCAGGTGAACGAAAGAGAAAATTTGAGAAGAAGAGAATGGTGCTCAAGAAAAAACTTTCGGCTAAATTCAATTCAAGGGATTCAGCACAGTTAACGAAGGTTGAGATTGGTTTAGTAAAGTTAAGGGAAAAACTTAGAAAAAACGAAGGTCAGTTTGTGAATGATGCAAAGGTTGTTGCGACCACCCTTTCCAAAGCAGCAACTGACCCGTTGATTTATCAGAGACAATTCGATCTCATTATCATTGATGAAGCAAGCATGGCATATGCTCCGCAAATTGCCTTTGCAGCTACCCTGGGGACAAAGGTAATCATCTGCGGGGATTTCAAACAGCTCCCGCCTATCGCGGTTTCACGTCATGGCTTCGTGGAAAAATGGCTGAAACAGGATATTTTTCGTTTATCGGGGATCACAAGCTCGGTTGAAAAAGGATTACACCATCCACAATTATTGCTCCTCCCTGTCCAAAGACGGATGCATCCTGATATTTCTGCTTTTACGAATGAATATTTTTACCATTCATTGGTTTCAGATCATCCTGATGTCCTTAACAACCGTTCTTCGATCGCTAATCTTTTACCTTTTGAGGGAGAGGCAGCTCATTTATTTTCTTTCTGTGACGATTTGCCATGGTGCCGGACAGACAGCGGCTCCCGTTGGAATTTGATGTCAAGTTTAATATCGGTCCAGATGATGCTGGCGGCCAATGAATCGGGGATGCCCTCCATTGGATATGTAACACCTTATCGAGCACAAGCAAAATGGATGAATAAGATATTGCCGATATTTATCAACCATCGTGACTTATCATCATCGGTGGACATTTTTGCCTCCACCGTTCATAAATTTCAGGGATCTGAAAAAGAGATGATTATATTCGATTTAACAGATGGCTCACCTCAGGATAAGGCCGGTACTCTTTTGACTAAAAAGGAAAGCGGAAGGCTGATCAATGTATCTGTGACGAGAGCAAAGGGAAAATTTATTTTATTGGGCGATCCTCAATTTTTCGCAAAACACGTCCAGGAACCCAAGCCTGTAAGAAAACTGATTCATTATCTCGAGAAAAGAAAGAACAGGCGAAATACAGAGCAATATTCGGTTTTGGACCTGACATGCACAAAGCGGCTCAGGTGGTTTCGAAGAGATGACTTGACTCGGCTGCATAAGGACATAGTCAATGCGAAGGAACAAGTCATTCTTTCAATTGAAAAGACGGAAGACGTTTCGGAAGAAATCTGGCGCACATTAAGAAGTGTGGAGAAAAACAAGTCAATAATAATATTATGTAAACAATGTAGGGATATTCCTCTTTTAAAGTTCAAAATAGACACCAGGGAGTTTTTGCACCCATTCATAGGGTTAGATCAGAAGGTAATATGGTTTGGTGATTTTCGATCACTAACGGAGAAAAGAAGTCTTCCATACGCTGCCCGTGTATTTTCCAGTAAATTTTATACCGCATACGATTCGTATTTGCAATAATATCATTCTTTTCCATCATGGCTGATAGATATTTGATGTACGGCGTTTGCACATTGTTATTCACTATATTAAAATGTCAGAAAAGAAATAGACTTCCAAAAGGAGGGATAGGCTGTATGAAGTATACTGTGTCAGTAGAGTTCTGCATGAAGTGAAACTATGCTCCCAAAGCCGCGAGGTTCGCGGAAGAGTTATTTAACCATTTCAGATCCGAGCTAGGAGAATTAAAATTGATACCCTCTTCAGGTGGTGCCTTTGAAGTGACCGTAAATGGGGACCAAATATATTCCAAGTTGGATACGGGCATCTTCCCTGATATTGACGAGTTGATACAACAGATGGAAAAAAATTAAGGATCAGCCTGTTTTCTGGCTGATCCTTTTTTACATGTGACCTTGAAACCGGATGACAGAAGGAACCGGTTTAGCATCAAGCGCTTTCAGGATATGGACCTCAAAATATCCTTTCTTAGGATATAGGCGTACTGGATTATATCTCAACGAGAAAGGGAAGTTCACAGATCTGGTCCTAATAGGGGACTTCTCCCTGGGTATTAATTCAATCGTAAGCGTCTGTCCTTTTTTGGTCAGGGTCACTTCCTGTACCGGTAAATCTTCAATCGTTGCTTCCACAATGTAAGCTTCAGTGGTGTCAAACAAATCAAGCCTGAATTGTGTTTCATCAAGCTGGCTGGTATAGGGGTCAAGCAGCCAGTCCTTCATCCACCGCTCCCACTCTTCTAACTTAAAATCCTCTCCTGAATTTGACATGATTTCCTCCATTTTTCCAATAAACTATTGTCGCAGCCCATTGCTGTTTCAAATTCTAATTACCAGTTACTTTTAGAAAAATTAATGAATCTGCAGCACTATTTGCGAGCTAAGTTTTCCTTTTCATCAGTTTATTCTTTTTGGGTTATGACGTGTGGGTGGTATAATGTGAAATATTATTTTCGTTTTTGATCAGGGGGCAATTAATATGAAGGAACTGCTAAGAAAAATACCTTCCATCCATGAAATCCAGCAGGAAGCGAATTTTGCCAAAATGCTTAAAGACAGGAGCTTGTCGGTTGAACAAGGAACAGAGCTCATTAAAGAAGCTGTGGCATCTCTAAGAAAGAATATCTTAAATGGAACATGGGAAGGTCCTTTACCGGGTAATGCAGACTTGAATAATTACTTAATAGAGCAAGCTCAGGTGGCTGCCAGGAAGAAATTTTCATATACCTTATCAAAGGTGATCAACGCGAGTGGCACCATTCTCCATACAAACCTGGGACGGGCAAGATTAAGTGAAATGGCAGCTAAGCATGTAATGGAAATTGCTGAGAATTATAACAACCTGGAATATGATATCGAAAAAGGAACTCGAGGGTCCCGGCATAAACACGCGGAAACGCTCATCAAGGAAGTAACCGGGGCAGAAGCAGCAATGGTGGTTAATAACAATGCGGCTGCGGTCTTTTTAATCTTATCAGCCCTTGGCAAAGGGAAAGAAGTAATCGTCTCCAGAGGGGAGTTAGTGGAAATCGGAGGATCCTTCCGGGTTTCATCGATTATGGAGGAAAGCGGCGCAATCCTGGTTGAAGTCGGTACGACAAACAAGACACGGACCTCGGATTACAGAGAAAGAATGAACGAGCAAACATCCATGCTGATGAAGGTTCATAGAAGCAATTTTGTCATTAAAGGCTTTACGGAAGAAGCAACCACTGCTGAACTAGTAGAGTTAGCCTCCTCACAGGAGCAGGTTATTTATTACGAAGATTTAGGAAGCGGTATGCTTTATGACCTGAAGGAACACGGTATAGGTTCCGAGCCATTGGTTAAGGATGTGATTGCAGAAGGTGCCGACATTGTATCTTTCAGTGGTGATAAGCTGCTTGGAGGTCCGCAAGCGGGCATCATTGCCGGAAAAAAAGCCATTATTGAGGTATTGAAAAAACACCAGCTTGCCCGAGTCCTTCGGGTAGATAAGATGACGCTGGCGGCATTGGAAGGGACGCTTTTAGATTATATTAGAGGCAATGTTAGCAGCATCCCAGCCTACAAGTCACTGTTGATGAAACCGGATGAACTAAAAAGTATAGCAGAGGATATGGCTCGTACCCTACATGAAAAAGCAAATAATCTCCTACCAGAAGTGAAGTCTGACAAAAGTCAGGTGGGCGGCGGCACGATGCCGGAAGTGGAGCTCGATACTTTTGTTCTTGCTTTGAAACATTCCCAAATGGAAGCCTCCCAATTGGAAAAAAGCCTGAGAAATGCCGATACCCCAATTATCGCTAGAGTACAACGTGACGAACTGCTTCTAGACTTCAGGACCGTCGCCAAAGAAGAAATACCTATGGTTAGGGAGGCATTATTACGCTTGGATGGATGCAGGTAAGCTTTCCCTTTCTCATGGGTTGTTTTAGAGGACGATAATTTTGGAAATGCCTGTTTATTGTCCTATAGAGTTGTTTTAGAGGACGATAATTTTGGAAATGCCGGTTTATCGTCCTATAGAGCGGTTTTAAAGGACGATAATTTTGAGAATGGCGGTTTATCGTCCTATAGAGTTGTTTTAGAGGACGATAATTTTGAGAATGGCGGTTTATCGTCCTATAGAGCGGTTTTAAAGGACGATAATATTGGAAATGCCGGTTTATCGTCCTATAGAGCGGTTTTAAGGGACGATGATTTTGAGAATGCCGATTTATCGTCCTATAGAGCGGTTTTAAGGGACGATGATTTTGAGAATGGCGGTTTATCGTCCTATAGAGCGGTTTTAAAGGACGATAATATTGGAAATGGCGGTTTATCGTCCTATAGAGCGGTTTTAAGGGACGATGATTTTGAGAATGCCGATTTATCGTCCTATAGAGCGGCTTTAAAGGACGATCATTTTTAAAATGCCAAGGTTATCATCCTTTACTGTATTTAACAAAAGACTAATCCCGCTGAGTAGTAAAGAATGTCCTTCAATCCGCTTTTTTAAAGCAACCTGCTCTTATTACGAAACCTTGTAACAACGTTCCACAAAAAACACAGTCTCCACAAGAGAGACTGTGTTTCGCTTTCTTACATATCGTGATGCTGGTTATGCTTTTGGCGGGTATGGTTATGATTTTTTACTTTTTTGGATCCACTTAACGGTTCGGGCTGTCCGCTTGGCTGCCCTTTAGTAAAATTTCTGTGCATATCTTTGCTATCATTTTTGTTCATTTGGCATCCCTCCTAAGTGTAGAATACGGAGTTTGAGCTGCTCTTATTCATTCCTTGGATGGTTAGCTTTTAAGAAGTTCCGTATAAATTCTTTAGAAGAAGGGAAACATAACTTTGGATTATTTTTCTAAAGGAGATGACATCATGCCATATCATAAAGATAAACAGCAGGCTTTCCAGGCTGCCCAGCAAGGTCATGAAGAAGTAAAGGATGCAGTGAATGAACTGGTGTTGGAAGGAGCAGATTACGGACATCAGCTCGCTCATTTAAAAAATGAAGTGAATGAGGCCTACCAGCAAATTGAAAATGCGCTTGAAGTAGCTTCTGAACATCAGCGTGAGCAACTCGAAAAGATGAAATCTGATTTATCCTCAGTAGTCCAACAGGTGAATCAGGATCAAAGTTGAAAAAAGGGATTGGCCGGTTGATAGGGCCAATCCCTTTTCATATAGTTCTTATCTGGAACATTGCACAAAGACACTAGTCGAAAAACAGAGCAGCTGCCAGATGAACTGGATTAGATTCCGGGCAAGGTCCCTCAGTGTTTATAAATAGCGGTTATCGTATAGATTGCTGCTCTTGGAAAAAATATAAAGAGTCGGATTTTTTCCTTGGGTACTAGGGCCTTTCTCTCTGAAAGGGTGAATAGCTCTTTTCTTTCTTGCTGATCAAGATGATCTCTGAAAAATTTCGGCCATATCTCTTGAACTTACTATTGAATAGCAACAAAGTTTAAGAAAAGAGCCTTATAAAAAAATGCAAGGCCTTTCAATTGAGTAATTCATGCAATATTTGTTACTATATAGTTGAAATTGTTTGATTATTGATTTTTCTTGCGCTTTTTGTTGTTTTGTCTTTGTGCTGCAGTCAGCGGTTCATTAGAAAACTCTTCATTATATCCAGCTCCAGTACCTTGAGCTTTGGCGGCATTCATGCCTTCGCGGATATGATTAGCTTTTCTTTTGGCCATGTGAATCACCTCCCTTTGTAACTTATCGTTTCCTCGGGAAGGCTTTCCTATTAGCTGAAACCTTTCATTTTATTTTTTCAGGATAATAACTTGCATCCAAAGATATCAGATTATTTTAACAAAAGCCAGGGTTAATCGGCTTTTTGTTCCGTCACAGAATGAAAAGTTGAAAACTCATAAGGAAAACTTATCAAGCACAATAACTTTCTTGATATTTACTTATGTAATCGCTTGTATTAAGATGTTAATGTGAACCAAGTTGGAAAAACAATCAAACTTTTCAGCACACGTAAAATCGTTACAATCTCTAAGAGGGGGAATCGAGATGGCGAAAAACGACGTATTTAACTCCCGTTCTTCATTCGAAGCTGCAGGGAAACGCTATCATTATTATCGTTTAAAAGCATTAGAAGAGGCGGGCGTAGCCAAAGTTTCACGCTTACCTTACTCTGTAAAGGTATTGCTTGAATCTGTACTGCGCCAATTTGACGGCCGCGTAATTAACAAAGAACATGTAGAAAACCTTGCAAACTGGGGTTCTGCAGATGTGAAGGATGCTGAAGTTCCATTCAAGCCTTCACGTGTAATCCTTCAAGACTTTACAGGAGTACCTGCCGTAGTGGACTTGGCTTCCCTGCGTAAAGCAATGGCTGATATCGGTGGAGATCCTGATAAAATCAATCCTGAGATCCCGGTTGATCTTGTAATCGACCACTCTGTACAGGTTGATAAATATGGTACTGCTGACTCTCTTGCAGTCAACATGGACCTTGAATTCGAACGTAATGCTGAGCGTTATCAGTTCTTGAGCTGGGCTCAGAAAGCATTTAAAAACTATCGTGCTGTGCCACCTGCGACTGGTATCGTTCACCAGGTTAACCTTGAATATCTGGCAAACGTTGTTCATGCTGTCGAAAATGAAGACGGTGAATTTGAAACATACCCGGATACTCTTGTTGGTACTGACTCCCATACAACGATGATTAACGGTATCGGTGTACTTGGATGGGGTGTAGGCGGTATTGAAGCTGAAGCAGGCATGCTTGGACAGCCTTCATACTTCCCAATCCCTGAAGTAATCGGTGTGAAGATGACAGGAGCACTTCCAAACGGCGCTACGGCAACAGACTTGGCTCTTAAAGTGACTCAAGTACTTCGCCAAAAAGGTGTTGTAGGGAAATTCGTCGAGTATTTCGGTGAAGGTGTTGCGACACTTCCGCTTGCAGACCGTGCGACAATTGCCAACATGGCACCTGAGTATGGAGCGACTTGCGGATTCTTCCCGGTTGATGCAGAGTCTCTTGACTACATGCGTTTAACTGGCCGTTCCGAGGAGCACATCAATGTGGTTGAACAGTATCTGAAAGAGAACGATATGTTCTTCACTCCGGATAGAGAAGACCCAGTCTACACAGATGTAGTAGAAATCAATCTTTCTGAAATCGAACCAAACCTTTCCGGTCCTAAGCGTCCGCAGGATTTGATCCCGCTTTCAGACATGAAACCTTCTTTCCATAAAGCCATCACTAATCCTGAAGGAGTTCAAGGATTTGGCCTTACTGAAAAAGAAATAGAAAAGACGGCTCCTTATACAAACCAAAACGGTGAAGAAGTTAAAATTCCAACAGGCGGTATTGGTATTGCTGCGATTACTTCCTGTACGAACACTTCCAACCCATACGTAATGCTAGGTGCTGGTCTTGTAGCTCAAAAAGCTGCTGAGAAAGGCATGGTTGTACCTGATTATGTTAAGACTTCCCTTGCACCTGGTTCAAAGGTTGTTACAGGATATCTTGAAGATTCCGGCTTACTTGAGCCGCTTGAAAAGCTTGGGTTCAACCTTGTAGGTTATGGTTGTACAACATGTATCGGTAACTCGGGTCCACTTCGTCCTGAAATCGAGAAAGCTGTTGCGGATGCAGACTTGCTTCTGACGTCCGTCCTTTCCGGTAACCGTAACTTTGAAGGACGTATCCACCCGCTTGTAAAAGCAAACTATCTTGCTTCACCGCCGTTGGTTGTAGCATATGCGCTTGCTGGTACAGTGGATATCGACCTTAAGAACGATCCGCTTGGAAAAGATAAAGACGGAAATGACGTATTCTTCGCTGATATCTGGCCAACACAAGATGAAGTGAAGGATGTTGTAAAGAGAACCGTCACACCAGAATTATTCAGAAAAGAATACGAAAATGTATTCAATGACAATAAACGCTGGAACGAAATCCAAACTAGCAACGAACCATTGTACAGCTTTGATGAGAAATCAACGTACATCCAAAATCCTCCATTCTTCGAAGGTCTTGCTGAGAATCCAGAAGACATCAAGCCGCTTGAAGGATTAAGAGTAGTTGGTAAGTTCGGTGATTCCGTCACAACTGACCATATTTCTCCTGCAGGTGCGATCGGTAAAGATACACCAGCTGGTAAATACTTGCGTAACAATGGCGTAGAGCCACGTGATTTCAACTCCTACGGTTCCCGCCGTGGTAACCATGAAGTGATGATGCGCGGAACGTTTGCGAACATCCGTATCCGTAACCGCATTGCTCCAGGAACAGAAGGCGGATTCACGACTTACTGGCCTGAAGATGAAGTAATGGCAATGTACGATGCTTGCATGAAATACAAAGAACAAGGTGTCGGCCTAGCTGTCCTTGCCGGCAAAGACTACGGAATGGGATCTTCCCGTGACTGGGCTGCCAAAGGCACAAACCTTCTTGGCATAAAAACAGTCATCGCAGAAAGCTATGAGCGTATCCACCGTTCCAACCTTGTTATGATGGGCGTACTGCCTCTTCAATTCAAAAAGGACGAAAATGCTGATACACTTGGCTTGAAAGGTACTGAGTCTATTTCTGTAGAACTTGCTGAAGGCGTAAAACCTCGTGATATCGTTAAAGTTACTGCAACTGACGAAGATGGAAACAAAACTCAATTCGAAGCGCTTGTACGTTTTGATTCTGAAGTTGAAGTTGACTACTACCGTCATGGCGGTATCCTCCAAATGGTACTTCGCGACAAACTTAAAGCATAATAGTGAAATATTTAAACACCCGTTCCTCTTATGGAACGGGTGTTTTGCGGTGTTCTAAGAGTCACCGAACTAGATTAGATTGTGTGGCAGGTTGTGTAGGCTAATAGTAAAACACCATTTGAACGCTGTATCTGTTTGATTCTCTAAAAGGAGTACATAACATGTATAAATTTATGGTCAACTAAAATAAAAATTAATATATCCAGACAAGCCCTCATAAAATGGACTATCTACGTTTATGGAGGGCTGTGTCAGTGAAAAAGCTGATAGGAATTTTATTATTAATTTCATTTGTGTTAGTCATTTATATGGAAAATACCTCACTAAATGTGTTGTATTATTTTGATGGCCAGAGAGAAACCACCATCTCTCGTGCTGTTGAGTCACCTTCAACTACAGAAGGTGAGCTTCCGGACCGTTTGCCAGGCCCTAAGATTGGCACGCTGGCACCCGATTTTACATTACCGACCTTGTCAGGTGATAGCGTATCCTTAGATGATTTCAAAGGAAAGAAAGTCTTGATCAACTTCTGGGCGGCATGGTGCACTCCCTGTACCCAAGAATTGCCTGCATTAGAAGCATTTAATAAGGCAAACGACGAGATAGAAGTAATCTCAATCAATATAGACCCTGAAGATCATGCAGAAGAATTCGCTCGGGAGACAGGCATCACATTCCCTGTACTGTTAGATAAAGATGACAAAGTGAATGACGACTACCAAGTGATATCCATTCCGACCACGATGCTGATTGATGAAAAGGGGTATATGATCAATAAACATATTGGCGCACTTGATGAAGAAGGATTTCACGTGTTTGTACAATAAAGATTTCCACCTTTATGAGAAAACCCTCTCTTTTTAAAAATTTTAGAAAATTTAATTATAATTGATAAAGAGTTTGCCCATAATAAAAATAAACTATGACAGAAGAGAGGGTAAAACATGAGAAAACCAAGAAAAAAATCGTTTGCGGACTTGGTGAACGAAAATAAAAAAGCGTTAATGATGGATGCAGAGGCAATCGACGCCATTGAAGAAAGAATTGAGTCAAGATTGGAAATAAAACGGATGGATAAGGCGGAGTAAAGATCTTAGAGTCCGTTATTAGCTGAACATTTGCCTAGAAACTCAAAGGGAGTCTAAAGGTCAAAATTTAAAATCCAGAGAGAAAGTGTCTCTAGAGAGGTTCTGGAGGCAAAAAAGAAGACAAATCAAGAGTAAAAGTGCCTCTAGAAAAGTTCTAGAGACCAAAAGCAAAAACCAGATACAAAAAGTCCCTAAACACTGGTATTAGAACATTCCTCCAGATAATAAGTAATTTAGGCCATTGCAGGCAGGAATATCTAATTAAACAATACTCATATCTTCCCTCCCTTTGGAAATTCTAATGATTAAGGGAGGGATTTTTTATGAGCAATCCAAAAGGAAGCAGAAAACATTTTATGCCGAACCACATTGGGACCCAACCGCGTGAAGCAGGTGGAAATAAAGGGAGACAAATGCAGGATAAGTCAGGAGAACATGCTCAAGTAATCCAGACAAAAGGTGAATAACATCGTGATATTACCTTTATTTGAAGGAGGAACTTATAATGGCAGAGTATAAAAACCGCCCTAATCCGGATGACCGCAGTGATAATGTAGAAAAGCTGCAAAGCATGGTCTTTCATACCATTCAAAATATGGAGAGAGCAGAAGAATCAATGGCATTCACAGACAGCGATGAGCAGAAGCAGGCTATTGAAGCCAAGAACGATCGTCGCAGAGAGAGCATTGACGCCTTCAGAAGCGAGTTGAAAGATGAGGCCGCCTACCAAAGGAATGGCCACGATCACCAATAACGGATTAGTACGGCTGCCGGCATCGTCCCGGCAGCTTCTTTCTATGGGGGCTCGTTCTTATATGATAAACTTGAGGAGAGAAACTATAAGGTAAAGGTGATTAAAGATATGTACATATCAGAGAAAATTATTGAAGTCCGTTATGCCGAAACTGATCAGATGGGGGTTGTCTACCATGCCAATTACTTGGTCTGGATGGAACTCGGGAGGACCAAGCTTATTGAAGATCTGGGTTTTCGGTATGCAGATATGGAAAAGGACGGCATTATTTCTCCTGTGATCGATATAGAAATCAGTTATAAAAGTCCAGTGAGATATGGCGAAAAAGCACTCATCAAAACTTGGGTTGAGTCCTATGACGGTTTGCGAGTGACCTATGGATATGAAATCCTCACTGAAAAAGGGGAATTGTCTGTAACGGCACTCTCGAAGCATGTTTGTGTAAAAAAGGATACGTTTCGCCCAATTTCAGTAAAGAGACAATTTCCTGAATGGCATCAAGCATATGAAAAAGCTAAAAATAAAAAGGTACTGTGATGAAAAATGGCGTTTGGGATTAATAAAGAAGAGTTGAGGAGATGGAAAAGCGAGATTGATCAGGGAGAGATCTCATTCCTCACTCACTATTGGCTGGATGAACGTTTCCCGGGCTGCAAAACAGTAACAAAGGCAGGTGCCAGGGATATAGAGGCACTTGCAAGGTGGGGTGAGAAGTATGGTTTGAAAAGAGAATGGATCGATGACAGGAAAAAGGACTACCCTCACTTTGATCTCCTAGGTGATAAACAAAAAAGGGTGCTGGAAAGCGAAGGATTATACAGTCATTTAAACCGTTTTCAGCTGTAATGATATTTGTCGGAAATTGACGATTGACTTCGCATGTCATTAATAGTACGTTCTATTTATCTATTACTTTTTACTGGGGTTATTTATGACAAAATTGAAAGTGTATCAGCACAAATTGATTGATAATATTAGAAAAACGTTATCTCAATGGTTAAGTTCAAATGATGAAATTCCTGCAGCTGATGTGAGAAGATTTTTTCACTCCATCAGCGGTACAGCACCAACGATTGAACTCGATGAGATTGGGAGGCAGGCTTCCGAGTCCTTGAAAACCGTTGAAAAAAGAGGGGATGACAGCTGGAATAGGAAAAGCATCCAAGAAATCATTTCCCCCTTATTAAAAGAATGCTATCAGTATGAATATGAAAATGAAATTGATTTCCCTATCAGGGCTGATATCAACAAGAGAAGGAAAATTGTTTTTCTTGTTGAAAATGATACAAGCTTCTTGATGTACATTAAAGATTTTCTGGAGAGAAAAGGCTTTCATGTTTTTGGTTTCACGGATGCAGATAAAGCGATATCAGCTTTATATGATGTCAAACCTGATTGTATTCTGCTTGATATTTTCCTTGGTGACCAAAATGGGCTGGATACCCTCTCGCATATTTCGAAAACGGTCCAAAAACAATATGTTCCTGTAGTCATGATGTCAGAAAACAGTTCAGACAGCCTGAGAATGGAAAGCTATAAAAAAGGAGCCGATGATTTTCTTTTAAAGCCGTTTATGCTGGAAGAACTATTTATAAGGGTGAACAGGCAGATTGAGAGAAAAGAATTTGTTGATCATTTAATTCTTGTTGATGAGTTGACGAGATTATATAACCGTAAGTATCTTCATAGTTCTTTTTCGCAGTTATGTGCCAAGCAGTGGGAAGAAGAGCAGGAGTTATCAATTGCCTTTTTAGACCTGGATTATTTTAAACGGGTGAATGATGAGTACGGCCATTTGACGGGTGATACTGTTCTAAAAGAGTTCTCAGAATTCGTGAAGAAGAGAATATTACCGGAAGATATTTTGATCAGATATGGTGGAGAAGAATTTGTCTTATTATCCCCTGATACATCTGCAGAGAGATGCAAAGAACGTCTGAACAATATTCTGGCTGCCTTTTCGGCGTACGTCTTTATAGCAGAGGAAGGAGAGGAATTCATCTGTACATTCTCCTCTGGTGTGGTGGATGTTGATGCTTCTGTTTCTACATCTTTATCTTATTGGCTGGACCTTGCAGATCTTGCTCTCTATCAATCTAAAGAAAAGGGCAGGAATCAAGTGACATTGTTCGACCGGAGCATGTCAACTTCTCATAAGGCCGTTTCGGTTGCACTGCTTGAAGACGACCCAATCATGCAGGTACTGCTTTCCAATACGATTAAGCAGGCAGCTTCTTTAAATAGTATACCGATAAAGATTTCAAAGTTTGAGAGCGGAGAACAATTTCTGGAGAGCAGATGGCTGGATGAAAACCATAGAGGAATGGTTCTTCTCAACATCTTCATGAATGGGATGAATGGTATAGAAACCTTAAAACAAGCTGATTTTGATTCTTTCACTGTGTTGATGCTGTCTGCAGAAACAAGAAAAACAGAGATGATCCAGGCTATAGAATTAGGTGTTGCCGACTATGTCATTAAACCATTTTCCATTGATGCTCTGGAAAACAAAATCCTATTCTACTTAAGAAATCTAGCAGATCACTCATAGGGAGATGAACCATGAAGAAAATACTTTTAGCGGAGGATGAAGATGTCCTGCGAATGTTAATAATGGATACTCTTGAAGATGAAGGGTATGAAATTTACGAAGCAAGTGATGGAGAGGAAGCAGAATCCCTCGCAGTATCGACTCGATTCGATTTGATTTTACTAGATTATATGATGCCGCTGAAAACCGGCCTCGAGGTAATACGGACCATTCGAAGCACTGATTCTAATAAGGGTACTAAAATCATGATGCTTACAGCCAAGAGCCAGAAATCAGATGAAAAAACGATTTTGGAAGCTGGTGCGGATTACTTTCTTTCTAAACCCTTCAGCCCGATGCTGTTGGCAGATAAAGTAGAGGAAATCTTAAACGAACATGAATAATTACTTTCAAACAAGTTTGTCCCGCCGTTTTGCCGCTTTGATGGCTGTCTTTATTATATTGTTTCTTATAGGGGCAAGCATCATCTTATTTATTCAGTTTCAGGTACAAAAAGATTATGAAAGTGAGAATAAATTAGCAGAAAAGAAAGAAGAAATCATTCTCAGAATAGACGAGAGCTTTAATCAGGCAATACTGGATGTCCGAGGGTATATTGCTTTTGGAAATGAAAATTTAAAAGATAGCGCCCTGGATGAGAAGGAATACATCCTGCAGCTTATCAGCATGTATAGTGAAATGCCGCTGTCCAGCAAGGAACAGGTTTTTCTCCAGGAAATGATTTCCTTTCATGACCTATATTTCAATGAGCTGCTTCCCCCGACTATTAATGATTATGAGCAAGGGAACATGCAGGCAATTGTCAACAGGGCCAACAGTTCCGGCACATCTCAAATACAAACATTTCAACGCAATTTAAATCGTTATCGTTTGGAACTTGATAACCGGGTTGAGGTCAATAGTGATGCTCTGGTTTCTATTTATCATAAATTGCAATGGACGATGTTTGCCTTCGTTCTGTTTATGCTGATCATCTTGCTGTCCATCACACGGATCAGCTTGAACAGGATAGGTAAACCGCTTAAGGAATTAGCTTTTGCAGCAGATAAGGTCAGCCGTGGTGAAGAGTCAGACATTGTTTTCACTAAGGATAAACAAAACGATGAAATAACCATCTTGAAAAATAGTTTTATAAAAATGTTTACTTCCATTAAGGAAAACGAACAACACTTGAAGGATACGAATGAGGAATTGTCTGAACAGCAGGAAGAACTGCATGCCCAGCAATTTGAACTCGAAAACCTGTTAGGGCAAATGGAAAATCGGGAAAATCAGCTGAAGCATCACAATGATCTCATTAACCGTTTATCGAATTCACTTGATAAACAAGAAGTGCTTAATTCCATTGTCAAAGGATTCTCCGGTGTCCTTCGTGCTGATAAAGGAATCATTGTCGTTCTGGATTCAGAGAACACGTATGCTAAATGGGGCGTATCAGAAACCGGTGTCCAGCAATTCGTCAATCATTTGGATAATGGCATCCTTGAAAGATTACAGGAAGAACAGCATGCGTTCGTACTTAAAAGGAGACTCCCACGTGAAGAAAAAGGGATCCACAATGAAGAGCAACCTTGCTGGGATTTGTATCTTCCGGTTTTGTCACATAGTGGAAATGTCGAAGCCGTCATGGTTTACTCTCGCTTATCAGGCGGATATTCCGCAGAGGAAATCCAGGAATATTTCTCCCTTTCCAAACAGGTGTCGATATCCTTGGAAAAGATTAAAGTATTTGAGTTATCCGAAGCAGATCGGATGATGAATAACGATATCCTTAATACTATCCATGAAGGAATACAGCTTTTGGATACCAGCGGAAAAGTGATTCATGTCAATGAAACTTTTTCCTCCATTTATGAGTTTCAGGATCCTAAGCAGTATATTGAGCAATCATTTTTTAAATGGTTCAATGACATTCGGGATATGGTGGAAAACTCAGATGAACTGTATGACTTTGTAGATAAACTTTTTACCAGTAAAACCAACACCGCCGGCCACACCCAGTACAAACTCACCACTGGTCAGCCGAGGATGATCCAGGTGTATGCAGAGCCCCTGTACAGGGGCGATATTTTATCAGGATGGATTTTGGTGCACCGTGATTTCACCAAAGAATATGAGGCGGACCAAATGAAGAATGAGTTGGTGAGTACGGTGTCCCATGAGTTACGGACTCCGCTTGCCAGTGTCCTGGGCTATACAGAATTATTGATAAACCGTGAGTTAAAACCGGAGAGGCAGAAGAAATATTTAAATACGATTTATCAGGAAGCGAACCGCCTAACCGCGCTCATCAATGACTTCCTTGATGTACAGCGGATGGAATCGGGTAAGCAAACTTATGACAAAAAGTATGAATCGCTGACTCCACTGTTAAAAGAGGTAATTGAAGGAATTAAAATCAATACCTCCATCCATGACATCCAGTTTGTTAGCGATTCCGAAAGTGATATTGTCCTGGGTGACCGGGACAAGCTGCTGCAGGTTTTCCAGAACCTTATTCAAAACGCAGTCAAATATTCACCTGAGGGCGGGAACATCACTATTAAATTGAGTGCTGGTAAGCAAAATCTACATGTGTCCATAATAGATGAAGGGCTCGGGGTTCCAGAGGATGCGATACCTAACCTTTTCACTAAATTCTTCCGCGTAGATAACTCGGATAGAAGGAAAATAGGCGGGACAGGACTTGGACTGGCTATTGCCAAAGAAATCATTAAAGCACATGACGGAGATATAGCTTTATCATCCAAGCTTGGGCAAGGAAGTTCCTTTACCGTAACCCTTCCAAGGGTGAAAGGGATTGAAGAAATCAATCCAGAATCATACTCTGGCAAAGACAGAGGGAAAATCGTCATAGTGGAAGACGATATGCAGCTTGCTTCACTTCTCTCGAATGAACTGTCTGAGAGCGGATTTGTTATCACAACGTTCACAAATGGAGAAGAAGCACTGGCATTCATTGAAAATAGTCCGCCTGATGCAATCATTCTTGATATCATGCTGAGCATGTCGCACATGGATGGATTGGATGTCCTTAAAGAAGTCAAAAACCATGCCAAGCTACAAGATATCCCGGTATTTGTTTCAACTGCGCTTGATGAAAAAGAAAAAGTCCTGAAGCTCGGCGCGGAGGGTTTTCTTGTGAAACCATACTCACCAAGCAAGCTGACGGAACTGGTTATGAGTAATTTAAATGGATAGAATAATGGTCTGTATCGTAAATCAAGCATTAAAGGACGAAATCGTAAATGATTTCGTCCTCTTCTTCATGGAATGAAGTTCATTGCGGAAACTGGTTTGCGTTGGGATTAAATACCCCCATGTCACCTGCATTGTCTTTATTTCTTATACTCATAAGATGGTTCTTCCAATTTTTCATTGAAATTGACATAAAGGTCATGTTCGGAAAAAAACCATAAGTCATTTTCTTCTACAAAGAAAGTAGTGCCGTCCACCTCTGTTTTTGCTCCTATTTCAATAGGCTCTTCCTTATTGACTCCTAATGAGAAGGAGTCATGCAGAGGGCTTGACCCGCCATAACGAACATAGAAACGGACAAAATCTCCTTGTTCTATATGCATTTCATCTTTAAACCATTGCAGCGCTTGATTTGAAAAAGTTATATTCATAGCTGTACTCCTTTCGATTCCCTGTCTTCGTTTATTATATGACTTTTCCCTTTTATTCAGCCAATCATCGGCTCATAAAAGATAAATGATTGGATGGAAGCATACTCTCTGTGTTATTTTAAATACTACTATATAATGCAAAAAGGAGGGGGAAGGATGAGCAATTTTAAATTGTTTAGCATTATTGGATCAGGAATTTTCGGTGGTTTGATTCTTATGACTTTTATCCAGCTGGAAAAAGCCGAGTACAAAATGGAGGCTCTCGGTTTTATTGCCACCGCTGCAGTTGTATATTTTGGACTTGTATGGATTATTCAAAAGGGTCTGAGAAAAGTGTTTACTGCCGCCGTATTGGCACTGGCAGTACTTGCTATATCAGCTGCAATGTTTCATACTATTCTTTTTTCTGGGACTCATTAAAAAATCCTGTCCATAGCGGACAGGATCTTTTTACTTATTGCTGGATGTTCATGACGTGAGAGACCATTTCATCTTCAGGGAATGAAACGAGTCCGCTTTGATTGGCAGCCGCGAGAGGCAGTATTCGATAGTTGTTGTAATTAGATTGAGTCACAAAAGTGGGTTGAAATCCAATTTCGGGAAACGATATTCTCTTGCCATTTTCATCAATTACTTTTTGTACTGTGACATTGGCAATCCCGCCAATATTTTTTAAATCACCTTCCTGGCCTGAAAGGAAGTTACCCAATGAGTAAATGACCACGGCTTCGCGCCCGTCGTCCGTTGTCAATTTCTCAATTGGCTGAAGAACGTGTGGATGATGACCAATGATCAAATCAACCCCTGCATTGGTCAATTCGCGAGCAAGTGACTGTTGAGTTTCATTCGGAAACCTTTCATATTCATTTCCCCAATGAGCTGCCAAGACCACCATATCCACACCAAGTTCCTTTGCCTTTTGTATATCTTTCTTCATTAAATCTAAATCAATGAGATTGACCAGGTAGTCCTTGCCTTGTGGTACAGGAATTCCATTTGTTCCATACGTATAAGCAAGCAAGGCAAACGAAATGCCATTGACATTGAATGTTCTTATATTCTTACGGTCTTCCTCGCTTTTGAAAGATCCTGTATATGGCATGCCGATTTCTTCATAGTGTGAGATCGCACTAAGTACACCTTTCGTCCCTTTATCCAATGAATGATTGTTTGCTGTCGTCACTGCATCCACACCAAGCTTTTGCAGGGCATCGACAATTTCATAAGGACTGTTGAAAGCAGGATAGCTTGAAACCCCAAGATGTGCTCCTCCTGGAAGAGACTCCTGATTGGCAATCATAAAATCAGGAGCTTGCAAGAAGGTTTCTACAACCTGAAACATCGGCAAAAAATTATACGAGTCTCCTTCTTCAGCATCCTGATAGACGGTATTATGAAGCAAAACATCCCCGATTGCCCCAATGACAGCCTGGGTGGTATAAGATTTTTCTTTAAGTGTGATTTCCTTTCCGATATGGAGGCTGTATGAGCCTGTATCATTCATTGGATCCTGTGCAGACTGAAACTGATTCAGCATCAGCAATGAGGCGATGATAACTAAAACGATGGCTGAAGCAGAACCCCAAAACAATTTTTTGTTCATATTAAAACCAACTACTCTCTACTAAATTTATAACAGGATAATAGTCCTTCTATTATCATTATAAAGTTGAAAAAGACATAAATAAACAGAGATGTACAAAAAACGGCAGAAACCTGTGAGGCTTATATTGAAAACATAATTGACAGTTTAACAACGCGCTATCATTTTGTCAGTGTGTATATTTTTCACATAAATAAAGATTTTGAATAGTGTATTTAAAGAATTATCAAAAACGGTTGACTTTTTGTGGTTAAGGATATATATTTTGCATTAAGGAAACTTTTTGAGTTTCGGTAAATAGTGTAGTTCAAAAATACAGACAAAAAGAACAGAGATTTTTTTTAGGCAAAAAGTTGCGCGAAGGCAAAATAAATAGCTTATTCAAATACTTGTGCAATAAGTAAATTTACTGTTTCTTAAGAATTTGGCTTAGCAGCCAAGGAAAAGGAGGATGAATTGATGAAGGAACTTGCTATCTCAATACAAGACCTGCACGTTTCTTATTATGGAGACGAAGCTGTAAAAGGAGTCAGTCTGTCCATTGATACCGGTCACCTGGTCGGAATAATCGGCCCTAACGGAGCGGGAAAGTCTACATTCCTGAAATCAATGCTTAATCTTATTCCAAAAGATAAAGGTGAGGTAAGGATCTTGGGGCAACCAGTCAAGGATGTTAGAAAGAAGATTGCCTATGTACCTCAGCGGAATGATATTGATTGGGATTTTCCAATTACCGTATTGGATGCAGTCCTGATTGGTACCTACCCAGGATTAAAGTTGTTCAGGCGCCCCAAGAAGAAGGAAAAAGAGTGGGCTTACGAATGCTTGAAACGAGTAGGGATGGAAGAATTCAGCAACAGGCAGATTGGAGAGTTGTCCGGCGGGCAGCAGCAGCGTGTCTTCTTGGCAAGGGCGCTTGCTCAGAGAGCAGAGGTCTTCTTTCTTGATGAGCCGTTCGTGGGTGTAGATGTATCAAGTGAGGAAACAATCGTGAAAATCCTGAAAGAGTTGTGCTGGCAAGGAAAAACAGTCATGGTTGTTCACCATGACTTAAGTAAAGCCACTAATTACTTTTCTAAGTTAATCCTTCTTAATAAAGAGTTGATCAGTTATGGATCCACGCCGGATGTTTTTCAATCTAATGTGATTGAAAAAGCTTATAAAGGGCAATTTGCCTTTTTAAATGAAATGGGGGTTTAGAAACATGGAGTTCATTGATGCTGTCATGCAGTATGGATTTCTACAGAAAGCACTCCTGACATCGGTGATGGTCGGTATCATATGTGGAGTGATTGGCTGCTTCATCATCCTAAGGGGAATGGCGCTGATGGGCGATGCCATTTCGCACGCCGTGTTGCCTGGAGTAGCAATCTCTTACATGCTGGGAGTCAATTTTTTCTTCGGAGCGGTTTTTACAGGCATCATTACAGCTGTGGCCATTGGCTTTGTAAGCCAGAACAGCAGGATCAAACATGATACCTCGATAGGAATCATGTTTACCGCGATGTTTGCCGCAGGGATTATTATTATCACAATGCTGAAGAGCAGTACCGATCTTTACCATATTTTATTCGGTAATGTATTGGCTGTCAGGCCTTCTGATATGTGGATCACATTGGGGATTGGTGTATTTGTCCTGACAGCTGTTTATCTTTTTTACAAAGAGCTGCTCGTGACTTCCTTCGACGAAACGATGGGTGCTGCTTACGGCCTGCCAGTCCGGCTGATTCACTATTTCCTGATGGCGCTTCTTACAATGGTAACGGTTGCCTCTCTTCAGACGGTCGGAATTGTGTTGGTGGTGGCTATGTTAATCACTCCGGCAGCCGCAGCCTATCTGTTGACGGAGCGCCTATGGATGATGATCTTTATAGCTGCCGGAATCGGGACCATTTCATCGGTTGCAGGACTGTATTTCAGTTTTACCTACAATCTGGCTTCCGGTGCTACGATTGTCATTTCGGCAACAGCAATATTTATATTTGTTTTCTTGTTCTCTCCAAAACATGGGTTGCTCTGGAAGACAATTAAAGCTAAAAAAAAGCGGGCCTCATTGGTTTAAAAAGTAACTAAAAATATCTTTAGGAGGAATTTATTTATGTTAAAAAAAATCACGATGCTATCGATTACAATTTTCACCTTACTGGTATTAGGAGCATGCGGTGCTGAGAAAACAGAGGGCAATTCAGCTCAAGACGATGGAAAAGTCCAGGTAGTCACGACGTATTCCATAGTGTATGACATTGTAAAAAATGTTGGGGGAGATTTAGTTGATATTCACAGTTTGGCACCTATTGGATCGAATCCTCATGAATATGATCCACTACCGGAAGATGTCAAAAAAACGACAGATGCTGATGCTGTATTTTACAATGGATTGAACTTGGAAGCAGGAAATTCGTGGTTCAATAAACTTATGGAAACTGCAGGGAAAAATGGGGAGGATGCACCTGTTTTCCTAATGAGTGACGGAGTCGATGTGAAATACCTTACATCAGAAGGAAATGAAGGGGAAGAAGACCCTCATGCATGGTTAGATATCCGAAACGGAATCCAATATGCTGAAAATGCACGCGATGGCTTAATCGAAGTCGATCCGGAAAACAAAGAAGTTTATGAACAAAATGCAGAAAAATATATTTCTGAATTAGAAAAATTACACAATGAGGCAAAAAAGAAATTCAATGAAATTCCGGAAGAAAAGAGAGTTCTTGTAACGAGTGAAGGGGCGTTTAAATACTTTAGTGATGCCTATGGATTCCAGGCAGAATATATCTGGGAGATCAATCAGGAAAATCAAGGGACACCAGACCAAATTACAAGAATTGTAGATATCATTAATGAAAAAGAGATCACAGGCTTGTTCCTTGAAACGAGCATAGATGCGCGCAGCATGGAAGCTGTGTCCAGAGAAACAGACGTGCCGATTATGGGGAAAGTATTCACCGATTCATTGGCAGAACCGGGTGAAGAAGGTGACACCTATATCTCGATGATGGAATGGAACATCAATACGATCAGTGAAGGATTAACGAAATAAAGGACGATATCAGCTCCCTCATCCAGTATTATTGTGGTGAAGGGAGCTTTTTCCTATAAGGCTTGTAATCTATTAACCCTACATTGAGGGCCTTCCTGCCATTTTTGTGACAGAAGAGGCTCCTATCCTCAGTACTTTAACGATGTGGGGCATCCTCCCATGACCATTTTCATGAACATTTTGATTTATTTCTCATAATTTGACTATAAAAGGATAGGCAATCGGGAGAGAGGGAACTCAATGAATTAGTAGTTCAGTTTTGGTGGTCAAAACTAGAAAAAGCAGTCGGACTGCTTTTTATTATGAATTCGTTATAAAAGTTACATATTAAATCCATTTCACCAAGTGAAGAGAAAGGGGACTTAAAATAAGAGGAATTTTTCCCGCTAAACTGCAGAATTTAGCTGGAGAGAGGTAAATAAGGGAAGAATTTACCGTTAAGCCTGCTCAGTAATCTAATTTTCATGTTTTTTTAGTTAATAGCGGAAGATTTTCCCCCTATTTGACCTATTTTCCTCCGCATTTCTTCTATAAAGGGAAATTCTTCCCTTATTATATGATCTCATGGAGCTGTTTTAAAAATCTGGTCCTTGCCTCTATGGTCGAGTGGGTCTGAAATAAAGAATCAAGTTATTTTACTCCCAAAAAATCGAATTCACCTTAATGGATAAAACCTTTTTTGTTTTTTACCGTTACGCAAGTGAATCCACCACGTAAATCAAAAGACTATAAAATATTGCGGAAACGTGATGTGAATATAGACACAAAAATACAGTTGAAAGTTATATCAATAAAAAAATAGCATACGAAAAATGGTGCAAATTCGTATGCTAGGTTTGTACCTCTAAAGTGGACTACTTACTCAATGAATGAGTTCCCTGTTTTACTGAGTGGCGAATAAAAATGCCTGCAGGATTTTGCAAGTGACATCTTCATGTCTCCGCCGGACCATGAATAATATTATCCTCTTTTTAAGGTGAGCCACTTTATCTTAGGCTCTGTTTTATTCTTGATTCTTACGATATTTGCTCTATGCCTGTATATTACAAAGAAGGCAAGTGCTCCTACGACAATGATCAGCGGTACATCGCCTGTAAACAGAGTATAAACAAAAGAAAATATCGCAGTTAGAATCGATGAGAGAGAGACATATTTAGTAACAAATAAACAAATAAAAAACACAAGAAGCAATAAGAAGAATAAAACCGGAACATATCCAAGGAGGACACCGCCTGATGTAGCTACCGCTTTACCTCCGCGGAAGTTTGCAAAAACAGGATACATATGACCGATGACTGCCGCAACACCGGCAATCAGCATATGAAGATCAGAATCAAAAAGGATAGGAAGCAGGACAGCCGCCGTACCTTTTAGAATATCCATGATGGTCACCACCATACCCGCTTTTACGCCGAGCGTCCTGAAACTGTTCGTACCGCCAAGATTACCGCTCCCATGTTCTCTGATATCTTTCCCAAAGAAAGCCTTACCGATAATGAGTCCAGAAGGAATGGATCCTAATAAATAAGCTAAAACAATAATAAGAGCAATGATCACTGTTACAACCCCTTTAACCTGAGTACCGCATTTCATAAGAAGCGGTGTTTTTCTATAAGTAACAATTATTTTACCATGAAACCAGTGAATTGGGGAGGATACGAAGGAAAAAATTATGACCAGCTATAATAAGTTACTAATATTATTCTATACGAACCTTTATAAGATATTCTTTTGAAAATCTACTTTGTAGTGAATCACGATGAAAAGAAACAGATGAATTGAAATGGTTGTGCTAGAATGTAGGGTAGATTGTCCAGAATGAGGTGTCACTATGAAGATGTTTTTAACAGGGCTGCAGTGGATGGCTTTCATGGTTGCCGGTTCGATAGCGGCTCCAATTGCCATAGCTGATTTGTTCAATTTGCCTCCATCAGAAACGGCGGGATTTATTCAAAGAACTATGTTCGTGCTGGGGGCGGCCGGAGTCCTTCAAGCGTTGATTGGACATAAGATGCCTATCAATGAAGGACCCGCTGGACTCTGGTGGGGCGTTTTTGCCATCTATGCCGGATTTGTCGGAACCATTTATGGGACCTCCAATGAAGTGTTGCAACTCCTTCAAGGCGGAATGCTCGTCAGCGGATTGTTCTTCTTAATCTTTGCGATAACAGGTGGATTATCAAAGCTGACAAAGCTATTTACTCCGACCATTACTTTTGTATACTTACTGCTGCTGATCTTGCAATTAAGCGGTTCGTTCATTAAAGGAATGTTCGGACTATCGGGTGAGCAGACTTCGATTGATTTTACGATCATGGCAGGCAGTCTGTTCACATTTTTCCTGACTTTATATCTATCACGCCATAAAGTCGATTGGATTAAACGGTATTCCATTATTTTTTCATTAGTTATAGGCTGGCTTGTTTTTCTGTTGATTGGGAAAGCAGGAAGTATTCCGCAGACAGCAGGGGAAATTATATCTTTACCCGGATTATTCGTGTTCGGCCTGCCGAAATTTGACTTAGGTGTCATTATAACGTCCTTTTTCATTACTTTGTTATTAATCACCAATATGATTGCTTCTATACGTGTCATGGAGGAAGTCATGGCTCAGAATGACATGAAACTACATAGAAGGTATAACCAGGCGGGAATCGTATCCGGGGTCAATCAGGTGCTGGGGGGTCTATTTTCTGCAGTAGGATCGGTTCCAATATCAGGAGCTGCTGGGTTCGTTTCCGCAACAGGTATCCTTTCCATCATTCCTTTTGTTTTGGGAGCTTCCCTTGTAGTCGTTATCAGTCTGTTCCCAGACTTGATGAACATCCTGGCCACCCTTCCGGCCCCGGTAGGATATGCCGTTACCTATGTCATTTTTATCAACATGGTCGGCTTGGCCCTCGGTGAATATAAAAAAGAAGAAAACGCAGAACGATCGAATTTTGCGGCTGGCATAGCTTTAATTGCAGGAGTGGGACTGATGTTTGTCCCTCCCGTCGCGTTTGCAGGAGTCCCCGCTGTGGCCGCTTCCATCCTGAACAATGGGCTGATCATCGGAACCATCGCAGCCATTATTGTGGAACAAGTACTGATGCGGAAGGATAAAAATGAAACGTAAGTGATTATGTGGAACCATCCAGGCTTTACCCTGGATGGTGTTTTTTTGCAGCCATTTTGGGAGAGAAGGGTGGTTCTATTAAACAGAATTGATATGGGTTCAGCGAGTTTTGTTCTATAAGCGAAAATTATTGTTCTACCATCTAAAACGGCCGCTCTCTTGACAAATATCAAGGTCTTTATAGGAAGACATGCTTCTATTAACAACTTTAGCTGCTCTATTAACAAAAATAAGGGTTCTATCAACAATTGCATTGAATAACTTATATTTTTGCCAAGCCAGTATGCCCCTGACTGGCCGTCCCCTCTTTTTAGTGTATTCCTCAAGCGTAATCTGTTTAAAATAAGTCCGATATATGTTTAACTTGTTGTGGGCAGGGAATTAATATGACGATCTTATATTTTAAGCAGGTGTTGTGATGATTGAATTTAAGAATGTAAGGAAGACTTTTGAGGATGGAACGGAGGCTATTAAGGGGATCGACCTTGTAATTCCGGAAGGTGAACTGACGGCCCTGATCGGACCAAGCGGCTGCGGTAAAACGACCACCATGAAAATGATCAATAAATTGATTGTTCCTTCGGACGGCAATATATACATAAACGGTGAAGAGATTGCATCCAAAAACGAAGTGGAATTGCGCAGGAATATAGGCTATGTCATTCAGAGGATCGGTTTGCTTCCACATATGACGATCGAGGAGAACATCGCCCTTATTCCCAAGCTTAAAGGGTGGAAGAAGGAACAGTATGAACCGAGGGTGGATGAATTGCTGGAACTTGTCGGCCTTGAGCCGGAAGTATACAAAAAGAGATATCCGCTTGAGCTAAGCGGCGGACAGCAGCAGCGTGTCGGCGTCATACGGGCACTTGCGGCAGAACCACCGATTATTCTCATGGATGAGCCGTTCAGCGCGCTGGACCCGATCAGCCGTGAACAGCTGCAGGATGAGTTGAAAAGCCTGCAAAAGAAAATACATAAAACGATAGTGTTTGTAACTCACGATATGGATGAGGCTCTAAAGATTGCCGACAATATTGCTTTGATGAGGGATGGCGTAATAGAACAGTACGGCTCCCCCAATGAACTCATTACCAGTCCTGCCAATGAATTTGTCAAAACGTTCATCGGGGAGCATCGAATGAACAAGGAGATTACGCTTGTGGTGAATGATGTGATGTCCATGGCTGCAGGACAGAACACGCTGAAGCAGGGACAGGCAATTCCATCAGGTGCCTCTTTATCGCAAGCGGCTAAAGAACTGCTGAACACGAAAGCTGATTTCTTAATAGTTGAGGAAAATGGTGATGCGATCGGTTTTGTGACGAAAGAAGATATCCTCCGCTCCATCGCAGATAAGGAGGGATCACCTCATGCTGGGTAATATTGTTACTACTTTTCTAAACACGGTAACCAGCCGATCTGATGACATCATGCAGGGGCTGATTGAACATCTAATCCTTTCATTTGTCGCTATTTTTATAGCCATTTTAATCGCGCTTCCCCTTGGGATCTACATATCCAGAAGAAAAAGTTCAGCAGAGTTCTTCATCGGAATTACAGCTGTGTTCCAAACTATCCCAAGCCTTGCGCTCTTCGGGTTTCTCGTTCCATTGCTCGGGACAGGAAGTGCCACTGCGATCGTTGCCCTGACGGTTTATGCGCTTCTCCCCATCCTTAGAAACACTTTTACAGGGATTACCGGCGTAGATCAAGCCGTCATAGAGGCGGGAAGAGGGATGGGAATGACAAAACGGCAGCTTCTTTATAAAGTTGAGCTTCCGCTTTCCCTTCCTTTTATCATGGCAGGGATCCGAACAGCAACGGTCTTGACTGTTGGAGTGGCCACACTGGCTACATTTGTCGGAGCCGGCGGACTTGGAGACATCATATACAGGGGGTTATCTTCTTGGAATAACAGCCTTGTCCTTGCTGGTGCACTCCCGGCTGCATTGCTTGCACTATTTTTTGATTATTTATTAAAACTTTTGGAAAAGGCCACAACACCTAAGGGATTGAAGGCCAGAAAATAATGAAGGAGTTATGGACCATGAAAAAAAGGTTAACGGTAATCGCACTTTCTCTATTGCTGATCCTGTCAGCATGCGGAAACGGCGGAGAAAACGATACAGTAGTTGTATCAGGGAAAATGTGGACAGAACAATACATCCTCACAGAAATGCTTGCTCAAGTCATTGAAGCTAAAACAGACTTGAATGTCGAGCGAAAAGAAGGCCTAGGGGAGGTATCCATCCTCACACCGGCAATTGAAAAAGGCGACATTGATATGTATGTCGAATATACAGGAACAGGCTTAAAAGCTGTATTGAAAGAAGAAGCAGAAGAAGGTGCAAGCGCTGATGAAATCTATGAGCAGGTTAAAAGCGGGTATGAAGAAGAGTATGGCGTAACCTGGCTTGAGCCGCTTGGTTTCGAAAACACGTATACCCTTGCTTACCGTAAAGGAGAAGAATTCGACGCAGAAACTTATTCTGAGCTGGTACCAGTCTCAGAAAACATGGTATTCGGAGCCCCTCACCAATTCTATGAACGCCCAGGGGACGGATATGATGATCTTGTCAAAGCGTACGGCTTCAATTTTAAAAATACAGAAAGTTATGACCCTAACATCATGTATGAAGCAGTAAAAAATGGAGATGTTGACTTGATTCCTGCCTTTACGACTGACGGCCGGATTCAGCGATATGATCTTGCGACTACTAAAGATGATAAAGGTTTCTTCCCTCCTTTCTACGCGGCACCTATTGTCAGACAGGAAGTGTTGGATGAGCACCCTGAGTTGGCAGATGCCATCAATGCACTTGCAGGACAGATTACAGAGGAAGAAATGAGCGAATTGAATGCAAAAGTAGATATTGATAAAGCAGAACCGGAAGATGTCGCCAGAGAGTTCCTTATCTCTAAAGGGATCATCGAAGAATAAAATAGGATTTAAGCTGATCTAAACGGGTAAAAAACCATTAGATCAGCTTTTTTCTGCAGGATATTTTCCTTAAATAACGAAATAATGTTAGGGAGGAGATGAAAAACGATGGAATTTCTAACCCGAAATGAAATGAAACCCCTGCTCGATAAGGCGAAGGTGATTGCCGTCGTCGGATTGAGTGACAATCCCGAGAGAACTTCTTACATGGTTTCCAAGGCTATGCAGGACAACGGATATGAAATTATCCCTGTCAACCCGACAATTGATGAAGCACTTGGAGTCAAAGCAGTTCCGACGCTAAAGGATATCGGTAGACATGTTGACATTGTCAATGTATTCCGCCGATCAGAATTTCTTCCTGAAATCGCAAGAGAATTCGATGAAATCGATGCAGACATTTTCTGGGCACAGCTGGGTGTTATCAATGAAGAAGCCTATGACTTTTTAAAAAGTAAAGGATATACCGTTATTATGGACCGCTGTATCAAAGTAGAACATGCTCTAACACGATAATGATTTCGTACAAGCGACGGGAAGATTTCCGCCGCTTGTTTTTTCTTGTTTTTATGTTTGGAGAAGTTTAAACGGAAAAGACATTTTTTAGTGTAGGGTTTATAAGTGTGGAGCGCCATTATAAAGGGCACGATCGATTTATAGTGTGGTGTTTATAAGTGTGGACCGCCCAAAAGGCCACAATCGTATTATATAGTGTGGTGATTAAAGGAGAAACGCCCATTATAAAGGCCCCAATCGTTTTATAGTGTGTTTCTTAAAAAATAGCCCATTTACGGATTACAAACGTTCTATAGAACAGTGTTTTAGGAGTAACGAGGGTTAAGAAGGCAGTTCTCGTTTAATATGAGGCGATTCTGGAAACTCTTGCATTCCCTGGGGGCATCTCATTTGAATAATAAGTGGTTTTTTTGAAAAAACCGAGAATATTAGGCTCTTTTTTATACTGCTTTTCAAAAATAAATTTGCGAAATTCAAATAAAACGATACAATAAAGCATAGAAGTTTGACGATACTGTGGTAAGATAGAAGGGCGAACAAGTGTTCTTTTATATAAAATGACACCATTAGTAGACAGAGATAAGTTTTTGAAAGGGGAATGTTCGTGGCCAACAGAAATCAGACCATGGATTATAATGATGATGCGATACAGGTACTGGAAGGTCTTGAAGCGGTCAGAAAAAGACCTGGAATGTATATTGGATCTACAGATGCCAGAGGGTTGCATCACTTAGTTTATGAAATTGTTGATAACTCTGTAGACGAAGCTCTAGCAGGGTATGGAGATGAAATTACTGTTACGATACATAAAGATAATAGCTTAAGCGTAGAAGACAGCGGTCGTGGAATGCCTACGGGTATGCATAAGCTGGGAAAGCCGACACCTGAAATCATCCTGACTGTCCTCCATGCAGGCGGAAAGTTTGGCCAGGGCGGATATAAAACAAGCGGCGGGCTACACGGTGTTGGGGCATCAGTCGTCAATGCACTTTCAGAGTGGCTGAAAGTGACGATCATGAGGGATGGTTATGTTTACGAGCAGACGTTCGCAAACGGTGGAAAACCGCAAACGACTCTTGAAAAGGTTGGAAAAACGAAGAAAAGCGGGACGAAAATCAGTTTCAAACCTGATGATTCCATCTTCAGTGTGACGACTTTTAACTATGACACGTTATGTGAACGTCTCCGTGAATCTGCCTTTCTTCTTAAAGGCCTTAAAATTACCATCATTGATGAACGTCATGATCAGAAAGATGTATTTCATTACGAAAGCGGAATACAGGCTTTTGTTCAGTATTTGAATGAGGAGAAAGACAGCATCCATCCTGTTGTGTTTTTTGAAGGTGAGCATAACAGTATCGAAGTTGAGTTCGCTTTTCAATTCAATGACGGGTTTTCGGAAAATATCCTTTCATTTGTCAATAATGTGCGGACAAAAGATGGCGGTACACACGAAGCGGGTGCGAAGACAGCGATGACGCGTGTTTTTAATGAATACGCCCGAAAAGCGGGAATCCTTCGCGATAAAGACAAAAACCTTGAAGGTACAGATATACGTGAAGGTTTGGCAGGAATTGTTTCTGTCCGTATCCCTGAAGAATTGCTACAATTTGAAGGGCAGACAAAAGGAAAATTGGGAACAAGTGAAGCAAGGTCGGCAGTGGACGCAGTCGTATCGGAACATCTTCTTTACTTCTTGGAAGAAAACCCTGATACAAGTTCACTATTAATCAAAAAAGCCATCAAAGCGGCACAGGCACGAGAAGCGGCGAGAAAAGCACGCGAAGATGCGAGGAACGGTAAAAAAAGAAAACGTTCTGAGACCATTCTCTCAGGCAAACTGACACCTGCTCAGTCCAGAAATCCTCAAAAGAATGAGCTGTATCTCGTTGAGGGTGACTCGGCCGGAGGTTCTGCGAAACAAGGAAGGGACAGAAAATTCCAAGCCATCCTGCCGCTGCGCGGAAAAGTCATCAATACGGAAAAAGCCAAGTTGCAGGATATTTTTAAAAATGAAGAAATCAATACCATTATCCATGCCATCGGGGGAGGAGTCGGTCCGGAATTCAATTTAGATGATATCAATTATGATAAAGTCGTCATCATGACGGATGCCGATACAGATGGAGCTCATATCCAGGTACTTCTTCTGACGTTCTTCTACCGTTACATGAAGCCTTTATTGGAAGCTGGAAGAGTTTATATCGCCCTCCCGCCGCTCTACAAAGTCAGTAAGGGCTCCGGAAAAAAAGAAGTGATCGAGTATGCGTGGACAGATGATGAACTCGATGACGCCATCAAGAAAGTCGGAAAAGGCTATATGATCCAGCGATATAAAGGTCTTGGCGAAATGAACGCGGATCAATTGTGGGAAACGACGATGGATCCGGATACCCGTACGCTCATCCGTGTCAAAATTGATGACGCCGCAAGAGCGGAACGCCGTGTCACGACGTTGATGGGTGATAAAGTCGAGCCGCGACGGAAATGGATTGAAAGCAATGTTGCGTTTGGCCTTGAGGAAGACGGCAGCATTCTGGAAAATGAAAATGTATCGGTCGCAGAGGAGGGCAATGTATGACAACTCAAGAACGCTATCAGGACTTGCCTCTTGAAGAGGTACTAGGCGATCGTTTCGGACGATACAGTAAATACATCATTCAAGAACGTGCATTGCCGGATGCACGTGACGGTTTGAAACCTGTACAACGACGGATTCTTTACGCGATGCATGTGGAAGGCAATACACATGAAAAGGGATTCAGGAAATCAGCGAAAACCGTCGGTAACGTAATCGGTAACTATCATCCCCATGGTGATACATCTGTTTATGATGCAATGGTCCGTATGAGCCAAGAGTGGAAACTAAGGAATCTCCTAGTTGAAATGCATGGAAACAACGGAAGTGTCGATGGCGACCCGCCTGCTGCCATGCGTTACACCGAAGCGAGACTATCGGCGATTTCGACTGAACTTTTAAGGGATATTGAGAAAGATACGGTCGATTTCGTACCAAACTTTGATGATACGTCCAAGGAACCTACTGTGCTGCCTGCCCGTTTTCCAAGTTTGCTTGTGAACGGGTCTACTGGAATATCTGCCGGTTATGCCACAGACATTCCGCCCCACCACCTTGGGGAAGTGATTGATGCTGTCATCATGCGCATGGACAAGCCGCAGTCAAGCGTCGATGACCTGATGACCGTTATCAAGGGACCGGACTTTCCTACGGGAGGAATCATTCAGGGTGTTGAAGGTATTAAGAAAGCCTATGAAACAGGTAAAGGAAAAATCGTCGTCCGCGGAAAAGCGGAAGTGGAAGATATCCGCGGAGGGAAGCAGCAAATCGTCATCACGGAAATACCTTATGAAGTGAATAAGGCAAATCTGGTTAAAAAGATGGATGAGTACCGGATGGACCGTAAAGTGGAAGGGATCGCAGAGGTAAGGGACGAAACTGACCGCACAGGCCTGAGAATTGTCATTGAGCTTAAGAAAGATGCGGATGCAGATGGCGTATTGATGTTCCTTTATAAAAACACAGATCTGCAAATTGCATACAACTTCAATATGGTCGCCATCCATAACCGCCGTCCTCAATTGATGGGACTCCGACAGCTGCTGGATGCCTATATTGAACATCAAAAAGAAGTGGTGACAAACAGGTCTAAGTATGACCTGAGGAAAGCACAGGAAAGACAGCATATCGTTGAAGGATTGATGAAGGCTTTATCGATTCTTGACGAAGTGATTGCCGCCATCCGTGCGTCCAAGGATAAAAGAGATGCGAAGAATAACTTGATTGCTAAATTTGATTTTTCAGAGGCTCAAGCGGAAGCGATTGTTTCATTACAACTTTACCGCTTAACCAATACTGATATTACCGCTCTGAAACAGGAAGCAGAGGACTTGGCTAACCGCATCAGTGAATTGACAGCCATTCTTGAAAGCGAGACCAAACTTTTAAGTGTCATCAAAAAAGAATTAAGAGCAATTAAAAAGCAATTTGCTGACGAAAGACGGTCGGTCATTGAAGCGGAGATAGAAGAAATCAAGGTCAACCTGGAAGTGATGATCGCCAATGAAGATGTGATGGTTACCGTAACGAAAGACGGATATATCAAACGGACGAGCCTCCGTTCATTCGCAGCATCCAACGGCCAGGATCTGGCTATGAAAGAAACGGACAGACTCTTGATTCAAAAGGAAATGAACACAACGGATGTACTCTTGCTGTTCACAGACAAAGGAAGCTATCTATACTGTCCTGTGCATGAACTGCCGGATATACGCTGGAAAGATCTTGGGCAGCATGTTGCTAACCTTGTTCCAATAGATAAAGAGGAAAACTTAATTGGGGCCATGCCGGTTAAAGAGTTTGATGAGAACCGGTACCTTCTGTTTATTACAAAGAACGGAATGGCGAAGAAATCACAATTGAGCCAATATAAAGCCCAGAGGTATTCACGTCCGCTCGTGGCTCTCAACTTGAAGAAAGATGATGAGCTGATCGATGTCCATATTACCACTGGAAACCAGGACCTGTTCCTAGCCACTCATTATGGATATGGTTTATGGTTCAGTGAAGAAGAAGTGAGTGTTGTCGGACCTCGGGCAGCAGGCGTAAAGGGGATTAACCTGAAGGATGGAGACTTTGTCGTTGCTGGGAAACCAGTTGCCAATCCTGATTCTGAAACGGTCCTGATCGCCACCCAACGCGGGGCTGTAAAGAAAATGAAGCTTTCTGAGTTTGAAAAAACAACCCGGGCGAAACGGGGTGTCGTGATGCTGCGTGAGTTGAAATCCAATCCTCACCGATTGGCCGGTGCTGAGATTGTAGAAGAAATTGATGCGGTTTCACTTGAAACGGAAAAAGGGCATGTAGAGACGATACAAGCCGCTAATTTCCGAAATAATGACCGCTATTCCAACGGTTCGTTTGTAATAGATCAAGGAGACAGCGGGTCTGTCATTAAAATATGGCGCGAACCCCGCCCTACTATGTAAAACTGAATAATTTAAGCAGGCACACACCGTGAGGCGGTCCTGCTTTTTAGCTTTTTACAGTGGCTATACAGTTAATAAGCAAGGATAAATCAAATAGAATATTTTGCAACTAGTCATTTAGGAGGACACTATGGATACAGAAAAAAACATCATGAGTTATTTTATAGACATCGTAGGCTCCCTCAATACGTTTGTTTGGAGCTACATCCTGATTGCCGCGCTGATTGCTCTCGGAATCTACTTTTCAGTAAGACTTAACTTGGTTCAATTTCGTTATATCGGAGAAATGTTCAGGCTGCTCACTGATAAGTCGACGATTTCCGCAGAAGGAAAGAGAGGAATTTCTTCCTTTCAGGCTTTTACTGTTTCAACTGCTTCCCGTGTCGGGACTGGAAACCTTGCAGGTGTAGCAACGGCCATAGCTGGCGGCGGTCCTGGTGCAGTATTTTGGATGTGGGTCATTGCCCTGGTCGGAGGAGCTACTTCCTTTGTAGAAAGTACTCTTGCCCAGATTTATAAAATAAAGGATAAAGACGGTTTCCGCGGAGGGCCGGCCTACTATATGGAAAAAGGCTTGAATGCCCGCTGGATGGGGATTATATTTGCGGTTGTCATTACATTCAGTTTCGGTCTTGTCTTTAATTCCGTTCAATCCAACACCATATCTATTGCTGTGAATGAATCGTATGGACTGAACCGCATGACAGTCGGTCTTATTCTTGCCGGCCTGACAGCTGTGATTATCTTTGGTGGGATTAAAAGGATTGCCCATGTGACTCAGATCCTGGTCCCAATACTAGCAATTTTGTATATTCTGCTAGCACTTTTTATTTTATTTTCGAATTTCACCTTAATTCCAGATATGTTCGTTCTTATTTTTGAAAGTGCCTTTGGACTGCGGGAAGTCGTCAGCGGGGGTGTCGGTGCTGCCCTCATGATGGGAATCAAGCGCGGGTTATTCTCGAATGAAGCAGGAATGGGGAGTGCGCCGAATGCTGCTGCGACCGCTTCAGTTACCCATCCTGCTAAACAGGGATTGATCCAGACATTAGGTGTATTTGTAGATACACTGATTATTTGCAGTGCCACTGCATTTATTATTCTCTTGTCTAATGAGTATACAGGCAATCTTGATGGAATCAGCTTGACACAGGCGGCTTTAAGCCATCATGTTGGTGAATGGGCAGGCTTGTTTGTCGCTATAGCCATTTTCTTATTTGCATTCAGTTCCATCATTGGTAACTACTATTATGGTGAGACTAATATCGAATTCATCAAATACAGCCCAGCTGCACTTTTTGTTTATAGAATTGCAGTATTAGGAATGGTTGTATTCGGAGCTACTGTCGAACTTGAGGTAGTATGGGGGCTTGCGGATCTTTCCATGGGCTTCATGGCTATTATCAACCTGATTGCCATTACACTGCTCGCGAAGATTGCTGCAGCGGCTCTGCGTGATTACCGTATGCAGAAAAAAGAAGGAAAAGACCCGGTGTTCTACTCGAATTCGATCCCTGGTTTACAGAATATCGAGTCCTGGGAACCTATGCCTGAGGAAGAGAGAAAAAAAAGAAACTATTAAAGTGAAGTGGAAGGCCAACGGTTAATCCTTGGTTTTCCGCTTTTTTTTATTTGGTATAGTAATTTCTGTGGATTAAAGGAAAAAAGGAAAACAACACAATCATAAGGCTGATTTACATACAATTACCTCTTCTGGAGAACATAAGTAAAACTATTTCTTAAGGAGAGAGATTTAATGAAAAAGGAATTGTTATTTGCATTTGCGGCTTTCTTTTTCATGTCCCTGCATGCCATTGCGGGAAGTTTTGCAGAACAACACTCACAACCTGATGTCATTGCTATAACAGCCTATCAAAAGGATGTAACAGGAGACGGGACAAATGATCTGATAACGTTGTGGGGAAAGCCTTTTGAACCGGGAGCTTTATTCTATAAAGAGCTTTGGGCTGAAGTAGAGCCCTCTGAAGGAAAAAAGTTTCGAATGGACTACGAAGGCGGTTACGAACCGGAAATTCAGTTCCCAGATCTGAATCATGATGGTGTTAGGGATCTGCTGCAGTCTTCAGCGACAGGAGGAAGCGGGGGACTTTATAATTATAGTCTTTATACTCTAGCCGATGAAGTCAAAAAGGAAATTGGCATGCCTCCAGCATTGCCAATCAATGCGCATTTCGAAAATAATTATAAAGGTGTCATTATCATTGAGGACACAAAAGAATCGTTTACTGTGGACTTGGTTGACCGGAAGGCAGATTATGATCGCTTAGGAATTTACAAGAATGGAAGGCTCAATGAACCGACAGAAATGATGGTGATTCCCTATGCTATGCTTGACCGTGTGAAAATACCAGGCAAAAAAGGAGAAGGTTTAAAAGGAATACAGAGGATAAGCGGTGCGTATCAGGCAGACCCGGTGGGTAATGTCTATTCATACTGGTATTACGAGGAAGGTAAATGGACCCTGGCAAATGTGAAGTGGGAAGAGTTATAAAGGGGTAAAGTGAACCTTTTATAGGCATTTATCATACTCTGATTGTAAGCGAACACACATCATGATGGTGAGGTGGCTTACGATGAAAGAATTTAATCCAGAGAAGCTTTCGGTCATATATCATCCGCCTGCATCCGTATACCATCCCATGGATGGCAGAAGGTACACACTGACTCATTCGGACATTACTGGTGAATTGTTTTTAAGCATCGGCTGCCATTACGATTTGGAAAAGTTGAACCCTGAAATGAGGGATGAGGTTCTTGCTGAATGGTCAAGAGTCATGGGGCAATATACACTTTCCGCTGCGGTTTACGTAAGCGGCGGTGAATATGATAAAAACCTCTCAAAAGTACGCTTTATGATCTTCAAAAAGGAACTTCCGCTCGCGTTAACAGCTATTGTAAATGGAGATCAAGGGTTCTTCACCTATTTTCCCTGGCTGCTGGATGCCCCGATCTATGCCACATTTGAATCCATTTTTCCTGAGTTTCACCAACTGCTATATTACGGTACACCAAGACAGTATCTGGTTAAATAAAGGGTCAGCTGGAGGGCAAAGTCGCCCTTCAGCTTTTTTATTGAAACTTCTCAATACACTTAGACGTATGTATACTAGGCAGAATGAGGAGGAGAAAGAGCATTGAGATTTTATTCTAAAAAAGGGATCATTTTGTTTCCAATACTACTTTTTGTATTATTATTTACTCTCTTATCGGTGATGGTACAGTTTGTTAATGTGGACTTTCTGACAGCATTACTGGGTGAACAAGATACAGAAAACCCCTTGACCGGCGTCATCATTCCATTGGCAGCAGCTTCGCTGATTGTGTGGCTTATCATTGCGACTTATTATGAGATAAACGGGAAGATGTTGAAGGTAGTGGCAGGTCCCATTCGCTATACCATCGAAATTGACCGTATCAAATCAGTCCGGCCAAGCAGGAATCCACTCTCAAGTCCCGCTTTGTCTTTGGACAGACTGGAGATTATCTACAGTAAACCAACAGGTAAAGTAGAAACCCGGTTCAGCTGGAAAACCATATTAATTTCACCTAAGAATAAACAGAAATTTATTGAGGAATTGTTAAAAATAAATCCAAATATAGATGTTAAGTGATCGTTACTGTAAATATATTATGTAAACAACTTGGAAAGTACCTATTTGCTAGGGGCTTTACTCACTATTTTACATAATTATGAATGTATGAGAGAGTGAGTGAAGACTGAAAGAGACTATATTTAGATTTTAGTATTTTCCGCCTTTAATAAGAGTGTTTCTTGAGGATGATACTTATGAATTTTGAGCGATCATCGTCCTTTAGAGCGTTTTCAGAGGACGATAATATATAACTTGAGTATGTAAAGTCCTTTAAAACCCATTTAGGGGACGATAATTTTGTAATCTGGAAATTAACGTCCTCAAGAATCTTTTTAATGGACGATAATTTAAAAGTTGAGTAACTAAAGTCCTTTAAAGCCCTTGTAGAGGACGATAATTTTAAAATTAGGAAATTAGGGTCCTTAAGAGTCTCTTTAAAGGATGATAATTTAAAATTCGAGTAACTAAAGTCCTTTAAAACTTCCCTAGAGGCATTTGATTCTTAATCCCTTAAGCCAACCTTCACTTTTAAACAATTTAACTTTTGTTCCTACTCTACCTTAACCCAGTTTTAATACAGGTCCGCTAACCCTCTCAATCTTATAAAGGAATATCCTCTTATAGTGTCGAATTAGTAATAGAATTGTCTAAAAGTTAAAGGCAGCATTTCCTTTAAATATAGGGGTATACAGACGCCAAGGATTTCACAAAAATTGCATCAAATCTGAGTTAGGGAGTATCACCATGAGGATTACAAAAGAGATCGCTATTCCAATTATTCAAAAGTTGACGAATTCCATGAACTACAATATCAATATTATGGATGATCAAGGAGTGATTATTGCCAGCTCTGACCCAAAGCGGGTCGATTCCATACATGAAGGCGCAATAGAAGTACAGAAATGGAAGAAACCTATAATTATTGAATCCGAAGAAAGTTCGCGTTTTCTAGGGGCAAGAGAAGGGGTTAACCTGCCCATCGAATTTCTGAATGAAATTATAGGCACAGTGGGGATAACCGGAAAGCCAGAACAGGTGTTGGAACTGGCTCAAATGACAAAAATAACAGTCGAATTGATGCTTCAACAGGCCTATTTGCAGCAACAAGCCCAGTTTGAACAACAACAGCTTCACTCCTGGATGATGGAACTTATGAATCCAGATAGTTTTGATGAGAAAAAATTAGCAAACCATGCGAAGCACTTTCTTAAACTTGATCTCGAAAAAGTGTTCGCCGTGATTCTTGTAGAAGTTCCAGCATTGTCCTCGTTAGACCCTTTGAAGGACTTAATGAAAAGGAATCGATTATGGAATGAAATCAACGAAAACATTAAACTCTATTTACAAGAGACGGCCTTTATGGACATAACACATGAGGGGTTAATTATCATCGGTGTTGAATTACCACCATATAAATCACAAGTTCAATTGATAGAGGCGTTTTTTAATAAGTTAATGAAAAGAAATAAAAAGCTTTATGCAGAAACCAGGATAGCAGCTGGAGGGCGCTATTCATTCGTCAGCGGCATCAGAAAGTCTTATTTCGAAGCCAGTCAAAGTCTTAATTTAATGAAAAAGTTCATGGAATACAAGAATATTAGTCACATCGATGAATGGGGGTTAATAAAGCTGTTGGATGAGGTTCCAGTTTCTTTCCGGCGAGGATTCATGGAACAGTACGACATAGAAAAGCTGCCTCCTGAACTGTTTAATACATTACAGGCATTATTTGATAGTGACCATAATCTTACACTGACAGCGAAAAACCTTCATATTCATCGGAATACATTAGCTTATAGACTTGAAAGCATCCATCAAATCATGAATCTCAATCCTAAGTCAATGAATGACTTGGTTATATTAAAGATATTATTGCTATTAAAGCAACTTGAAAAGTAATCTCCACTAGTGCATTTGCACAATCAACCTGAACATTGGAAGGGATAACTTTGTTATTCATTCCAATGTTTTTGTTTTTAAAATATTATAAATTTTAAATAAGTTCTGAAAGAAAAGGTGTTGTGTATGAAAATCGTAATTGCACCAGATTCATTCAAAGGCAGCTTAACAGCGTTGGAAGTGGGAACAACCATCCAAAAAGCATTCCTGTCTGTTTTGCCAAGCGCCGAAGTGGAAGTCGTACCAATGGCGGATGGCGGAGAAGGAACCTTGGACACCCTTTTATTTGCCACAAAAGGTAAGCGCTTTCAAACAACTGTCATGGGACCTCTCGGAACAAATGTAGAAGTTGAATACGGTCTCCTTGGAGATGAAGAAACAGTGATCATTGAAATGGCGCAGGTTTCTGGTCTTCCAATGGTGCCGGAAGAGAAGCGAAATCCTATGAACACAACGTCATATGGGATAGGGGAGGTAATAAAGGAAGCAATTCAGTACGGGTATCAAAAATTTATTATTGGACTCGGAGGAAGCGCTACCAATGATGGCGGGCTGGGAATGCTGCAAGCGTTGGGTGTCACTTTCCTTGATGGTGATAGCAAGGTGGTTCCCCCGGTCGGTTCCTCTGTAGAGAAGGTCGAGCAGGTTGATTTTTCTACTATGGATAGCAGGGTGAAGGGATGTTCCTTCCAAATTGCGAGTGATGTAGAAAATCCGCTGTGTGGAGAAAACGGAGCATCAACTGTATTCGGGCCTCAAAAGGGTGCAGACCCTGAAATGGTAAAGCGGCTCGACGCTGCGCTATCTAAGTTTGCTGGATTGATAGAGAATCATCTTAATGTGAAGTTGATGGAACAAGAGGGTGCTGGTGCAGCAGGCGGATTGGGATTCGCCTTCCTAGCCATAGGCGGTGAAATGATTTCAGGATCTGAGCTGATTGCAGAAGCAGCACACCTTAAAGAAAAAATGGTGAACGCAGACTTTGTCATAACCGGGGAAGGACAAAGTGATTTTCAAACACTGTTTGGCAAGGTGCCAGGCTACGTTGGGAAACTGGCTGCTGAACACGATGTAAAAGCCCTCTTAATCTCAGGGGGACTCGGAAAAGGGTACGAGGAATTATATCAGTATTTTATCAGTTGTGATTCAATTGCCACCGGACCTATGTCTTTAAATGAGTGCCTGGACAACGCTGAGTCACTTCTTTATAAGAAGGCAGTCAATGCAGCCAGAACTATTCAATTTTTATATCAAAGGGGGAAATAAAAATGGGGGGACCATTGTTATTTTTAATCATTTTTCTTGGTGTAGCCTTTATCGTTTTTGCAACGGCTAAGCTTAAGCTGCATCCGTTCTTATCTTTATTATTTGCAGCATTTTTGGTTGGTCTGCTTGCTGGCCTGCCGTTAAATTCAATTGTTGAAGCCGTTAATGGCGGTTTCGGCGGATTGATGGGTTATATCGGAATTGTCATCGTAGCTGGTACAATCATCGGGACTATATTAGAAAGATCAGGGGCTGCGCTTCGGATGGCTGAAGTGGTACTTCGTCTTGTCGGGGAAAAGCGCCCGCAGTTGGCGATGTCCTTAATTGGAGCCATTGTCAGTATTCCAGTTTTCTGTGATTCTGGTTATGTCATTCTCTCAAGCTTGAAAAAAGCATTAGCCAAAAGGGCAAAAGTGGCGGTGGCGTCAATGGCGGTCGCTTTGGCGACAGGTCTTTACGCAACTCATACACTTGTCCCGCCAACACCTGGTCCGATTGCAGCTGCTGGTAATATTGGGGCCAGCGACTATCTGGGAACGATCATTTTAGTCGGTATAGTAGTGGCGATTCCTACTATTCTGGCAGGCTACTTCTGGGCCATGACTGTAGGAACGAAAATCGAGGTTAAAGAAGATGGACCGTTGGAACTGAATTATGATGATATTGTAAAGTCTTTCGGGGAACTGCCATCCACAACTAAATCATTTGCACCGATTGTATTGCCAATCTTGTTAATCGGAATCGGATCTGTCGTTAAGTTCCTTCAGTGGGAAGGCACATTTGCTGAGATCTTCATCTTTTTAGGTTCACCTCTCGTTGCACTTCTGGTCGGGGTAATCGCTTCTTTCTTCTTAATGCCTAAACTTGATGAAGAAACCCTGACAGGATGGGTGGGCGATGGAATAAAGGATGCTGCCACAATCCTGTTGATTACTGGTGCCGGCGGTGCGTTTGGTTCTGTGATCAAAGCAACACCAGTTGCAGATTTAATTCAAGGCTTTGCAGATGGCGGGCTTTTGAGCGGAGTATTCCTATTAGTCATCCCATTTGTAATAGCTGCTGCGTTGAAGACTGCGCAAGGTTCATCAACAGCTGCATTGGTCGTTACGTCTACACTTGTAGCTCCTCTACTCCCGCAAATGGGGATTGAAGGTGCCCTGCCATTAGCCTTGGTTGTCATGGCTATTGGTGCAGGAGCAATGGCAGTGAGCCATGTTAATGATAGTTATTTCTGGGTAGTAAAAGAATTCAGTGGAATGAAAATTACCGATGCTTACAAAGCGCAAACCATGGCCACTTTAATTCAGGGATTGGTTGCGATTGTGACAACGATGATTTTGTGGGTTATATTTGTTTAAAGCGTGGAAGGCTTCCTTTTTGGGAGCCTTTTTTTGAGGTCTAAGTTAAGTTTTTGACTTTGAAATAGGGTGAAAAATAACGAGACATCAGAAGGCGTCCTTGAAATAGCCTTCTGATGTCTGGATATAAATAATTATTATTTATTCGATTTATCTATGTGTTTCCAGAATTCCTTCGCAATAACCTGATACCCTTCAAGGCTCAAATGAATATCAGTGGGATTGGGAATGAAAGTGGTGGCGTCTTTTGCAATTGCATCGGCTGTAGGCACAAAAACATCGCCATTTGCGATTGACGCTGTTTCTATGGTTGTGTTTAAAATGTCTAATAACGGTAGGAGTTCAACTTGCTGTGTTTCTGGAAGATGAGGGAAGGGGTTGTAGTACCCCATGACATATACATCCACATCTGGATTCAAGGCATCAATGGTTTGTAAGATAATAGTTAAGTTTTTGCGAACCGTTCCAACCGATGCTGCTGCATAATGAGGTCCTGATTGAAGTGCATGCAGAACATCGTTGGCCCCGATATTAATCGTTATCATTTCTGCTTCCATAAGCATAGATTCAACCTGTTGATTATATAAAACATCATCTAACAATTGACTTGAGGTATATCCTGAAACACCTAACTTGTCAAACTTCACTTCATACTGGGATTGAACCATGCGATCCTTTAAGTAGTCAGCGTACCCTGAATCAAATTTTTTATCAGGTGTTTGCCCGGCAGCGAGTGAATCCCCAAGGCTGACATAGTCAACATCCACTTTTTTCGCTGATTTAGCATGACCAAGCGAAGGAGTAGAGAGTGCCACTGCACCAATTATCAAGATGCTTGATAGCTTTTTAAATAGTTTCATAATTTAATTCCCCCTATTAATAACTTACTTTGTGCTACTAATAATACATATGATAAAAATATCAATTTAGAAGAATAACTCGTTCCAAACAGGTTGCTGGTTAATAGTTTGCTGTCAGGTTGTTCCGTTGTCCGTTTAAACGTAAAACTCAAAAAGAGAAAGCATACATACTTTTATAAGATAGATAACAGTATCAGATATTTAGCCATGAGTTTTGGTGTAAAGAATAGTACTTGAAGAACATCGACTTTCTTAGGGAAGGAAGCGTTAATAGTTAGGAGATCTCTCAAATGGATTTACATATATTTGAGAAATAAGCATTAAAGCCAGAATATTGTTGACATTAAAGCAATAAAAGTTAATTATAAAATAAATACCAATATACCCTACCATAGTATGGTAAAAAAGAAGGGAGTGCTTTCAATCCAAAACCTTGATTTATCAAATAAAAAGATGACCCTAGCGATTTTAGCTCTAGCCCTTCCGGCAGTGGTCGATAACTTTTTTCAGACAATACTTGGTTTTGTGGATACTTACTTTGTTGCGCAGCTTGGCTTGGAAGAGGTTGCAGCGGTAGGGGTGGCGAATACTTTATTGGCCATCTATATTGCAGTATTTATGTCTCTCGGAGTTTCTGTAAATGTCTATGTAGCGAAGTATTTAGGATCAGGTAATAAGGAGAAATCACGGGATGTTGCAGGTCAATCAATTATTCTTTCTGTAACGTTAGGGCTTTTTCTTGGTATAACTACTCTGTTGTTTGCTGAACCCTTATTAAAAATGATGGGCCTTCAGGGAGAGGTTCTTAAAAAAGGAGTTTTATATTTTAGGATTGTTGGAATTCCATCTCTCCTAATTTCTTTGATGTTTAGTATAAATAGTATTTTGAGAGGGATGAAAGATACAAAAACCCCCATGGTTGTCAGTATTGTAATCAATTTGTTAAACATTTTACTTGATTACATATTGATTTTTGGTCTGTTTTTTATCCCGGCATTTGGTTTGGAAGGAGCCGCATGGGCTACGGTTATATCGAGATTAACAGGTGTTATATTATTGACTTACTTCCTGAATAAAAAAAGGTTTATTCACAAGCGGTCTCTACTGAGGTGGGATTCCTCACTTCAAAGATTACTGCTTCGGTTAGCCACTCCTGCAATGGGAGAAAGGCTGGCCATGAGGCTTGGTCAGGTACTTTATTTCGGGTTGATAGTGTATATGGGAACTCAGTTATTTGCTGCCCATCAGATAGCTGGTAATATTGAAGTATTTTCTTATATGATCGGTTACGGCTTTGCAACAGCGGCGACGACATTAGTAAGTGATTACTTGGGTGCCCGGGAATATGAGCTTGCAAAAAAGGCAGCGGAGTATTGCGTTTATCTAGGAGTAATATTCATGTCTGTATTTGGGATATTTTTATTCTTTGGGGGAGAATGGATTGGTTCATTCTTCACTGATGAGGAAGCAGCAATTAAAAATATCGGCATAGCCTTAAAGGTGGATGCTTTTATACAGCCCTTATTAGCAGTTGTGCTCATCATGACGGGGGTTTATCAGGGAGCAGAAAATGCCAAATCACCACTCTATTTGACTATGATTGGTATATGGATTATTCGTACGATAGGAGTATATCTGCTTGGTGTATATTTCGGGTGGGGTATCTTGGGGATTTGGATAGCAATAGGATTGGATAATGCTTTCCGGGCGATATTTTTATATAAAGGATACCGGAATGGAAAATGGTTAAGTAGTTTAAAAAGTGCTTCGGAAGCATAATAATAGGCTGCATTCGTATGGATTGCTGGTTTTGGAAAATCCAACTTGCCGGATTTTTCCCTGTGGTAAGGGATTTCTTCTCTGTAAAGGGTGAATAGCCTTTGGTTTCTTCCTTCCCAAGATAATTCCTGTGAACTCTAGCTTTGATTCTTGAACTTTAATATTAAATAGCAATAAAGTATTAAAAAGAGACTAACAAAGAACCCAAGACACCAAACGAGGCGGCTCTTGGGTTTTTCCCTTATTGGACAATTAATGTACCAGTCATGCCGTTTTCTTTATGGCCTGGTATTGTACAGTAAAATACATATACACCTTTTTCGGCTGGAAGAAAATCTTGTTGACTGGAGGAATTGGCTTCTGCATGAAGATGGAACGACCCTTGGGAGGTATGATGACCATGACCCTGGCCTGCAGCAGTTGTCTTAGTCTTAATTTCTATATCGTGGTCGACATTATCTTGGTTTTGAAACACAAATTTTACAGCGGTGTCTTTGGAAATCGTTACGATAGAAGGCTGGTACCGCATATCAGATGCAATGATTTTTATGGTCTGTTTCTCTTCTGGTTTCTTGGTATTGTTATGATGATGTTGGGGGGCTGATTCATGATGATTTTCATCGGCAGGAGCCTTTAGGTTCTGCAAGGGAGCAGAACTAAACAGTTTCTCACTGAAAACGAAAATCGCTCCTATTACTAAAAATGCTGCCAGGGGTTTGAATAGCCATCCCTTTGAGGCTAAAGACTCTGCAGGCTTGGTTTGCGGCAATATAAAATAAAGGAACACAGAAATAACTGAAAGAAGCAGCAGAAATTTAATAATCATAATCGATTCACTAGTAGAAATCATTTCCCCTAACATAGCCCCCATCATACCACCCATTAATCCAGACATCAGACCTTCAATGGAAGATAGTGTGCTATGTATGATGCCAATCAGGAAGCCAATAACTGCTCCTGCTCCAATTGAAAATAAAGTGGAAGTGTATAGGTCCCCTTGGTATAAAGCCCCAAGCATCACTCCCAATGTCAAACCTATACTCATCCCGGAATACATTGAGATGATCATGAATGACATGGAATGTAATCTTTCTTTAAATATCTTCCCCAATACGATACATAACAAAATTATTAATAAGAGAGTTATTGAAACAAATATTTGATAGGGTTCTATTTTTATCGCCTCCTTGTTTGCTTCCATGATATGTAGGGAGCAGACAGGCCATGCCAAAAAAATTGTATAAATATTATTTTTTAAAAATTCAGTATTTACAAAACATTCAATCTATTTGTATAATAGGACACAACCTCAAATATACTATAGAGGGGTATTGTATTACACAAAGTTAAGGAGGAATTTAGATGACAAAAGGCCAAAAAGTTTTATTTCTGGGTGTATACGGCATGGAGGTGGTTGAGTGCGGAGGAGCACTGGCGAAGAACGTAGCAAACGGCGGTGAATCACATGCAGCAATCATGCTTTGTCGTGAAACAAGTCAGCCTCAGGTAAGAAAAGCCGGGGAGGAACTTGGCGTCAATGTTTCATTCTTTGATTTTCAATACGGAACGGTCGACCTGAGTACAGAGTCGAAGCTGAAGTTGATTAAAGTCATTAGAGAGGTAAAACCAGATATCATTATCACCCAGGACCCAGAACATTCCTTCCACGACCTTGACCCGGACCGCCGCCCTGCAATGACCCTGCTATTAGAGTCGATTGCCTTATCCAGCAGAGACTTTGGCATAGAAGAACTTCCAGGATTAGAACCGCACCCAATACCTACCATATACTACATGACCCCTCATCATCCTAACACCGTCGTCGATATTTCATCAGTATGGGAAAAGAAAGAAAAGGCAATGAGTGTATTAGAAAGTCAAATGGAATTCAGCGGAATGCATTTTGATGCGATGCTGGATCCGGCAGCTGCAGAAATTATTGCTCCAGGTTTTTCGAAGTTAACTAATAACTATGATAAAGGGCGTGCTATCCATAAAGCACTGGATAAAGCAGTTCATGTTTACCACGGTTTAGCCACCCACGGTCACTTTGCTTTAGCGGAAGCCTATAGGAGAGAAGGCAATTTCCATCTACAGGAGTTAATAAAATAATATGAAAAGGGGAAAAAGTATGAAAAAACCTCTATTTTTAATTGCAGTCGCACTGCTGCTTGTGATTTCAAGTCTTACACCGGCATTTGCTGAGCCTCAAACCAAATCATTGAAAGTCGGTATTGCCAAAGATGAAAGTGGACTTAATCCCTATACTTATGTAACTGGCTACCCAGGCCTCGACTTGGTGAACCTCCTTTATGATAACTTATTTGTTCTTGATGAAAACAACCAGCCTCAGCCCTGGCTGGTCAAAGAATACCAGGTTAGTGAAGACGGGTTGACCTATGATTTTACACTTCATGAAGATATTAAATGGCATGATGGCGAACCTCTAACAGCAGAAGATGTAAAATTCACAATGGAATACTTTATCGAACACCCTAAGTCCCGCTTCACGAATCCTCTAAAAAGCATTGTGTCTATCGAACAACCAGACGAAACCACTTTAACACTTACCCTTTCAGAAAGAGATCCCAACTTCATGATTCAGCCTCTATCAGACCTGCCAATTCTGCCAAAACATATCTGGAGCCAAATCAATAACCCTGATGAAGAGATGAATGCGGTTGGAAGCGGGCCTTACACCTTGGAAGAACATAAATCAAGCCAATATTACAAAATGAAAGCATTTAAAGAATATTTTAAAGGGGAGCCTCCAATTGAAGAAATCGTCTTTCCGATCATCGAAGATTCAACAGCTATGCTAAATGCCCTTCAAGCTGGTGAAATTGATGCCATGTCCTCAAGCATCTCACCTGAACTAGTGGAACAATTTTCAACAAATAGCTCTTTAAAGGTGGTCCGCGGACCTGGTTACAGTACGACACTTTTCCAAATCAATGCAGAAAAATATCCAATGACAGAATCGGCTTTCAGGCAAGCTGTAAATTATGCGGTAGATAAACAAAATCTTGTTGAAACATTATTGTTAGGATATGGGGAAGTAGGAAGTCCAGGCTTCATCCACCCATCCTCTACATTCTATAACTCTAATGTAAAACCTGTATATGATCCGGAAAAGGCAAAGCAAATATTGGAAGAAGCAGGGTTTAAAGATTTGGATGGAGATGGTTTCAGAGAGGATCCAAAAGGCGAAAAAATCAGCCTGACTACTTTGGTTCATGCAAACAACCCTATCAGAATCCGAACAGCTGAGCTGGTTTCTAAAGCAATTAACGAAATTGGCATTAAAAATGAAGTCAAGCCTATGGACGACACAACTGTCGTGTCACTAATGTGGCCGGACTTTGATGTTACAAAGGGCCGTGATTATGATATGGGGGTATGGGGATGGTCAAGTACGATGCAATTATTCCCTGACCGGATGGTAGAATTATTCCACTCTGACCTGACCATTGGTTCTGTTAACATCGGTGCCTACCAGAATGAAGAGTTTGATCAGTTAGCTGAACAATTAGCTTCTACTTTTGACGAAGAGGAAAGAACGAATGTCATCCATGACATGCAAACTTTGGTGGCAGAAGATTCACCTTTTGTTACTTTATATTATCAGGAAATTGTTAATGCCTATAATCCATCTGTTTATGATGGGTACGTATTCCAAGCAGGAAAAGGGATTATCAATAAACTATCATTTGTAGCCGGTGAAAAATCGGAAATCAAAACCTCTGAACAAAAAGAAACAGCTTCTGAGGGTGTTGCAAGCGAAACGACTTCTTCAGGTGGATCCAATAATACTCTGCTCATCCTTGGAGGATTTATTATCCTGGTGATTGCAGGAATATTCTTCATCAAACGAAAAGGGAGAGGCAAGCCGAAAGATGATTTTGACTTTTAAGTAAAAAGGGAGGTCTGATTCCCTGCTTTAATCAGACCTCTTTCGATTTAATCTCATAGTGGAGGTGTGAAGATGGGAAAGTTCATAGCTGGGAAGTTTGTTCAATATGCTGTTGTCATTATCTTAATGCTTACTCTCAATTTTCTTCTTCCTCGTCTAATGCCAGGTAACCCATTGGTTTTCCTTGCGGGTGAGGATGTGGGGTTTATGTCAAGCAGTGAAAAAGAAGCAATATTGGATGAACACGGGTTGAACGATCCGCTTATTGTTCAATATGGAACGTATATCAAGAATATTGCTACTGGAAACTTTGGTTTTTCTTATCAGCAAAAAAGGCCGATTTCAGAACTTTTGATGGAAAGGCTGCCATGGACTCTGCTGCTTACTGGACTTGGATTGGTCATATCAACGTTCATAGGAGTTATGTTTGGAGCCATATCGGCATGGAGGCGGGGTACCAAGACCGATGCAAATCTGCTTACAGTCTTTATGTTCCTTAGTGCCATGCCATCCTTCTGGGTAGGTATGATTTTGGTTTCAATCTTTTCTGCACAACTCGGTTTGTTCCCTGTATTCGGGGCGGAAAGCGCCTGGTCAAATCTCTCAGGATTTGATCGTTTTGTAGATATCATGAAACATTTAGCATTGCCATTGACTACTTTGGTATTAATTTCGGTAACCAGCACTTTTATGATCATGCGCTACTCTATGTTAAATGTATTAGGTGAAGATTATATCATGATGGCTAAAGCAAAAGGGGTAAAAGAAAAGGTCATAAAGTATAAACATGCAATGAGAAATGCGTTATTGCCTGTTGCGACCGTCTTTATGCTTAGCTTAGGGTTCATGCTGGGCGGAGCTACTGTCATCGAAACGGTGTTTGCTTACCCTGGCGTAGGCAGATTGATGTTCGAATCTGTACTGAGCAGAGACTATCCTTTGATTCAGGCGACTTTCTTGATCATTACCTTCAGTGTGGTCCTGGCAAACTTGTTTGCAGACTTGATATATCCTCTACTGGATCCGAAAGTGGGGAAGAACAATGGATAAACAAAAATTGAAATATTACTGGTCGACCCTCACTTCAAACAATCTAGGAATGTTAGGTATAGGAATATTATTAATGTTCCTGCTTATTGCCGTTTTTGCACCTGTCATTGCCCCCTACGACCCAAGCGTCAGGGTTGGAGGACCCTTTATAAAACCAAATAGTGATTTCCTGCTCGGTACCAATGATGTCGGTCAGGATATATTCAGTGAATTAATATATGGGACCAGGGTTTCCTTATTAATAGGTGTTGTAGCAGCATTGATCTCTATTGTCATTGGATGCCTTGTAGGAGTCATTGCAGGATATTATGGCGGGAAAATAGATTCCCTATTAATGAGATTCGTTGATTTGATCCTCGTGATACCGTTCCTGCCGCTGATGATTTTATTAGCCGCATTCATAGGGCCGAGCTTTTGGAATATCATTCTTGTCATCAGCTTGATCTCTTGGGCCAGTCCTGCCAGAGTAATAAGGTCCCAGGTCTTAACATTAAAAACAAAAGGATATGTAGAAGCAGCAAAGTCTATAGGTACCAGTATCCGTGTAGTCCTGACAAAACATATTTTACCCGGAGTCATTCCTATCGCTTTATCACAGTTTGTCCTTGCAGCAAGCCATTCTATATTAATAGAAGCTTCCTTGAGCTTTTTAGGGTTAGGTGACCCCTTTGCCAAAAGCTGGGGTACGATATTGTATTATGCCCAAGCAAGAGGGGCGTTCTTATCAGATGCCTGGTTATGGTGGATACTCCCTCCTGGATTGCTGATCACCACGCTTGTCATCGGGTTTGCATTTACGGGGTATTCACTGGAAGAGATCCTGAATCCCCGTTTAAGGAAGGAGCGGTAAATCAATGAATACCTTATTATCAGTTGAGAATCTGTCAACCTACTTCAAGACAGAAAAAGGAGTAGCAAAAGCAGTGGAAAACGTTTCTTTCTCGGTGAATAAAGGAGAGATGCTGGGTATCATTGGAGAATCGGGCTGCGGGAAAACGACTGTAGCTCAGTCGATTCTCCGCTTGATAGAGTATCCGGGAAAAGTGGTTTCTGGGGAAGTCCAATTGAATGGAAAAGATATTATGAAACTTTCAGACTCTGAACTTACGGATTTAAGGTGGAAGGAGCTTTCTGTGATTCCGCAGAGTGCAATGAATGCACTTAATCCGGTCTATACCGTTGGTGAACAAATAATGGAAGCAATATTTCTTCATGAAGATGTAAGTAAAAAAGAAGCGGAAACCCGGGTGAAAAAATTATTAGAACTGGTTGGGATAGATGGAGAAAGATGGAAGAGTTATCCTCATGAGTTCAGCGGTGGAATGAAGCAGCGGGTGGCAATAGCGATGGCCCTTGCCTGCAATCCTAAATTGGTAATCTCCGATGAATCAACAACTGGCCTGGATGTCTTGACACAGGCTCAAGTCATAGCCCTGATAAAGGACCTGCAAAGGAAATTGGACCTTTCCGTTATACTCATCTCACATGATCTTCCTATGGTGACAGCAATTTGCGACAGAATCGTTATAATGTATGCAGGGAAAATAGTAGAGTGGGCTTCGACTGAGGAGATACTAAAGGATCCCAGGCATCCCTATTCTTCAGCATTACTGAAAGCCACTCCAGACCTCGCAAATCCTGACAAGGAGGTAATTTCCATTCCCGGCAGTGTCCCTAACCTGGTGACGCCGCCAAAAGGATGCCGATTCGAAACAAGGTGCCCATATGCAATGGAACGATGCAAAACAGAAACTCCTGAACTAAAAGAAGTTAAAAAAGGTCATTATACGGCCTGCTTTCTGGAAGAGGAGGAGAGTAAGAGTGGATAATTCCGTATTATTCAGCATTAAAAATTTACAAAAGACATTCATTAAAAAAACCGGTCCGATATTTAAGCGGAGAAGGAAAGAAGTGTATGCTGTCAATAACATCAACCTGGATATCAAACGTGGAGAGATACTGGGTATTATAGGTGAAAGCGGCTGCGGAAAAACCACTACAGCCAGAATGATCATGAGATTAATGAAGGAAAGTTCAGGAGAGATTGAATTCGATGGCGAAAATCTATGTAATTTAAATGAGAGTGAAACGAACAAAATCAGAAAAAAAATGCAAATGATCTTTCAGGATCCCTATGATACCTTAAATCCCGGCATGCGAATCCTTGATATATTAATGGAACCGATAAATGCCCATGAAAAGCATCTTTCCTATTCGGAGAAGGTAGAGAAAGTAAAAGAGGCAATAGAGTCGATTGAATTAAAGCCTGCAGAAGATTTTATGTATCGCTATCCCCACCAATTAAGTGGAGGTCAAAGACAGCGGATCGCGATTGCCAGGGCAGTCATTCTGAAACCGACATTCATTGCAGCGGATGAACCGACTTCCATGCTCGATGTATCTGTTAGAGCAGGGATTTTAAATTTACTATTGGACTTGAGAAAGAAGATGGGCTTGACGATTATGTTCATTACACATGATTTAACGACTGCCAGTTACATGTGTGACAGGATTGCCGTTATGTACCAAGGGAAGGTGGTAGAGATCGGCCCCACTAAAAAAATCATTCAATCTCCTTCTCATCCATACACAAAGGCCCTGGTTTCTGTCGTAAAAGATTTGAATTACTTTATAGAGCACCGGAACCAAATTATCCTCGATGGAGAAGTAGATGCGACCCAAGAAATGAAAGGCTGTCCTTTTGTACATCGGTGCCCTCACCAAGAAGCAAAATGCCATGAAGTCGTTCCGCGATTAGAACCATTGGGAATGGACCATGAAGTTTCTTGTCACTGTCATGAAGAGTTGCTAGAGAAAACATCTTAGTGAGGAGAGGGTGAGTTATTTTTGCCGGTTGAGAAAATAAAAGTAGCGGTGAACGGGGGAATTGGGTTCGGCGCTAAATTGACAAGTAAACAGCTGATGATTATAGCAAATCGTATTGAAGATGTAGAACTGGAATTAACGACGTTTCAACAATTATATGTGGAAATACCCAAAGATGATGCAGAAGAGGCAATCAAAGAATTTGAAGAAGCAGGACTGCGGTGTTATCCAGTAGGAAACGTAGTAAAAAGCCTGCGAACATGTAACTTCTGTAAAGGAGAATTGGCAGAAGGTATGCCCGTCGCAAAAGAAGTCAATGAGCGGAATGCTGGTAAGGAAGTACCTTTTACTGTGAAAATGGCGTACACAGGCTGCCCGGTTGGCTGCGGTGAGCCACTGGTCAATGATATCGGCATTATGAAAATCAAGGATAAGTACAATCTTTATGTAGGAGGAAAATCAAAAGGAAAGGACGCTGAAACCGGCACCTTGCTTTTCGAAAACTTGGAGCCAGAAGAACTTTACCTCTATATAGACAGGTTTCTTGCTAAATATCAGGAATTGGGCAGAAAACGAGAAGGAGTTGCAAAGTTTCTAAAGAGAATCGGCTTTGATGAAATCAAGCAATCGATTATGTGAGGCGATATGTAATACCGTAAAAATCGTTTGAGAGGAGGCACAACATGTCAGTAAATCCCGAGAATAGTAAAGCGGATAGTTGTTGTGCAACGGATGAAGATCGAAAAAGCCACCATTCAGATAAAGTGAAAAGTAATCTGGTTGTAAGGTTGAATCGGATAGAAGGGCAAATAAGAGGAATTAAAGGGCTCATTGAAAGGGATACCTATTGTGATGATGTTATTTCACAAATATCGGCAACGCAATCGGCTCTTAACAGTGTAGCAAAAATTTTACTTGAAGGTCATATGAAAACCTGTGTACTGGAAAGGATTCAGGCGGGAGATGTTGAAGTATTCGATGAAGTGCTGGTTTCCATTCAAAAACTTATGAAGAAATAAATTATAAGGAGAGGATAAAATGGAAAAGGTTTTGCTGCAAGTAGATGGTATGTCATGCGGTCATTGTGTAAAAGCGATTGAAGGAAGTGTCGGGAATTTAAACGGAGTTCACAATGTAAAAGTACATTTGGAACCAGGTAATGTGGAAGTTGAATTCCATCCCTCCGACGTAACCGTTGACAAGATCAGAGAAACGATCGATGATCAAGGCTACGATATTAAAAATTAGGTTAAACGTTTCGTAGTTAATGAGGTATGGTTACCATTAATTATCTGGGTGGCAATCTCCTGGCTGCTAGTGAAGGCGACAGCAAGGAGTATCTGTAATACGCAGGGTTACTACCGAAAAAGACTGGCCATAAAGTGAGAAATGTGTCTATTTAGATACATTTTCTTTAGGCATCTGATCAGCTTTTCCTTGGAGGTGCAGCTCTTTTAACTTTTATTTTGAAAAAAAACCTCCATGACTTACAAAGCAGTTATGGCTCTTTTGTGCGGTTTCGATTATACTTATAACACTTCGTTTGCAAAGAGAAAAATTATAGGAGTGGAGAAAGATGAAGAAGTGGGCTGTATCTGCAATTGTATATCTGCTATTGGTAGTTGGGGGATATACACTCTATTCACAGGTATTCCAACCGGATAATGAAGCTTCCAATGAACATAACGAAAATCATGAAAAAGATACAACATCTGAAGAACATGGTGACCATGGAGAAGCATCAACTGAAACGGCCTCAGATGAAGTGCATGGAGAAGGCTTGCATGAAAGTGAAGTCAATGTTGATATAAAATCAGAAGGTGATACGATTACCATTTCTTTAAAAGATAATGACGGCAGACCTGTAAATGAATTAGAAATCAACCATGAAAAATTACTTCATTTAATCATTGTCGGTTCTGACATGGAAACATACAGACACTTACATCCCCAAAGAATTTCAGAAGGCATGTTTGAGGCAGACCATGATTTAACTGAGGGAAGCTACAAGGCGTTTGTTGATTTTAAACCAATCAATAAAAAATACCATGTAGAACCCATTCCTTTTAAAGTTGGTCAACAAAATGGGGAGCACCATCAACCAAAACTGACAGAGAGTGACGACTTTACAATCAACAACAGCGGACATCAAGTCACATTAACCCCAAGTTCTTTCAAGGCAGGAAAAGAGGTACAATTGAACTTTGACTTAAATGGAGAAGTTTCCGAACAATACCTTGGTGCATTAGGGCATGTGGTAATAGTAGATTCAAATGCTCAAGAGTATCTTCATGTTCATCCTTTAGAAGGGAAGGAACCTGTCTTTGCGACAACCTTTGAGGAACCAGGACTTTATAAATTGTGGGCAGAATTTAAGTTTGATGGTGAGGTTTTTGTATTCCCATATGTTATTAGGGTGCAGTAATATTAGTATATTTTCTATCATAATAATAATATAACTGATATAAAAAAGCAGTTCATAGGCGGACGATTAGATAGTGCCCCTGGTTGAACTGCTTTTTATTTTATGCAATGTTTCAAAAGGTGGCATGGTAAAAAGGACGCACATTTTTTAGAATTTACACTTTATAATCTGATAAGAAACACATCAGCAGCTATAGCATTAGGGCTATATCATCGGTGGAATACACCGTTATAACCGTTTTTGTTTATCTGCAGCGAACTTTTCTACTATTGCAAAACTCTTATTTTCAATGCGTCATTCTATCAGGGACTTCTCTTTCATATTCATAATAGTAATTGAGAAAGAGAGGTTATACTCATGATGAAAAATCGCAATTCCATTTGGTCGATAATTAGGAGTGGAAATATATTTGCAATCTACCTATTAGTGCTAGCATTGCTATTTAGCATTGTCTTTCTTATATCTTCGACAAACCTAAAACATTCTATGTACTTTTCCGTGTTGAAGAATCCGGGTAACACGATTCCCCATCATTTATTGATGGATTTGCTGGCGTTTGAAATCCCCCATTTCAAGTCAGAATTCTATATAGATGATGGAGAAGCGACCGATACCTATTTAAGTGCTGCCTTCAATATTTTGACTGAGATAAAACACAATGATTTAAGCAGTCTATTAGGGAAAGAAATACCGGGTTTTTCATTTTTTAATACAGAAATTGCGGTTGCTGGACTAGGTACAGATCTCACCACACTTCCTATTGAGTCACCGCCTCCAATCGAAGCACTTTTAGAGCAGGAAGATGTTGCTGAGCATGGAAATGAAAATTCCGGTAATGAGAGTGTTGAGGAGGCCTCAGTGTTCATCTATCATTCTCATAGCTGGGAGTCATTTAAACCGTTAATGGGTGAGGGTCAGAACGATGCGGCAAGCACGAATCCGAAACACAATGTAATTTCAGTCGGCAGCATGCTAAAAGAAGAGCTGAATAACAAGGGGATTGGAGTCCAGCATAATACTTTAAACATCACACAGGAGCTGAATAGCCGTAATTGGAATTACAAGCATTCTTATATTTTATCAAGGGAACATGTGCAGGAAGTGATGACAAATGGAAAAGAGATTAAATACTTGATAGATATCCATAGAGATTCACAGCCTAAGAAGATCACCACGATAACGATTGGGGGGGAATCTTTCGCAAGGTTATTTTTCATAGTTGGAAAAGAAAACAAAAACTATGAAGCAAACCTTCATTTTGCGACGAAACTTCATCAAGAGCTTGAAGCGAAATATCCTGGTATAAGCAGAGGAGTATTCATAAAAGGTAAGGATGACGGCAACGGTGTTTACAATCAAGATATAACCGATAGAGCGATGCTGCTGGAGTTTGGCGGTATCGACAATACCATGGAGGAGCTGAGAAACTCTACTAGGGCTTTTGCCGAGGTCTTTAGCGATTTTTTCTGGAAGGCTGAAGAGCTATAGAACACATTTAGTTTCCTGAATGGTTGAAAAAATGGATGTTTAATATGTAATAATCAAGGTGATTTCTCATTAATTTATTAAGTGCAAACTTTTTTCATATTTGGTGGGTATACTCCTTTGGTAAGTTAACCTTCCCGAAGGAGTATTTTTTTGGCTTCTTTCTTAGGGGTGGGGGTATTTAGAAATAGAAAGGATGGATTAAATGATGAAAAAATTCATTGTTTTCATACTCACTGTCCTGGTACTTTCCGCTTGCAGTGATGATGAACGAAAACAAGGGGACACAAGTATTACGGAATTATCAAATACCGAAAAGGTGGAAAAACAAAAAGAATTCACAATCTCTGCAACCGAGGAAGACTGGGAAATTTCCGCAAACAGAACGATAAAGGCGTGGACTTATAACGGCACAGTCCCTGGTGAAGAAATCAGGGTAAAAAAAGGAGATTATTTAAAGGTGAAGCTTGAAAATCACCTTTCTGAACCCGTTACTATTCATTGGCATGGTGTGATACTGCCAAATCCAATGGATGGTGTAGCCGGTATCACGCAAAATGCTGTTCAGCCAGGGGAAAGTTTTACGTATGAATTCCAAGCGAAAGAAGAGGGAACCTATTGGTATCATTCACATCAACAAAGCTCCAACCAGGTGGATAAGGGATTGTATGGTGCTTTTATCGTTGAAGATACAGAGAAGACATACGATACAGACAAAGTGCTGATTTTTGATGAGTGGGCTCTTGATGGCTCTGACGGTGAAGGCATGATGGGAAATATGGGTAATATGATGGGGGGCATGATGAACGGCGATATGGGTGAAGGTGATATGGATACCAATATGATGTATAGCACCTTATCCATGAACGGGAAGTCCGGGAGTGCTGTAACGCCACTAGAAGTACGAGAAGGTGAAAGGGTAAGGTTGAGGCTGATCAATGCAGGGTATGCGAAAAGAACTCTGGCATTTAATGGTCAGACATATAAAATGGTGGCGAATGATGGGAATGAAGTGAAGGAGGGAGCAGAAACGAATCAACTGCTCGAAATAGCTCCAGGAGAAAGAATTGATGTGGAATTTGAATCAGGAAACTCTTCATGGACAATAGAAGAAACAGGAGACAATGGCAAGTTGACAATACCAGTATATGTTTCTGGGAACCGAGAAGGACTTACCGCTGAGAAACCAGATTCAAGCGTATTATCCTTTTCACAATATGGTGAGATGAAAGAATTATTCGATAAGGACGTTACACCTGATCTGGAATATAACATGGACTTAGGAGTCAGTATGGGAATGATGCAGGGCGGAATGAAGTTTACCATCAACGATGAGACGTTTCCAGATACAGAAAACATTAAGGTCAATGAAGGGGACGTTGTGAAAGTGAATCTGACAAATGACAGCATGCTGGACCATCCTATGCATCTCCATGGCCACCATTTTCAAGTGGTTTCAAAAAACGGTGAAAAACTGGATAAGCCACTGGTAAAGGATTTGATCAATGTGAAGCCGGGTGAAAGCTATGAAATCATCTTTAAAGCAGATAACCCGGGACATTGGCTGCTGCACTGTCATGACCTGGTTCATGCAAACAATGGCATGGTAACTGTAGTGAAATATGACAGCATTTACTCACCATTCGAGTTAGAAGGTGAATTTGACAATCAACCTGAATAGAGCAGAGCGGTTAAATGTTCTATGTAATAAATAATTATAAATCATACAGGGAGATATTCCGGCAAAGTGCTAGCTTGGGTACATGCTCTTCACGATAGGAGTGTGTATATGCAGTCTATAAGCAAGATGGAGACATATAAAGGATTATTGATCGTGGCATTTGGCCCCATCATATAAATGTAGCCGCTTCCCCCTTGGAAGCGGCTATTCGAAGTTAGACACAAGAATTCCCTTTTTGAGTCTACTGCCCTTTCGTCTCCCATGGAAGTAGGGGCAGTTGTCCCATAATGGGAACGTAAAGCCGGCAATTGATCCGCCTGCGATCCATCTTTTTTAGGAGTTTGTTAGTTATGGTATTCTGGCAAACTATGTTCTCCGCTATTTCTCTATCACAAATGATCATTAAGTAAATAAGATTTGACTAGAGAACAGCCTAAGGAAATTCATTTGGATTCACTATTACTGAATGTTTTTTGGGGAAGTTTTTTAAGTGGAAATAACCGGAAAACATAATAGACTGCAAAGCTAATCCAGTGGTACGACCCTGGAAGTCATAAGATTGAATAAAGTGTTTATTTCATGTGGAGAAATTTCTTATAGAATCATTGCAGATACTTCAGGCTTAAATATGGCTTTAAAGGCGAGAAAAGTTTCATGGACCTAAGTTCTTTGCTGAAAAGGGGATGAATAACTATGGAATATGTTTGTTAGAAGCCAAGAATTCCATATCGGTTGAAAGATAGCTATGGTCCAGAATATTGGTATCACTATTTTGATTTTATTGCTGGTTTTTACCTTGAATGTAAGGGAGATCTTTAGGAAGTACTTTATAAGAAGTTAAGGAATTGACCAGAGAATTGGTTGCAGATGATCATTAAGACATGTTGATTGATATTGATTTATCTTTCTTAAAGCTAGTTTGTCAAATTTTACAGTCACTATTTAGATTTCTAGGTTGCTCCTAATGAAACAAATCTGAAATGGTTAGACGGGGGAGGGGAATCAATGTGATGAAAAAGGCAGTTTTATTAGTCATCTTAACGTTTATTTTGCTTGGAGGTATTGTTGCCTTTACAGCGGGAAATAGCATGATAGTCGATTCTGTGTCTCAAAAGAAAACACAATCAAATGAAACATTCGTAAAAGAGTTAAGTGATAACGAAAGAAAATTTGAACACCTGGAGATTGAACTGGATGAGGAGCATAAGAAAACATTTTACAAAAATGAGGGTCACTACAGTAGTGGAATGAAGACTGGAGGTGCCAGTGAGATTACCGTGAAAGAAGCAGAAACCTTGGCTTTGAGGGAAATCCAAGGAACCGTAATAAAGGTTGAAAAAGAATTTGAACATGGAAAAATTGAATATAAATTTAAATTGCAAACTGATTCAGGTGAAACAGAGGTCAGAGTTGACGCTGTTACAGGGGAAATCAGCAGGATTAAGTACAAGAATAATAAAGAAGATGATAAACGGGAAGGTAAGCAATCTAAAGAATAGAAATAACAAAAGTAGATGAACCAGAGTATGATTGAGGGCCCTTGAGTATCTAATCAACATTTTTGCATAACTCGGATAAAATGGAAATGAATTATTAGGTGAAAGTGGCAATGCTGGTTAACAGCTTTGCCATTTTTTTCATGGATTTGAAAGCATCTTAGTATGCTGGAAAATTTCACAGGAAAAAGGGCATTTTCAAAATGGAGTATGAATAGAAATTAACTATTACAAAGTAGTCTAAAAGGAGTGTGAGCAAAGTTTTGGATTAGACGGTTAAATAAGTGAATGCAATTAATTCATAAACAGACGAGAGTTTTGTAAATATAGGGGGTAAGGTATCGTAACTGCAAGTAATATGCCTTCATGTGTCTTCAAAAAACAATTGTCTGAAGTGAAGGGCATTATTTACAGTACTTTAATTTCCGGTGACACACTGAACAAATGAAGACATTTAATACAGAAAACAGTGGTACTCCTATTTTTATGGATTAAAGAAAGATTATTAGGCAGAAATTTCAAAACCTGTAAATCCACAATTTAAAGAAATACAGTAAATGCAGCAATAATCCCCCAAGATGAACCTCCGGCTTTCTATATTTGCGGCTAGGTTCACAGCCGTTCAATTCGACCAGATGAAACAAAAAGGTCGAGTCCCCCAAGCAGATACAAATTTTTATTATGACAATATTAACCCTCCATCTAACAGGCTGATGGGCCCTCAGGAAGACATTGCTTTCATTCCGTTTCTTTCTGAGGAGGAGATGCCTTTCCACCTAATATTACTACTATGTCAGCAAGTCAGCAGCTTTTTGAAAATTATGGCTCTTCCTCTCATTTCCCTGCCCTTTCTTACGAAAAGGGAGTCCCTGCTTATACACCAGCCTTTCGTCAATATACCCAGCAAATTCGTAATCGCTTTAATTGTAAAATATTTACAAATTATTTTATGCACTAAGCATTCGCTTTATGACACTAGATTCTTCACTGACCTACTTGGCTTCTTTTCTTTTTACTAATGCATGGGTACTTACCGTCACAATTTAGTGAAGAGGGTGAGAATGCTCGGATGTTTGGTTTTAACCGGAGCAGCTGAATATAAAGCCCCTTCTTGTCTAAGATCTGAGGACGTCAGAATGTGTAATTGTAAATATCCTCTCTGTTTAAAGAAAGTTAGACCGCCTGACTCTAAATATTCCGGATATTAAATTAAAAAGAATTGATTAAGCCGGATAAAAAATGACGCAGAGGAAGTGGGAAAACTTGAAAAAAAGAATTTCAATTTCTACGCTGCTAATAAGCTTTGTGTCTTTGGTGGCATTAATAATTGCCGCCGTGGTGCTCGTTGTTCAATTACCCTCTCAAAAAGCAACAGATTCAGAAGGACCGGCTAAAGAGATGGAGGTAGAAGCAGATACAGAAAAGCTATCTCAAGTGGACGCAGTTCTTCCAACCCAAGTAAAAGCTACTGTGTCTAAACCGGTTAAAGCCAATATTCAAAAAGGTGAGTCAGTTTGCAATGAAGGAACTCCGACAAGGCATTTTAATATTGCAGCTTTTGAAGTTGATATTGTTTATAACAATTTTGGAGATCATGATCCAAACGGGAAACTATATGCTCTCAAGGAAGATGTAGAAAGTATTAAACAAGCAGTAGAAAGAAGCCCTGGGAAACCGGTAAAAGAAATTCAGCCTTTAACCATAAGGGCTAACAAAGGTGACTGCATCAGTGTGACATTCACAAACGAGCTTAGAGAGAATGCTTCCATTCAAATACAGGGTGTTGATTATAACGTGAAAAATTCAGATGGAACTGCTGTTGGGTATAATCCTGATTCTACGGCAGAGCCTGGGAACGAAGTGGAATACATTTGGAATGCTTCGGAAGAAGGGACTTTCTATTTTTCTAATGGAGGGGATTATACTTATTTCACAGATCCTTCAGGCGGGAAGGGTACCTTGGGTAACGGGCTGTTCGGGGCATTGATAGTGGAGCCTGAGGGAGCGATTTGGACCGACCCGGAAACAGGAGAAGAGTTAAAAAGCGGGCTTTATGCAGTTATTGAACACCCTAGTGAGCCTGACTACCGAGAATTTGCTCTGTTTTTTCATGATGGAATTTCGGTAGTACCAGGCAAACCTCAGAAACAAGAGGATAGTCTACCCGGTGAAGGAGAAATAGAACAGGACCAAGAAGATGAGAAGGGTGTAAAAGAACTATATGGAGTAAACCTAAGGGCTGAACCTCTTGATGAACGGGTTAAAAATGCTCTTACAGAAGATGGAGAGGACACGACCATGTTTTACTCTTCCTGGATTTTCGGAGATCCTGCAACTCCTATTACACCTGCGTATGTAGGAGATCCCGTACAATTTAAAATCATTGGGTCGGGCGGGGAGGAAAACCATGTCTTCCATTTACATGGGCATCGATGGAAAAGTGACACTAGAAAAACAGAGACAGTTGATTCCGAGACGGTGAATATTGGAGATGCTCAGACAGTAAAAATCAAATTCGGAGCAGGTTATGTACTGGATGGTAAAGGTGCTGCCGGTGACTACTTATGGCATTGTCACCTCTTCCCTCATTATATAGAGGGGATGTGGGGGATAATGAGGGTATTTGACACGCTTCAACCGGAACTGCTTCCTTTGAAGGACAAAGAGTCACCGCCTCTTGCAAATGAAGAGAACCCAGGCTTCCCTGCTTATATTCCAGGAGAGGTTGGTCAACGTCCGCCTACATCGCCCGACCCTGAGCTGCGTCCACCTACTGATGAAGAAAAAGCTGTGTTTAAGAGCCTTAAGCCGGGGGCGCCGAATGTTGATCGATGTCCTAGAGATGCCCCTCTCAGAACATATGAGGTCTCAGGGATTGAAACTAAGATCGTTTATAACAATGCTGGCGATTATGACGCTGAAGGACGCATGTTCGTTTTAAAAGAGAATGAAGAAAGGATACTAAGCGGTGAAATGAGGCCGCGTCCACTTGTTATACGTGCAAATCTTGGAGATTGTGTAGAAGTAACCCTGGATAACCACCTTTATGAGGCAGAGGAACCTAACTCATTATCTATGCATATTCATTTTGCGGCGTTTGATCCACTTGGGTCTGATGGAACCACAGTAGGATGGAACTACAATCAGGGGGTACGGCCAGGAGAAAAGATTCGCTATCGCTGGTATGCCAATGAAGAAGGAAATATACTGTTCCATGACCATATGTCTGCGGGGGAAAAAGGTTTCCATGGAACATTTGGTGCTTTGATTGTTGAACCGCCAGGATCTAAATGGCTTGATCCGAATACCGGTAAAGAAGTTAATTCTGGGACCGAAGCCATTATTGTTACCCCTGATCAGCCCGATTTCCGTGAACAGGTTCTCATTTACCATGATTTTGTAAGACTTTGGGATATAAACGGCTCAATGCTCCCGTTGGAAGCCGATCCTTCCAATCCAATTCATGCCCATGGATATTCAGCAGTCAATTATTCCAATGCACCCTTTTTTAGAAGAAGCAGTCACGATCCCGCGTATGTATTTAGTTCGTGGGTCCATGGAGACCCTCAAACACCAATCATTGACACCTACCCAGGCGATCCTGTAAAGATTCGTTTGATACAAGGTGCCCATGAGACGCAGCACAACTTTAATTTGCATGGTTTGAATTGGAAAAGAGAACCGGATAATTCGAATACAGAACTTACTTCTACCCAAACAATCGGCACCTCAGAGCAATATACAATGGATATTCAGCCGAATCCAGTGGGAGTCAAACAACGTGATTACCTTTGGTCTTCCCAACCAATAGAAGACTTGTGGAGCGGTTTATGGGGATTCGTCAGGGTTTGGGGCGAGGAGAAAGAGAATCTGATTAAACTCCCTGACCGTGAGAATTTGAAAGAAAAAGTTGATAAAGTAAAAATGAATAAGATGAAAAAAGAAGGAAAACGACCAAAAAAGGCCGATAATCCCGGAAGTCTCTGCCCGAAAGAAGCACCGGTCAAAAAGTTTGATGTTACTGCATTTTTAAAGGAAATAGAGTATAACGAATGGGGCGATCATGACCCATTTGGCATGATGTTCGCCTTAACGGAAGATGTAGAAGCGATTAAACACGACACAAAGCCGACGGAACCTCTCGTCATTCGGGCTAACTCAGGCGATTGCATTCAGGTTACACTGCGAAATGGTCTGCCATTGGATCCACCAGAGAACAAAAATGACCCTGACCTGCTTATGGCAAAACAGGTTACATGGAACTTCTCCAACCGTGTATCCCTCCATCCCCAAATGCTTCAATATGATGTGCAGGGTTCTGATGGTGCAACCGTTGGCTATAACCATGACCAAACAATAGGTCCTGGAGAGACAATACAATACACCTGGTATGCTGACAAGGAATATGGCGGCACGATACTTTATGATTATGGCGATATCCGCAGTCACCGTTTGCACGGAGGTTATGGTGCTCTCATTATAGAACCTAAAGGGGCTCAATATCGTGATCCTGCGACTGGTGAAAGTCTGCGGTCTGGAGCACGCGCGGATATAATCGTTCCAAAACAGCCTGACTTTAGGGAGCAAGTCCTTATGTTCTCTGATGGTCTCTACACAATTGGGAAAGATGGAACTCCTCCTACACCAGGGGAAGCAGATCCCAATACCGGTGAAAGCGGGGATTTAGAGGACCGCGGGGAAAAAGGAATAAATTATCGATCTGAACCATTTAGACATCGCTTGGCCCAGAATAAAGATAAGTCTTTGGTCTTCAGCTCAGTTATTCATGGTGATCCTTCTACACCGATTCCTGAAGCCTATATAGGTGATCCAATCAGATTTAGGGTAATGCAGACGGCTGATCGATCAAGGGGCAGTGTATTCACCCTTCACAGTCACCGCTGGCATTATCAATGGACTGATCCAACTTCCAAGTTGGTCTCCAGTCAAGGATCGTTGACACCCGGGGAGACTTTGGATATCATGCCTGTACAAAATGACAATTTAATGAATTTTGCCGGGGATTACCTATACAGGGAGATGAAGCTTAGAAGGTATCTTGAAGGAGGCCTATGGGGTATATTCAGAATTCATGGCCAGCCGGAAACAAAGCTTCGCCCGCTGCCAGACCGGCTTCCAAGCAAACCTAAGCACGTAAAGTTCAGTCCTGACAGAAAAACAATCACTTGGGAATTGCCTGAAAGTAATAACATCGCTGGCTTTAACATTTATCAAAAACGGGATCTCGAACAGCGTTTTCTTAAGATAAATAAAGAATTAATAAAGGATGCCTTTTTTATCGTACCAACCTTCCCAGATAGTAATTCGGTTGAATTCAGTGTCACTGCGATTGATCGATATGGCAATGAATCACAATTCAGTAATTCCATAAAAGTAAAAAAAGAGAAAGACAAAAAGAAAAAGACAAAAAATAAAGATTGATTACTGGTGAATTTCTACCGGGGGAGGTAGTAATAGTGAAGTATAGTGTAAAGCACGGGGTAACCTTGAAACGTCTCTTAAAAATTGGATTGTGTGTGTTGCTTGCATTGAGCTCAGGGTTGTTCCTTGTATCTGCTGACAGAACCGAGGCAGTATCAAAACTCACCAAGGTCGGGCCTGTCAGTGGAGACAACGGTTTTCCGGTGTGGTATAAAGATGAACACGGAGTAAGGTTACAACTTTGTTTAGATAAGGATGATCCATATTGCGGTTTTGCAGCAGGTGATATCCCTGATGTAACAAAACCGATTTCATACCCCTCTAACTTCCCGTCAGAATCCTTTTATCAAAGGGCTTCTGCCGAGATGGAAACAGGTACAGGTGAAAAGGTTGTTGGGAACTTCCAGTTTGAAGCAGCATTTCTGAATGAAGTGCCGCAGGACGGCGACCAATTGGTATTCGGCCGTGTGCGATTTTATATGTTCGGGCTAAAGCCGAATGCAGAATATACAATCACCCACCCTTATGGAGTGGACCGGATTGTCGCTGATCCTGATGATAAAGACCCTGAAAATTCAGGGGAAATCCGGTATACAGAAGACATTGGCGCTATGAACGGCGGTGACTTTCATGAAGCATTAAACAGCCGGATTGCTCCATTCCTCAAATGGGATCCTGCAGTTGAGCCGGCCGCTCCTCCAGGTTATATCGGAGATCCAAATGTTCTCCATCCTGTCGTTGGCAGTCCTTTCATAGATGCAAAAACAGGCCAGCCGCAAAACGTTTTTAGAGTAGAGGGCCCTGGTATCGCTGCTGGTCCAAATGGAACGTTTTCTCCCAACGCCTGTACGAAGGTTGAACCTGAAACGGGAACTGCTGCACCAGACCCGGATTGTATTGAGATAAAAGATTTTACACTTTTAGGGAAAATTGCTGATAATGCCGGTGTGGATATACAGAAGGCAATATACTCCCGGACGTCAACTGATGGGGGCACGATAGACGTATTTGCTTCGTCAGAGGAGGGGGAGCAATCGATTGAAGTTTCTGGAGTTGGTATTGACCCTGTTCGCATGATAGGGGCAAATGGACAATGTTTTGCACGAGTAGCCTACAGTGGGGAAGTTCCAGAAATAACGGTTACAAATGCGGGAGATACCCCTGTCAGCACCAAAAAAATTAAGCCGGTCGATCAGATAACAGCGACAGCAGACTATAATATTGATAATAAGACATTAACGATCAATGCCCAATCAAGTGATAAAGCTGTAAAACCTATAGTTACGGCAATAGGCATTGGTGAACTAACAGATGGAGTCTTAGTAAAGACGGATCTCTATTATCCGCCATCCCAAGTTACGCTAAATTCTTCGTATGGAGGTACCATTACACTACCTGTTTCAATAACCGGTGCACCATTTAAGCCAATACCAGTCACTGCCTTTGCTGGAGTTTCTCAAACGGTCGTGTCCGGTGCTCTTGTGACTCTGGATGGAACCAACTCAGCTGGTCCGATTCAATCATACTCCTGGCAGCAGATAGGAGGAATTTCAGTTGAGCTTTCTGGTATCGACACAGCAACACCATCATTTATTGCCCCTCAAACAGAAGGTGTAGAGGAATTGGTGTTCCAATTGACGGTTACTGGTGAAGGCGGTCCAAAGGTAAGTACCGTAACTATAACGGTGTTAAATTCGGCCCCAGCTCCAGTGGCTGATGCAGGAGCTGATCAAGAAGTTGAACAGGGTTCTGTTGTTAATCTCAATGGCAGCGGATCACAGAACGCCATAAAGTATACATGGACACAAACGGCAGGTCCGGCAGTTACTCTTAATGATGCAAATACAGTAACACCCTCTTTTATATATCCGAAAGTATTTCAACCAGTTACCTTGGAGCTCAGTGCAACAGGACCAGGAGGAACAGCCAAAGATACCGTCACGATTACAACGGTACCTGACAATGTTTCCGTGATCCGTGCAGATTACCGGAGAAGTAAAGAGGAGTGGCGCGTGGAAGGAACATCAACTATTGTTGGTCCTGGGGTGGAAATAACCATTTATATTGGTGACCCGGTCCAAAATCGAGTGATAGGGAAAACCAGCGTAGATCCACTCGGTGAGTGGGTTTATAGAGGGGCAGGCCCGGCAACTGCTGCCAACGAAAGGCTTACGGTGGTTTCCAGTTCCGGCGGTAAAACGGAAAATATAAATGTCAGAATAAGATAATAGTAGTGGATGTGAAGAATATTTAGCTTGTTTTTAATTCTTTAAATTGGTGAGTTATTTGGGAGGCGGTATATCAAGTTCCAAGATTAAAGGCAAAAGCAAGTACCTAAACGCCTGTATCGGAAGCGCAGTTCAATCACCAACTGAAACAGAAAACCTGGCCATTAGAAGGCCAGGTTTTTTGTGTGATTACTATCTGTGTTTCCAAGCAGGAACGATTTTGTTGAATTAGAAGTAATAATGCTTAATCCATAATAGGTGTTTTGAGAGCATTGAGGACGACTTGTTTTAATTGAGAAGAAAGTTTCTTTAAGTCCCCTGCACTATATACTCCTATATAATATTGAATTACTAAACCGTCTACAAAAGAAACTAGAACGGATGCACCAAGATCAGAATGAATTAACGGGTATTCTTTATCTGCATCAAGTTTCGATAACTTCTTCTGCAAGTGGTTCACCATACGACTAAAGGATTCACTAAAAGTAGTTTTTTTGAGTTCACCTTTAGTATAACGGCTCATCACCGAAGTGATCATATCAATGTTGCTTTGATTGTATTCCCAGGAATCATCCAGGAATTGCTGTATAAACCCTTCTACCGTACTGCATTCATTTGAATCTAAAGCTTTAATATAATCATCTTCTAACCGTTTTAACAGGTCATCAATATCCGTGTTGGAAACTTGTTTATTCATGTTAGCACCGCCTCTGCAATATATAGATACATATCTAAAGAATTCCCAACTTGTTAGTTGTTAAACTTTTATGAAACTGGAATGAAAGGAAAAAAGGCGTTCCTTTACACTTATAAACCTATTAATAGACTGGTTGCAGCGGTTTCGTTTCTAAGATCCATTTTCAAACAGAAAAAAGAGCCAGGCTGAGTAGCCTGACTCCACATATTTTAGTGACCGTGCCCGTGGTCATCTTCTTGATGTTGGGGATTACTTTCATTAACATACCAATTTAATCCTAAAGCTAGGGGAGATACTAGTAAGAATAACATTGTAATAACCAGAGAAATTTGACTTTTGTTTAAAGAAATATTGTTTTTTAAAATGAAGCTCAGGAGTGATACAACAATCCCTGTGGGAATTAATATAACGGCATAACCACCTAAATCACCAAAATGCTGAATGCCACCACTTACCATGCCAACACCTAAGGACAGCAGCAAGGAGAAAAACAGAAGTCTGATAATTTGATTGAGGTTCAATTTCTTTTTCTCAATATATATGTCATTAATGAACGAAGCTGTTACAAACAAAATGGCACCGAGAATTAAAATCACTGAATATCGTACCGGTTCCAGCGGCATATGAACGATTCCTCCGGAAATCAACCCCACCCCTAGAAAATACATAATATACGCTGAATAAGGGAACCAAATGATTTGCCAAGTTTTTGAAAGTTGTTCCACTGATGTTCCTCCAATTAATTAAATTCTAACTTTTTTTATTATAATTATTTATTTAAATAAAAGCTACTAAATTTTTTAGTGTAATAGACACTTTATTTCACTCGAAATGGAGTAATGATATAAAGTGCCATATCCATAGTTCAATAAAGCTAAATGGGTACTATTTTTACTATATATACAGTAAAAGGATACGGCTATCACCTGTGTTTTAAGTGCATAGGTAGATACATATGTGGGTATAAGGATAAAAATAAAGCAGTTTATATAAAACAGAAAAAGGAGTAGATTGACTATGATGAATGGAGGAGGAATGGGCGGCGGGTTTTTTGGATTTGGTTTTTGGGGCATTCTGATTATTTTGGTGTTAGTGATGGTATTTATGATGATGAGAAAACGAAATACACATCACACTCCGCCCTCTTCTAATAATAAGTCATTAGAAGTACTAAAAGACCGCTTAGCAAAAGGAGAAATTTCCGAAGAAGAATATGACCGGCTAAAGAGAAAGCTGGAACAATAAAACAGTTACTTCAAAGCAGCATTACTGGTGAAGACAAGAGAGCCGAGCCCTTTAAAAGGACTTGGCTCTCTTTGTTGTTACGATTAGCTTTCTCTTCCTCATGCTCTCAAAAATTTACCGTTTATTTTTTTGAGATTTGCTCCACATGGATATATCTTTTAATAGAAGGGAATTCTTAAAGATATCCTACTCTTTTTGTATACACAGGAAATAAGTAATAACAGAGTTTCCATGAAACCAAGGTAAATCTATGTTACGATTAAAGTAGTATAAAAAAACTATTTTTGTCGAGGTGAATAGGATTGAATAAAATGAAATTATTTGGAAGTACTATTTTTGCAATAGGCTTACTAGCAGGGTGTGCAAGTGGAAATGATTCTCACTCTAATAATGAGAACCATGAAGGAGAAGAGCACACGCATGAAAATGAAACATCACATGACAATACACAAAATCCATCCGATAACAATAACATCATTGAAGTTAGTGCCGTGGAAATGGAATATACACCTTCTTCCATTACGCTTGAAGAAGGAAAGGAATATACTTTAATTCTAAAAAATGAAGGTGAAGTATTCCATGATCTAACAGCGAAAAAATTAGATGTGGACATCACTTATATGGATGACATGCCAGATCATCCTACAAATACATCTTTTATCGAGAAAATTTTCGGAGTGAAAAAAGCTTTAGCAAGTGGTGGACATGGCGATGATGATCATGGCACTGAAGGAGCGGCAGAATATATTCATATGAATGCAAATCCCGGCCAGACGGTAAAGATTAAGTTTATCCCCAACGAGTCAGGCGAATTTAAATTTTTCTGCAGCGTTCCTGGACATGAAGATGCTGGTATGCATGGTGGATTTAATATCGAATAGTTAGTTGCACTCATAAGTTTTTAGTTTATATTTACAAGTATTTGTATTGAAAAAGACGGTGAAGGAATGGTCCTTACCGTCTTTTTGTTTACCTTATATCAGCACGAATAAAAGTGACAGGAAGTTGACATCTCTTGCCTTGGAATAGATTTATTCCCATCAGCCTGAGGTCCTTGGTGTTTCGGTTACAATGGGTATGACTGCCGGATTATTGATCGAAAATTTTTACAGTTGATAAAAAGTGCTGAAGCATGGTATAAGTGTAAAAGAAAAGAAGCAAAGAAGGAGCGACATCTTTGCTTTTTACTATTGGAGTGACATCAAGTTTTTTTGATGCCCTGATAATGAGAGGAATGAATGATGATATGAAAGATAATTTCTGGCGTGAGTTACCACGACCGTTCTTTATATTGGCACCAATGGAAGATGTGACGGATGTAGTTTTTCGTCATGTCGTAAGTGAAGCAGCCCGCCCGGATGTGTTTTTTACTGAGTTTACAAACTCTGAAAGCTACTGCCATCCGAATGGCCGCCAAAGTGTACGCGGGCGTTTGACGTTTACAGAAGATGAACAGCCGATTGTGGCTCATATATGGGGAGATAAACCCGAATTTTTCCGTGAAATGAGTATCGGAATGGCTAAAGAAGGGTTCCGCGGCATTGATATTAACATGGGTTGTCCTGTAGCGAATGTGGCAGGGAACGGAAAAGGCTCAGGTCTTATCCGCCGCCCGGAAGTTGCAGCTGAACTCATTCAAGCAGCCAAAGCGGGAGGTCTGCCTGTAAGCGTGAAGACCAGGCTTGGGTACACAGAGGTAGATGAATGGCGCGACTGGCTTACACATTTGTTGAAGCAGGACATCGTTAATCTGTCTATCCACCTTCGTACTAAAAAGGAAATGAGTAAAGTGGACGCACACTGGGAACTCATCCCCGAAATCAAAAAACTTCGTGATGAGGTAGCACCAGACACGCTATTGACAATCAATGGAGATATTCCTGATCGTCAAACCGGATTGGAACTGGTTGAGAAATACGGCGTTGATGGCGTCATGATCGGACGAGGCATCTTCCATAATCCATTCGCATTTGAAAAAGAAAAGAAAGAACACAGCAGCGAGGAATTGCTGGATCTTCTCCGTTTGCATCTTGATCTTTATGACAAGTACTCAACGGAAGAAGAACCAAGACCATTTATTGCTCTTCGTCGATTCTTTAAAATCTATGTAAAAGGATTCCGAGGTGCAAGTGAGTTAAGAAATCAATTGATGGAGACACAGTCAACGGATGAAGTGCGAACGTTGCTTAATAGTTTCCAGGCAGAAAACGAGGTACTTGCCTAATAAAGCAGGCAGCCGATGAACAAATTTCTCTGCTAAGCTAATGGGTAAGGAATAATCATATGTTCAACCATTTTATAGTAGAACACTCACAGGTTTTGAATTATCAAATACCTGTGAGTGTTTTTTTATAAGAGTACACAAGGTTGAATTCTTATTTACAATATTTACAAAAGAGTCGAAAAATTATAACACTACTAGCGGAAATAGAACTATTATAGAGTATTTTGGCCTAAGGCAAGTATTTTTCATAGTTATTATATCTCAAAAGCTTTAAATGCTAGATATTACTTTCATATGAACTTTGAAGAGGGTATAGGAAAAAGGATATAATTAAAAGGTTCTGTGCCAAAAACGAATGAATGGAAGCGGGAGAATGATAGTTATTCGATATAGTAAAATATTGTTTTTGATTTCCTACGTGCCCCATCCCGAGTAAGCCCCTTTAGCTTTACATTAAATCACCAAAAAAATGCAACAAAGATTGGAGTTATTAATTACATATGAAAAGTGCTACAAATGTTTTTTATGTATCATTAGCGATCATGACAGGACTCCTCCTCATGGGAGTAATGGTACCGGAATTTTTGGAGAGCGTAACCAGCAGCGCTCAAAGCTTTATTTTAGAGAGTTTTGGCTGGTATTATCTAGCGATCGTAACTGTGTTCGTTGGAGTATGTGTATACTTATTGGTAAGCCCGATAGGCCGGATTAAGCTCGGGAAACAGGATGATGTCCCTGAGTTTTCACGACCTACCTGGGTGGCTATGCTATTTAGTGCAGGACTTGGAGTAGGATTACTCTTTTATGGTACTTATGAGCCGATCAGCCACTTTGCCATCAATTCACCTACAGGGGAAACAGGAACCAATCAGGGTGTGAAAGATGCGATGAGATTTACCTTCTTTCACTATGGAATCCATGCATGGGCAATTTATGGTTCCATTGCTTTAGCTCTAGCTTATTTTACCTTCAGAAAAGGGGAAAGAAGCTTAATCAGTAAGACGCTGCGCCCGCTGATCGGCAAGCATGCGGATGGTGCTGTCGGCACAGTGATTGATGTCATTGCAGTCATTGCCACCATTTTAGGGGTTGCGACAACACTTGGCTTCGGGGCTTCGCAAATAAACGGGGGACTGTCTTATCTGTTCGGCGTGCCAACCAACATAGGGGTTCAGACCATCATCGTGGCGATTGTAACCGTTCTGTTTATCATCTCTGCCTCAACTGGATTGGGGAAAGGGATTAAGATTTTGAGTAATGTCAATATGGGGCTCACAGCCATTTTGTTCTTATTCGTATTTATAGTTGGACCGACGCTTTTCATTTTAAATCTATTAGTTGATACAGTCGGTACTTATTTCCAGAACTTCCTAAACATGAGTTTCCGTATTGCTCCAATGAACGAAGAAGCTCGTGGATGGATTAATGGATGGACGATATTCTATTGGGCATGGTGGATTGCCTGGGCTCCATTTGTAGGGGTGTTTATTGCCCGGGTATCCAAAGGAAGAACAATCCGGGAGTTTATTGTCTACGTTCTTCTTGCGCCATCACTTATTTGTTTCATCTGGTTTACGACATTTGGGGGAGCAGCTATCACAACCGAATTAACAGGCCTGCTTTCGATTTCTTCCTTATCACCGCCAGAATCTTTATTCGGTCTATTAGGAACCTATCCTATACCAATGGTAGCATCGCTTCTATCCATCGTGATTATCATCACCTTCTTTGTAACATCAGCGGACTCGGGTACGTACGTTCTGGGAATGATGACATCGGACGGATCACAGAACCCAAGTAATCCAATCAAGATTACATGGGGAATCTATCTTTCTGGAACGGCTCTTGTTTTAATGTATTCCGGAGGTCTGCAGGCGTTGCAGAATACCATGATCATAGCAGCACTGCCATTTTCCATCATATTAGGATTAATCGTCATCAGCTTGCTTAAAGCTTTGCAACGGGAAGCAAAAGAGCTGGGACTTGGCCAGGTAAGAATTCCTGACATGAAGAAGAAACCTATTAAAACACCATAACGTGAATAAGCCTTGTATCCATGGATGCAAGGCTTTTTGTTTTACATCATATAGAGGGAGCTGACTGGCAGTTGAAACCGGGTAAAATAAATGCTGTCCAGGGTCAATCCATTTTCATTTTTGAGAGAGTAGGAGAAATATTAGGGAAGGAGTGACTAAAGAATGATTTCACAAGTGAAGGTAAAAGATTTACTAATAATGTTATGTAAACTTATATGTAGACAACACGAAAGAGGCAGTAGTATAGTTATGGCTTTATTAAATGTAAATCTTAAAAGAAAGATCCTGATGCAAAACTTTTTCAATTATAGATTTTTATTATAACTGAAGTTGTAGTGATTGAGAGTTTAGATGGCTAGGCGGTTACATCATTAGAAATTTTTAAAAATGAGCTATAAACTTACTAATAAGGAGAGTAAATAAGCTTTAATAAATAGCTGGATAAAAATTTTGTTTCGTCTCAATGTTAGTAGTATTCTTTGGTTGTGAGACGAAAAAGTTTATTTTAGAATGACTTCCTATAATATATGTTATGTCTACTTGAAAAATAAAAAAGTTAAAAGGGGGATTCACCCCCTTTTATTAGATGAGCAATGATTAAATCTCTCTTTGAACTCTTTATCATCTTTAAACCATTTTGTTAAGGTGGATTTTTGTATACCAATCTGCATTATTGCTTCGTCTATGCAAACACCATTATTAACTAATCTTATCAAGTTTTCTTTCCTGGAATTAACTGCAGCCTTAGTACGCTTTAATTTATTATCTTTTAATTTTTCTAGTGGTAACTTTTCTTTGCAGAACTCATAATGTTTTCTCTCTAAGTAAATGTCCTTATCCTTATAAATCAATTCTGAAAACAATTTAATTGACTTCCTGCCCGTCAAAAATAATCTATAACAGTTATTAAAATGTTGTAGTTCTGTGGTAAAGCCTCTATTATCGAGTGTTTCTTTTAGTTTACTCATAAATAGCTTTGATCCTCCAACAAAACTTACAATTCTTCTTTCATAATTAACAAAACCATCTCCATCGAAATAACCTCTGATGAAGTGAGGTAAAAATCTTGAGGGTATCTTTGGGAAGTTAAGTGTCAGTGATTTATTTGGGGTGATTCCGTGAAGTGTAATTAAGTCATCTTTCATTACTTTGCTGTGAAAATTCAGCATGTATACACCAGTTTTTTCATTGTAATACAGCGGTTGTTCAGATTGGAGTTCATTTCTTATTCTTAATAATATGTTCTTATCCTTTTGTGAAATACTTACTGTTTGGTTATCTGTTGCTATGAAACCATCAGCACAAAAAAATCCTAGAATGTAAGCCATATTATTTGACCATTTCTTGAAGTAGTGTTCATTTAAGTTATGTTTCCTTTTCCAACTTCCCCGTGGTCTTTTTTGAACATTGTGTTTTGTTAATAACATCCTGATATATCTTGATGATACGCCAGCTTTTTCGGCAATATTTTTGGTGCTTTCTCCCTTTTTGTAAAGGTCAATTATTTTCTCTATTGACAACCTTCGTTTAACCAACTTAAAAACCTCCTCTCTCCATAATTATAAGAACATTTGTTCGCGTTTGCAAGAAGATAGGATCTAAAAAGATTAAAACAAGGTTTGTAAGGATAACACTTTTAAATTTTTCCTAATAATTTTTCTTTGTTAACTTTCTCAAAATCAAGTAAGCTATGTAACCCTTCTATCCGGTCTCATTTTCCTTCTTTACTTATTAGTTAAAATTGAAAAGACCACTTGCATAGGCTGCAAATGATCTTTTGGCTTATTAATGAAATAACTGCTTGATATTATTCAGTTATTTCTGCTTTTTTCTCGTTCTCATGTAGCATTTCCCGTGCCACTTTAGGAGCTAACCAAAGTGATGGCAATAACAGCAGTGAAACCGGCACAGCAGTCACAACAATAAAGTTCTGCAGTGTACCAATGCTGCCCTCTCCGATGGTTAATAACACGATTGCTAGTGCGCCAAAGATGAGTGCCCAGAACACACGGATCCATTTGGCTGGATTATCGCTCCCAGTCAAGGCAACTCCAACTGTATAGGACATGGAATCTGCAGTCGTAGCTACAAATACGATGGTCACTATCAGGAAGCCAATCGATAGTGCATACCCAAAAGGTATCTGGTTCATTATGGAGATGACTGCCGCCGGCATACCAGACTCATTCAGGGCATTCGAAATGGAGCCTGGTTTTTGCATTTCGTGAAAAATGCCAGAGCCTCCGACTACAGTGAACCAGAAGTTGCTCACGATTGGGGCAACGACAGATAACCCGATAACGATGTCTCTTATTGTCCGCCCTCTTGAGATTCTGCTTATGAAAATGGCCATCATTGGTCCATATCCCAAGAACCAGCCCCAGAAGAAAACGGTCCACCATCCGAGCCAATCGTAATCACCGCGATATAATGTCATTCGGAAGAAATTTTGGATATGAAAGCTTTGTGCTCCCATAAATGCATCAATGATAAACATTGTTGGACCGAGAATTAACAAGGCCACCATTAGTACGACCGTTAAGCTGACGTTAATCCTGCTTAACATCTGTATCCCTCGTTCGATACCGGTTGCGGCTGAAACAGATGCTATGGCGACCAGCACGAGAATGACAAATATATTAGTGGCAAGTGTGTTGGGAATGTCAAATAGCGCATGCAATCCATAGCCCACCTGCAGTCCCAGGAAGCCGATAGGACCAATTGTTCCAGCAGAAACGGCGATGATCGATACCACATCTGCCAAAGTTCCTAGCCAGCTGTTATAGATTTTCTCACCAAAAATAGGATACAGAATTGCTCTTGGTTTCAACGGATATCCCTTATGATAATGAGCATACATAAGGATAATGGTTGTAAGAGACCCAAGAATTGCCCAGGCTAAAAAGCCCCAATGCAGATAACTTTGCGCCAATGCGGGAATCACTGCATCGGCCAGTGAAGCACCCTCTTCAGCAAATAAAGGCGGTGTGCTTAAGAAGTGGTACATAGGTTCCGCTGCAGCCCAAAATACTCCTCCGCTGGCTAATAGTGTACAAAGGATCATGGCCATCCAGCGAAAATATCCGATCTCAGGCTTGTCTAAATTACCGAGCCGGACTCTTCCCGTTCTGGAGACTGCCAATCCTAATCCAATTAAAAATGTGGCAAGCAGAAGCAACTGCCAAAACGCACCTAAATAGGTTACGGAAAATGAAAAAGAATCACTGATCCACTTTGCCAGTGTTTCTTGATTTATAACGGAGACTAATACAAAGAGCAGTAAGAATCCGCCGCTGATTGCAAATGTCTTCCAATCTGTTTTATTGCTTTCTCTCTGATGTTTAATACTTACACCTACTTATTTTATTTTTTATTGTTTCTCATACACACATGATGATATGAAAACCAAACGTCAAGTATAGGGGGTTGAACAACAGAAATCAATGATAAAGTATGGAAAAACAATAGTTCTTATTATGTAAGCGTTTGATGTTGAAAAATGTGGTAGTTTTCATCTAAAAAGACTGTCTCCACGGTATCAGGGGACAGTCTTTTAGTTTATTTTAGATTTGTCTTAATCTTTCAGCTTATGGAATAAGTTAGCCCTTACCTCGCCTCTATCATTTCTGAACTAAATGATCTTTAAGTTTCTCACGAAGGGCCCTTTTCAAAAACTTCCCTACCGATGTTTTCGGGATTTCATCCATAAAGATAACATCATCAGGGAGCCACCACTTTGCAAACTGAGGTGCGATAAAATCAACTAACTCCTGCTTTTCAACTTTATCTTTGTATTGGTCTTTCAACACTACACATGCAACCGGACGTTCCTGCCACTGTGGATGAGGGACGGCGACGATGCTCGCTTCAAAGACCGCCTCATGTGCCATTAGAGCATTTTCAAGGTCAACTGATGAAATCCACTCTCCCCCGCTCTTGATCAAGTCTTTGGTGCGGTCGACAAGCTTAATGATGCCTTCTTCATCAATCGTTGCAACATCCCCTGTATATAGCCATCCATCACGGAATGCTTCTTTGGAACGCTCATCCTTATAATATTCATCGGCAATCCATGGTCCGCGGAGGAGAAGCTCACCCATTTCCTGTCCGTCCCATTTGACCTCGCCATTTGCTCCTACTATTTTCATATCGAGCCCTGGTACGATCAGCCCTTGCTTCGACCGGATATCCAGCATTTCTTCCTCATCCAACCCGGCTTGATAACTCTTCAGTCTTGAAACAACTGCAAGCGGAGCGGTCTCCGTCATACCGTAAGCATGCAGGAAAGGAATTTTGTATTTCGTTTCAAATGCCTTGATCATTCCACGTGGTGCTGCCGATCCGCCGCAGACAATGGATCTCAATGAGGAAGTGTTGTAGCTTCCATTTTCCAGTTCATTTAAGAGGCCGAGCCAAATTGTCGGCACCCCTGCGGTAAAGGTTACTTCTTCCTCCTCGATCAGCTCTGCAAGCAGTTTCGGTGTAAATAAAGGTCCCGGCAACACTTGGGTAGATCCAAACCATGTTGCAGCAAACGGTATTCCCCATGCATTGGCGTGGAACATGGGAACAACCGGCATGACGACATCACTTTCTGACAGTGCGGCAGTATCAGCCAAGCCAAAAGCAAAACTATGGAGTACAATTCCTCTGTGAGAATAAACAACTCCCTTTGGATTGCCAGTGGTTGCGGAGGTGTAACACATTCCTGCCGGATCGTTCTCATCAATATCTTTTAAAAATTCAAAATCAGAATCCCCTTCACTCACCAGCTGCTCATAGGAATAGACCGGCTCTAAGCTGGTATCAGGGAGATCAGTGTTGTCCGACATGACAATATAGGCTTCCACCGTTTCAAAGCTGTCCTTACACTTCTCAATAAGTGGAAGTAAATCTTCGTCAACGAATAACACCTTATCTTCTGCATGATTCACAATGTAAGTGATATGTTCAGGTGATAAACGGATATTTATAGTATGAAGGACCGCCCCCATTCCCGGTGCTGCAAAGTAGGCTTCCAAGTGGCGGTGGTGATTCCAGGCGAATGTACCGACTCTTTCTCCTTTCTGAACACCCAGCTTTTCCAAAGCACTGGCAAGTCTCCTTGTACGTTCCCCGATTTCCTTATAGGTAAGTCTGTGAATACAGGAAGATGTACGTGAAACTACCTCTTTTTTCGGAAAAAACTTTTCTGCTCTTTCCAGCAGAGAACTTACTGTTAATGGAATATTCATCATATCGCTAATTCCCCTTCCTCTTTCAATCTATTTATTTAATAACACCCTTTGCCTGCCATTCGAGTAGCTGTTGATCATCCAAACCCAGCCAATCACTAAGAATCTCTTTCGTTTGTTCTCCTTTTGCCGGCGGAGGTAATAATGCCGTATTGAAGTCCCCGTGCATTTTTACTTTGCCGTCACAAGAAACCAATTCTTTATCTTTAAAATAGGAATAGTCCGCAAGTTGACCAGCCTCAAGGACGGGAGTAAGGCAGCAGTCCACTTCCCTGCCAAATGCAGCCCACACAGACAGCGGTTTTCTTTTAAATAAATCAACCAAATCGTTGTAAACATGATTGCTTGTTTCCTGCTTTGAGTAATGGGCGCCAAGCCAATCCTCCCTGCCGAGTGCCTGACAAAAGTTCCGCCAAAATTTAGGTTCCAGGGCTGCCAGGGAAACATATTGTTGATCTTTTGTTTCGTACAATCCATAGGAAATCACTTCCCCATTGAGAACTTGAACTCCATTAGGATAGCCGGTTTCTTTTTCAATCAGGGTATGGTTGGTCATTAACGATGCCATGCTGTCCGCAATTGATATGCAGTGATAACTTCCTTCCCCTGTATTGCCCCTGGATACAAGGCCTGCCAGAATTCGTTCACTTGCAGCCAATCCCCCGATATAATCGGCAAAAGTGTGAGTGGGATGGACTGGTTTGCCGGCCCTGTCCTTAAGCTGGGCCAGGGCACCGCTCATACTCATATAATTCAGATCATGGCTCCCCAGGTTGGACATCCCCCCGCTGTTTCCGTAGCCGGTTACAGAGCAGTAAATAATCTTAGGATTTATCTTGCTTACAGCCTTGTAACCCAGACCGAGCTTTTCCATTACGCCAGGCCGGAAACTTTCAATGAGCGCATCAGCCTGAATCAGTAAGTCAAGGGCCAGTTGTTTTCCTTCTGCCTGTTTCAGATTGATTGCGATGCTTTTTTTTCCGCGGTTATGGGCCTTGAAGACCAATCCGTTCCCCGTATTTCTTGCAGGATCTCCTTCGGGGGCTTCCACCTTGATGACTTCAGCTCCAAGTTCAGCCAGTCTCATTGTGGCAAAAGGTCCTGGTATATAGTTAGTAAAGTCGATAATCTTTATGCCTTTCAACAAAGTTATGAACTCCCTCACTCCTTAGGTTGGCTGTCCTTTGGAACCTGCTTCCTCCATTTGCTTGCGAAGGACGAACTTCTGGATTTTTCCGCTTGCATTCCTTGGCAGCTCCTCAAGGAAAATATAGTTTCTTGGCCGTTTATAATTCGCCAGACGTTCACTGTTTTTGCACCAATCATCAAGAGCACTCTCTGTCAATAGTGGTTCTTTTTTTACGACAAAGGCAGTAACGCTTTCACCCCAGTGATCGTCCGGCTGCCCGACAATGGCGACATCGAGCACTCCTTCATGGGCGTGAAGGATATCCTCCACTTCTCGCGGGTAAATATTTTCTCCGCCGCTGATGATCATATCGTCGACGCGGTCTTTGACCCAGAGGAAGCCATCCTCATCCAGATAGCCGATATCCCCTGAATGATACCAGCCTTTATACATTGCTTCTGCCGAGGCTTCTTCGCGATTGAAATAGCCGGACATCATACATGGTCCCTGCACAATGATTTCACCGCTCTCTCCTGGCGGAAGGATATCATCCGGGTCAGCCGGCCCATTTTCATTCGGTTTGACTATTCTGATCTCATGATTCAGACAAGCTTTGCCGGCTGCCCCAGCTTTTGAAAGCTGATCTTCTTCCGATAGGAAAGTGATGGCAGGCCCCATTTCTGTCATCCCATATGCTTGGACAAGCCCGATTCCCAGCTTCTCATGACAGGCATGAACCAGGGATGGAGCCATAGGTGCCCCTCCATAAAGTCCGAGCTTTAAACTTTGGAGGTTATAGTCCTTGAGGTTCTCCTGCAAGAGCATATTCCACATGGTGGGAGCAGCAAAAAATTTGGTTGTTTTTTCAGATTCAATCACTTCCAATACTTTTCCTGGTACAAAGTGATGCAGCAGAACATTTGTTCCTCCTGCGTGGATTCTTGGAAGAAAGGCGCAGTGCAGTTCGGCGCAGTGGAACATTGGGGCAGCCACAAGTCCAATGTCGTTTTCGTTCAACTTCGTCGCTGCTATGACAATCAGGCTTTGTTCGGCCATGTCCCTATGAGTATGCATGACGCCTTTAGGCCTGCCGGTTGTTCCGCTAGTGTACATAATCGAGTAAAGATCATTTTCTTGTATATCAACGGCTATCTCTGCAGGTTGTGCAGACTGGACTTTTTCATGGTAGCTGGCAGCATAAGCGGGTGATTCCTTATCTATGAACCAAAAGGCGATATGCGGAAACCTTTTTTCAATTGAAGCAATGACCGGTTCAACAGCCTTTTCAAATAAAACGACTTTTGGTGCGGCATCGGTCAGAATGAAGGCCACATCTTCACCCATCAATCGGAAATTGATTGGATTAAATACGGCGCCTATTTTGGCACAGGCGAAGAAGGTTGTGCCTAATTCTTCTGTATTGAACAGGAAGGCGGTTACCCTGTCCCCTTTTTTAACCCCTTCCTTTATCAGGGCATTTGAAAGACGATTGACCTCGTCATTCCATTGACGATAAGTGAATCGAAGATCTTTCCGGACATCATACAAGGCTTCCTTCTCAGGGTATTTCTTTACCGTCAATTCAAAGATTTTGCCGATTGTTGTGCTCATGATCAAACCTCCTGGTACATATTGAATAGTCCTTCTTTCTGCTGAAACTGGTTACTCACTCCATCTATTTATCTAGTCTTTCAATGATTGTCGCATTTGCCATCCCGTGGCCTTCACACATGGTCTGCAGTCCATAGCGGCCTCCAGTCCTTTCGAGCTCATGCATCATGGTGACCATCAACCTTGCGCCGCTTGCACCCAGAGGATGCCCAAGTGCAATTGCCCCTCCATTAGGATTGAGTTTTGCCGGATCTGCCCCAGTTTCCTTTAGCCAAGCCAACGGAACTGGAGCAAACGCCTCATTGACTTCAAATATATCGATTTCCTCAAGCTTTAATCCGGATTTGTTCAATACTTTTTCTGTAGCTGGTATTGGGCCTGTCAGCATCAAGGTAGGGTCTGAACCGACAACCACTCTGGTATGCACTTTGAAGCGAGGTTTCAAGCCGAGCTCTTCTGCCTTTTCCCGGCTCATCAACAGAATGGCTGCAGCTCCGTCACTGATTTGGCTCGAGTTTCCTGCATGTATGACTCCATCTTCCTTGAAGACCGTCTTTAAGTCGGAAAGTGTTTCTGCCGTTGTGCCTTCCCTTGGTCCGGAATCTTCTGTCACAACTGTCTTTTCACCGCTTTCACGCGTGACCTCCAAGGGCATTATTTCACGTTGGAAATAACCTTCAGCCTGGGCCTTCAGTGCCCGACGATGACTCTCTGCAGAATACTCATCAAGTTCTGTGCGGGTAAACCCATACTTCTCAGCTATTCGTTCTGCAGACAAGCCTTGATGAATGATTTCATGTTGTTTTTTCAACTTAGGGCTGAATGGCACTGCCACCTGATAATTCGAGCCCATCGGAACTCTGGTCATATTCTCGACTCCTCCGGCAATGACGACATCCATGTCACCCGCCAATATTGCCTGTGCAGCAAAATGGACAGCCTGCTGGCTCGATCCGCACTGACGGTCAATCGTCGTTCCGGGAACTTCGATCGGAAAACCGGCGATCAAAGCAGCCACCCGTGCAATATCTCCAGCCTGTTCTCCTGACTGGGTCACACAGCCAAGAATGACATCCTCTACAAGACCCGCTTCAATACCAGTACGTCTGACTAGCTCTTTCAGCACTTCTGCGGCGAGGTCATCCGGCCGTATATCCTTTAACAGTCCTTTTCTTCTTCCTACAGGTGTCCGTACACCCTCGACGATCACGACTTCCCGCATAATCATCCTCCTTTTCTGCAATAAAGTTATGAGTTTCTATAAACCTAAGTTCTTGGCGATGATCGTCTTCATGATTTCATTTGTTCCTGCGTAAATGCTGGCGACGGGGATATCGCGGAATCTTCTGGCAATCTCGTATTCTTCCATATAACCGTATCCGCCATGAAGCTGCATACATTCCCCTGCAACCTTTTTGGCGGTATCTGTCATCTTCCATTTGGCCATGGATACCTTAGTAACAATATCCCGCCCTTCTAAATGTTCTGCAATCAGTTGATCAAGGAAAGCCCGGCTCATCTCAATCTCTGTTGCCATTTCGGCAATTTTGAACTGAGTATTTTGGAATTTGCTCACAGGCTTTCCAAATGCGTCACGGCTTTTCACATAATCGATGGTCTGGGTCAGCATCACTTCTGAAGCAGCTTGTGCGGCGATGGCCACCAGCAGTCTCTCCTGCTGCAGTTTTTCCATGAGATAGATAAAGCCTTTGCCTTCTTCACCAAGCAGGTTTTCCTTTGGTACCACGCAGTCTTCAAATATAAGTTCCGCTGTATCCTGCGAGTGCAGGCCGACTTTGTTCAGCTTTCTTCCTCTTGAAAAACCAGGGGCATCACGTTCGACGACCAGCAGGCTGACCCCTTTATGTTTCGCTTTCGGGTCCGTTTTGCAAGCGACGATGATGAGGTCTGAATGGATACCATTTGTAATGAAGGTTTTTTGACCGTTTAAGATATAATGGTCATCTTTGAGAACAGCCGTTGTCTTAATGTTAGCCAGATCTGAACCTGTACCGGGCTCTGTCATGGCAATTGCAGTGATGATCTCTCCGGTCGTACATTTTGGGAGCCAGCGCTTTTTCTGTTCATCGGTCCCGTAAGAGGTAATGTAGGGAACCACAATATCATTATGCAGTCCAATTCCGACGAGGCCGGAACCGACTCTCTCAATCTCTTCGTTAATGATGACCGAGAAGCCCCAATCGACCCCGCTGCCGCCATATTGTTCATCGATGTCGGGGCAAAGATAGCCCTGCTCTCCCATCTTCATCCAGAAGGAACGAGGGATCATCCGCTCTTCCTCCCACTGGTCATAATAGGGGTAGGCTTCTTTCTCTAAGAATTTCCTTAAGGACCTGCGAAAGATTTCATGGTCGTCCGATAAGTAGGGGTGTTTCATTACTACCTCTCCTCTATTAAAATGTATTATATCTGGTTGTTTGACTGCCCGTTCTACTGTTTCACTCCATTTAGAGTTTGGCGCAATTGATATTTCAGTATTTTTCCTGAGGCATTTCTTGGCAGTGATTCTTCAATGAAGATCTTTCTGGGAATCTTGTAGCCTGCCAGTTTTTGACGGCAGAAACTTTTCAATTCATCTTCAGCAATCTCTGTGCCTTGTTTCGGTACGATGACCGCACAGACCGCTTCTCCCCATGTTTCGTCAGGCAGCCCGATGATTGCTGCTTCAAGTACACCCGGGTGTTCATAAAGCACATCTTCTACTTCAATGGAGTATACGTTTTCTCCACCGGAAATAATCATGTCTTTTTTCCGATCGACAAGCGTGATGTATCCTTCTTCATCAATTGTTGCCAAGTCACCTGTATACAACCAGCCATCCTTAATGGTCTTTGCCGTTTCTTCCGGCTTCCGGTAATATTCTTTCATGATCGATTCCCCTTTGACGATGAATTCACCTACAGTCCCAGGATCGACATCTTTGCCTTCTTCATTGACGACTCTTGCTTCTGTTAGGAAAGCTGCTTTTCCGCCCTTGCCGAAATGTGTTTTGTGACCTTCCGGATCGAGCAGAATGCCTCCTGGTCCCGCTTCAGTCAGGCCGCACAAATTATAGAATTGATCTGTCTTGAATAATTCCATGCTTTTGCGAACGACTTCAGGTGCCATTGGGGCAGCGCCATACCCACATCTTTTGATGGATGAAAGATTATAGTCAGATGCGTTAGGCACTTGCAGCATGAAGTTATACATCGCAGGCACGCCAAAGAAGTGGGTGATTTTATGCTCCTGTATAGCTTGAAGGGACGTCACTGGATGAAAATCACGGTGAATAATGTGGGTAGCTCCAAGTACTACGCCTGAGATAAGAAACAGGTTCAGCTGTGCTGAATGGAAGAGCGGGGCAACATGCAGGAAGCGCTCCTCCTCGTTGATCCCCATGCTTATCATCATCGTAAGTCCAACATTAAAAATTCGTTTATGATCAAAAAGCGCGCCTTTAGGCCTGCCTGTTGTACCTGATGTATAAAGGATTTCCAAGTCATCGTTATCATCAACCTGTATGGCAGGATTAGATGTGTTGTCAGATTTCACTCTATCGAATGTATGATGACCCACTGTCTTCGGCGTGCCGCTAGTAATAACATGAAGGACTCCTGTTCCTTCTCTTGCAGAAGTAACAACTTCTTCAAATTCCCCGTCGCAAATAACGGCAGTGGATTGGGACTGATCGAGAATATATTGTACCTCCGTTGCGGTCAGCCGGAAATTAACAGGCACGACCACGGCACCGATTTTGGCGCCGGCAAAAAATGAGAGGACAAATTGATCGGAGTTTTTCATCATCAATGCAATTTTGTCACCCTTACGAATCCCCAGTTGAAGAAGTCCATGGGCAAGCTTGTTTACTTCCTCATTAAATTGCTTATACGTATAGGTCTTTTCATTACACTCAATTGCAAGCTTTTCCGGCTTTTTCCTCGCATTTTGTTCTAGATAAGATCCGATATCCATATTTCCTTTTCCCCCTTTGAAATTTGTGCTGAAAGCGCATTCAATTTCTTATATGCAATTATTGTGCCAACTTTCAGAAAATAAAATAGTGTGCTTTAATAAGGGTTTTTGATTGAAAAGAATATAAAGGTGTCCAGAAACAGGACACCTTTATTTGGACAGTATACTTATGTAAGGATCTTGGGGCGTTAAAGTAGCTATAATCGTATGGAGCTAACTTCCTTGAGCTGACAACTCGTACTTTTTAAGTTTTTCATATAAACCTGATCGGCTTATTCCAAGAAGCCGGGCTGCCTGAGCTTTATTTCCGTTTGACTGGGTCAGCGCTTTTTTGATTACCTCAAGCTCAGCATCCTCAGCAAGACTTATTTTTTCCTTGGTGGGATTGGAAAGTTGGTCGATAAGATAATCCGGCAGGTCTTCCAGCTGTATGTTTCCGTGCTCGGCAAAGGTCATCGCCCGTTCTAAAATATTCTTGAGTTCCCGCACATTTCCTGGCCAATTATATTGCAGCAAGGCTTCTTTCGCCTTGGAGGAAATACCGGTAATGCTGGTGCCCAACATGGAATTCAGTTCAATCATCAATTGGCTGGTTAGATGTCCAACATCATTTATTCGCTCCCTTAGGGGAGGGATATTCAAGGAGATAACATTTAATCTATAATATAAATCCTCTCTAAATTCTCCTTCCTTTACCATCGCTTCCAGGTTCCGATTGGTTGCAGCAATGATGCGGACATCGACCTTAATGCGTGAGTTACCGCCGACCCGGTAAAATTCCCTCTCCTGGAGGACCCTTAATAACTTTGCCTGAAGAGCAATCGACATATCGCCAATCTCATCGAGAAAAAGTGTCCCCCCATTGGCAAGGTCGAACTTTCCGACCTTGCCACGCTGCCTTGCGCCGGTAAAAGCTCCCTCCTCATAACCGAAGAACTCCGATTCAAGCAGATCTTCAGGTATGGCCGCACAATTAACAATCACAAATTTCCCGTCACTTCTGGCACTGCTATTATGGATGGCATGCGCAAACAATTCCTTCCCTGTTCCGCTTTCCCCCCTGATCAATACAGTTGATCGGCCTTTTGCTGCTTTTGCTGCACTTTTCTTTAACTTGTCCATATAAGGATGTTTGCTAAGGATTTGATCCCAGGTAAATCTGGCTGTTTCGGATTTTTGCAGCTGCTGGTGATAAAAGCTTGCTTTGCTCTCAGCTTTTTGCAGCCTTTTGAAAAGCTCACTCACCTCATTCAGTTGGCGGAACATCACCTTTCCGATCGCTCCGATGACTTTCCCTTCCTTCTTTATAGGAATTCGGTGGACAATGTACTTGATGCCGTTTCGTTCATGCAGATCGCTGACTTCAGCGAATTCCGTTTTAAAAACGTTCGCAAGCTTCAATTGAGGCAGTACTGAGTCTACTTTCTTATGCAGAACGTCTTCTTTATCCAGGTTGAAAAGTTCAAGGAGCGGAGGGCTGACCATTGTGATAACGTTATTTTCATCTGTCATTAATAACCCGTCATAGGCATGATCCAGTGCTGTTTCAATGGTTAACTTCAAATTCTTTATCGTTTGCAGCTCTTCCGCCATTTTTTCAATTTCAGAGATATCCTGAAATAAAATAATTTTTCCCTTCTTTTGTGTAACGGTTTCGTAGGATGTTATATGTAAGATTGATTTATATTCTTCAGAGTGGTGAGGACCAAGGGTGTCCTTTGGCAAGGATGGGAAGGCTTCATATAGATAATGAGTATGAATGGAATCGATCGGGCATCCGGTAATTCTTGAAAAAGAGGCATTTGCGTAAATGATGCGTGAATGTTCATCCGTCATCAAAACACCGATATTGGAATGCTTTAAGATCGTTTCCAACTGATCTTTCAGTGTATTGGCCGATTTCAATAAAGCCATTACCATCTCTGTTTTCGTCAGGAGTCCGAATACCTTGCCATGTTCATCCAACACCACTCCTGTACCGGCCTTACTCGTTTTAACCAGATGTTCTATTTCTTGATAGGGTGTATCAATGCGTATCGTTTGAGTTTCCTTTTTGATATAAGATTTGATCGGTGTGTCCAATGGTGCTCCATCCAGAACCATTTGGAAAAGGCCGCTACGGGTGAAAATCCCTCTAAGCTCTCCTTGAGGATCGGTAACCGGCAGCAGATTCCACTTCTTCTTCTTTATGAGTGTGACTGCCTCTTTTAACGAAGTTTCTTCGGTAACAATGCAATCAACAGGAGTAACAATATCCTGGAAATGAATCATCTCAATCCCCCTTAACTTTTTTCTATGTATATTTGATTGGTTATTTTATTATGGAGTTGATGCAGGCAGTATTTTTTAAAAAGAAATAGCCAGGATTAAAATAGACAATGACACGAAATAAAATCAGAAAATTCAATCTCTTAACCTCATTATAAAGCTTATTGAGTCAAAGGTACACTGAGGGGAATGGAAATTGATATGAAAATAATAAAAAGCCCCTTTTAAATAAAGAGGCTTATTAAAACGAAAGTTTCTTAAATTTATTTCGGCTGCATTCGGATACCGCCATCAAGGCGGATTGTTTCGCCATTCAACATAGGGTTTGTAATGATACTTTCTGCCAGCATAGCATATTCTGCAGGCTGACCAAGCCTCTTCGGGAAAGGGACCATTTTACCGAGTGAATCTATGGCTTCCGCCGGTAATGATTCAAACATAGGTGTATGAAACAATCCAGGGGCAATGGTCATTACCCGGATTCCATAAGAAGCAAGTTCTCTGGCAATCGGCAGGGTCATTCCGACGATTCCTCCTTTTGAAGCACTGTAAGCAGCCTGGCCGATTTGTCCCTCGAATGCCGCTACTGATGCTGTATTGATGATGACCCCCCTTTCCCCTTGGTCATTCGGCTCGTTTTTTGACATCTCCTCAGCGGCAAGCCGGATGACATTGAAGGATCCTATTAAGTTGATGGAAACCACCTTAGAAAACATATCCAGGGAATGGACCCCTTTTCGGGACAGCAGTTTAGAAGCTGCCCCGATGCCGGCACAATTGACCACCGTATTTATGGAACCAAAAGCCTCAATGGCTTTATGGATGGCCTTTGAAACTTCCTCTTCACATGTAACATCCGTCTTGATAAAAATGGTTCTGTCTCCCAATTCTTCAACTATCGATTCTCCTCTTTCTACCGATAAGTCCAATATTGCTGCCTTTCCGCCTTGCTTTATGATCTGCCTTACTGTTGATTCACCTAATCCTGACGCTCCTCCAGTTACTATCACTATTGATTCACTGATATTCATAAAAAGCCCTCCTGTTTTCTTTCTTCAAGGCTCTTTTCTAAAACTTTGTTGCTATTCACCATGAAATTCAAGAGAAATAACCATATTTCAGAGGAATTATCCTGGTAAACAAGAAAGAAAAGAGCCATTCACCCTGTTCAGTTAGATAAGCCCTTGTACCCGAGGGAAAAATCCGGCCCTTTGGATTTTTCCGATAGCACCAATCTATACGAACAAAGCGTTCTTCAATAATTTTAACTAGCAAGAATTGTGCCAGGGGTTAAAGGCCTTTAATTATCAGCGAAGGTAAGGCCGGACTGTCCAAAAACAGGACACATAGGACAACAAGGTAGACAGTGAAAGGATTTGTAATATAAAAAAAGGCATGGACGTTAAAGACCATGCCTGTGCATTCTTTTATTCTTTTGTCCAATTAGGGATCATTTCCACGTCGGCAGCAACCAGAGTAGTATAGATCGGGCAGCGGGCATCTACAATTTCTTGCAGTTCTTGCACTCGTTCCTCCGATTCACTTGTCTTTACCTTTGCATTAACGGTGATTTTTTTGAAATAGGGGCGTACTCCTTCTTCCCCCATCATTCCTCTCGGGTCAATTTCCCCACTGACTTTAAATTCAATTCCTTGAAGATCAAAATTGATTTCCTTTGCGACAAAATTAGCAATTGCATTTTCACATCCTGTTAGTGATATCAGCATGGTTGCCAGCGGGTTGGCGCCCTTATCAGTTCCTCCCATGTTTGCTGGTTCATCGATAATCACTTTGTGACCATGAGAAGTTCCTTCTGTATACATTCCTTTAGAGACTGCTGTAATATTTTCGATCATTCCTATTCACTCCTGTTCCATGTTGTTGTGTTTTTCACACGTATCAATAACTGATTGTCAAATAGCTTCTCTAATTTTTTAGACTACTTGTTTCTATATACCCGATATTTCTTAAGTGAGATAAATGACAAGCTATCCGTGTATTCCTTTAACCAGAACCAACCAGTTGGTACAAAAACACTATAACATGTCATTTTAATGAATACAATCCAAGAATGCTCCAATGTAATCCAGCTTACATTTTATCCTTCATTAGCTATCTTGTAAGAAAAAGGCAGCAAAACGAGCAAATCATGAGCCACCCTGCACATTTCCTGCCTATGTTTGATTTTGCAATCTCACCGGTTATATTGATTAACAAATCTAGTATCAATTTGATTTTTGAGAAACCATGCGGGCTTGCCTGCGTTATAGCGATTCCCATATATAGCAAAACCACGTTTGTTTCCCATTGACAGAATGGATAAATACCTTCTTTGCGGCTTATATAGAAGGCCTTCTCCGTTTTCAAAAAAGCCCTTGATGTTTTCGTATAAAATGGGGCCCTGCCTTACCGCATAAACACCAGTCTTATCCAAACCGGGATAATGAACCATGGAAGCGCAATCTCCTGCACCAAAGATATAAGGGTATTTTTTTACTTGGAGGGTATCTTCGATCAATAGATATCCTTTTGCATCAACAGGAAGTTTGGACAGTCTGAATAAATCAGGTGCTTTTGGCCCTGTTAACCAGATCAGCTCATCAAAATAAAGAGCCCCTCCGCTCGATAATTTTGCCGAATGATGATCAATGCTGGTGATTTCTTCATGTGTTCGCAGGTTGATATTGAGCTTAAGCAATTCATTTTCAATTGCTTTCGAAACTTTATCCGATTTTTGATTTAGCAAAGAGCCAGCCGTTATCAGCGTAACAGGAGTGGTGAATCCATTCCGGTTTCGCCAGGCGGTAAGGGATGCACTTAGTTCAATCCCTGCCGCGCCGCCTCCTGCAATGACGACTTGTGAAGATTTGCGAACAGAATCAATGGTTTCAATGAACTTATAGTTGGGCTTTATAGTATGAACATTGGATGCGGCACCTATCTTGTCAACACCTGCAGTCATAGAGCCTATGTCAAATGAAGCTGCATCGAAGTTGATGACTTCTCCTCCATCTGTCAAGGCGACCTTCTGGTTTGGATCCATAGATAGCACCGCCCCTTCGATCCAGTTAATGTTAGCGGATTCCGCCAATCTTTGAAGGTTAATTCTCATATCATCCTGAGAGTATAGACCCACTGTGTATCCAGAGAACATTCCAGAATAATATTGATATTTAGAAGGAGAGATTAATGTAACCTTGACGTCTTTCAATGGATGCTGCTGCATCCTTTTCACCACATGCAAATGTGAATGACCTCCGCCAATTAATAATAGTTTCTTCATTATTCCAACCTCTCTTTCTGTCTATCCTTTAAGTGTACTGTTTATGGAACGATAAAAACAAATGATGAAGTTTATTTTTTCTGTAATTTATCCCTTCAAGATTCTCAAATAAAAAGGGATAATCCGAATTTCCCGGATTCCCCCTTATCAATTATTTCTTCTTATTCATCATTTTTTGAATTTCATTCATATCTTTGGGGACTTTGCCGCTGGTGATGGCTTGGACAAGCATCTCTTCTTTTTCTCTGGAGACAGGTTTATTGGCAAGTTGAGCCACTTTTTTAATCATTGTTCTCACTTGCTTTTCGTCCTTAAAGTTCGTGTTTTGAAAGGACTGAGCAAGTTTCATGATGTCATCCATTTTAACGCCGGTCTTTTTTTCGAAATTACCAAACATACTGGACCTCCTCTCAAAAGGGTTCTCTATGCATACTATGAGGGAGAAGGGAGCCCTGTATCAACGGACGTCCCGGCCGGAGTAACATTTCCTTTCTTTTTAGCTGTTAAACAAGCCTTGATGCTTCTTTTGCATATCTTGTTAAAAAGAGCTTAATAAGGATTTTATGTTATCCACCCCCATGAGAGGAATGAAAGAAGAACCAATAGGGTTTAGCTTTTTTAAAGTAAAGGTACTGTAGTCCTGGCTGCATTGGGCCTGGGGATCTTGTAAATGGTGTTGACTTTGGATTGGTTTATTGGGCCAATGAGAAATGAAAATCAAAGGGATCCTGGCCCATAAAGTGAATAAATGGGCCAATGAGAAGTAAAAATCGAGTGGTTCCCGGCCCATTAACTGACTTAATGGGAATTGAGGAAATAAATACTGTATTGCCTGATTCATTAAACAGATTTCACTAAATTGTCCTCCATTCTGGCAAGTATTTTTTAAAAACGAAAAACAGTGGTGTGAACATATTGAACGATTACATTCACCTGCTCAAAGAAAATTACCCTTGATACAAAAACAAACCGTCCTATGTCAATTCATAGGACGGTTCTTGTGTCTTTATTATACTGTTTCGGAAGGGCTTTCCTTCCATGCTTTTTCTAACTGTGAGTCGTAATCAAACTGATTCTTTTTCCCTTGGCTTCTGCCGATAAGGAAGATAACGACGCCGACTGCTGTCCAGATCAGAAGAAGTTTAAGAACTGACAGAATCAATGTGTAACTGAAGAACAGCAATACACTTAATGAGAAGATTCCACAGAACATAATCAGCGGCAATTTCGGTTTAATTAGTGCAGTTTCAAACAATTCCCGCTTTACAAACGGCAGGGCAATCATCGCAACTGCATGCCCCATGTACATTAGGAACATCCCTTGAAGTGCTACATTTAACAAGTAATCAAGAGTTCTTGTCCAGATAAGGGCCAGAACAATGATGGTGTTGATTGTAATGGCGATATGCGGTGTATTGAAACGTTTGTTTACTTTTGCAATACCTACAGGGATTACGCGGTCTTCAGCAAATGCGAACAGCATTCTGGAAACGACCATCACCAATGAATTCAATGTAGTGGCAAATGCCATGATGATACCTGTCATAACAATCCATTTTCCACCTGCTGGCAGGTACACAGAAGCTACATCGAACATGGCACTCTGTGATTGGGCCAGTTGATCATACGGTACAACGCCAAATGCGACTATTGAGATCATGAAATAAATAATGACTGTTGCAAATGAACCGATCAGCATTGTTCGAGGCATTGCTTTTTGAGGATCCTTCATTTCTCCCCCTGCCTGTGCGAGCTGCTCGAATCCAAAGTATGCAAAGAAAAGAGATGGCAGTATCGCTACAAAACCGCTCCAGCCATTAGGAAGCATCGGCGAAAAGTTGTCTGTGTCAATAAAGAATACGCCAGGTACTACAAGTACAATAATTGCAACGAAGAGTATAGCCGACATGACAAGCTGTACAACCCCGAACCATTTAACACCAATGATGTTCAAAAGATAAAAGACTAGTAATAATACAGTGGCTAGAATTGCTGTGTTTCCTGCTCCAATAACACCAGAAATGTAATCACCGAATGAAATGGCCATGATCGCCATTACACCCAGCAAAGCAATGTATTGGAACCACATGAACAGGAATCCGGAAAAGTAGTTATTGAATGTACGACTGATGTGGACGTATGCTCCTCCTGGACTGTTTCCAAGCGGTGTGCTCATAAATATCAAGTATGCGAGAGCAGAACATAATAGAACCGGTAAAAGTACTACATAGCCAAAAGGCACCGATGGTCCTGCCTGGGCACCAGCTTCTCCAGTTACCACAAAGATTCCGGAGCCGACCATTCCTCCAATCATTAAGGCATATCCATGCCATTTTCCCAATTCTCGTTTTAATCCGTTTTTCATGATGTTTCACCTTCTCTTTCTGTCATTGTTGTCAAAATTTCTTCTAGTGGTTTTTTATTTATATTCGGTACCTCGCAGTTCTCTGCAGGATATCCGACTGGAAGCACGACTATTGGTAATTCATTTTTAGGCCTCTTTAACAGGTCCCGTAAAAAGGTCATAGGACTCGGTGTATGGGTCAGCATACATAGGTTGGCGTGATGGATGGCACTCATCAGGATACCGGTGTTTACTGACGCAGAAATAAGCGGCCTGGTCTTATTGGAATAAACCGAATCCGGTTCTTCCTTATTGTTTACCTTAAACCCGATAATTAAGAATGGAGCATCCGTCAGGTGGGCTTTTTCCCAGTTAGTACCGAGCGGCTTCAGTACATCTCTCCATTCTTCTGTGATCTTTTCTTCATAAAATTTCTTTTCTTCCTGTTCAGCTTTTTCCCTGATTAATCGCTTGGTCTCTGATTTTGTAATAACAGCAAAGCGGTAGGAATCAGGAAACGGCCTGGACTCCAAGGAATGGAATGCTTTTTGGATAAGCGTGCCATCAAACCCGTCGGTAGAAAAGTCCCTCACATTGCGCCGTTTACGAATACTGTGATAGTAATCCTCTGTGAATTGCTTCTCCCCGCTGTCTACAGAGGAAGAAAGATCTAAGTCAACATCGAAACTTATATGGTCTCCCGGCGGGTGAGCCGGTGAGTCTGTATAAACTTCGGCGATTCCGATGGAAAAAAGCATGAATGGTTCTTCGTTGTCAGGCCGATTCAGGATACTTGTTAAAGATTTCACCGGTTTGTGCAGATTATAATCGAGTCCGGCTTGGTTGAGAGCGGTGATGAAAAACCCTCCGCAAATTCCTGCCGATTCATTCGGATAATAGTGTTTCACTTTTACTGCCTCGCCTGCTTGGTTTTTCACCAGGCCGTGTTTTTGCTTGAATAAGACTACCAGATAAGGGGCGGATAGTAAGGATGTCTGGTTTTCCCCCGCTTCCTGCCGAATTTGTTTCTTCACCTCTTCATTTGATACAAGCACGAACGACCAAGGCTGCTGGTTGGCGCCTGACGGAGAAGTTCCTGCCGACAGGATTGCTCTTTTGATTGTTTCCTCCGGCACTTCTTTCTTTGAGAAAGATTTTACTTCCTTCCTGGGTTTCATTCTGCTGAGGAATTGATCCAGCCGCTGATGCTGTTCCTCTTCACTTAATCTTTCAAACTGTAACTTAATCATCTCTTTTGTCAAAGCCATTCCCCTGCACCTCTATATAAAGAATACAAAAAAGCCCTTCACCCATAAGGGACGAAGTAGCTCCGCGTTACCACCCTTGTTGATGGAAGAATGAACCTCCACCCACTTCATTGTGTGACAGCCTTTACGTGCGCCGTAATTCACTTGTAAGCTGCCTGAATTCACACCACCCATTCAGTCTCTGAAACTGCCCGCTTACCCGCTACTGATTTCGCACACTGCCTTATATGTAATTGCAGTGAATTGCTTCTTCGCTTTAACGCTTTTATGCTTTTATGCGATAAAGTATATTTAGACTATACATTGAACAGCGTCGAGCGTCAAGAGAAAAGTTTATTTTTATTTTCGATCGTTTGCTTTATCTTTTGTTTTTGATTAAATTCAGTCAGGATAAGGTGATAGAAAATAACAAGAGCCGTCTGATTGAATAAATATATGGGTATGGAGAAAAACAACTGGTAGCCATTCCGGTAATGGAATATTCCTGCTTTTTGTGCAGCCCATTCCACACCAATGGCAACCACAGTCCAAATCATAATATAAAGAATATTTTTCATGCCGGTTATCTGTAATTTTTCATAGTAATAAACAAAGAAGTATGCAAAAGGACCATACATAAAATAAGAAATAAAATCGATCAATTGATAGTTTGAAGTGTCATTTACATCATAGAAGTTAAAAGGATCGAGACTGATTGTATGGTCAAAAAACATACCCGAAGTGATTCCGAAAATAAAAAAGATCAGTAACAGAGGCATTTCCATTCTAGGCTTAATCAAAATGATGGCAGCTATACTTAGAGTCAAGATGATGAGTATGAACCATTCATTTTCATTAAATTGATGATCATATATTACTTTCAAACGCACACCCTCTTCATCAGTCTTCTTATAATGTGAAAGGAAATAAACGTTGAAATGAAAAAAAGTAAGTTCGTACCTGTTTGAAGCACAAGGTTCCATTCGTTATACCCAATCAATTCTGCTTTATTGCTGATCCATTCCAAAAGCAGCAAGAACACAGCTCCCCCTGCAAGAATGGCTGATTTCCCGGTTTTCTTCTTTGCCATTAATGTAATATTCAATAGTAAAATAAAAAATAAAGGCAAAATGGAACTTCTGTATAGAATGAACGCAATGAACAAATGCTTTTCAGTTGGCAGCTCAATATATCCCAGGTTAAGGCTCAATATGGAAAAGTGGCTGCGAAGAAGGATAGACTGCACCATAAACACAAAGGCAGCTTCAATGAATAGTACCTTTTTCGGAAGGTAATATAAAACTCCAGATAACAACCAAGTGAGAATGAAATATTGTGTAAGGACTATATTGGCCACTCCCTTATTCTTGATTAGCCCTTAGTATTTGTCGAAGTGGTAATTTCTATTATTTATACGAAAAATGCACCAGAGCAGGTACTGGTGGATTTTGGGCACTTTCCGTATGTAGTGTTGCTTTTAAACTAACGTAGTTGACTCCCACTTTAGGTGGGCGAATCCGTTTCATTCAACCAATTAAAGCCTTTCATTAAGAAAGTTTTTTGGCCATAATGATATTGGTAACCTCATAATTCAATTGCTCATATAGGCCTTTTGCAACCTGATTGTGGCCAAAAACATGTAATTCGATTTTGCTGAAGCCGAGTTCCTTGGCAACCGCTTCGATTTCAATCATAGCTTGTTTTCCATAGCCTTTCCCCTGATGTTCTTCGTTAATAATAATGTCATAAATGTATCCTGTGTCTTCACCGATTTTGGACAGCCAGATGACCCCTGCCGAGGATTTATCATCCCAGATTGTAAAGAGGTAATTATCTTCAGATTCCTCCCTATTGGGAAGAAACTGCTCAAAATCCTTTTTGGAGTTCTCCACGGCTTCTTCTTTGGACCAGTTACCTGCTGCTGCCTTCTCTTTTGCATAATTGTTAACGGCCTTATCTAAATACAAATCAAACTCTTCTGAAGTCATTTTTTTTAATGTAATCATCCAATTCCCCCTGTATCGTTTACTAACTGGTCAGCTGATTTCCCCTATAGGTGTTCGACGGGATTTCAATATAAAAACAATTCTAAAAAAGCAATCCCATTATGTTTGAAGATTTTAAATTTTTCCTTTATCTTACCATTTAAAGTACCTGGATTGAAGGTTACAATCTGACACAATGATAAAGACGCTTCGTATAGAAACGTCTTTGCCCCAGGAGTTTTTATACTGCTAGTCGTCTCCCAATAAGCTTTTAGCCTCGGCCAATCGCTGGAATACTGTGAAAAGTTCTACAGCTAAAAACAGCAAAGTAAGAGGAATTAGAAATCCAGAGAAGATAATCATGAAGGAAAACAAAATGAACCCTTCTGTTCTTTCTGCCAATCCAGGCTGATAATAGAAAGATTTTATTCCCTTCTTCTCAGTCATCATGCCGACCGTCAAAAAGACTGTCATCGCATAAATGATAGATACACTTAACAACAACAACGCCCACATTGCATCAGGGAAGCGGAATGCAAGGCCAAGAATTACGCTTATCTCCACCAATCGGTCAAAACTGACATCGAGGACTGTACCGAAGGCAGATGGTTTTGTCAATCGCGCCATTGTCCCGTCAACTGCATCCAGGAAGCCTGATATCCAAAGGGCGAGCAAAGCAAGAAGCGGCTGATCCAGATAGATAAGCGGTCCGGTAAACATCCCTATAACAAACGCAATTACGGTAACCTGGTTTGCGGTAAAGTTAAGACGTATGAAAGCTTTTGCTGTTTTTTCTATGATAGGCTGGACAAAGCGTCTGCCATGGGTGTCAAGCATGCTGTCACCTCTCTCAGAATGTAATACGCTTCATTGATCAAGTAAGTTTTTTATATAATTCAGCTTTATCATTATTACTAAAAATTTCATCGGAAATAATCCATAGTTCGTCCTGAATCAATGGTCCGCTGACCCTGTATAGGTTTCGCCCGTATTTTTTTATTTTTTCCTGAATTATGACTGTATTTATTCTTTCAAAACCATCGGGGAGGGATCCCTTGTTGATCTGGAAAAGGCTTAAATTTTCTACCGGAATGAATTTGTCTTCTATCATGATGCCTTCAGAAAACAGGTCGGCCACAACCTTGGTTGCCGGCATGTTATATACTTCTTCGGGATCGCCCGATTGTTCAATTTTCCCTTCATGCATGATTGCGATGGAATCCCCCATAAGTTTAGCTTCGTCTTTGTCGTGTGTGACAAAAACAGCGGTCACATTAAACTCTCTTAATCGTTCTGCTACCCATATGCGCATGGAATATCGCAGTTTTCCATCCAAGCTGCTGAATGGCTCATCCAAAAGAAGCAGCTTTGGATTCAAAATCAGAGCTCTTGCCAAGGCTATTCTTTGTTTCTGTCCACCTGATAGTTGATGGGGAAAGCGATTATAGTATTCTTCCATCTCTACTTTTTTAAGCATTTCTTTAGCCTGCTTGAACCGTTCTGCTCTTTTTACCCCGGCTTGCTTTAAACCGAATTCTATATTTTCTATTACGGTCAAGTGGGGAAACAATAATGGGTCTTGAAACATCATGACTACCGGGCGTTTTGCAGCTGACAAGGATGATATCTCTTGATCATGCAGAAAGATTAATCCCTCCTCAGCCGTTTCCAAGCCTGCAATACATCTTAGCAATGTAGATTTACCGCAGCCTGATGGACCGAATAAGCTGAGCACCTCTCCTTCTTTAACCTGCAGATTAATATCTGTGAGAATCTGCTTTCCCTTGATAGTCTTTTGTAATTTTTCTATTTTCAACATGTTCTATGCCCCCTAATTAGCTATATCTGAGAGCCAAACGATATATAAACAGTGACAGCTCCAGAAGGATTATGAAAAAAACGGGCAGCAGCGCAAAAATTACCGCGAAGGCTGCAGTTATGCCATCGTTGACACTGTTAAAGTATGGATAAAACAAGATGGCCAGCGTATTGACAGTACCTCCGCCAATTATTGCCGTCAGTACATATTGGCTTAAGGATATGACGAAAGCAAGTAATGATGCGCTGCGAATGCTCGGCAATATCATTGGGAATGTGATTTGAAAAAATGAAGCCGCTTTGGATGCGCCTAATACGTAAGCTTGTTCTTCCCAGCAGGGTCCCTGCCTGTTGAAAGCTGACGTCAGTATCCGCACAGTATACGGAAGCGACGGGAGAAGGTGAATGAGAATGACACCTGCTATATGATCAGCAAGACCGAGCCTGATCATGATAAGGTGAAGTCCCATTGCGATAGCCAGCGCTGGAATCAATAAAGGAAAAAAGACGGCAGTATTCACCCAGCTCTCCCTGCTCTTTCGACTGAGGACCTTGGCTGCCGGAATGCCCAATAAAAGATTCAAAGCAGTGACCATAAGGCCGATAATCAAAGTATTGTTAAGAGCTTCCCATAATTGCGGTTCCCTGCCGACAGATTCCCAGGCATTCATGCTCCATTGTGAAGGAAACAGCATCGGCCAAATCCATCCCTGTGAAAAGCTTTTGATAACGAGAAAAATAATGGGAAAAACAAATATGATCAAAAGTATTAAAATTGCCGAAGTCTGAATTGCAAAACGGCCGAATTGATAAGTCATGATGTGTTACTCCTCTTCAAGTAGCGCTGTTGTTTGCGGATGAAATGAAAAATCGCATAGGTAAATAAAAGTAAAAAGAAGGTCATAAATATCATAATGGCTTGAGCATGCGGCCTCATACTCCAGTCACCTTCATAGAACCATTGATACGCAAGGATGGCCAGCATTTTTGGATATGTCACCCCAAGTAAAGCCGGAATTTCAAACGCAAACATAATAAAACTGATCAAGATAATGCCTGTTTCGGCTAATACAGGTAGTACCCAGGGCCATTCTACTGTTTTAAAAACTGACCATGTGCCCCCTCCCAGTGTTCGCACAACGTCATTGCGCCGCTTATCGATTTCCTGATAGACAGGAAGAAGCATGAGTACAACAAAAGGTGTTTCTTTCCAGATATAAGACAGAATTACTCCAGAATAATATTCGTTAGAAGTAAGAACAGGAAACTCCTGCATAGAATCTATGAAGTCCAGCTCATAAGCCAAACTTGAAATAAGTCCGGGTTGAGCCCAAAAAGAATAAATAATATATGCACCGATAAAGTGCGGGATTAACATGGGAACCCAAACAATATATTTCCAGGAATCCTTACTGAACAATTGAAACAAACCCCTTGTCAATAACAAGCCAAATAAGAGCGAACAAAGTGTTGATATTGTTGTAACTAGAAGGCTTATTGTCAAAGAGCTTCGGAATTCTTCGAGAGCCAGTATATTTATATAGCTGTCCATTCCTGAAGAAAGACTTTCAAATACAGCCAACATAAGCCCTACAGTGGGAAGGAGTATTAAAATAATTCCTGCAGGAAATACAGTTGCAGCACGTCCTGCCAGTTTACCGCAAGACTTCATCTTCCCAACTCTCCCTAATCCAGTCAGTGTAGTCTGTATGCAATTCTTGCAACACATCTTGCGGTTTGACAACAGAAGTACCTGTGAAGTCCTTGAGGTTCTTCACTTGCTGTTCACTCAGTTTTTCAAGATCGATAATTGTCCCTTCCCCCCATAGAGCAGGATTCGCTTTTGCTATTTGTGCCTGGGGCGACATGAAAAAATTAATGGCCGCCAAAGCACCTGAAGCGTTTGGAGAATTAAAAGGAATGCTCAGATAATGTGCATTCCCTATAGATCCAGGTTCTATCACAAGAGATTTGGTTGTGTCAGGGAAAGTGCCGTCTTCTATTAAACTTGCAACCCTTCCTTCATTGAATCCCATTGTAAATGCTACTTCTCCCTGAGAATATAATCTGTCAAGTTCAGAAAGTGATCCAGGATAAGTCTCTCCCTTCCGCCACAAATCCGGTTTAATTTCGTTCAAGTAACTCCAAATCTCTTCTTGATAATCAAATTCATCAATGTCTGATAAAGAGTCAAGTTCGGTAGCGAACTCATATATCAAGTGCCGGACGAAAGCATTACCGGTAAAATCATTTGCAGCAGGATATGTGAATTGTCCCGGGTTGGAGTGGATCCATTCTGCCAGCTCCTCAAAAGTAGTAGGGGGGGCATCCACCTTGTCACTATCGTAATGGAAGACGAATTGCACTTTCCCCCAAGGAGCTTCCATTCCATCAATAGGTATTCCCATATCTTTAGAGACATAAGGAAGGGTTTTATCTACATAACGATTGTAATTCGGCAGTATGTCGATGAATGATCCAAGAAGAAGGTCATTCTCTTTCGCGTTCCTGAAATTTTCACCATTGATCCAGATAATATCGATGGTTCCTTCTGATTTATTCGCTTTCTTTTCTGTCAATAATTTTGACATGAAATCTTCTGTGTTCATTGGGTGCCTGATTAATTCTATATCATGTTTTTCTTTCAGTTCGGGAGCGGCAAATTCATCAATATAACGGTTGATCCCTTCATCCCCGCCCCACATATACATATGCACCTCAGTACCTCTGGATATTTCTTTAAGCTCGTTCCATTCCATTGACAGAGCTTCCTGACCTGGCTGGGATGCAGCAGGGTCACCGCAGGCAGCAAGGACTAGCAGGAGTGCCGCTGCCCAAAAAATAGCTGATTTTGCCAATTGAATCACCTCTTTCTTAAATGTTTGGAATGGTATCTAATCGAGCCAAGCCATTCATCGAAACCATTGAATGAATTTTTTCGTCAGTTTCGGTATCCTTCCATTGAACAATTTTTCTCTCCAGTATAGATCCGCCGCTTGCTGCAAGATGGCTCCGTGAGTGGGATAAGGATGAATGACACTAGAAATGCTGCCAATTTTCTTTCCAATGGTTTTGGCGAAAATGATTTCCTGCATCCAGTCGCCTGCATCTTTACCGACAGCGTGAGCTCCAAGAATTTTGCCTTTTTTATCCGTTATGATCTTCACTAGTCCAATGTCTTCCCGTTCAGCGGCAAACCGGTCCGTGTCTTTGACATCCACTGTAAAAGTGCGAATGGAGTTACCATACTTAGTTTTGGCTTCCTCTTCCGTCTCTCCTAAATGAAAAACTTCAGGATCTGTATAGGTCACCCAGGGCACATTTTCGTAGTTCACCTTGCCTTTAATCCCGAACAAGGCGTTTCTGACAACCAATTTCCCTTCCATACCCGCTGCATGGGTGAAAGGAAATGTTCCATTTGTATCGCCAATAGCAAAAATTGTAGGAATGGAAGATTGCAAGTATTGGTTCACCTTGATGGCTCCTTTGCTCGTTTCGACGCCGATTTGCTCCAGATTCAACGAAGCGATGTTCGCCTTTCTTCCTGCGGCTACAAGTATCTGGTCCACAGTAATAGTCTCCTTTTGACCACCACTTTCCAAGACAGCCTCCATCTCGCTGTCCTTCCTTCTCACTTTTGTTGTTTCTGTATTGTATTTTATAGTTAATTCTTTTTCTAATTGGGATTGAATAGTTCGAGCGACCTCTTCATCTTCTTTTTTAAATAAGGCTGGGCCCCGCTCAGTGACTATGACTTCAGTGCCAAATCTGGCAAAGGCCTGCGCCATCTCCAGCCCCACCGGTCCTCCCCCAATAACAAGCATCCTTTTTGGGGTATGATCCAGATCAAAAATGGTTTCATTCGTCAGATAAGGGACCGAGGAAAGGCCATCAATCGGAGGGATATTCGGGCTTGAACCCGTGGCAATGACAATTCTCTTCCCCTTTATTGTCCTTCCATCGCCTATCGATACAAGATGCTGGTCTTCAAATTTTCCGATTCCTCTATAAATGCTTATACCAAGACGTTCAAACCTTTCTTTGCTGTCATGGTCCTGTATCTGAGCAATTGCATCTTTCACTCTTTTCATCGCGATACTAATATCCGATTGGCCATGAAGGGACAATCCCAATTCATTGGCAGTTTTGGTCATGGTATATGTTTCTCTTGCTGCGTTAATAAGGGCTTTAGAGGGAACGCAGCCATAATGAAGACAGTCTCCTCCCAAAAGCGGTTGTTTTTCAACCAGAGCAACTTTCGCCCCAAGGCTGGCCGCACCTGCAGCGACGGTGAGCCCTCCCGCGCCGCCGCCGATGACGACGATGTCGTATTCTTTCATATCAGCAGTCTCCTTTTTCACTGGGGTTATCCTTGTTTTTTCTTCATTTTGTTCCTTATCAAAAGAGGTACAATCATGAGCGTAATAAATACGGCTGATGCTAGTAAGAGGATTTCTGGATTTCCTGCTACAAGGCTGCTTCCGAGGAAATTATAAGCAAAAGTTCCCGGAATGATGCCTAAAAAGGTTCCAAGAGCAAAGGATGACAGCCTTACTTTTGATAAGCCGGCAGAGTAGCTGATCAAATCAAAATTAAACAAAGGAATGAACCGCAGAAACAACACATAAAAGAATCCATTCTTCTCTAACTGTCTTTGTATTTTTTGCTTATTGCCTTTCCATTCTTTAGCCGCGATGTTTTTACCGAAGTATCTGGCAACGAGGAACGAAAGGACCGCTCCCCCTGTTGCCCCAATGATGGTGTACAAAGTACCTTTAAATGCACCAAAGGCCAACCCGCCTGCTATGGATAAGACTGATGCTGGAAAAAGGATTAAAGGTCGTAAAATGTAGATAACCACATAAAATATTGAGGAGAAAATACCGAATGAAAGAATCCAATCTCTGATTTCCGTTGGGCCGATCGATAAAAAGGAATGGCTGAACCATACAAGGAACGCAACCAGTGAGAGCATTAGGGTATAGGTAACTATTTTCTTTTTCAAAGTAATAACTCCCCAAAAATATTATTTTCCACATTATATACTGACAGCTGTCTGGAGTATGTAAGGTGAATTACACTCAAGGCTGTTATAGTGAGCTATTAGAGACGCGGGTGTTACAGCTGAAATAATTGAAACTGATAAAAGCTTGGCGACGTCTTCCAATTAGGAAAACTGAATATCGGCCATGTCAGTATGTTCAGGGCCCTTCCCACATAAAAAAGCTGGCTCATAACAGGGTTTTCCTCCTGCTGAGACAGCTTTCTTCGGTTATTGCTCCTCGAGCTTTACCCCAAGACCTTCAGCCATGCGGTTGACAAAATTGAAATAGGAAGCAATTTGACAAACATCCAGTATTTCCTCGTCGCTGCAGCCGCTTTCTCTTAATGTTTCAACATCAGCATCTTGAACACTATGCGGTTTTTTGGTCAATTTTACAGCGTAATCCAGCATGGCTTTTGTCTTATGATCAAGGTCGAGGCTTCTATAATCTCTTTTGAGCCCCTCAACCAAATGTTCGTCTTTCGTCACAAGATGGAGCGCCGCCCCATGATGTTCCATTCAGTAAAAACATTCATTGGTTGATGAGACAACGACCGCAATGCTTTCCCTCGTTTTCCGGCTGAGTGGAGATTTACCAAACATAATGACTTTATAATAGTTCAGATGGGCATCAAGAGACCCCGGGTTCAATGATTGAACCTTTAATATGTTTGCCATTTTACCATTGAAACGTTCGTAGAGTTCTTTTAGTTTTCCTTCCGCTTGGTCCTCGGAAATCATTCTAATCCTTGACTCCATACTTTCACCTGCCTTCCCGCATTGTACTAAAAAGTCTAAGGGAACGACTGTTTTCTGTCAATTCAGAAAACAGGATTAGGCTTTTTCCGGAATTCGCTTTAAGAGTGAAAAATTATTTCTCTTCGGGTTATTTGATGCCGAGTAAAACCCCGCGTTGTTGGCGGGGTTGAAATGGCCCTACTGTTTCGTAATAGGAATTAAACAAGTAATAAAATTCAGGATTGAATTCTTGATCTCTATTAAATTCCTTAAGGATGAACCGTTCCAAAACCAGATGGTATGTGCTAAATGCCAATCAGGCGGACTGACATCCGGATGTGATTTAATAATGAAGTATTCTTTTCCGAGTGAATTCACTAGAGACATCATTACGGCAAGAATATCTGTAAAACGTTTTCGGTTAAGCTTTTTTTCAGTCTTCATTTCATTTTTCCCAATCCCTTGTTTGCTATTTATTTCACGACATTTCCTTCTGCAGGAATTGGCTGCTGTTTTAGGATCCTTGCAAAGTGGATCAAGTTATAAGCCATGATTTTTGCGTGCTGCATGGTGAATTCGTTCTCGTTTCCATTGGCTTCAATGTAAGATGGGCCTGGCCCTGCTTCTCCCACCCAATATGTATCAACATTTGGAGGGATCGTAAATCCAATGTGAGACAGTCCATAAAGAATGGATGCTGAAGCTTGTTTCGCACCATCTTCATTTCCTGTTGCAATGGCTCCTCCCACTTTGTTATAGAAAAGATATTGGCCTTTGTCATTGGTTAAACCGCTGGCCCCATACAGTCGTTCGATTGCCAGAGTCGCAATACTGCTCTTTTCACCGAGCCAAATAGGAGTGCCGATGACAAGAATGTCTGCTTCCTTGACCTTTTCAAACACTTCCGGCCATTGATCCCCATCCCCTGCATCTGGAGTGATACCATAGGATATGGAGTAGTCGGACAGGCGGACGATTTCAGAAGAAACGCCTTCCTTGTCCATAATGTCTATGACGTCATGAATGAGTGCTTCGGTGTTGGACTGCTCTTTTCCGCCTTTCAAGGTGCAGTTAAGAAACAATGCTTTAATCATTCTCATCTTCCTTTCATTGATGGGCTTAATTTCCTGGTTCTCAGCACCTATTCCCTGGTCATTAGCCCATTAAACAAGCCAATGTGTCAATCATTCCCTGAAAGGGAAAAGATGTTTATTTATTGCTTAATATTTGTAGAAGTTGATTTCCACTCCAACTGTGCGACTCCGAGGGGCTGGGTTACGTTCCAGTGGGTACGTAACCTCGGGTGCTGCAACTGGATTGTGGGGTCTCACCTGTCATCAAAAGTGAAAGCGCCACATTCAGCCCCGACAGGCAAATGTTCCGACATAAACAACAATTAGAAAATGTTCTAAGATAAGGGAGTAAGCAAATTACCGAACATGGCCTTTTGTTGACAGATAGGAGTAAATCTCACTACCTACAAAGAAACAAGAATCCATTCTTAGGACAGGTACGATAATTTCACCAAGCTCTTTCAGCAGAATCTCTGAGTCTTCGGCATCTTCAAAAATATTCTTCTCCTCATAATCCAATTGCCGGGCATTCAGTAGCTGTTTGACTTTAAAACATTCCCTGCAGCCATCCATCGTATATAATAGAATAATGGAAACGCACCTCCTGACTACACTCTAGCAAACAGAGGCCAAATAACTGTAAGGGAGATTACATGTGTGTAAAGAAAGGGTAGATTGACGTGGATAAAATGATGATGCTGTCACAGATTAGCCTTCTGGATGAGCTTCCAATGAGCGAACTAAAATTAATCGATGATCTGAGTGACATGAAACCTATAAAAAAAGGAACACATATAATCACTCCTGAAAAACCGATGAAAGCCCTGTTCTTCTTAAAAGAAGGGCAAATCAGGCTGTACCGGATGAACGCCCAAGGTAAACAATTTACAGTCGATATACTGACAAGCGGAAATATCTTCGGGGAGACTTCCTCCTTGTCACTGACAGATGATCAAATATATGCAGAGGCAATGGTTGATACTTATGTATGTATTATGGGAGTGGATGAATTCGAAGGGTTCATTGAGAAGAATCCGAAAATTGCCATTAAACTGATCAATATTCTCTCAACCAGACTGAAAGAGCTATATTCACTCAGTGAAAAAATTGCCTTGAGTGATGTAAAATACCGGTTATTATATCTACTTCTTAAATTAAGTGAAAAGACAGGCAAGAGGAAAAAAGAGTGGCAGACGATCAACATGAAGCTGACTCACGCAGATCTGGCAAATATGATCGGTTCAACCCGCGAAACGACAAGCAGCATGATCAGTCAGTTGAAGAAAGAAGGATTGATTAAGAAAACCCTGAAATTTTCCGTGAATGCTGATAAAGTTGATGAATTGTTGAATCAAATGTAGGCTCTTCGGGTTGTCTTGTATCCCAAGCTGCTGAGGCTAATACCCTAACTCAAACGACTAAGTGCCCAAAAACTGCGAAAGCTTGTAATTTGCAAGGCAGTTTTAAAACAATATAGGGGTGCCGCCAGCGTGAACTAGCAGGCGGCCCCCCCTGTAAATTAATGAATTCTCAATTTTTAGACAAACTTAGGCTTTTGTCTCTTATTTGTTGCTTTACCCTTGCAATAAAAACTTCCAGCTTTTCTTCTTGGGAATTCTGTTCTCCATAACTTCTCACATTCACTGCCTGATTTTCCTGCTCTTTATCCCCCACTACCAAAACGTAGGGAACTTTCTTCATCTGCGCTTCTCTTATTTTATATCCTAATTTTTCTTCTCTCAGATCGCTTTCAACACGAAAACCTTCTGCTTTCAGTCTGCTTCTGATTTCCTCGCAATATTGTCCGTGAACATTATTTGACACTGGAATTACGCTTATCTGCAGCGGTGAAAGCCAAACCGGGAATGCACCTGCAAAGTGTTCAATGAGGATTCCCAAGAAACGGTCAATTGAGCCGAAGACTGCGCGGTGGATGACGACGGGCCTTACTCTTTGGTTGTTTTCATCAATGTAGTGAAGGTCGAATTTCTCCGGCATCTGGAAATCAAGCTGTACAGTAGCGCATTGATGGCTGCGTTTCAAAGCATCTTTGATATGGATGTCGATTTTCGGTCCATAAAAGGCACCGTCTCCTTCATTGATTCTGTATTGATAACCTAAATTCGCTAAAACATTTTTAAGAGAGTCTTCTGCTCTGTCCCACAGTGCTTCTTCCCCCATATAATCCTCCGGTCTAGTCGAGAGCTCGATATCATAGTTAAAGCCAAAAGTCCTATAAACATGATCAATCAGCTGTAGAGCGGAAGTGATTTCCTCTTCGATTTGGTCGGGAGTTACAAAAATATGGGCGTCATCCTGACAGAAAGTCCTCACTCTCAACATGCCGTTCAATGCCCCGCTGAACTCATGGCGATGGACCTGGCCAAACTCAGCCATTCTGATGGGAAGGTCCCGGTAAGAATGAAGTTTATCTTTAAAGATCAACATATGTCCCGGACAATTCATCGGCTTAAGTGCAAAACTTTGGTCATCCACTTCGGAAAAATACATGTTCTCCTTGTAATGATTCCAATGTCCTGATTGCTCCCAAAGCTTGCGGTTCATCATGATGGGTGTCCTGACTTCCTCGTAGTCAAAGAAATTCTGTATTTGTCTCAAGAACGACTCCAGTTCATTGCGGATCTTTTGACCGTTATTCAAATAAAATGGCATACCGGGAGCTTCTTCTGAGAACATGAATAAATCCAATTCATTTCCAAGCTTACGGTGGTTACGTTTTTGCGCCTCCTCCAGAAAGACGAAATGCTCATTCAATGCTTCTTGTGAAGGGAAAGCAACACCGTATACACGCTGCAGGACCTTGTTATTGCTGTCTCCCCGCCAGTATGCGCCTGAAACATGAGTTAATTTGAAAGCTTTGACCATCCCTGTTGATGGCAGGTGCGGACCCCTGCATAAGTCGACAAATTCACCTTGCCTGTAAATGGAGAGAATATCTTCATCTGGGATATCCTTCAGTAATTCCACTTTAAGAGGATCGGAGGCAAAAAAGGCTTCTGCCTCTTTTCTGGATAGTTCTTCCCGACTTATCGGATGGTTTTCAGAAATAATCTTTTTCATTTCCTTCTCGATCTCCACCAAATCAGATTGGGAAAGACTCTTTTCGAGGTCTAAATCGTAATAAAATCCATTTTCTATGACTGGACCAACGCCTAATTGGACATTTCCATACAAACGCCGAACCGCTTGTGCGAGGATATGGGCGGCGCTGTGTCTCGTCATCTCAATACCTTCTTTAGATTGGACTTCAAATAGTTCAATGAAGGCATCGTTTTCTAGAGGCCTGTTCAGATCGAACAGAGCTCCATTCACTTTGCCCCCTGCCGCTCTTTTCTTCAAGCTGGGGCTGATCGATTGAGCAATATCAGCCAGTGAAACTCCTGCCGGGTAATTCTTTTCTTTTCCGTCTGGAAACTTGATGATGATTTCCTTTTGTACCATGCTCATTTCACTCCCAAATAGTTTAGTAAATAAAAAACACACCCATCCCTGTATAAAGGGACGAGTGTGTGTTGGCCCGTGGTTCCACCCAGCTTCCCGCCAAATGAAATGACGGCTTCGTTTTGCTTTATCGCAGCATCTGCGGTATTGGTTACTAAGGAGTTCCCCAATACGGCTCAAAGGCGGTAAGTGTTTTCTTCTGCGTTGGGAAGCTTGCAGCCTTGACTTCCCTCTCTGTAAACCAGTAAGAAAACCTCATGTCCTTGTCATCACTATGTTTTATTAAATTCTTAAAAAATAAAAAACACACGCATCCCTGTAAAGGGACGAGTGTGTTTTAGACCCGTGGTTCCACCCAGCTTCCCGCCAAAAAGACTTGACGGCTTTAGGTGCTTTATCGCAGCAGTACGGTATTGAGTACTTTGATTTCATCAATACAACTCCAAGGCGGTAAGTGTTTTCTCCGGGCTGGGAAGCTTGCAGCCTTGGCATCCCTCTCTGAGAACCGGTTAAGAAAACCTCATGTCCTTATCAACGTTTCATATAAATTTTTTTATTAATATATAGCTTCTTTCGTTAAAAGTCAATCTTAAATTTCAAAAAAATTATTTCAAAGCAGAATTTTCGGTCATATTTGTATGGAGTCAATCTTTTATCAGTCTGTTCTATACGTATGGTCACTACACCGGATGTCAGACACTCTTTTAAGACCTAAAATTCAATGATTCTCCCGATACTATATGCCAGTGAAGGTGTTTTGAATCCTGGTATTTCCCCAGATTGGTTATCACTTTGCAGGAGCCATGTTTTTCTGTAATTTCCGCTGCAATTTCTTTGATGACCAACATGAGTTCCAGCAGCAAAGAATGGTCACTCTCGTCGAGGGTGATCAGGGAAGAAATATGTTTCTTTGTAATGGCCACGATATGTAAGGGATAGAATGGTCTGGTATGATGATAAGCCAGCACGTTTTCTGTTTCTTTCACTTTCTCTACTTGTGTATTTCCGCTTAAAACTTCATCACAATAAAAATCATTTGTCATTTTATTTACCTTTGCTTTCTTGCAGGATATATTACTGCTTTCATCAGAAGGAGTCCTCCACCGCTACAAGCCATGATAAATAATAGAATAAGGATATCTAGGTTATGGAAGGATACAAGTTCATGGGTTGAACGGCTGACATCGAAAAGTCTGATCACTATTCCTATGAATGTTGAAACAAGCATCAATAGCAGGACGGTTCTTTTTTGTTGAGAAGTCAAGTATACCCACTCCTTTTACTTTCTTACTATTTAGACGATTTCAGAAACGAAAGGGTTTCATATACTGACAAGATTTTTAGAGCTGTTTTGCAAATGATTAGAACATGATTTCCATATAATCAGAGAAATAATGTACGAAAAAAGCAGTTATTAGGACATCACGTTAAAATATGCACGTAATGATGCCCCAATAGTGTGTGAATTAATACTTCCTTTTTTACATAATGCCCCTCTGTAAAAAAGCAGCTTCAATCCTAATGATTCATGCATCCTGTGAGGCTCCTCTAATGCCTTGCACTCTCATCAAGAACTAGTGTACAAGTTTGTTTTTCCCGCCTGATTAGTAATCAGCTATGTACAAGTGACGCTCTTAAAGTATTCACTCCGTTTTCAGTATAGGCTTTTAAACAGGTTAACATGTAGACCCACCCTGCTTTTTGGCCAAGCATTCTCTCTAAGTCAGGATTTTCACTAAAACCGGATTCGGTCACACTGATAATCGTCGATTCTGAATCCTGCTCCTTAAGCTTAATAGTAACGGTCGTGGGCTGATCAGGATCCCCCCATGTGAAGACGATTTTTGCAGGATCCTGAACTTCCAATACATATACAATTCCTTCTGCATTATATTCCTCATACCGCCATGTAATGGTTATTCCTTCTTCCATTCTCTCAGATCCAGATGAAAACCAATAATTAGCCATTTGTTCTGGATTCACTATTGCTTGAAATACTCTTGATGCGGGACTTTGGATTTTCATGGCCGTTGTTAAACTGTTTTTCATTTTGAAAACTCCTTTTTCACAAAAATTATATATTTCTGTATATGTCCATTCTATATCCATCTTGATTCCACGATTTCATAACTTGTTCTACAGGCAAGACCTGCCAAGGGTTGAACATCGTTTGGCCGTGTTTATTGAAGCAATAACGGCTGTTTAACAGGAAAGCCGCATGAACAGCCTGCTCCTGCTCGTTTTTCCAAACCAACACATCCCTATCCTTCAAATGATCGCAATGGTGTTGAAAATATTGATGCTGTTCCAGCAGGTTAAAAAACCTGTCAGGGTGCATCCATTCCTCAATGATATTGGGATCCCTCGAAAATCCTGCGGCAGTGGCGGCAAGACAATTAGGACCGTTTTTAGTGGAAAATGTGTCTAAGAAAGGTGCAAGGAAATCGTATTCTATTTGCAGCCGATGCCGGTGGACTTCATACAGCCCTGCATATACAGCTCTATCATCGCTCCACAATGATGCGTAATTCAATAGGAAATGAGTTTGAATTTCCAGGGGCAGCAATCTCAAAAGAAATCTTTGAATCATATATACTTTTACATTTTTATCATCATCAACATACGAGGACTCTTCAAAAATTTGGAATGTGTTTTCGTTTCTTGTTTTTAAAAGAGAGGCCATTTCTTCTTCCGAAAAGACCAGCCCCCTTCCAAGCTCCCATTGCTCTTTGATAATTTGCTTCTTCTGATGCTTGGCCAGTTTTAAAAAATCATCATTATTAATTATGGTGTAATAATTTGCTTCTTTACTTACTCCCCAGGTTGCAAAAGATGTTTTGTCATCCAGTGAGAAGGTTTGTGAGGTATGTGGTGTGAACACCCTACAGGCTAAGAAATCCGGCTGGTTTTGAAAAAATAAAATGTCATATCCGGGAACAAGACGCTCTCTCCACTTTCTTAATACCTCATCTGTCAGGACGTAGCCATGTAGTTGTTTCATAAAGACTCCTCTGCATTTCAATTGATATATTTACGATAGACCTCAGTATGCTGAAGAAACTTGAAGCCAGTACTGTAATATAAATTTTCAGCTGCTGTATTGTTATCCATATAGCTAATACGGATTTCCTCATACCCCTGTTCAAGCATACTGTTCACCGCAAACTGAAGCGCTTGCCTTCCCAGTCCTCTCCCTTGATAGTAAGGGGAAACCATTAAATTAACCACCTCACCTTTACCGATGGAAACAGACGCCATAATTTGATTTCCGTCCATGAGTACATAGACATTCTCCGGATCTCTCAATTGATAGGTCCTCACACTTTCCGGGGAAGCGAGATATGGTTTCAGATCGTTTGATTTTTGGATGTGATAATAGCAGTCCTGAACGACTTTCACAAATTGGTCGAAGTGTTTATCGTTATAAAGCTCAAACTCTGCTTCTGGTTCTGGTAATGAGCTTCCTTTATAAAACAGACCCGCTGAGCCCCACCACTTTTTCAATCCATTTTTCCGGCAAAAAGAAGAAGGGCTCATCCCGTTATCCACTTGTAAATGATATGTAAGGACGTCCTGGTTCTCTCTTTCAGCATAAGCTGATAATTCACGAAACAACTCGGTCCCGATTCCTTTATTGCGGTAAGAAGGTTTCACGTAAATAGTAAGGTCCGCCTGCTTTTCTCCGCTCTCATTCACCGACAAAACTGCATATGCAGCACCCTTCACCTCTCCCTCTACGTAAAGAATGAAGAAGCCGGCATCCCTTTCAATTTCTTCTATATTTATAACTTTATAGCCGGTATCAATGGTTGAAAAAAATTCATCAACAGCAGAAAAATCTGAAGGAGTATAGTGTTTAATCATTAGTTACAACTCCGTTTAATTCGGTTATTAGAACTCTTCTATATATAAGGGGAAAACTCCTTTAAATGAATAGATCCAACTTTGGAGTCATCTGCAGATGTGAATAACACAACTTGCAGATTAATAGAGTTTTTCTGCCATTCACCTTATAAAGCTATGCTCCAAAAAACCGTGTTGCTTGGGGCAGAAAATTATTCGAGGTACATCATTTCATCAAAAATACAAAATGATTAGGGGCGCTCGTTCAGCGAAGTACATCATTTCAACAAAAACCAAAAATGATGAGGGTCGCTTGTTCAGCGAGTTACATCATTACAACATACAAATAATAAGATGAGGGTCGCTCGGCCCGCGCGGTAGGTCATTGCCTCAAGAGGCCCCAAATGATGTATTGCGCTCGCCCAGCAGAGTTCCTCTTCCCCAACCTGCAGACTCTCATCCGAAAGGCTGAAGTTTTAATGAATTGTCATGGATTTTCAGGCTTATATTACCAGCATCCAACGCACTAGTTTTCTGTTAAACTTTTAAGAGTTGAAGTCTGACAGGAGGCATGTCATCGATGAAAAAACTTATTGTGTTGTTGACACTTGTGCTCACTTTTACATTCGCCGGCGGCTTTTACGCTGGAATTGCCTATATAGAAGCAAAATCTTTTCCGGTAAACCCTGAACTTCACCATTCGCGTACCGCGGATATTAAGGAGATGACCAAGGAAGTGCCCTTGAAGAATCCAGCCCCTTCCAAAGTATTAATGGGGTATGTTCAAGATTTTCATGATCCGGAAAAAACGGAATATGAGCATCTCTCACATGTTATTTTTTCGTTTGCCCATCCATTGACAAATGGTGAAGTGCGAATGAGCGGAAATTATGCATGGGAAAACCTTCGCAAAACGGTAAAGCTGGCACATGCACAAGACGCAAAAGTCCTGCTTGCAGTCGGAGGCTGGTTTCATATTAATGGCGGTGAATCTTACCCATACTTTAAAGAAGCGATATCCAATGAGACACCAAGAACAAAGCTGGTCGATCAATTGATTACGATTGTTCAGCAGGAGAGCCTGGATGGAATTGACATTGATTTTGAACATCCGCGCTCACAAAATGATGCAGAACATTTAGCAGTTTTTATAAAAGAATTAAATACAAAACTTGAAGCGATAGATAAAGAGCTGTCCATTGCTGTTTACGCGAAAGTCGACAGTGTCACTGGGCAGGAAAATAAGTCGGTCATCTTTAAAACTTCGATGTTCGAGGATGTGGACTATGTCAATATAATGGCTTACGACGGCCATTGGGATGGAGGGTACAACGCAGCGAACCTCTCCCCTTATCCCTACACGGAAAACGTCGTCCGTTACTGGAGTGAACTATTTGACGTTCACGGACTCTCTAAGGATAAACTGGTCCTTGGAGTACCCTTTTACGCGCAGCCTGAAGATGCTTCCAAATCAGCAATCTCTTATTCTGCCATTATAAAAAAAGGAATCGAGAATGCTGGCAGAGATGCTATCACAATTGACGGGATCACGTATCACTACAATGGCAAAAATACAATCCAGAGAAAAACCGATTTGGCTCTAAACAACGAGTTTGGCGGGATGATGCTCTGGGAAGCAGGTCATGATGCAGAGGGAGAACACAGTTTGACGAGAGCCATCTCTGATGTTATTAAGCAAAAGGAAGAAAATGAGAAAAATCTTTTCTGGGCAGTGAAGTAAGAAAGACAGCGGTAGCTTACTCCGCTGTCTTTTCCTTTACATAATTGATGAAACCGATTCTATGGCCTTCATTGTCCATTATTTTTCGCACATAATATGGATCGTTTAACAAGCCTTCCCGTTTTGATGTTTGTAGAAATTCGTGGATATCAGGTTGTGCTTTCAATTCTTTGTACCAGTCCTGCTCTTCTAGTTCCTGCCATAGTCCCTCTATTTCCGGCTCTTTAATACGAAGAATATATTTCTGAATAAAACCTGCTATAAGAGCTCCTGTTAGTAGCAGAAGAAGTAGAACAATCATAATTCGGCTCCTTTTTTAATTAACTTTAAGCTGATAAAGGATGCTGTTTCTTGCGCAATTTCATAAGTACCCGGAAAGTCCCTGTCCCCAGAAGGACTCCAAACACAATAAAACAAAATCCTATAAAGTGTTTTAGGAGAATCTGCTCTCCTAGGAATAAAGATGAGCCTACTATTGAAAAGAATGGCGTCAAATTAATAAAAATAGAAGTTGAACCTGCACCCAATTTATGGATGCTGTAATTATACAGCATGTGTCCAAGCCCGGTTGCAAGGATAGCGGATCCTATCAGGGTCCACCAGACAAATGCCGGCTTATCCATAGAGAAGACCGTCTCGTTATCAGGGATAAAGAAGCTGGCGGCAATTAACAGAACAGAGCCCATCAAAAGCATCATTCCCGTCATCTGCCTGGAATCGATACTGACACTTAACTTTTTGATCAGAATAAAACTCGCAGCCTGTGTCAGGACAGCCCCCAGAATATAAAGGTCTCCAATAGATAGTCCGGAAAGAGTGCCTTTTTCATTCATAACAATAAGATAGACTCCCAGTAAAGCAGTAAGGATCCCGGCTCCTTTAATAATGGTAAGACGTTCATTTAAGAAAATCATAGCCATAACGGAAGTTGATAAAGGGATCAGCCCCAAAATAAGTCCGGCATTCGTCGCAGTGGTCGCGGTAAGGCCAATTGCAAGAAACAAATGATGACCCAGAACACCAAACAAAGCTGCAAGCAACAATCCCATAAAACTCTTTCGGGGGAGCTTATGAAAACTTTTCCTCAAAAGCAAAAAAAGAATGACTGCCATCCCGGCCATCATTACACGAACACCTTGTATCAATACCGGTGGAAAATAAGTAACAAGAATCTTAATGGCCGAAACATTGAAGCCCCAAACGACCATCAGTAAAAACAATAATAGGTATAACCCCCATTTAGACACCCTCTCCACGCTTCTTTCTTGGTTGATAATGTATCTAATTTAACAGGGTAACGATCGTCTGTAAAGAAAATGAGCCGGCAGGAGAGATTCATTACCAGACCCTTAATTGGATATTTGAGAAGTCAGAATTATGTTTCCGGTGGGGTTAATGTCTACTTAATCACGTTCATGAGACCCCCTAACATTGAGAAAACAAGAAAAAGTGTCTTATGGATCGTTCATGAGGCACCCTAACTCAGAAAAAACGAGAAAAAGTGTCTTATGAAACGTTTATGAGACACCCTAACTCAGAAAAAACGAGAAAAAGTGTCTTATGAAGCGTTCATGAGACCCCCTAACATTGAAAAAACGAGAAAAAGTGTCTTATGAGTCGTTCATGAAGTACCCTAGCCTCAAGAAAGCGTTAAAAAGTTTCTCATAATGAACCTCCACTAAACAATAGCTAACAAAAAAGTGCTTCACATATAATATGAAGCACTAAAAGTTTATTTAGAGCTGCCCCATATTCTTGGCGAACTCTGTTGACACCTTCGCAAACTCCTCATCACTTTCTATCCCTGTGAGATCACCTTCAGAGTCCACTTTCAAGAAGAAAATATCCATATCTTCCTGTGACTGCTCCCTTACATCGTCTGCAAAGGCAACAGCGGCATAGTCGTTTCCTTCCAATGTCAGGGTCGCAAGCACTTCGATATCCTGTTCTTGGTCCTCTTCATCAATCAATGTAAAAACTTCTCCTACTTTAACGCTTTCCATTTCGCATTCTCCTTCCGTTTCTTAAGCTTCTTCTGGTTCGTTTTCTCCGTGGTGTTCGGCAATATATGTACGGATTAAGTCTTCTTCCTCTTCTTCAAGTTCAAAGTCAAAATACTTTTCAGTCGATTTTTCCATGAGGTAATACTGAGCAACGCGGGCCCCTTTTTCGTCGATAGCATAAATGACTTTAATCATAAGTCCGTTTTCCGTATAAAGTTCATCATCCTCAGGAATTTCTACATCCAAGAGATATTCATAACGCTCTCCGGTCAGGATGCCGGTGGGATCTTCAATTTTTTCAACTGTATGTCCTATTATTTTCATATATGTTGCATTCCTTTCGATCTTTCTATAAGTTAATTTTGGTAAATCGTCATCAATTATACACTTATTCGACAAACATTGCCTAAAATTTTATTATATAGAAGAAGTATGTATAAACGACATATAAACTGTCACTTTCTGCGGTTTCCCGGGAAACTTCGGAAATAAACATAATGAAGGAGGAGAAACCAAATGTATGGGCAGCCATCTGAAAAAGAGATTATTGAGAAATATCAGCAGGACGAGAAAATGATGATCCTTGCTTTCGCTCAGTGGTGCATGAACAAAGACCTCGATCCCGCAGAGGTATATTACCGCGCTTATCCGCAGCAAGGTGAAAATCCTCTTTTAAAAGAAGCGATAGAGAAAACCATGCCTAAAGATGAATCAGAGGAGATCCCCCTCTCTTCCTTGTTTGCTGTGTTAGAAATGTACGGAAATGAAGAACTTGCTTTTGTCATTTCTCAAGTAAATAAGTAGGGCTTAGGGAAGGGTCGGTATTCTGTCAACCGGTACAGCTAGCCCTTCCGGTTCTTCCTGACTTCCTAATGAAGGAATCGTCATGGCATATACAACCCCGATCACCTTTCCATTAGAATCAATGACCGGGCTTCCGCTGTTCCCTTTTTCAATAGGTGCCGAAAGATAGAGTCTTTGCCCTGTTTTGGTGATGGAACCTTCCATGACGATTTGATGGTAGGCAAGCGGATTGCCTATGACATAAATGGAGTCCCCGCTCTTCCACTTCCTTTCTTCCTGGACTTGAAGATAGGGCATCTCCTCGCCGTCAACGTCGAGGACTGCAATGTCAAGGTCTGGGTAGTCTTCCACAAGTTCCGCCTTCATGATTTCCCCATTTGGAAACACCACTGTGATGGGTGCCATATTTTCAATGACATGGTGATTGGTGATGATTGTCCCCTCTTCCGCAATATTAAAACCCGTTCCCTTGGTTCCATTTCCTTCAATGGTGACAACTGCTTTTTTGTAATCCTGGATGTTTTCAATTTTGGAAAGCTCGTTTGACTTAGGCAGGAAGGAGAATGAGGGCATGTTGAAAACCCGTACCCATACGGCCAAAACGCTCACGACAAGACTCAGAGCTATGGCATAGGCAATCATTTTCGCAAGCCAGGATCGAATGTTGCTCTTGGCAGGCGTTTTTTCTTCTTCGTATAAAAAATCTTCTAAATCAGGTTCCTCATTTATAAGGTCTTTATCTTCTTCATTTTCTGACAGTGGCTTATCATGATTTTCCATAGGTGCCTCCGTTTATTTTTCTTCTGGTTAAATTGTAACGCAAACCGTCTTCTAATACTATCAATCCCCTTTGTTTCTTCTTTTTTATGGAATAATTGTAAATATTTAAGTATATTAGTAGATGATAGGACAAAATTATTAAAGGAGGATTTCAAATGGGAAGATTGATATCATTCTTCAACAGGGTTATGCAGCGTTATCTGCCTGATCCATTTTTGTTTGTGGTGATTTTGACATTCATCGTTTTAGGAATGGGACTTATTTTCACAGACAGTTCCGTGATGAACATGGTCCAGTACTGGGGAGATGGCTTTTGGAACTTACTAGCTTTCTCCATGCAAATGGTGCTGGTGCTTGTAACGGGTTATGTATTGGCGAGCAGTCCTGTTTTTAAAAAAGGATTGGGTGCACTGGCCTCTACAGCAAAGTCCCCGGCACAGGCGATTATTATTGTGACGGTTGTTTCCATCATTGCAAGTTGGGTGAATTGGGGCTTTGGCCTTGTAATCGGTGCCCTGTTTGCCAAAGAATTGGCGAAGAAGGTTAAAGATGTCGATTATCGGCTTTTAATTGCAAGCGCTTACAGCGGATTCATTGTCTGGCATGGTGGTTTTTCAGGTTCCATTCCTTTGACCATTGCGACAGAAGGACACTTTTCACAGGAATTGATTGGGATTATCCCAACTAGTGAAACGATTTTTGCCGCATTCAATGTAACGATTGTTCTTGCTCTTTTTATTATCATCCCTATATTAAACCGATTAATGATTCCACCTAAACAAGATACTGTCTCCGTCGATCAGTCGGTATTGGAGGAAGAGACGGCTGCAGCAACAACGATAGAGCATACTCCGGCCGACCGTCTTGAAAACAGTTATATTGTCTCACTTTTGACTGCCATTCTAGGAATTGCTTTCTTAGTGTATTATTTCGTTCAAAACGGATTTGCGCTAAATCTCAATATAGTAAACTTCCTTTTCTTATTTCTTGGGATTCTTTTCCATGGCACACCAAGGCGCTTTCTGGAATCCGTCCTCGATGCGGTGAAAGGGGCAAGCGGGATTATCATCCAGTTCCCTTTCTATGCGGGGATTATGGGAATGATGACGGCATCCGGGTTAGCCGCTGTCATGTCCCAAGGCTTTGTTAGCATTTCAAATGAATTTACGTTTCCGTTCTTCGCATTCATCAGTGCAGGAATTGTCAACTTCTTCGTCCCTTCTGGTGGAGGTCAGTGGGCTGTCCAGGCGCCGGTCATGCTGGATGCCGCCCAAACAATGGGTGTATCAACCGCAAAAACGGCTATGGCTGTTGCCTGGGGGGATGCCTGGACCAATATGATTCAGCCATTCTGGGCACTTCCTGCACTTGCAATTGCAGGATTGAAAGCGAAAGATATCATGGGCTTCTGTACAATCACGCTGTTGGTAAGTGGAGTTGTGATTTCACTCGGACTGCTCTTTATTTAAGGCTCTTTTTTTAAAATTGATCCAAGCAAATACCATGGAAAGTAAGAGAGAAAAGAGCTCCACTCCCTGCTCAGAAAGAAAAAACCTCCTTGTAAACAGGGGGCAAATATATACGAAAACAACAAGCGGTTTAGTGTTCCGCTTGTTGTTTTTTTTATCGTTTATTACGGAAAGAGGGTCTGCTGAAACGTCCAGCACTACCGCCTTTTACGGCTGCTACCCTGGCAATGATAATTAGTCCGCCTGCTATAAGACTGAAATTATATCTTTTAATGTTCGCTTACTTAGTTTATGCACCAATAACTCATTGGATATTGCATTTTATTGGTCCGGTTAGCTTCTTTACGGGCCAGCATCCCTTCAGGAATTGAATCTCCTTGGCCCGAATAGCTCCTAAACGGGCCAGCATCCATTCGGAAACTGAATCTCATTGGCCCGATTAGCTCGTAAATGGGCCAACTTCCCTTCGAATATTGAATCTCCCTGGCCCGATTAGCTCTTAAACGGGCCACCATCCCTTCTGAAATTGCATCACACTGGCCCGATTAGTTCCTAAATGGGCCACCATCCCTTCTGAAATTGCATCACACTGGCCCGAATAGCTCCTAAACGGGCCAGCATCCCTTCTGAAATTGCATCACACTGGCCCGAATAGCTCGTAAATGGGCCAACATCCCTTCGAAAATTGAATCACACTGGCCCGAATAGCTCCTAAATGGGCCAACATCTCTTCGGAAATTGAATCACACTGGCCCAATTAGCTCCTAAATGGGCCAACATCTCTGCAGAAATAGCGTCTCACTGGTCCGATTAGTTCCTAAATGGGCCAACATCCCTTCAGGAATTGCATCTCCTTGGCCCGATAACTCCAAAATGGGCCAACATCCCTACTGAAATTGAATCCCACTGGCCCGATTAGCTTCTAAATGGGCCAACATCTCTGCAGAAATAGCGTCTCATTGGTCCGATTAGTTCCTAAATGGGCCAACTTCCCTTCGAAAATTGAATCCCACTGTCCCAATTAGCTCCTAAATGGGCCAACATCTCTCCAGAAATAGAATCTCCTTGGCCCGATTAGATCCTAAACGGGCCAGCATCCATTCGGAAACTGAATCTCATTGGCCCGATTAGCTCGTAAATGGGCCAACTTCCCTTCGAATATTGAATCTCCCTGGCCCGATTAGCTCTTAAACGGGCCACCATCCCTTCTGAAATTGCATCCCACTGTCCCGATTAGTTCCTAAATGGGCCACCATCCCTTCTGAAATTGCATCACACTGGCCCGAATAGCTCCTAAACGGGCCAACATCCCTTCGGAAATTGAATCACACTGGCCCGAATAGTTCCTAAATGGGCCAACATCCCTTCAGGAATTGCATCTCCTTGGCCCGATAACTCCAAAATGGGCCAACTTCCCTTCAGAAATTGTATCTCACTGGCCCGATTAGCTTCTAAATGGGCCAACATCTCTGCAGAAATAGCGTCTCACTGGTCCGAATAGTTCCTAAATGGGCCAACATCCCTTCGGAAATTGAATCACACTGGCCCGAATAGCTCCTAAATGGGCCAACATCCCTTCAGGAATTGCATCTCCTTGGCCCAATTAGCTCCTAAATGGGCCAACATCCCTTCAGAAATTGAATCACCCTGGCCCGAATAGTTCCTAAATGGGCCAACAACTCTTCAGAAATTGAATCACACTGGTCCAATTAGCTCTTAAATGGGCTAACATCTCTTCAGAAATTGAATCACACTGGCCTGATTAGCTCCTAAATGGGCCAGCATCCCTTCGGAAACAGCATCACATTGGCCCAATTAGCACGTTATTAATCGAGAATTCTGCTAGAAATAGTATCTCAGTGTCTCAATCCCCTTTACAAAAGTGCAATCTATCAGAATTTCCTTCAAAAACGAAATTAAATTTCTAATTAGTAGATAAACAACCAAGCAATCTCAAATGAGTTTCATAATCTATTAGAAAAGGAGGGAAGCATTATGTACTATTTACTTTTGTTGTTTTTGGCCGCAATAGGCGCAGGTTTGGCTCTGCTATATGTTTTATCTACGGGAGCCGCAGCCTTTCTCGGGTATGGGCTAGTAAAGCTTTTAATAATATTCGCAGTAATTGTCATCATTATCTTTGCTTTAATCATTATTTTTCTGGCCTTCAAGGCTTTGCTGTACAGAAAGCGCTGCTAGTTCATGTGAGACTGCAAAAACGCAGTCTCTTGTTTTTTAAAGAATTACTTCTTATAGTAGAATGAGTTGTAAAGGAGTGATTTTATGGAGAAGAAACTGGACCATATCGGCATAGCAGTCAGGGATATGGACAATAGTATACATATTTATACGAGTGTGCTCGGAGGTGTATTGATCGACAGATACAGAAGTGAAGCGGTTGGTGTTGAGAGCGAAATTGCAGTCATTGAATTGAATGGAGACCGATTTGAATTGCTCTCCCCCACCAACAATACCACTTCCCCCATCGCCCGTTTTATCAGGCAGAAAGGGAAAGGTGTGCATCATGTAGCCTACAGGGTCGACAATTTGGATGAAGCTCTGGTTGAACTGGAGAATCAAGGGATCCGGACGTTGGAGGATACTCTTAGGACCAATAAACACGGCCGTCGCCTTATCTACCTCAACCCTGCTGATACAGAAGGGACCATCATTGAATACTGTGATTATCCTGATGAAAAATGATCTGTGGAGGCACAGATCATTTTTTCAAGTCTATCTCAATATAAACCGGACAATGGTCGCTTCCGAAAACATCGGTATGCATGCCGGCGTCTTGCAAAAAGTCTTTAAGTCTATCAGAAAGAATAAAATAATCGATTCTCCACCCGATATTTCTTTCCCTGACCTTGCTCATATATGACCACCATGTATAGGACTGATCTTTTTCAGGGTAGAGATACCTGAAACTATCAACAAAGCCTTCCTTTAAAAGCCTGCTCATTTTCTCTCTTTCCTCAGTAGTGAATCCGGAATTCCCCTGATTCGATTTGGGATTGCGGAGGTCGAATTCATTATGAGCGACATTCAAATCGCCGCAATAGATGACAGGCTTCTGGGCATCAAGCTCCTTGATGTACGCTCTTACCCTCTCTTCCCAATTCAGCCTGTCCTCTAATCTGGAAAGGTCTCTCTTGGAATTCGGCGTATAGACATTCAGCAGAAAGAACTCTTCAAACTCCAAAGTGATGGAACGGCCTTCCGGTTCACTTTCATCGTCTCCTATCCCATACGAGACAGACAGCGGTTGTTGTTTTGTGAAGACAGCTGTTCCCGAATATCCTTTTCTCTCTGCATAATTCCAGTATTGATGATAATTTTCCAGATCCATTTGAATCTGTCCCTCTTGCAGTTTAGATTCCTGTATACAAAATATATTGGCATCAACTTCATGAAAAAAATCCATGAACCCTTTCTTCACACAGGCTCTTATGCCGTTGACATTCCAAGACACTAATTTCATTGTTAATCTCTCCTGTTGATTTACTAGATTCCTATTTTAACAGACTTTCTCCTTTTCTTCATGGGTGGACGGCAAAAACAATCTATCTGCAACTTGTTAACAGAGAAGGATCTTTAAAATTGTTGTTCATTAAGTCACTAATTGTTATAAGCGCTGGACCGCGGGAGCACTCTGTGGCCGATGATGTTAATAGATTAAATCATAAGCTGTGAAAAATTAGTTAAATAAAAAGAGTATACCCGGAAACCGGTATACTCTTCAGTGTTATTTCTTTCTCCTGTTTTTTACTGTTGCAGTGCTGCGTCCCCTTCTGCTTGATGAGGAACTTTGTTTCTTGGTTTCTCCGCCTGTTTTCTTTTTATCAGCGTACTTCTGCAGCGAACCACGTTTAACATCTTTGGCTTCGAGCATGTTTGAGCGTTTTCTGTTTTTATTTGAAGTGGTTGTCGATTTTTTGTTTCCACGGGTTGAATCAGATGCTGCAGGCTTCTTCCTTTTTGGTTTGCGAGATTGAGTTTCTTGCTTATTGTTGTTTCCTCTTCTATCTTCGTTATTCTTTTTTGCTCTTGAAGGAGCCTGTTTTTTAGCTGCGGCTTTTTTAGGTTTCTTTCTGTCTTTATCATTTCTCTCGATTGTATTACCGATATTTTGTTTTGGAAGCCGTATGTTCAACTCTTTTTCAATTTCATTCAGCTGATCCTTCTGGGCTGGAGAATAGAATGTGACGGCAAGGCCTTTTTCCCCTGCTCTTCCTGTCCTTCCAATTCGATGGACGTAACTGTCGGCATCTTCCGGAATGTCGTAATTGAATACATGAGTGACTCCTTCTACATCAAGGCCTCTGGCAGCCACATCGGTCGCAATCAACAGCTGAAATTCTGAATCCCTGAACCGTTTCATTACTTTTTCACGTTTCGCCTGCGATAGATCTCCGTGTAACTCATCACACATAAAACCATGTGAAGCCAACGCCTCATACAATTTGGTCACCCTGCGTTTTGTACGGCAGAAGATGACGGCAAGATAAGGCTGGTATTCCTTTAACATTTCGATAAGAGTGGACTGCTTGGCCCTGTCATTGACAAAGACAGCTAGCTGTTCAACACTCTTGGCAGGCCCCTGCTTTCGTTCCACACTGAGATATTGGGGGTTTTTCATATGTTTCTTAGCGAGGACTTTAATTTCATCAGGCATCGTGGCAGAAAATAAAAGGGTTTGCCTCGATTTCGGCGTTTCCCTGATGATCATTTCCACTTCTTTTAAAAAGCCGATGTGAAGCATTTGATCGGCCTCATCTAACACGAGGGTGTTAAGGTCAGACAGGTCAATGGTTCCTCTGCCGATATGATCCAAAATCCGGCCTGGTGTTCCGACGACAATGCCGACATTCTTTCTAAGTTTATTCAGCTGCTTTTCGACATCCTGTCCGCCATAGACCGGCAGTACACTGATCCCCTCCATATGGCGGATGAGTTTGCGGACCTCTTCCGTAATTTGGAGAGCGAGTTCTCTTGTCGGAGTGACAATCAGTGCCTGGATTGTTTTCTGCTCATAATTGAATTTTTCAATAATCGGCAGGATAAAGGCGAGTGTCTTCCCGGTCCCTGTCTGAGCCTGGGCGATGACATCCTGTAGCTGCATGACAGCCGGTATGGCTTTTTCCTGAATAGGGGTCGGTGTTGTGACATTATGTTTCTGCAATCTTTCAATGACAGCTTCAGAGATACCTAACGAACTAAAATTTTTCACTTTTGTGTCCCTACTTTCAATTTAAAAGAAGATCTTTATTCGATCGTGATCTTAATATTTTCTTTTTTGAATGGCTTTTTGCTTTTCCATTAAGCCGTGAGATTTTTCGATAATATCTGTAAGCACATCGCCCTTATAAATTCTTCCGAGCTTAGTGTTTTCCTGATAGTATTCCACAATTTCTTCAAGCATATCGGCCGTTTCTTTACTTATACGGACATTCAGCTGAATTCGGTTTTGATCACTCACAGTAACGATACTTCCTTTCCTGACGGCATTCTAGCAGTTGTTATCAAAGTGCTAGCACATTGATAACAGCAACATAGAGAATGATAGCATATATGGGAGTCGATTACTACACAAATCTGACGGCATTTGTCTTTTAGTTGGGGGAGCTGAATTGAAAGCTGTAGGTGTTGGCTGCAGTCATGGTGGAAAATTACATAAAAAGTTTATTTCCTTTTTGCTGAAGTAAATATTGTCCTGAAGATCCAAAAATAAAAAACCTCTAAGTGAGAGGTTTAATGATTCTGCATTGAGAAGAGCCTTGGTCACAGGTGAGGTGAATTACAAACATAATCTACCTTTGTAGCATTCTTAAAGGGAAAGTATTCAACCTTCCTTTTGACTATGATATCAGTTTTCTGTTTCACCTTCATCACTTATCCTTATATGGAATGCTAGTTTTGATTTCCCTGGTTTCGGATTTTTTTCTCTACAATAAAAGTAAGATAACCAACGAAAAGAAGTCCTATCGCTCCTGCCATAATCGCTATCATGTCAAATGTAGAAGCCTTAAATTCAATAAACATTGTAAAGAAGCTGAAAACGACAATGAATAGAAATAACCAGTGAGAATATCTTGTGAAAAATGACTTCATCAGTGAGTCCTCCAGTTGGTGATGATAATTAGTAAATCAACTCAATAGGTATATATCCTATTTGTACTAAGTCCTATGAATGTCTTTCCTCTTTCTTTCGTCCTCATAAATAAATGAAAAGACTCAAGCGCTATTTTCTTTTAACTATTTAAGACTTTCCCTACCAAGAAGATTGAAAAAGTTAAAAGATATATGTACGAATCCATATAATCGAATGTGCCATCAAATATATATATGGCTGATTCCTCCATCGCCTTTATCACTGCAAACGTTAAAACGGCAAGACAAGACACATACCTATACTTTTTATTTTCATCTGGGTGAACTCCTCTCTATCAAAATTTGGTCAAAGAAATGTTGAAGTGGTTAAAGTATAATCAAACCACTGCTTATACGTTACTGTTTCTTCACCTTTTACTTCAGTCACCGTTTTCTGCATATCTTGAAGGAGATCGTATACCCTCTCCATCGATCAGTCATACTGTGCAAGTCAAGAGCTTAGCAAAAAAGATGAGGACGGGATCTTTTTGAGTTCGTCCTCTTCATGAGCGCTTTATTTACTGAAGAAAGGGTTTCTCCATTCCATTAGAGCTGCGTTATTCAGCGATTCTTCATCTTCTAAATAATCGGGGATGACACCGACGGGTAATCGGCCGCAGCGAAGTAGGAAGGTAATGACTTTGTCGTAAATATCCCCTTTAACTACGGTGTCAAGATACTGGGAGGCTGTCATTTGACCGGCGGCTTTTCCGTAGCCTGGCATTCTTCCTCCACCCAACAACCGTTCCAACTTAAGCTGGATGACCACTTCATACATTGATTGCATAAGGGCTTTTCCCAAACCAAGTCCCCTGTACTTTGGCGAAACGCCAATGTCTACAATGTATAAAGCGTTACCTGATGGTTCATGTGTTCTGATAAAGCCGTCATCTGTCACTTCCGACCATGTGTGCTGGATGTTTGAAGGGTCAAAAGAAGTAATCATACCAGTGATTGAACCGGCGATCTCCCCCTCCACTTCAATACATAAAGCTCCCTCAGGAAAAAGAGTGATATGATTTGTCAGCTGCTCTTCATTCCACCATAAATCAGAAGGAAACGGCGGCGGAAAGCTCTCCTGCTGGACTTTGATTAAACCGGGAAAATCTGCAGTATTATAGGTTCTGATTATAGCCTCCACTGGGGTATTGTTTCTAAATACATACAACTTTTTGAAGTACAATGAAGGACCTCCTTTCTTGTTTATGTAGCATCATTTTCAAAGTGAAAAATCTGGCCGAATTCCTCCGGATGAGATTCTCGGTATCGGTCGTCGAATCTTTCCAGGAGAACAAGGGTAATAAGTGAAATGAGCACAAACAGACCTGCCAAAGCTATAATTAAAGCCGCTGTGTAGAAAATGATTCTTAATAACCCCTTTTCTTTCAGTCGGTCCCAATCGATATGAACCAAGATAATCAGCACATCCCCCTTGTGGTGATTTTTTACTATTTTAACAAATCATTGGATGGCAGTTAACAAAAATGCCTCATTTTTACAAACAAAAAACGGCTGAGTGCCGTTTTTCAAAGAGTCAATCAATCGTCACCATTAAGGAAGTCGCCGAGTCCACCCAAAAGACTTCTTTCACCCCTGGATTGACCTCCGCCCTGAGGTGCACTGGCAAAAACCCGATCAGCAAGACGGCTGAATGGCAGCGACTGAACCCATACTGTTCCCGGTCCTTGTACAGTTGCAAAGAACATTCCTTCACCGCCGAAAAAGGCTGATTTGATTTTTCCGACATATTCGATGTTATAGTCTACTTCCTTGGTCATGGCTACCAGACAACCGGTATCAACCCGGAGTTTTTCTCCCGGCTTAAGATCCTTTCTATGGATCGTTCCTCCAGCGTGAAGAAAAGCAAGTCCATCTCCTTCAAGTTTTTGCATAATGAATCCTTCCCCGCCAAAAAAACCTGTCCCAAGTTTTCTCTGAAAATCTATTCCGACGGAAACCCCTTTTGCTGCACACAGGAAGGAATCTTTCTGACAGATAACTTTTCCGCCCAGCTCACTCAGGTCAACTGAAATGATTTTCCCTGGATAAGGGGCGGCAAAGGAAACATGCTTCTTGCCCATGCCCTGGTTGGTAAAAACCGTCATAAATAAGCTTTCGCCAGTCAACACACGTTTTCCGGCGCCAACCAGTTTCCCGAGAAAACCGGATTTACCACCTGAGGAGCCGTCTCCGAAAATGGTTTCCATCTCAATGCCGTCTTCCATCATCATCATGGCGCCGGCTTCAGCGATGACACTTTCGCTTGGATCGAGTTCCACTTCCACGAACTGCATGTCGTCTCCATATAGTTGAAATTCAATTTCATGTGAATTCATTATGTATCCTCCTTTGTCTTACTAACCTCTCCTATTTATTCTGCTGTTAAGAAAGAAATCCCTTCATTTTTGGATATTCAGTTTGAAATTATTGGAGGGAATGAGTCCGTTTCACAAGGAGAAACTACACATTGAGCAAGATTTTGCTCAATCCTTCATCGGGAGTGATTTGACCATGGCAAGAAACAAACTTGTGGTTCCTGGGTCAGAAAAAGTCCTGAACCAGATGAAAGAGGAAATCGCCAATGAGTTTGGAGTAACACTTGGAGCAGATACCACCGCACGTGCCAATGGTTCAGTAGGCGGAGAAATGACAAAACGACTCGTAGCCCTGGCTGAGCAATCATTGGCTGAAGGACAGAAGCAGTAAGGTAAAGCCCTCTTCTTATGAAGGGGGCTTTTTCGATATAAAATAAGCCCCTACGTTCAGGGGCTATACAGTGAATTTATTCAATCGCACTTCCGGGCATATTTTTACCATAAAAAATTTCGTCCATTTCCAGTTTCAGCTTGTCCGTAATTTCCTTAACTTCAGCCTCTTTCAATTTATCCTTGGTATAGCCGAACAGATAATTATTCAGGTCGAATTCTTTCAGCTTACACTTCGTATGAAAGATATTCTGGGGATAGACATTCACATCGATCATGTCATAGTCTTCCTTAATTTCTTCTGGTATATAGTTCTGAATCGAATTGATATCATGATCGATGAAAAGTTTGCGGCCGCTGATATCCCTCGTAAAGCCCCTGACTCTGTAATCCATCGTCATGACATCCGTCTCAAATGAATGAATGAGATAATTCAAAGCCTTCAAGGGGGAGATTTCCCCGCAGGTGGAAACATCTATGTCGGCCCTGAACGTACTGATGCCTTCATGGGGATGATATTCCGGATACGTATGGACAGTGATATGGCTCTTATCCAGCTGCATGGTAACTGCTGAAGGAAGCGGTCCCGGTGACTCATCAAAGTGTTCATTTGGAACTTCTACGATCGGACCTTCCGATACAAGGATGGTGACGGAAGCTCCTTGAGGTACATAGTCCTGTTTGGCTATATTTAAAACATGTGCCCCTATAATGTCCGACACATTCGATAGGATTTTGGTAAGCCGGTCCGCATTATATTGTTCATCGATATATTCAATATAGGCTTCGCGCTCTTCTCTCGTTTTTGTGAAACAAATATCATACATGTTAAAACTTAAAGATTTTGTCAGGTTATTGAATTCGTGAAGTTGAATTCTTTCTTCATGAGACATTTTCATGTTATCGGTCCCCCTATGTAAAAATTGTGCAGACTTCGTCTCTACTCATTGATATTTTTTATGATACCCTGTCATTCAAAGAATAAAACGGTATTTCTTCGCAGTAAGCATTCTGTTAGCATAATATTCCAGTAAAAAAAGCCCTGTATCGGCGTGTTTCAGAGTTTTTGGGAACGGAGAAATCGGGTAGAATGGTAAGTAAGATTGGAGCGTGAACTATGAGACGTTTACTACTGGTCGGTTTGATCATACTGGTTGCCTATAATACAAAGCCTTATTGGGAGGAACACATAGACCCTTCCCTTATTGATGACTCCATTGCCAAGCTTGAATCTTTTAAGGAGAAACCGGAAGTGCAGGATGCCTTGGCAAATATCAATGATCGAATAAGTGCAATCATTTATGGCTTGGAAGGTTCACTCCAAGAGGTTAAGGAAGAAGTGGAACCTCAAAAAGATGCGGAAGCTGTGGAAGTCACCAAGCCTGAACTCTCAAAGCCAGAAGATCAGGTGTTTTCAATTCATAATATTGAAATTGGTGATACCAAAGAGCTGGTTGAACAAGCCTTAGGAACCCCTGTCCGGTCTTCAATTAACGAATACAGCATAGAGTGGCACGCATACCATCAGAATTATCGGAACTTCTTGATGGTTTCATTTGATGAAAATAATCAGGTTAGTGCCCTTTATACCAATCAAGATCTCATTGCTTCGGACTCTGGTATCGGTTTGAACAGTACCAAGGATGAGATCCACTCTGTGCTCGGTGAGCCTATTTCCAAGATAAGAAAAGGGCTGGTCTATTACCAATTACAAAATGATGGCGAATATGAGATGTATGAACGAAATAACAGCTATATCACTGTTTTTTATGACAAACATGAAAATGATACGGTAACCGCCCTGCAGATCATTGACGAAGAACTTGAACATGGCAAGAAAGACATCTATTCCGACGCAAATGAAGAACTGAAAGAGGGTTTTGAGTATCAGCTCTTTGACCTGACCAATGCCGCCCGTGTCAATCATGGCCTATCAGTGTTGACGTGGGATGAGCATGTAAGAGGCACGGCGCGTAAACACAGTCTGGATATGGCAGATAACGATTACTTCAATCATACAAACTTGGATGGACAGTCCCCATTCGACCGGATGCAGGAAGATAACATCACGTTTACGGTTGCCGGGGAGAATCTGGCCTACGGACAATTCAGTTCCATTTACGCTCATGAAGGCCTGATGAATTCCGAGGGACACAGGAGAAATATCCTGAAAGTGGAATATGAATTCCTGGGTGTCGGCGTGGCCTTCAACCAGGAGTCGCAGCCATATTATACTGAAAATTTTTATCGTGACTAATTTGAACCGTGCCTTTCGAGGGTACGGTTTTTTATTATGTGCTTGTTGGTATGGCGGATTTTGAGTAGACTGTTTTGGTAGATAGTGGGTGTATGTCCCAGGGGCATGCTCTTCGTAGAATGAAAGTGAATATATAGTCATAGTGCTAGCTCGGGTGCATGCTCTCAACAACCTGTAGGTGAATATGTTGTCAATGCACTTGCTCGAAGAATAACACGGAAAAATTCTTACACTTATATACAGAAGAAAGCCGCTTCTCCATGGAAGCGGCTTTTAAAATGTTTAGAAATAAATCAACCTCTGTTCCCTCTTCCCCGCTTTCTTACGCGGGAGTAGTGGCAGCTGTCACAGATAGGGAATTTGAAGCCCGCGGGAAGTCTCTTACCGCAATTTTTACATTTCAGCGTCATAGTGGAAACTTCTGTATCCAGACTTTCATGGACACCGTCAGCAATATCTTCGCGGAGGCGTTCCCAGTAGATCGCCTCTGTCCCCCTGTCAAGGCGATATAGGAATAACAGATGAAGGCCCACAGCTTTATAAGCAACCTCCTGCTGCTCCAAGCTTTTCCTCTTTAACCTGGGCTCAGGGAGTTCGTGGCCGCTGATGATCGCGTCCATTGTTTCCAGCCATTGTGAGGTCAGTTCTGGTTCCTTTTTGGAGAACGGCAGGTGAAGGAAACCATATAAGTCCATCATAGACAGCCGTGCTTCTATCTCCGTCCCTCTTACCAGTTCATAGAGTTCTCTTTCTTCATATAAGGATGCTTTTTGAGTACCGAATGGGCTTTCGAATTTTTCCCATAGCTCAAAAAAGCGGCCGAGGTCATGATAATATTTTTGAAAACGTTCGAAAACCGAGTTTGTCGGGGCAATAGCAAAGGATTGAACCGGTTCGTCCTCTTGGTCAAGCAGTTTTGACATCCTTTTTATGTCTTTTGTGAAAGCAACCTTTCCGACATCATAAATCCCTTTCCTTCCGGCTCGGCCCGCAATTTGTTTTACCTCCTGAGACGTCAGGATTCTTCTGCGGGTCCCGTCAAATTTGTCATTTTCCAAAAACACAATTCGGCGGATCGGGAGGTTAAGCCCCATGCCGATTGCGTCGGTTGCAACGATGACCCTTGTTTCCCCTTTGATAAATCTCTGCATTTGTTTCTTGCGGGTTTCAGGCGGCATGCTTCCATAAATCATGCTGACGGAATGCCCGTTGTTTTGCAGCTTGGAGGCTGTTTCAAGCACCCGCCTCCTTGAAAAGCAGACGAGTGCGTCTCCTCTTTTGGCATGTTTCAGAGAAAATTCTCGCTGTTCCACCTCCAGCGGGATGTCCCGGCTGTACTCATGAATCTCTACATGACAATCTTCCAGAAGTCCAAGAAGCATCGGCTTGACGTTACGGCTTCCAATGATGTGCACTTCTTTGGCACGCGCCTTTGTAATCGCTTTGTACCAAGAGAATCCACGGTCTTTATCTGCCATCATCTGTGCTTCATCGATGACTACTACATCGAATTCTTCTTTTTCATAAAACATTTCTACGGTACATGCTACATGTCTGGCACCTATTACCGTCTTCTCTTCTTCTCCCGTTTTCAGGTTGCATGGAACCCCTTCGTTGTTCAGGCGGTCATACACTTCCAGGGCAAGGAGACGCAAAGGTGCAAGGTAGATCCCGCTTCCGGCTCTTTTCATGCTTTCTAATGCATGATGCGTCTTGCCGGTATTAGTTTCTCCGATATGAAGGATGTATCGGGTATTTCCACCGAGGGAGACACTGTATTCCCTGCCGAAAATATCGTTCATCATCCGTTCTTCTTCTTGTCTCTTGCGTTCGAGTTCTGCCAGTTCTGCTGCTTTTCTTTCTTCCCTCCTGGCAACATCTTCTTTATACCTGGTCTTATGCGCTTCCTCTTCATATGGAAGTTCCGAAAGATGCAGCAGGTCATCCACATATTCTTCCTGCAGGTAATCCATGTAGAGGTGGGCTCCATCAAGTAATTCATGATGAAGCCACTTTCTCAGCTCATCATACGGCAGTTCATCACCAAAAGCATTGCGGTAATTGGTCTGGTATTCATCACTAACCCGGGTTAGGAGTAATTTAGGGAAAGTTTTCATTACATAGTTTGAGACAAACTCTTCGTACACGTAAAAGTAAGTCTCGTATTCCCAATAACTCCTTCCCCGATGCATGGTCCGGTGTATCAAGCCATTCAGCTCATGAAAAAATTCTGACAGGGTTCCAAAGTCATCAGGATCAAATGGGCCGAGTTCTTCCAGCTGTTCTTCCAGCATAAAAGTATCGACATGACGGTATCTTACTTTTTCTTTAAAATCACTTGCCAGCTTTTGTGCAACTGCATATCGAACGGGAAGATACCAATCCTGTTTGACAGATTGGTAAGTACTCTCAAGCTCTTTGGTGATGTCCAACCTGACGCTTTTTTGTGCAGCCTCGAGCTTATCCTGCTCCAGTCGCAGCAAATACCCTTCTCTTGCTTGCTGATATCGTTCTTCCCATTGATCCGCTTTGGTATCGGCAAGGTCCTGCAGCCATGGAATGACATTAAAGGGCTGATAATCTCTCATTTCATTTCTGAAGACCTGATTGATGACCTTCTTATCGACTCCTTCGACTTCGTAATCGCGGTCGCGCAGGAAGGATTTCTTTTCACTTCTGCTGATAAAATTGGTGACTTTATTCAGCCAGACATTCACCCATAGCTGCTCTATATAATGAATTCTTTCATTGAGATAATCGTTAAAAGAAGGAAGCGTCTCCTTTGTTTCCAAATAGCGGAAGATATCCTCTTTAATTTTTCGTTTTGTGTCTTGTATTGCCTCGTCATGCAATGCGTGTATTTTTTCCAATATTGATCACCTTTTCTTGACTGCTTTAGAGAAGTTTACTTTTGACAATTAGCGCAATAGAATGTTTTCTTTGATGAGATTTCGTCTTTAATGATGGGACTTCCACATCGGCTGCACGGCTCACCCTCCCGGTCATAAACCCTGCACTTGGTATTGTAGCCGCCAGTGAGAGTGTCACCGGTAAATAAAGGTTGTTCCATATATCCCCCGCTGTTTGCAGCATCCTTTAATATGAATTGCATGGACTGGAAAAGCTGGCGGATTTCGTGTTCGGAAACTTCATTGAATTTCCGCTGGGGCAGCAGTCCTGCATGAAAGCAGATTTCGTCAGAATAGCAATTACCGATACCAGAAAGAAATTGTTGATTCACCAATGTTGTTTTTAAACTGCCCCTGCGTTTCGCAGCCAAATCCAAAAATTGTTCAACCGAGAATGGAGGGCTTAAAGGTTCAGGCCCGAGATCTTCCAATTCTATCGCTGCCTCTTCGAATCCTTTATATAGATGTAAATACCCAAGTCTCAGGCCAATAAAATATAAATGCTGATTTTCAAAAGAAATACGTATTTGAATGGTTCTGTCAGGCTTGTCTTGCTCACTGCCGAAAAACATCCAGCCGCCGAGCATCAAGTGTAATAATAATACTACATCATTATCGAGATGAAACAGCAAGTGCTTTGCTCGTCTTGTCACTTTTTTTAATGTGCGGTTTTTAACAAGTTGTGTAAATTCATCTACAGAAACATTTATCGACTTTTCCCTGCCGACCTCTACATCAGTAATCAGTTTGTTTTGAATACGCTCCGACAAAAGATTCTTATAGTTCTCCATCTCAGGAAGTTCCGGCATGGTATCACTCCCACTCTTTTTTTCTTATCTTTTCCGAATGAATGGAAAAAACAAGTCCCATAAATGGGAAACTGATTGTATGCTTTAGTCCTTTAAACCACTAAGAGGGACTGTCCCTCTTAGTGGTTTAAAGGACTAAAGCACTTCGTGGCAAGCCCCTTTTCACTAGGAGTGCAAACCGATATCCCTCCACTTCCATACGATAAAGGGAATGTTATTTAAGGAGGAAGCTTATGTATAGAGAAGGTTATCCTGTGAAAGAACAAGATGAAAGAATCATTCCTTTACTACTTTTAGGTGCGGCAGCTGGTTACGGTGGTTACGGCTATGGTTACGGGCGCCCGGGGTTTGGATATGGCTATGGTTTTGGCCGTCCTAAATTTGGTTACGGCAGGCCTGGTTTTGGCTATGGTTACGGCCGTCCGGGATTTGGATACGGTAGACCTGGATTCGGTTATGGTTACGGCCGCCCTGGATATGGGTATGGCGGTTTTTACTAAAGGCTGTTTTTCAAAACTTTGTTGCTAATTACTAGGAAGTTCATAATTCACAGAAATTAGGAGCTAATCACCTTATTTAGTTATATAAGCTTTTGTACCCGAGGGAAAAATTCGGCCCTGTGGATTTTTCCGATAGCAACAATCTATACGACTACAGCCTTACTAACAGAAAGTTAACAAGAAGACTTCTCCCATAAGTATTCGGAGAGGTCTTTTTTGGTTAGAATAAAGGATCTAATGAATAATCCTGAATAGCAGAAAGCAAATTATACCTATGATGATATTTAACAGGCAATATCTAAGTAGGTGTCAAAATGAATACTCTTCCTAACTTTACTTGGTATTTACTTCTTTCTCTCAGCGGTCTTATTATTTTATTCACAACATTCTTTTTGAAGAGGCATGAATTTAAACGGGTGCTCTCTGTCTATCTTTTCATTTCAGGGCTCAGTTTTATTTTGGATTTCATCATCCTTATCTGTTTTAATGCCTACGGGTACATGCCTGGTGTTTTCGAACAAAAATGGTTCGATAATGTTCTCGGCTCTTTTACTTCACAAGGAATCGCAGTCCCTTCTGCCGCTGTCTTGCTTGCTGCCTTTCAAATGCATTGGATATGGATCCTGCTTGTGACAGCTATATTGGCTGGAGTCGAACTGACTTTTTTGCATATGGATATTTATCTCCATCATTGGTGGAATACTGTATTAACGGGTGGTCTCCTCCCGATTGGGTTCATGCTTTCCATGTTTTGGGATAAAACGATGAGAACCTTAAAAAAACGGCAATATTGGTAACGTTCTATTTAGGCCTTAATACGTATGCTCATTCACTGAAAAGCAGCCTGATTAGCTGGTTTTTGCTCTGCGTGAGTACCTTTCAGGAGTGCTTTTTGGCGGAACTGGACATCCCCTGCCCTCCTCTCACTTCTATCCATTATTATTATTCGCTGTTTTCGTATATATTGTTGCTCTCGGAAAAATCCAAAGAGCCGGATTTTTCCCTTGGAGACAAGGGCTTTTTTCTCTGAAAAGGTGAATTAACTCTTTTCTTACTTGTTTATCAGGCTATTTACGAAAAGAGCCTTATTAATAAACTTCAACTTTGCTAAACTAGCACAACATAAAAAAAAGAAAGCTGGAAAAATTCCCAGCCTTCTTTCTATACTTACTGTTGTACAGGTTTTTTCAATAATCCTACCATGATCGCTGTCACGAGTGATCCAATCAGGATGGCAAGGATGTACATCAAAGGATTTCCTCCAACAACCGGAATGACGAAGATTCCGCCGTGAGGTGCAGGAAGTCCGATTCCGAATGCCATGGATAGTCCGCCGGCTACCGCTGAACCGACAATGGCAGATGGGAGGACACGTCCTGGATCTGCTGCTGCAAATGGGATTGCACCCTCTGTGATGAATGAGGCACCCATAAAGTAGCATGTGAAACCAGCTTTTCGTTCTTGTGCTGTAAACTTATTTTTAAAGAATGTAGTCGCCAAGGCCAATCCAAGCGGCGGAGCCATTCCGCCTGCCATGATGGCTGCGTGAGGTCCGAAGTTGCCGGCATCGATCATGGCGATACCAAAAGTGAAGGCTGCCTTGTTGATCGGTCCGCCAAGATCGACGGCCATCATTCCGCCTAGAAGAAGGCCAAGAAGCACTAAGTTCGTTGTGCCCATTCCGCCCAGCCATTCTTGCAATTGATTATTGATGAAAGCTACCGGCTCATTGACAACAAATAACATGATTAACCCTGTGATCAAAATTCCAAAGATAGGGTAAAGCAATACCGGCTTTAAGCCTTCAAGCCAGTTTGGAAGATTTGTAAAAAGCCTCTTTAAAAGCAGTACTACATAACCTGCAAGGAACCCGGCAATCAAACCGCCAAGGAATCCGCCTCCGCCTGATGCTGCAAGGAACCCGCCGACCATACCTGCCGCAAAACCAGGTCTGTCAGCAATACTCATGGCAATAAATGCGGCAAGAACAGGGATCATCAGACCGAACGCCCCGGAACCTCCGCCGATTGTCATAAGAGCTTCAGCGATTGGATGGTAACTCTCGTGCTCAGGATCAAATGCCTCAATTCCAAACATGAAGGAGATCGCAATTAAGATACCGCCGCCGACCACGAATGGAAGCATGTTGGACACGCCGTTCATCAAATGTTTATAGAAACCGCTGCGTTTTTCTTTCGTTTCGCCGGACTCTTCAACTGCTTTACCGCTGCCCTTGTAAACAGGAGCATCACCGCTGACTGCACGGTCCAGGAGTTTATCAGGGTTTCGGATCCCTTCTGCTACAGGAACCTGGATGACTTTTTTCCCTTTGAAGCGTTCCATTTCAACTTTCGTATCGGCTGCAACGATGATGGCTGCAGCATTCTCGATTTCTTCTTTGGTTAATTGGTTCTTCGCGCCGCTGGAACCATTTGTCTCAACCTTGAAGTCGATATTTCTTTCTTTTGCTTTTGCTTTCAAGGAGTCTGCGGCCATGTACGTGTGAGCAATCCCTGTCGGACAAGCAGTTACAGCCAGAACCTTGCCTATGTTTCCGGCAGTGCTTGGCGCTTCTGTTACTTGTGGTTCTTCTTCAGCTAAAACTTCTTTCTCTTTGTCATCGATTAAACGAAGAACTTCTTCTTCATCTGCTGCTGTTAGTAATTTCTTTCTGAAAGCCTCATCCATCAATAGAGATGATAGACGCGAAAGTGTTTCTAAGTGGGCGTTGTTTGCTCCTTCAGAAGCTGCGATCATGAAGAACAAATGGCTGTTCTGCCCATCCAGTGCTTCATAATCAATCCCTTCTGCAGAGCGGCCGAATGCAATTGCAGGAGTTTTGACGGACGCTGTTTTGGCGTGCGGGATTGCAATGCCCTCGCCGATTCCGGTGGTGCTTTGTCCTTCTCTCGCTAGAATCGCTTTTTTGTATCCTTCGCGATCATTCAGCTTGCCTGCCTCATCTAATTTATTGACCAGCTCATCAATGACATCCTCTTTGGAGCTGGATGTTAAATGAAGGATCATGGTGTTTTTTTGTAAAAGTTCTGTTATCCTCATCGGTTATTCCCTCCCTGATATGGGTGTTGCCTCTATTTCATTTAAAAGTTTTTCAATTGTTTCTTTTGTACAGAAGCCTGCAGAATATGCTGTCGCACTTCCGGCTGCCGCGCCATATTTAAAGCTTTCTAAAGCATCTCCTGTCTGTTCGTATGCAGAGATGAATCCGGCGACGACCGAATCTCCCGCTCCAACTGAATTGACAAGTTCGCCCGGCGGTACCTGGGCAAAGTATGCACCTTGTCCGGTAAAGTATAAAGTGCCGCTTCCTCCCATTGAAACGATGACATGCTGTGCTCCCATTGCCGCCAGCTTGTTTCCAAAAGGAATCGCATCCTCTTTGGTTTGAATGGATACATCGAACAGTTCTCCGAGTTCATGATGATTCGGTTTGATTAAAAATGGCTTGTATTTCAGGATGTTTAGCAGTTTTTCTTTCGTTGTATCGACGACAACTTTGACACCTTTATTTTCCACTTGTTTCACAATCTGTTCATAAAAATTGGCTGGCATAGAAGGTGGAAGACTGCCGGCCAGAACTACAATATCACCTTCTTCAAGAACATTGAGCTGTTCTGTCAACTGGGAAAGTGCTTCCGTTGAAATGTCAGGACCATTGCCGTTGATTTCAGTTTCTTGTTCACCGCGAAGTTTGATATTGATGCGGGTATCACCGTCTACCGTGATGAAGTCGGTATCGATATTTTCTTTTTTTAATTCATCCACAATGTATTGGCCGGTGAAGCCGCCAATAAATCCTAGTGCTTTGTTTTGGACCCCCAAAGATGTTAATACCCTTGAAACGTTGATTCCTTTTCCCCCTGGAGCTTTTGTTTCTTGCTCCATTCGATTCGTTTCCCCCAGTGCCAGTTCCTCGACTGTTACAAAATAATCAATGGAAGGATTCAGGGTAAGTGTGTAAATCATGTTGTCACAACCTTTATTGAAGTATGCTGCTGAAATTGGTGAATCGTTTCACTTTCTTTGTTGGTAATCAGGATGCCTTGTTCTAAATCAGCAATCTTACTGAATGAAACTTCTCCAATTTTGGAGTGGTCGGCCAGGACGTACACTTCCTGTGATAGATTCATAGCCGCTTGCTTGATCATGGCCTCCTCCGGGTCTGGGGTTGTGTAGCCATAATCAAGATCGACGCCGTTTGTACCAATGAAACATCTGTCAAATCGATACGTCTTCAGCGTTTCAAGAGCTGCCCGCCCGATCATTGCGCGGGTCGGACCTTTGACCATTCCGCCGAGCAAGTAAGTGGTGATGCCTTGTTCGAGTAATGGCTCGACAAGGTTGATTCCGTTGGTCACTACAGTTAATTTCTGCTGTTTCAAAAAGGGAAGCATCTGTTGTGTAGTCGTTCCAGCATCCAGATAAATAGAGTCCCCATCCTTGATGAAGGAAGCAGCTGTCTTTGCAATTGATAGTTTATCTTGAAGGTTTTTGAATGTTTTTTCTGTCATACTCGGCTCATTCCGTTTGCCTTGCAATAATGCTGCTCCGCCATGAACCCTTTTCAATTTCTTTTCATCTTCCAGTTGAATCAGATCGCGTCTAATCGTCGATTCTGATGCATCTGTTTTTTCAATCAGTTCCTGCAGCTTAACGACACCCTTCTCTTCCAAAAGAGAAAGAATGATTTGCTGCCGTTCTGGAGTAAGCATGTTCATCCTCCAATTCAATTTGAATTACCTTCATTATAAAGTAAGCCTTTACATTTTTCAATCACAAAAATTCATTTTCTTTCAAAAACGTTCAATGATTTTTAGATATATAGGTTTATAAAGTAATCGGTAGTTTCTATGACACATAGAAAAAAGACCAGAGGTTCCTCTGATCTTCCAAGTAATATTTAAAATTCCTCATCTTTAATCATAGGCTCTGCAGATTTAAAATAAATCAATTCCGGATCTCCTTCATCGAGGTTCTCTACAATGCCGCTCGGTTTAAATCCACAAGCATCAAAGACATGCTGCATGGTATGGTTGGAGCGATTGGTTGATGAGAAAACTTTTGAAGTAGGTGACATTTCTATCAATGATTCTATCAGGCGGCTTGCAACCCCTCTTCTTCTCTTTGATGGTGAGACAATGACAAGTGAAATAAATGCACATTCAAAAAAGTGAGTGTTAAAAATGAGGAATCCTCCCGCTTCATCCTCCCTCGCAACTAGGCAATGTCCTGCCATTATTGCCTCTTTGATAAACGCTGTGTTCGTAAAGATTGTTGCTATCGGAAAAATCCAAAGGGCCGGATTTTTCCCTCGGGTACAAGGGCTTATCTAACTGAACAGAGTGAATTGCTCTTTTCTTTCTTGTTTACCAGGATAATTCCTGTGAAATATGGCTACTTCTCTTGAATTTCAGAGTGAATAGCAACAAAGTTTTAGAAAACATCTCATGATCTCTCGCTCTCAACCCAGGAATGAAAATAGGTTCTCTTTTCCATAATGTAGATACTACAAACAGTGAGTATATAACGTGGCTCTTAATGGTGGTTTGACCCTGTTTAGAAAACTGTTGGAATGAATTTGGTGCACAACCCATTGTTAGCTCTCTCACGAGATGACTACGAACAGAAAAATGTTCAATTTCAAATTCGTTCCACTGTTTGTGGATTATATGATAAAGGAAGAGTGAAATGGAACTATTATACAAACGGTGTGCGGGTCTAGATGTTCATGCAGAAACAATTGTAGCTTGTGTATTGTTGGGTGAATCCGAAACTGACATGGAAAAGGAGATTGAAACCTTCCCTACTTTAACAAAAGATTTATTTCGTTTATTAAAGTGGCTAGAAGAAAAGCAGGTTACCCATATTGCAATGGAAAGTACCGGAGTTTATTGGAAACCTGTTTACAATATTTTAGAAGATTTCTTTGATATTACATTGGCCAATGCACAAAGAATTAAAAACGTTCCAGGTAGAAAAACAGACGTCTCCGATGCAGAATGGATTGCCAAATTATTAAGACATGGCTTGATTGAGAAAAGCTTTGTTCCTTCTGAAGACTTTCGAAATCTTCGAGATTTAACACGTCTCAGAAAGAAATGGATCGGTCATATGACATCTGAAAAGAATAGAATTCAGAAGGTACTCGAGACTTCAAACATCAAACTGGGAACCGTTATTTCAGATGTATTTGGAGTTTCAGGAAGAAAACTCTTAGAACAATTGATGGACGCAGGTTATATAGACCAAGAGGAAGTTGAGCAGAGAATTCACGGTAAGATGGCACATAAAAAGCAATTAATCACAGATTCATTATTTGGAACATTAAATGACCACCAGATTTTTCTAATTAAGCAATCCTGGATGCACATTGTATACCTTGAAGAATTAATATCTGACATTGAGAAAAGAATAGATGACGTTTTAGTAAAGTATCAAGAAGAAGTAGATCTTCTTATTACAATGCCAGGTATTAAGAAAGACACAGCTGCGACTATCTTAGCTGAAATAGGTGTGGATATGATTCAATTTCCAACCTCTAAACATCTTGCCTCCTGGGCAGGCTTGTCACCTGGTAATCATGAAAGTGCAGGGAAACGAAAAAGCACACGGACGATGAATGGAAATCCCCACATAATATCTGCTTTATGTGAAGCTGCGTGGGCTGCTTCACGAAGTCGAAACAAAAGATTATCCGTTAAATATTGGTCATTGGCTGCCAGAAGAGGAAAGAAAAAAGCACTCGTTGCGATAGCACACCGAATGCTTACAATTGTCTATCACATGCTTTTAAACAAGGAACCCTACCACGAGACACCAGTAAATTAGCAGTATAGACAAACAATAAAAAAGTTATACGAGAAACCTTAAATTAAGGTAGCTCTGCTTTCCTATTGTAAAAATTTGATTAATATAAGGATAAACAGTTAGGGTGAAGTTTAAACCCAATAATTATTTTCACAGAAAAGAGCCTTGATAAAGGGTCTTCTCGAACGGCTTCCGATAACCTCGCAATCTATCTGGACTATCTCTTCCAAGTCATTCAACTGTGCTTTAGAAATAGTAATCAATTTGTTCCTCCTCTTTATATTCCCTGAAATTTTACACAATGCAGCCTCTTCTTCATCAAGATACTGAAAGAATTCTATCCGGCTCTCCTGAATTTTTAATAGTTGCTTACTTAAGAGGCATCTTTACTTTGCAAAGGTGTTCCACAATAGCCTGTGTGCAGTTCATTTCTACTCTTACATATCTTCCTCCATCAACTCTGCAATTTCATTAGAATCATAAATATCGAGATTTTTGAGATTCTTGATGACTTCCTCTTTATTTTCTTTGCTTTTGTTCTGGTTCAGCTTCCATTTTCCTTCAAGTCCTTCAATTTTTATTCGGAAGCCGATGATGCCATTGAGGAGGCGGCTGACGGTTTCCGGTTCATTTTTCAGTGTCCATGGATTTTCAAAATCTTTTTCATAGAAGTCCACTGATTTTTGGAGTATGGATAACAATTCAGTTTCTTCTTGTATTATTTCTATAATTCCTTGAACATGTACCGCGACATAATTCCAAGTCGGCACATTCCTATTATCTTTATACCAGGAAGCAGAAATATAAGAGTGTGGGCCTGAGAAAACCACCAAAACTTTCTTTCCATGCAGTGCTTTCCATTGCGGATTTGCCTTTGCCAGATGGCCGATGAGTTCCGGCTTGTCATTTTGGGTTAGGATAAAAGGCAGATGTGTCGCCTGCGGTCCCTTTTCATCTTGAGAGAATAAGATGCCAAAACTGTTTTCTTCGATGAATCCGAGAAGCTTTTTAGTATCTTCGACTTTAAAATCTTTTGGAATGAACATCATTTTCCTCATTTCATTTGTTTTCTTTTACTATACTATAAGAAATAAGAACATGTGAGGAGTGAAGATGATGCTGGCTGAATGGCAGGCCGTTATACCTGATCTTAATAAGCTCGTGGTTAAATCCAACCCCAATAATGAACCGGTCTCCATTGACGGAGATGCAGATGGTCTACTTCTGGTTGGTACCGGGACGGACGCGGCTGTATTCCGATCCATGATGCTTCCCCATTTGGCATTTAAAGTATATGCAAATGAAAAACGTGATAAAAAAGCAGTCGAAGAATATGTATATGACCGCCTCGGAACCTCACCTTACTTTTCCCGGAAAATCGGCAGCGGTGAAAACTTTCTTGTATTAAGTTTTGAAGAGGGCACGAACCTTTATGATTGTTTACTTCAGGGGATCTCCATCCCCCCCACTGTGATAGAGGAAGTGGAAGAGGCCAGAAGTCACATTCGAAGGCAGGGGTTGAATCCCCGGGATATGCACTTGAAAAATATCCTTCTTCATAATGGGAAGGCAAAAATCATAGATGTCTCGGAATATGTCCAGCCAGGAAATGATAAACGCTGGGAATACCTGAAAAAAGGGTATGAACAATACTACCGGTATATAGATGGAAAACCTGTACCTTCCTGGCTTGTGGAAACCGTACGCGTCTGGTTCAATCAGACAAAAGGTCCAGAGTTCACCTTCGAAGAGTTCATGAAGAAAATATTGTCCCTTACCTTTCGCTGGATAAAATAACATAATCTTTAAATAAAATAAGCGGTCCCTGATTCCCGGGACCGCTTTGCTATTATTTGTTTTCTTCCAACTCTTTAATAGTAGAAAAGAAAAGGTGGTAAATTAACTGAAGGTTGTTACCAAGTGATTCATTTTCATTAAAACCATCCAGTTTGTCGATCGAAAGATTAACATCAAATAAGCCATCTTTGTCGTTCCACATCAATTGAACTTTATCTTCGCCGTGAAGTTTTTCCGCCAGGATGGCTTTCAGTTCACCTGCGTATTTCTTTTGCTGCTTTAATCCAGTTAAAGCACTATAATGACCGAACACATCATCCACTTCCAACGTCAAGCCCTCGATCCTGATAATATCAAACCATTTACTGTCGATATACAAAAATTCATTTACATTCTGTTTCACAAAATTGACGGGAGTCTGTAAAAATTCTGGAGTCTCTTCTGTATTGACCAGTTCTTCTGTCTCTTTGTTCACTCGTTCAATCAGTGCGTCATGGAAACGCACGGAGTCATCCAAAGGTTCAACAGCTGTCCCCTCAGGCAAAAGCCCGTGTTCCTCTGTATAGTTTCTTTCATCTGAAAACAAGGCAACCGTGTTGTCCTTCATCTCTTCTTCTATGTACGTTTTGATTGTTTTGTTAAGCATCTATGATCCTCCTAAAGTCTATTCATTATTAGTTATATCATATCCTATAGGATTTTTCGTAAACTATGGCTGTATGGAATAAAAACGAGCCGCTCCAGTCTACTGCAACAGCAGTCATAACCGGTAGTTTTCTAAAACTCAGGAGTTTTTCATTATTTAATATAAAAAAGCTTGCGGAAAGGCTCGCAAGCTTTGTATGAGGCGTCAATAATATACCTGCGGGCAGTCTTCTTGAGATGGGGCGAAGAAGCAGTGGGCTTTGTATCTTCCTACATTTTTCTGATTGTACCAGGTTGGCGGACAAGCGCCTTCCGGCCGGTAGAACCACAGGGCATAGGATGCCGGATGATACTTCCACCCCTTAATGACTTGTCTTGCAAGGGCAATATCTTTTTCTCTCGCTCTTTGATAAAAATACCCTTTTACGGTCGCTTCAAATCCGCCTGGTCTTTGAAAAATCATATCTCTCAAGGTGCGGATATCCTTGAAATCCAGACAGTTCGATATGACTCTGTTCACCCCGGTATTTCCTACTGTCAGCATACCAAGGCGGCCGTCCCCTTCTGCTTCGGCTCTCATCAGTCTCGCCAGCAGTTTCACATGTTCTTCTGGAGCTTTCAAAACAGCCATATAGAAACATACCTCCTTTTGTCAATCCTAATAACCATGTATATTCAAAAGAAGAAATTTAGTGGCGATTATTTTTGAAGAGGACTGAGATTAATGGATACAAAAGCTTGTTGCACTAATGAATGGCTAAGTTAAAGCCACAAGGTTTCCCCGATAGCCAGCACGTTGAGCTTTTCTTCTTTCAAACCGATTCTCTTCCACTCCGAGAACTGGCGGTGCAGGGCTTCCGGGCCAGTATCATCTGCAAGGCGGTACGCTTGGTAATGCACAGGAATAAACAATCCTGCCTCCATTTCAGTGAAGGCTTTTAGTGGTTTGATGTCCTTGAGGGAGCCCCTCTAGACACTTTTTTATTGTTTTTAGTGGTTTGATGTCCTTGAGGGAGCTCCTTAAGGCACTTTTCTCTAGTTTTTAATGATCTGATGTCCTTGAGGGATCTCCTCAAGGCACTTTTCTCTTGCTTTTAGTGGTTTGATGTCCTTGAGGGAGCTCCTTAAGGCACTTTTCTCTAGTTTTTAATGATCTGATGTCCTTGAGGGATCTCCTCAAGGCACTTTTCTCTTGCTAATTAGTGACTTGTGTCCTTGAGAGAGCCCCTCAAGGCACTTTTTTATTGTTTTAAGTGATTAGATGTCCTTGAGGGACCTCCTCAAGACACTTTTCTATAGTTTTTAATGATTTAATGTCCTTAAGAAAATTCCCCAAGCCTCTTTGACTATACGGCAAACCGCGATAGATCGTACAAAGAAGTGCCTGAAACATTTTGTCTGTTTTGTACCAGGCACTTCTTTGGTTCCTTATTTTAATGTGGCAAGCTGTTTTTTATAATTCCCTTTAATTATTCCTTTTTCTGTAATGATGGCTGTGATGTATTCATTTGGCGTAACGTCAAAGGCGGGGTTATAGACATTTGCCCCTTTAGGTGCGACCTCCACACCATTTAAGTGAGAAACCTCTTCAGGGTTACGTTCTTCGATAGGTATGTCTGCTCCTGTTTCAATGGCCAAGTCAATCGTTGATAACGGGGATGCTACATAGAAAGGGATATTGAATGCTTTTGCTAAAATGGCCAATCCCCTTGTTCCGATTTTATTGGCTGTATCGCCGTCTGCCGCGATTCTGTCAGCGCCGACAATGATAGCAGAAATATTTTTTTCGGCAATGGTATGGGCGGCCATGTTATCCGTGATCAGGGTGACGTCTATTCCGGCCTGCATTAATTCCCAGACGGTCAAGCGAGCTCCTTGAAGGACGGGTCTTGTTTCTGTCGCGTACACTTTCAAATCGATTCCTTTTTCCTTAGTAATATAAAACGGCGCCAGTGCTGTACCGTACCTGGCCGTCGCAATTCCACCCGCATTGCAATGGGTAAGGACAGCGTCTCCTTCTTTGAATAGTTCAGCGGCATATTCCCCAATCGATCTGCAGACTTCTTCATCTTCCTGTGCAATCGTTAATGCTTCTTCCTTCAAAAGCAATTGTCCTTCTGACACCGTCGCTGCCTCCGAAAACCGGTTGATGAGCCTTGTCAGTGCCCATGACAGGTTGACCGCCGTCGGACGGGAACTCTCTAAATAACTCCGCTTTTTTTCCAGTTCATAGTAAAATCCCAGGTAATTATCTCTCTGTTGAAAGGATTGAGCCCAAAGTGCAAGCCCAAAAGCAGCCGTAATGCCAATGGCGGGGGCCCCTCTGACCTTAAGTGTATGGATGCTGTCCCAAACGTCCTCAATGGTCTTAAGTTGTATGAATTCTGTTATATGCGGAAGTTTCTGCTGATTTAACAGCAGGATGTGGTCACCTTTCCACCGCACAGACCTGATGGTTGTTGTCTCGGTTGTCATGCTCTTCCCCCTTAATATAATGCCAGTTGTTCAGGACATGTAATTATTTTTCTCTGAAGAATCAACCTTCGTCCCAAGTCGATGGCCTCTGACTTTGCTTTTAATCTAATTGTCTTATCTTCTATGTCGTCCAGGTCTGCCACGTGAGCAAGGCCGATTGTACGGCGGATGATTTCACACCCTGCAAAACCGATGGAATCTTCAAAGATTTCAGCCAGAATATGTTCGAGGTATCCGGCTGTGGTGGAGTAGGTTTCCAGGTTGTGCTCGAGCCACAATCTTGTAAATTCTTTCTTAAAAACAGTCCATGTGTCAAAAATGATGGCAAGTCTTCCAGCATGTTCTCCTTTCGGCCTTGATAGGGCATTCAAAAGGATGTTTGCAAAAAACTGGCCTACGTCAAATCCGATAGGTCCATAGAAAGCGAACTCCGGATCGATTATTTTCGTGTCATCATCTTTGACGAAAATACTGCCGGTATGAAGATCCCCATGAAGAAGGGCATCTGCCTGAGTTAAGAATTTTCTCTTCAGCTTACCGGCTTCCAGTCTAACAATTGAATCACTCCACAGAGCTTCAACTCTCTCTCTTAGCTCTTCCTCAAAGTTATTGCTTTCATGGTTATGAAACGGGTCTGTGAAAACAAGATCCTCTGTAATCTTACATAGTTCCGGATTGATGAACTGGGCGACCAGTTCTTTCTTTTCCCTTCCGGTTAAACCAAAATCAGAAGTGAAAAAGAGGGTCTTAGCCAAATAGGTACCAATATGTTTTGGCAAAAGCGGGTAGGTTTCCCCTTCAATCAATCCCTTTCTCAAAATCTTGTAGTCTGATAGATCTTCCATCACCGTCACAGCGAGACCTTCATCTGTATATAACACGTGTGGAACCGATTCTGGTGTAAACTCACGGTATTTCTGAAGGGCACTGCTTTCGATCAGAGCCCTCTTCAGTGTAAGCGGCATGCTTTCGCCTACAACTTTTGCATACGGAAGCGCCTGTTTGATGATGATCGATTTTTCATATAGTTGATTACCAATCCGGAACACATAATTCAGGTTGCCGTCCCCGATTTCTTGACAAAACAGCTCTTCATTTTGAGTGAAAAACCCCAATGTTCTTGCTAATTCCACTGCACTATTTTCTGTTAAAGGATAATATCCATTTTCTTTTAAGATTGCCATTTCATACTCCTCCTTGTGTAAGAAGGCTTTTACGCAAAGTAAAAAGCCCCTTTCATTCAGAAAGAGGCTTGAAGACATGAATGGACTTCGCACCTCTTATCTGCCAGAAAGATTGCTCTTTCTGTTGGAAGTAGCACCGTGCTGCCAGGTGGATACCAGCGTTTCTTCAAACGCTCCGGTTTTTACTGGTGACAGTCGGTTGCTGGGCTTCATCGGGCCAAATCCCTCCGCCTACTCTTGATAAGAGAATGTCTTATTTAATTTTTCTAAACATTTTTATTATTCCTGATGAACATTAAACTAAGTTTGGATTTAAATGTCAATAGTTTTTTAGAATCAAATATTTCAAAAAGTTGTTTTGAAACTAATCTCTTATTTGATAAATTAATCCGATTTATCGGTTAGAAGGTTTTTTTGCCTACTTCAAACGGGACAGATCCATGTTATCAGGAACCGCATTGTTAATTGGATCTTTACTTGATGTCCTTTAGAACCTTTCAAAAGGACGAAAATTTAAGTTTTGTCAAAGTTATCGTCCTATAGAGCCCTTTTAAAGGTCGATAATGTTGGTTTGACGAAGTTATCGTCCTATAGAGCCCTTCTAAAGGACGATAATGTTGGTGTTGTCGAAGTTATCGTCCTATAGAGCTCTTCTAAAGGACGATAATGTTGGTGTTGTCGAAGTTATCGTCCTATAGAGCCCTTTTAAAGGACGATAATGTTGGGTTGGACGAAGTTATCGTCCTATAGAGCCCTTTTAAAGGTCGAAAATGTTGGGTTGGACGAAGTTATACTCCTATAGAACACATTCAATCGCAAATTGTATAGTAGTATGGACTATTTTGAGCAGGAATGGTCCAAATAATTAGCAACCACCTTGTCATTTGGGCCATTCATTAAGCTTCTGAGGCCTTGGAGTTAGCACTCGTGGTCACGCTGCATCCGCACAAAATCACTCAGTTTCCCACATTCAATAATTTCAAGATCAATAAAGCTCCGGACGCCTATCCTGGAAAATTGGAATTTGCTTTCTTACCTCTTTTACTTTGTCCAAATTTAATTCGGCTGTGAGGACATCCGGTTCTTCGCCTGCTTCTGCGAGTATCTCTCCCCACGGATCGATGATCATGGAATGTCCGGCGAATTGGTTGTTCGGATCACTGCCGCTCCGGTTGCATGCGACGATGTAACACTGGTTTTCAATGGCTCTGGCAAGGAGAAGCGTTCTCCAGTGGTTTACACGTGCCAATGGCCACTCTGCAACAACATACAGAACTTCTGCTCCCCCAGCTGTGTGGGTTCGGAGCCATTCAGGGAACCTGATGTCATAGCAAATGAATGCGGCTGAAGTGACGCCTTCAATGGTCACCGCGCCGCTCCCATTGCCGGAGGAAAGGTAATGGTGTTCATCCATCAGCTTGAATAAATGGACTTTGCTGTATTCACCGAGCAGATTCCCAGCACGGTCAAAAGAATAGAGTGTATTGGTGACATTCTCACCGCTCTTTTTGGCAACAGAGCCACCGACGATATTGGTTTTGTACTTTTTGGCCAGTTCAGATAGAAATTTCCTCGACAGGCTTCCTTCTTCATCGGCGATGTTATCTAATCTCGTAAGGTCATATCCCGTCGTCCATAGTTCGGGAAGTACGACCACATCGAGATCATCGTATTTCTCAAATGCCCTCTTGAATTCTTCAGTGACATTCTTTCGATTTTCCTCAGGTTTTCCAAACTTTATATCAATCTGCAAGCATGCTATTCTTAAACCCATAGTACCCCTCCTCGAAAAATTCGCAATATTCAGCTGGACTTTTTTTCATTAACCATATAACATAAGCTACTAGAATTTCAAGAATCTTTCAAAAGGAGCGTCTTATGAAAATTTTCAATCATTCCAAAGCCTTAGAAGATCTTCCTCAACAGTTTTTTGCGAAGCTTGTCAAAGACGTGAGCAAAGTGACTACCGAGGGACATGATGTAATTAATTTAGCTCAGGGTAACCCAGACCAGCCAACGCCGGAACATATCGTCCGCTCGGCGCAGGCTGCCGTCGCAAATCCCCTGTTCCATAAATACTCCCCATTCCGGGGCTACCCTTTTTTTAAAGAGGCGGCAGCCGAGTTTTATAAACGCGAATATGATGTGGACATTGACCCGGAAACAGAAGTCGCCGTCCTGTTCGGTGGCAAAGCCGGTTTGATTGAAGTGAGCCAGTGCCTGCTTGATGAAGAAGATATCGCACTTGTTCCTGACCCGGGCTATCCTGATTATTGGTCCGGCGTTTCGCTCGCCCGTGCTGAAATGGTACCTATGCCGCTGCTGGAAGAAAATCAATACCTTCCCGATTATTCAAAAATTGATGAAACTGTATTAAAGGCTGCCAAATTGATGTTCCTGAATTATCCGAATAACCCGACAGGAGCCATTGCCACTCCTGAATTCTTTGAGGAAACCGTCCGCGTTGCAAATGAAAATGATATCTGTATCGTCCACGACCTTGCCTACGGAGCCATCGGGTTCGATGAAGAAAAACCGTTGAGCTACCTTCAGACTGAAGGGGCCAAGGATGTTGGGATTGAGATCTATACTCTTTCGAAAACCTATAATATGGCCGGTTGGAGAGTCGGGTTTGCGGTTGGGAATCGCAGTGTCATCGCTGCCCTCAACCTCTTGCAGGACCACTTGCATGTAAGCTTGTTTGGAGGCGTACAGGAAGCGGCAGCCACTGCATTGACCGCTTCTCAAGAATGTGTGAAGGAATTGGTCTCGCTATATGAATCCAGACGCAATTTTCTAATGGACCGTCTGAAGGAAATCGGCTGGGATGTAGAACCCCCTAAGGGATCCTTCTTTGCCTGGCTTCCAGTGCCTGAGGGTTTCACGTCTCAATCTTTCTTCCAGAAGCTGCTCCAAGAAGCCCATGTTGCGGTTGCTCCCGGGATTGGTTTCGGGGCCTATGGTGAAGGATATGTCAGGGTTGGTTTATTACGGGAAGAGGAAGAACTTGCCGAAGCAGTAAGGAGAATCGGTAAGCTGGGATTGTTTAAAAAATAGCCAGTTTTAAGGGGAAGGTCGAAAAATATATCTGTAAACCTCTAGTTCTATGGGGGTATATCGGTAGTCTTGCGCCTTAAGTGATTTTAGTGAAAGGCTTCGATAAGTACAAGTGAAAATCCAAAAAAATATATTTGACATCTATTCCATTAAGTGTCATAATCCAATTTGAAATTATCAAAAAAGTGAATACATTTCCTATTCTTATCAAGAGCAGGCGGAGGGACTGGCCCTATGATGCCCGGCAACCGACTTTTAAAGCACGGTGCTAATTCTTGCAGCAGTATTGCTGAGAGATAAGAGTTCTATTTTTACTGTAAAAATAAAACCTCTTCCTCAGCGGAAGAGGTTTTTTCTTTGTCCGGCTCAAGCGTTCTAGTGAATACGGATTCCCCCGCTGCGGTGGCTGTACAATGCCGACGCTGACGAGCAGAATTATTGTCCCTTTCCTAAGAAGAATACGGAGATTGTTGAAAGGAGAATCATCTATGTCAAACATAACCGCTGTCTATACTGTTCATGGACCGACAAACAACCTTGAAAAAAAAGCGGAAGGAATTGCCCTTGGCCTAACGGTCGGTTCTTGGACGGACCTTCCCCTCTTGGAACAGAAACAACTGCAGCGCCATAAGGGCCGCGTCGTTTCTGTAGAAGCTGTTAAAGAAAACAAGGGTCTTATCAAAATCTGTTACCCTGCAGCCAACTTCAGCAGTGACCTCCCTGCTATCTTAACTACCGTATTTGGCAAGCTGTCCCTTGATGGAAAAATCAAATTGACGGACCTGAATTTTTCTGAGGAATTAAAGTCCGCATTTCCGGGTCCTGCTTTTGGAATCGACGGCATCAGGCAGAAGCTTAATAAGTATGAGACCCCGCTTTTAATGAGCATTTTCAAAAGTGTCATTGGGAAAGAACTGGATTATTTTGCAGATCAATTAAGAGACCAGGCCCTGGGCGGTATCGACATCGTCAAAGATGATGAAATCCTTTTTGATAATCCGCTTACGCCTTTCTCCAAACGGATTCAAAGGGGGAAGCAGACACTGGATGCTGTTTATGAAGAGACGGGTCACAGGACTTTATACGCTGTTAATCTTTCCGGGAAAACGTTCGATTTAAAAGAAAAGGCAAGACGTGCTAAAGATCTGGGCGCGGACCTTCTTCTCTTTAATGTTTTTGCCTATGGTCTGGATGTTCTTCAGTCATTGAGAGATGACAATGAAATCGGCCTTCCAATCATGGCGCATCCTGCAGTGAGCGGTGCATTGGCTTCCTCTCCCCTGTATGGCTTTTCCCACGCGCTGCTATTAGGGAAATTACTGCGCTATGCCGGTGCTGATTTGTCTCTTTTCCCATCACCGTATGGCAGTGTGGCACTGGAGAAGGAATCTGCCCTTGGCATAGCCCGTGAACTGACTTTAGAAGAAACTTATTTTAAGAAGGCCTTCCCCGTCCCTTCTGCCGGTATTCACCCAGGACTGACTCCTCTTCTTTACAGGGATTTCGGGATAGATTCGGTGATTAATGCAGGAGGCGGGGTCCATGGTCATCCGCTTGGTGCTGCCGGCGGCGGAAAAGCATTTAATCAGGCGATAGAGGCTGTGTTGAACGGTATTTCGCTTGATGCAGCGGCAGATGAACACCAGGAACTCCGCCAGGCAATCGACCTATGGAGTGTGAGTGAGGTGCCGGCATGACAAAGATAAAGATTTTTTGTGATTTTGATGGAACGATCACCACGACCGATAATATCATTTCCCTCATGAAGAAATTTGCACCTCCTGAGTGGAATGCGGTGAAAGATTCTATTCTTGCACAGGACACTTCAATCAAGCAGGGTGTCGGAGAAATGTTCAGGCTCCTCCCCTCATCTCTACGTGGAAATCTCGTACAATACCTGCTTGATACCCACCAGCTGCGTGCAGGGTTTTTAGAGTTCGTTAAGTGGACCTCGGAAAAAAACATAGAGTTAAAGATTGTCAGCGGAGGGATTGATTTTTTCGTAGAACCGATTTTGAATGGGATAGTTTCCAATGAAAGAGTCTACTGCAACAGTGCCGATTTCTCAGGGGAAACGATCAGGATTATCTGGCCTCATTCTTGCGACGAACTTTGTGACAATGAGTGCGGGTGCTGCAAAACGAGCATCATCCGGCAAGAAACGGAACCAGACGACTTCATCATCATGATTGGTGATTCGATTACAGATCTCGAAGGAGCTAAAATGGCAGACCTTGTCTTTGCCTGTGGTAACTTTCTTGCAGATAAATGCCAGGAGCTTGGATTGAATTATCTTTATTTTGAAAATTTTGAGGAAGTGGCAGCTGATTTGGAAGAAATCATTAGAAAGGCTGAAAAACATGGGCAACTATCTTAAGAAGTGGAATGAACTAAGCGGTGTGAAAGCTGAATTGGCACAACGGGACTGGTTCTACGGAACAAGCGGGAACCTGTCGATCCGGGTGGGGGCCTCTCCCCTAACGTTTCTTGTGACGACCAGTGGAAAGGATAAAAGAAAAACTACTGCAGAAGACTTCCTTCTCGTGGACGGTGAGGGAAAACCTGCCGAAGAAACCCATTTGAAACCTTCGGCAGAAAAATTGCTTCATCTCGAAATCTACCGCAGGACGGACGCAGGATGCTCCCTCCATGTGCATACGGTGGACAACAATGTAATCTCTGAACTATACGGAGACAGCGGAAAAGTGGTGTTCAAAGGGCAGGAAATTATTAAAGCTTTCGGGCTTTGGGAAGAAGGCGCAGAACTGCACCTCCCCATCATTCCGAACCATGCCGATATCCCTCTTTTAGCCAGTGAGCTAATCCCACATATTCAAGGTGACAGCGGGGCTGTCTTAATCCGCAATCATGGAATCACTGTATGGGGAAAGAATGCTTTTGAGGCGAAGAAATATCTAGAGGCATATGAGTTTTTATTCAATTATCATGTAAAACTACTAACCTTGCGCAAAGCTGCGCTTACCATATAGGGAGGAATAATAATGGCTGTTATTAAAGTGAGAAACACAGGTGAAACTATTTCCGGTGAAGAAAACGTTCGTACATTTTTGGCGAATGAGGAAGTACTCTATGAGCATTGGGATGTAACAAAGCTTCCTGCTAATTTACAAGATCGCTGCCAAATCACGGATGAAGAAAAACAAACAATCATTGATACTTTTGAAAATGAAATTAAATCGTTGGCAGAACGCCGGGGCTACGGCAGTTGGGATGTTGTCGCCCTGTCAGAAGCCACACCTAATATTGAAGAGCTTCTGAAAAAATTCGAACAGGTTCATACTCACACGGAAGATGAAGTTCGCGCCATTACGGCCGGACACGGAATCTTCATCATCAAAGGCAGTGACGAAACAGGATATTTTGATGTGGAGCTGGAACCAGGCGACGTGATTTCTGTTCCGGAAGGCAATCCCCACTTCTTCACATTGATGGAAGACAAACAAGTCGTGGCTGTGCGCTTGTTCATTGACTCTACAGGCTGGGTGGCTCATCCGTACAAGGATCCTAAATTTCAACAATCTTAATAGAGTGGCAAGCCGGCGGACTTGGGTCCGCTGGTTTTTTTATTTTGTTCTTTTCTGCAATTTTTTTGCTATTTACTGTGAAATTAAAGAGATTTCACAGGGTTATCCTGGTAAACAAGAAAGAAAAGAGCTAATCACCCTGTTAAGTTAGATAAACTATTGTACTCAAGGGGAAAAATCAGGCCCATTGGTTTTTTCGATAGCAACAATGGAAACGAATACCGCGTTTTATTATTCGTCAAAGACAATATGATAGATTTGTTTAGTCTTGAGCTGGATTAGATTGTGCACCGGGGGGGTTTGTGATTTTTTAAGGGATCGGGGTATCCAAAGAGTTTAAATGAGGTTGTCGATTGTGATATTGAGAGAATTCGGAGTATCTAAAGATTTTGAATGAGGTTGTTGATTGTGTGGTTAAGAGGAATCGGGGTATCCAAAGAGTTTAAATGAGGTTGTCGATTATGTGGCGGCGAGGAATCGGGGTATCCAAAGAGTTTAAATGAGGTTGTCGATTGTGGAGTTGAGAGGAATCGGAGTATCCAAAGAGTTTGAATGAGGTTGTTGATTGTGTGGTTGAGAGGAAACGGGGTATCCAAAGAGTTTGAATGAGGTTGTTGATTGTGTGGTTGAGAGGATTCGGAGTATCCAAAGAGTTTGAATGAGGTTGTTGATTGTGTGGTTGAGAGGAATCGGGGTATCCAAAGAGTTTGAATGAGGTTGTTGATTGTGGAGTTGGATGGAATCGGAGTATCCAAAGAGTTTGAATGAGGTTGTTGATTATGTGGCGGCGAGGAATCGGGGTATCCAAAGAGTTTGAATGAGGTTGTTGATTGTGGAGTTGGATGGAATCGGAGTATCCAAAGAGTTTGAACGAGGTTGTCGATTGTGGAGTTGAGAGGAATCGGAGTATCCAAAGAGGTTCAAAAAGGTTGTCGATTGTGGGGTTGGATGGAATCGGAGTAACCAAAGAAGCTGAATGAGGTTATCGATTATTATGTTATAAGGAACCGGTTCTCCCTGAACCATAACCTATGTATTAATGATATTCGGGAATAAATATGTACACTAATAAACCCAGCAGATGAAAATCTGCTGGGTCGACGTCACTCTTTAGAATGTTTTAGCGAGGTCCTTTGCACGTGCAATACCATTTTCTTTGATTTCCTCTGCTTTGTCCGGCATCGCATTATGTCCTTCAATAAACAGGCCTTCAAAGGATGGGACGCCAAAGAACTGCATAATGATATCCAAGTAACGGTGGCCCATCTCCATTTGAGCCGCCGGGCCTTCTGAATAGATACCTCCGCGGGCCTGGATATGAAGGGCTTTTTTATCTGTGATTAATCCGACCGGGCCTTCAGCTGTATATTTAAAAGTCTTTCCAGCTACGGCAACCGAGTCAATATACGCTTTCATGACAGGCGGGAATGAAAAGTTCCAGAGCGGTGTCACAAAGACATATTTATCTGCCGAGACAAACTGCTCGCTTAATTCAGAGAGTCTTCCCACTTTGTCCTTCTCTTCGTCGGACAGCTCTTCAAAGCCTGCTCCTTTTTGAAGTTTCCCCCATCCTGCAAAAACATCTACATCGATTTGCGGTATATGTTCCTTATATAAGTCTATATGAAGGATTTCATCTGATGGATTGCTTTCTTTGTAAGACTCAATGAATGCTTTTCCAGCAGCCATACTAAATGACTGTTTATCATCGTGGGGATGAGCTGTTATGTATAAAACTTTCGCCATATGCTGATCGTTCCCTTCCAAGTAAATTGACAGTTTAGGTTTTGCTTTTATATCCTCTTCTATTCATAAGGCTCTTTTCAAAAATTTGTTGCTAACAGATATAGCCATAATTTAAATAAATCACCCTGTTAAACAAGAAAGAAAAAGGCTAATTATCCTGTTCAGTTAAATAACCTCTTGCACCCGAGGGAAAAATCTATAGAAATGCAGCCATTCTTAAAGAAGGTTCATAAAATGCAATACTCCCCATTTACCCGGTTATCCTTAAGGTAATCATCTACCTCTGGAATTGAGCCTTATGTCATATTACAAGTCTCTTTTCGTAAACATTGTTGCTATTTAATACAAACATAAACGTCTGCTTTTAACCAAAAAAAAGAAGCAGACATTGAGTCGACTTCTAAAAGGCTTGCTTTATTCTTCCCCGCTAATCTCATAAGGGTTACCCCCAAGGTTTTTTCTTGCTTCCGGTGTCAGGATAAAACGTTCGTCATTCTGTACACCGTTTTCAGCTCCAGTATTGGTGCTGATCGTGCCATCATAGTGCAGCGGTTTGTTTTCCATGAGTAGTTCCTCCTGATAAAAAAGTATTATGTAGTATTACCTCCATTCTACCATTTTATTTAAATAAATAGGATTTTTTTCATATTTACCCAGGATAGTTATGCTGATTCATAAGGGTCTGTGACTTCTAAATATATAGGGTGTGTGTAGTAGAGAGCTGTCACATAATCATTGAGATACTCGCAAATACTACCACCGTTTTCAATAAGGAGGATTATGCGGATTCGCCTGCGCTTATATTTGGTTTTTTACATTGTTCGTTGTGTTGTTCATTCGGAGCATACTATTAAACAGAAAAAGAATGAGGCCGGTGGTTTCCGGTTCTCATTCTTTTTTGTTCGTCAGTTTAAGGATTCTGCTGAAAATCCAGACAGTCAACGTAATGAGGACAACAGGTATGAAGATGATAGCGTAAATGAGGATGCTTTCAAGCAGCGTCCCCTCTTCTCCTTCCTGTTTCTGTAGAATCCCAGGTGCAGCAAAAGCGATTTCATGTGAGTTAAATTGAAAAAATTCTGTTCCCTTTTCAACGTTACAATTACAAGCCTGGCTATATGCGGGAAAAGTGAATGAAGCGATACATAAAGTCAAGATTAGGGTAAGTCCATATAAAGGTATTTTTCTCATGGTATCTCCTTTTTTTTTTTGCAGGCGTAGGGAATTACACGCGGTATCCCGGACAACAGAGCGAGTTATGCTCGGCTGTTTTGCCATCCCCCCTCGATCACAAATCTTAAAAATGGCACACCTCAAAGCGGTTTCCATCAGGATCGTCAAAGGTGAAGAAGGTGACAGCCCCGTCCTGTTCAATCGGGCCTACCTCGACACCCTTACCTTTCAATTTCAACTGCGTTTCTTCTATTGCATCAGAAAAAAGGATGGGTCTAACCGAGGATCTTCCAGTTTCGCCTTCTATAATAGTAATAGGTGTCTCCCCTTGTCCCACTTTGAAAACGAAATGGCTGCCTCCTTCATATATTTCTTCAAGCTCAAGTACATCTCTATACCACTGTCTGGCAGAGGCGATATCTTTAACATTTAAAATCACAGTGTCCACTTTAGCAAACATAAATCTTTCCCCTTTCAATTAGTCCTTTTCCTGTTTTTCCAACTTTCCTTTCATTTAAACAAGGCTGTATTCTTATAGGTTGTTGCTAACGAAAAGATCCAAAGGGCCGGATTGTTGCCTTGGGTACACAGGCTTATCTAACTGAACAAGTGAATAGCTCTATTCTTTCTTGTTTACCAGGGTAATTTCTGTAAACTATGGCTATATCTCATGAACTTCATAGTAAATAGCAACAAAGTGTTTAGAAAAGAGCCTAAAATAAAGATAAATGACCAACCTTTTCTTTTGCAAGGGGTTTAGGCATTGGCGGCAGGGCCACAACAGTCAAGGAACCGGATGCTATTTCTGTCCTTCCACTGTCTCTTATGCTGTAATATCCCTGTTGAGCCAGCTTTTCAAGATCTTTCTGCCTTCCTTTCAGTTCGATTTTCGCCATTCCGGTTTGATACCATTGAACAAAGTGGTCCCGGAATTCTGCAAATGTTGAGTTTTCTGAAAGAATGTCAATGGTGCTGATGGTTGCAGCGTGGGCCGTCTGTGCCCCGATTTTTCCTGCCGACATATTTAATTCTTTGTTTATGACGAAATATTGAACAATTTCGCTTTCAGGCATGATATCCCTCCTTATGTAAGACATGTTCCCGGACCAATGTGAAGGGGCTAGCGACTGGTACAGTTCACTGACAATGGAAAAATGAACACTTGAAACCCGGGTACCTTACATACAATCATGTAGTCCGACGGTTATCACTGCTGAGCGGCTGCAAGGGAACAAAATAGCGAAGGTCTCTGTGACAGCAATCTTTTTCATTTTCCTTTGCGCCCCCCGTACATTATCATTGTACTCTCAATCTTTTCCTTGGCGAGTTATTTAGAAAGTGTGACGTATCTTTCTATGTATTTCCTCTCCCTTACTATAATTGGACATGTTTTCCTATTCATACTATACTTTGAAAGCGATGTCTTTGAAAAGTATAAATTTTATTTAATTGAGACATGTTTCATTTCTTATTAGGAGGTTTAGAGGATAAATGGATACGGAAAGATTATTTTCAGGAACAGCTTCGTTCTATTCCCGCTTTCGACTACCTTACCCCTCAACAATCTTTGAGGAAATCCTCTCTGAGTATACGCCTGATGGGAGCGGGAGTCTGCTTGATTTGGGTTGTGGAACGGGTGAAGTGATTGTGCCGCTGGCCAGGTATTTCGGGGAGGCTTATGGCATTGATATTAATTCAGAAATGCTGGAAATGGCCCGGAAACGTGCAGAGCAATCAGGGATAACAATTATAGAGTGGAAGCAGGTTTCTGCTGAAAGAATTGATGAAGTTGGGACATCATTCGACCTGATCACTGCCGGGAATTCGTTTCATTGGATGGACAGGGAAACGGTTTTGCGTACCTGTCATAACAGACTTGCAGATAATGGCGGGATGGTGATTCTCGCCGGAGGCAGTGTCTGGAATGGTGAATCAGAGTGGCAAAACAAGTCGGTCGAAGTGATTCAGCGTTATCTTGGAGTTGAAAGAAGAGCAGGCGGAAGTACATATAAGGTAGAAAAACGTCATGAAGACTTTATTGCGGCATCCCCTTTCAAGCTTATAAAGAAGTTTGATGTCACAAGTGAACATGAAAGAACAGTCGAGGATATTATAGGGTATCTTTTCTCCACTTCGTTCAGTAAAGCAGAACATTTTGGGAGCAGGGTGGACGAGTTTCAGGAGGAGCTGACCCGGGAGCTGATTGCCCTGAATCCCAAAGGAGTATTTACTGAAAGAATGGAAACCACTTGTTTCTTTCTGAGAAAATAAGACTTTCCGCCTTGATCGATGTGACTCGGTTAAGGCGTTTCGTTTTTAAGTTGGCTCAGCTCCTTATAAATCGAAACGATTTCATCGATTTTCATCCTGACCAGGCCGCTGGAAGATGGAGCGACGAAGTCAATGACACCATCAACGACGGATTCCTCCTGCTTTCCCCAGGGGATTTTTTTCTTTTGAGAAAACTGCTGATAGACCCCTTTGCCGACATAACAAGCGATCTTGGGTTGGTATTTCTTCAGCTTACTCTTCAGGATGACTCTACCCTCCCTGTATTCTTCCTTGGTGATATCGGCGGCTTCCTTCGTCGGTCTCTCCACAATATTCGTCAGTCCATACCCCAGCAGCAGTAACTGCGAGTCCTCTTCAGGTGCATACTGTCTCGGCGTCAATCCTGACTGGTGAAGAATCTTCCAGAAGCGGTTGCTCTTATTGGCATAATTGTAGCCCAGCTCTCCCGATTTCAGGCTGGGGTTAAAACCAATGAACACAATATCAAGATGTTTTTGTAAATGATCAGGCAGCGGCTGCATGATTGATCCCCCTTCCTTTAGTGCATTAGCGCTTTACCGCACTAAGAGGGACTGTCCCTCTTAGTGCGGTGAAGTGGTAAAGGATTACTTCTTGTATCCTTTTATGATGTGTTTCAGCTGGTTATAGTTCATATCCAGCGGCATTTGCCCTGTTTTGTGCAATAAGTCTAACGTGTTATCACATGAAAACTGAATCTCTCTTAGGAAGTAATGTTTGAAAATGGCCAGTGACTGATTGAATGCTTTTTCCAGATCTGTCAGGGAATCGGCTTCAGAATATGGAACCAAATCAAGGTTCGGGAAATCCAGGACTTCTTTGACCGCTGAAAAGATTTCCTCTTGAGTAAGTGGAGAAGGATCAGTTATATGATATATCTTCCCATCTTCGCCATGCTCTAAAGCTGTTCTTAAGAGTTTTGTTACATAGTCCACCGGCACAAGGTTCATTTTCAGTTCCTTTTGCCCGAGAAAACGATAAACGTGCTTCTCCCAGCCTCTCTCTTTAGACACTTTCCGTTTTAACAGCGAAGCAGCTTTTAGTAAACCATACAGTCCAAAGGTTGTCTGAGCTTCGCCTGTACGTGAATCGCCTATGATGATGGCGGGCCTCAAAATCATGGTCTTCATCTCATGTGAACTTTTATGAGAGAAAACAAGATGTTCAGCATGTGACTTGGATTCTTCATAATGATTTACGAATGATCTGTCCAGACTGTACAATTCTTCCCTTCCCTCCGTCTCCATGCCAACAGTGTAGGCTGTACTGACATAAAGAAAATTCCTGCAGCCGGTTTTATCGGCGAACTGCAGTACATGCCTGGTACCCTCCAGGTTTACGTTGAATGTCTCTTCTTTTTCCGCCGGATCAAATGATAAATAGGCAGCCATATGGTAAACGGCATCCATCGCTCCGTTCAATTCTTCTATTTTATCTTCTGGAATTCCTAGTGCTTCTTTGTTTAAATTTCCAATTATACAAGTTATCCGGCTAACGAATGAAGCTGGCATTTCTTTCATGAAGTTTTCGGCCTTTTGAGCATTGCGGCACAGTATGTATAAATGATGGTCCTCTGCTAAAAGTTCCTTCGACAGTTGTTTGCCGACAAAACCGGTGGCCCCTGTTAAAAATATATTCATTGTCTATCCCTCACTTCTGTTAGCTATTTTACCTCATTACCAATAGAGGGACAACGCCCAGCCATGGCAAGGTTGTACATAAATAGCTTTTAATTAGAAAAAGATAACAGAGAAAGGAGGTCGAAACCCTTGACAAACAAAAATGATAACCGTGAACGGAAGAACAAATACCCGAGAAATAAAGCTTTTAATGAAGAATTTGCAAAAGACGCAGCCATCCGAAGCGAAATCACACAGCAGGATATTAAAAATAAATCTAAATAGCCTCTGTTCTAAAAGACTATTGCTGTCGGAAAAATCCAAAGGATTTTTCCCTCGGCTATAAGGGCTTATCTAACTGAACAGGGTGAATTAGCTCTTTTCTTTCTTGTTTACAGGATAATACTTGTGAAATATGGCTATTTTTCTTAAACTTCCTAGTAAATAGAAACAAAGTTTGAGAAAAGAGCCAATAATAAAAGGCGAATCCCTGTCTCAAACGCAGGAATCGCCTTCAGTTTCACGTTTATATTCCCTCTTCCCTAAGTTGTCTCCCTTTCCTTCTCTTCCTTCTTTCTTTCTGATTCAACGCTAATTACTTGTTCTCCATGGGTGATCACGTTGGAAAGAAGCTCTATATCTGCCATGATCTCATTTCTTAATTCCTCATTTTCACAACGTACATAATCTTCTTGAAGACGTTGCAGCTCTTTTAAGAACATTCCCTGTTCTATTTCACGTGTCATGTTAGAAAATCCTTTCATGGTTGATGTAGCGCTCTCGCCATAATAAAAAAAGCCGAAAAGAACAGGCGTTACCTGCTCTTTTCGGCTTATGTCCGGCAATAATTTTCCGGCTCATTACTACCATTTATTTATTTGGTTTGATGATAAAAGAAATGATACTGTTATCCAGCTCAAAATCCCAGTCTACAAAAACATCTTGAACCTCAGAATTTAAAATCGCAGCAAAGTGAGTGCTGTTAAGCAGCAGGTCTCCCTCAAGCTGTCTCTTTGCCACTCGTAGCTTCTCATCAAATCCCAGGGAAATCAATTGCTTTTCAATTGGCACGAGGATACCTTTTCGAATAACTATCAGGCTTCGGTCACTCAATCTATAAGAAAAAACTTCAGTGGGTGCTTTTTCTGCCCGTCTGCTTATTGATATGATCTCTTGATGTACTTCTTCTTTCCCACTGTATTGAGTCCTGTCATCCTCAGTATCAGACGCCAGCTCGGGTCCGACGGCGACAAAGACCCCGGATTGATTGCTGAGATTCCAGTCATAATAGATATGCTGTATTTCCAGGTCAGTAATCGCTTTAATTTGCCCTTTAATTTCAGGGTCTATAGATTTCATTAAGTATTCACGCGTTGTCTTTACAGTCAGTTCCTGCCCTTGCTCAAGCAAAACCTCTTCCATTGCTGAAATGAACCCTTTGATATATACCAGCACGTACGGTGCCGAGATTGTAACATGTACCGCTTCCGGGCCTTTCCCAAATTTATCTCTGAGAAGCTTCCCGAAATTATTGGCCAATTTAGTCTGTTGAGTTCTGATTTCCATATAAAACATCCTTTTGTCGAGTAAGAAGCATCATATCTTCTCCCCTTTTTAATAGTAACATTTACTGTAGTTGTTGAAAACCGCTGACTCTCTTTAAAATAAGTTTTCCCATTCCAGAAGTTTAAAAACCCCTTCCAGCAAGATAAAATAGTAAATTTTGTTTAGTTTATGTAAATACCATAGTTTTAGCTGGGTTCTTACGTTATAATGGGTGGAATGGTCATTCTTTTAATGGAAGAACGGATATGAAGCCGGATTCTAAAATAGGGTGAACTCATTTAATTGCAGGGACAGTGCAATATTTTTAGAAAGCAATATGTGGCAAGGCGGCTGTAATATATACATTTTAAAGTCTGCTTCGTAAAAGTTTTGAAATTTAAATGTGTGGGTGAATAATGATGTACCTGACCTTAAGTTGGATTAGATCTGAAGTCCACTTCCAGCAGCAACGGTACGTATCCACCTGAATGTAACCGGATCGTGCGGAGCCACTAAATTAGTGTGGACAGCACATTTACGAATAGAACGTTAGAAAAAAGAATCCAGGCTGTAATGAACTAGGCGGCAGAACTAGACATAAGCCGAAATAAGAAGGGATGCCCCTTCTTATTTCGGTTTTTTTTATAAACAAGGATTTTATATTCTTGGAAATACTTCATGTTGGTCTCCGTATGGGGGAGTTTATCAGCAGCTTAGTGCCGCTGGTGGAGTTTCAGTCCCCCTCTTCCCCGTCAAGCCACTTCGGGCAACGTTTTTACCGCTTTGATTGTTTATGCTAATCGAACAAATTTGTCTCATATGCATCATTTAATAGATAAATAGCCATACTATTTTTAGATAGTATAATAGGGAGTTTTTATATGAATAGTAAGGTTGTCATCATCATTGAGTCAGAAGAAGATATCATCATCGCCCGAAAAAAGGTCAGAGAACTTTCAGATGAGTACAGCTTTAATCCTATAAACCGCGCCAAACTACTGACATCAGTATCAGAACTTGCCCGTAATATCTTCCGGTATGCCGGGGAGGGCCAAATACAGCTTGAATTAGTAATGGAACGGATAAAAAAAGGCATCGTGATCACTGCTGCAGATAAGGGCCCAGGAATAGAAGATATTAATAAAGCAATGGAAAGAGGCTTCTCGTCATCAGGAAGTCTGGGTGCAGGCCTTCCAGGAGTTAAAGCCATCATGGATGAATTTTATATTGAATCCTCGTCAGATACAGGCACAAAGATTACCGTGATGAAATGGGAATTATTATAGAATTATAGAACATAAAGGCACAGCGGGGTCAGCCCGCTGTGCCTTTATTTAGCATCCTCGCTTTAACGCGCTGACGCGTCACCCCACTAAGAGGGACAGTCCCTCTTAGTGCTTTAAAGGGGTGAAGCGCGCAATGGAGGTTAGACGTTTTTGATACTGTGAGGTTCAATATTAACAAATGACCTGCTGCCTAAATTAAAGAAAATGATACTTGTTAGAGCGATCAGGGAGACGGTCCAGAGCATGATTGATCCCCCGAACTCACTGTAGAGGAAACCACCCAGGACGGGACCTGCAAAATTACCGACTTTACGGAACTGTCCCGCCCCGAAATAGATCCCCCGCAGATGGTCAGGTGCCAGTCTGTCGATCAAGACGGAATTCGCCGGAAAAATCATTATCTCCCCCAATGTCAAAAGTGAAATCGAAAGAACGGACACCCCCCACCCATTCGCGAAGCCAAACCCAATCAACCCCACAACCATGAACAGTGCACCTGCTACCATCGTTTGCATCGGGCGGAATTTCTCTGCTACCGCGCTCACAGGCATCTGCAGAATAACGACCATCACAGCGTTTATGGATAGCAGTATGGAAAAGAGGTATACCCCATTTTCTAAAGAATCTTCCAAGTGCATAGGCAACGTCGATTGCAATTGTGAATAGCCGATGTTAATCAATATAATTCCGATAACCAGGTATCTCAGTGCGTAATCCCGTTTCACCATCTTTAAGCTTTCCTGGAATCTGATTGTTGTCTTTGCTGCAGATGCTCCTCGCAGCTTGAACCTTTTCAACAGAACGGAAAGTCCGGCAGCATAGAGGAAATAAATCAAGCCGGTGATGATAAAGGTTGATTCCGGGGAGATATTTACTAAATAGGCCCCGATTAACGGACCAGCAGCCGCTCCTATATTGATGGCCGTGTAACGGAGTGAGTATGCCTTCAACCTTTGGTGTTTTTCGGTCAAATCAGCCATCAACGCCTGTGAAGTGGGTTCGAAAAATGAATTGGAAAGGCCATTAAACGCATTCAAGAGGATGAACCAGAGTGGATGATGGACGACACTGAAAGCGAAAAATACCAAGGAAATGAAGAATAATGACATCTTTAGAATCGGTTCTCTGCCATACCGATCTGATAAATGCCCTCCAAGGAATCCCCCGATTGTTGCCACTAATGGGCTGATCCCGACAGTCAATCCAATGAACAGCGGATGCATCTCTGTGCTTCGGGATAAATAGATGGCCAAGAAAGGCATCGTCATGAACATTGCTCCTCTGGATAAAATTGTACCGGTCAATAAAAGCCAAACAATAGGATGAAATTGTTTAAAGAAGTCATGTAGTTTTATCATTACTGTCCCCTCCCCCTCATAATGAATCTCTGCTTCTAACTATATATCCATCCTTTCCATAAGTAAATTTTATAATTTTTATATAAAAGGTTAAGAAAAAGTTATCGATTGAATCTCCTTGAATATAATTGGGTCTAAAAAGAGACATTGGGCCAAGCAACCCTCCTTTCTTTGAATAAAATAGTAAAAACAGGAAGGGGTGTGGAAAATGGAAAAGAAAAACACAGGAAAAAAGGGAGATTACAAAAAATGCGGTTGTTCCTTGTGCTGCAAAAGTTGCGTAAGTATATGCTGCTTAAGAAACTGCATTCCTTACAATTGGAATGATAGATGCTGCTGTAGAAAAAAATGTCATAAATGAAGGCTGTTGTCCCATTCAAAATAGGAAAATCATCATAGGATATAACATGTGCTTGTTAGCTATTTCTTCAACCACTCATTAGAGGTCTTATAAACGAACAAGTATTAAAGGAGGAATAGGAATGAAATACAAGGAAGAAAAAAACGGATATGATGATAATCTTCACCATCCGAAGGGAAATAAATGTATAAAAGACAGAGATCATCGGAAGAAAAAAGATTGTGACTGTCCTGATCATCATCACCATCATTGCCCTCACCATCACCCTAATGAAAAAAAATGTGACTGCCATAAGCATGATGATCGCCACTGTCATCATGGATTTGAAAAACCATTTCATGACGGTCATTGTGATTGCGGCCACCATCACCATCATGATTGTGACCACCACCGACACTGTAGCTGCGGGCGCCATCACTGTGATTGCCGTGACAAACAGCATCACTGCGGCTGCGGTCACCACCATCGTCAACACCACGGCTGTCACCACCATCATGATCACTGCCGCCGCTTGCTGTGCGATGATGACTTCAGGTTAAGACTTGGTGGTTTGCAAAACAATATGAACTTTAAATTACGCCAGCTCATTGGGTGCTTGGTTGATTTAGAACTTGAGGATGGCAGAAAGATGGAAGTCCAGATCTGTTATGTAGGCACAAACTTTGTAGAAGTCAAAAAGTTTGATGATATAGTGGAACCATATCCAAATCCAGACACAGAGCTACATGCAGAAGCCGAGTCACCTGAACTGGATCAAGTGGTTGATGCTGCACTCGCTGACGAATCCTCCAGTAGTCCAAAGAGACATTGCAGCTCTTGGATTATACCAGTGGATAAAATCAAATATGTGAAAGTTCATCATGAGGATAAATGCTGTTAAAAAGCAAAAGAAAAAAGCCCTGGATTAAGGGCTTTTTCAATGGGATTTTTTCAGGGCCAAGGAGCAGAGATAAGTGAAGCATCCTTTTGGGCAAAAAAGAGGACAAAACCCGTAGATTTCATCCTCATGACCAGTGGTTGATAAGAGCTCTTATTTTTTTTCTGTCTCTCTTTCTGACTCCCGGTCAAATTTTATATAAAGCACATGAGCTAAATTGATATCTTTCTCTTCATCCTCATTCTTCAATGTCAAGCTGTCTTCAGAAACCTTCCAAAGAACCCCTTTCAGTGTTTCTTCTTCCAGCACGACCTGTATTTCCTTATCTTGTATTAAAAGCAGGTAAATAGCTAGCTTCATGCCAAAGAAAATCTGGATCAACTCAGGTGAAGAGGATACGGTCCTGCCAAAATGGAAGGTCAATTCTCTCCGGAAACAAGGATCGATATCACTTAATAAAGGTTCAGAAACAGGTTCAGCAAACCTTCCGTCTGCTTTAATCAGTGATACCCTTTCATTGGGAATCAAAATCTCTTTTTCATCATGGAGCAATGCGACGAAGTCATTTCCTGCCAGAAAGACCTTCCCTGTTACTTCTCTTTCAACTTGTGCTTTCCCTTCTCCTTCTTCATCTCCCACAGGTGGTTCCCCGGCCTCTAATTCAATTATGACATTCAGCCCTTCAATGCCCCTGAAGGCTTCTTTAATGACCCGATTGCGTTCGGGATCTTCCAGACCTAATTGGAGGAGCAGTTGATTCGCTTTTATAATGTCTTTTTCGACTTCCTCTAATACGTCCTCCGGCAAGCAGGAAGTCTCTGACGGAATTTTAGGCTGTTTTAAACGCTTCTGGCAGCAGTGACCTTCTGTACAAAAATCAAAATTTGCTTTTTCAGTCTCCAGTTCCCTTTGACACTCCTCTTTCTCCTCATTGGTACCCATTTTGCCACCACCTTTTTATTTTTCCAAAGGCGGAAGATGTGACTGGCGCTTCCCGTGCACGCGCATGATACCCCACATCCCCTGTTCTATATCCCAATGGATGTTACCGGATCTATACATATAGTCTCCAGGATATTGGCAGAAGCCGCCTGCACCGCCATACAACTCAAAGTCCTGTTTGCTTCCGGCGACATTGAAGCCTTCAAAAGAAGCAGTCACAGAATTGATATCCGAGATGTCCTTTCTCCAGAAATGGCCGTGAAGGTGAAAAGTGTGCGTCCTTCTTCTTTCTGCAGGAGTAACTAATCTAAGGGTGACCGGGTCACCAGGATAGCTTTCGAACAGAGGAGTTGCTGGATCACCGAATACCTTGGAACTGAATAAGTCGTGTAGGACAGGATGTTTTCGGTACCGGTTGATCAGCCTTTCTGAACGATAATTAAAACCTCTTGATCCCTGATCATAGGTATCTGTCAGATCTTCATCAAATGGATCATCCGGTCCCAGCAATATCCCCTCAATCGGGTCGACAATAAGATTGCCCTCTTTATTATGAAGCCTTACCCCGTCATGCATGACCAGCACAAATTCCCTTTTATCTGGAAGCAGGCTGTTCCTCAACACAACGCTGGCTCCTGTTTTCACTGGCTTCAAGGTATAAGGATTCAAGTATTCCGTGCCTCTCGGTTCGGCAATGAATACACCAAAAGCCCCCTGAGACTTGTGATTGCGGATGTCTGCCATATCCCACATGCCGCAGGCGCCGACAGGGAAATCGACATACCACCTGTAAGATATGGATTCCCCAGGTCCGACGGTCTGATCAAAGTTATAGCCAACAGTTTCTCCGCTCGATGTCTTGACGTCATATTGGATGAGCTGCGGATGCAGCGAAATCCTTAAAGACGGTGGATAAAATGCTTGCTCTTTGACTTCCGGATAAGGATAAATGCCGTCCTTGAAAGGAAACTTGTCAAACTCCAGAAGGCTGGTCAGTGTTACATGAACCTCATCCCCTACGTTGGCCCTGATGATAAGCGGTTCGGGATTCTTACGGCCTGACAGGATATCATCCATATCTTCCCTAAGCGAAAAGACAATTCCATCGTGATCTATATCCCCGAATTCGTTGTAAACAATCGGTACTTGAAAGGCAACAATATCAAAATGTCTTATGGGTCCTTTGTGAGGAATGAGTAAGTCATCTTTGAAACAGTCTCCCTTCTTCGGCGGCTTGCCTGTTCGATAAGGAAGGAGTCTCGATCTTTTTAACGGTCTTGCTCTGTCCGTTAACGGAACCAAGTCCGGGACCACTTCGTCATAGGCACGAATAAGTCCCCATAAGCCGTTCCACAGGTCTTCTTCTGTTTCAAATGCCCACAAATAATCCCCTGATCTCGGGATATAGGTTTCAAAGGTAAACGATTCAGATATACCGATATGCTGCTGATTTCTTAGCATGGAGTCGAGATCCGAGCGGTCCTTAGGCCATCTGAGCCCATGTACATTGAAGCTGTGTGACTCTTCCTGTGCTCCTTGCAGCAGCCTAATTCTGATCGGGTCCCCCTCATAAGCCCTTAAAATCGGAGTGCACGGGTCTCCATGCACAAAGGAACTGAACGAATAAGCGGGGTCACAGTCAGGGCCGAGTCTGAATTGCAACGGCTCATTTTTATAGTTTACGCCGAATAATCCAGGGTCGTCCTGAGATCCTGGAAATTCAGGAGGCTGAATCGGATTTCCTTTTTTATCAAAAAGGAGGGAAAAATCATGCACCATTAATGTGAAATCACGATAATCAGGGATCAAGGGGTGCACAGCTGTTACTTGTGCACCTCTTCCAACGTCACCGCCGCCTGTTGAATCGATAAATTTGGTGAAGCGGGGGTGTACTACACCTGAACCAAATAACCCATGCTGCTGGTGGTGTGAGGCGAACAAGTGATCGTGAAAGAACCACGCCTTCAGTTCCACTTCCGCATAATACTCGTAGCGTATCGTTTCCCCAGGCAGTATGCTGGAGTCGTAATTCCACCCTATGTTTCCTCCGTCATTGACTAGGACATCGAACTTGACAAAGTGAATGTGCATCCCTGCTTCATACGTACGGGTCACAAGCTGAAAAGCGTCCCCATCCAAAATATGCGGCAAGCGGTTGGTGTAATTAATCCTTATACAAGTATTAGCCGGTTGATGAATAATGAGCGGTTCGGGTTCTTTTCTTCCTGAACAAATATCCTCAATATCATCATCTAAAACAAATATTCTTCCTTTGGGATCATGCCATCCCTGTTTGTTATAGACCAGAGGAAGCTCTATAACCGAAATATTGTATTCTATGACATTCGCATTCTCTATACACGGATCAGCAAATACAGCTCCGGGCCTGGCTTTAGGTACTGCTGCATTCTTTTCGAGTTCTGTAAGGCCTCTCCCTCCGACAATACCAAGGGGTGGACGTGGAGCTTTGAACCCTACCTTGCCTGGAATGAAATTAGGGAACCCAGGCCTTTCTTTCGTCGGTTTAGGAGGAACCGGCCGGTCTGGAAGAGGCTGCAGGGCTTCAATTTTAACTCCATTCGGATAACATTGGCTTCCGTCCTGCAGTGTGTCAAACATCCTGTTCATCCCCCACATCCCTACAGCAAAATGTGGATAGAGGTGGCAGTGGATCACGGCGTCTCCTTTCGCTCTCTGAAGGCTCCCTAACCCATATAGTGGTTCTATCGTATAGTGGGACTGAGGGCTGATCGCCTGGGAATCAAAGATATCCGATTCCAAATTGTCAGGATCACTGAACCACTGGTGAACGTGATAATGAAATACATGTGTTTCTTTTATCCCTGCATGAATTAGTCGTATCTTCGCCGGGTCCCCGACGTAACCTCGGAGAATGGGCGTTGACGGGTCGCCGAACACCCAGGAATCATGGTGGACTTCTTCTGAGTCGCAGTCCGGACAAACGACCCCTTCATCGATCAGCTGCTTCCGTCGATGCATAGGCTCATATCGGTAACTGATGCCATGAAATGATTCAGTCGGCTGTCCCGTCATAGGGTCTATAGGATTATTGCCTGTCAAGTCATTGACTTCCATTTCATCATGGAAAATCCATGCATACTCCCGGAAAGAGGGTAATACAGGATGATGCACATCTGCATACAATCCGCTATTAAGAGGTCCGCCTGTGATCGGGTCCGTCCACCAGGAGAATCTTCTTTCTACAAACAGGGCACCGAAGAGACCATTGGAGTTAGACCCTTGTTCACTGCTTGAAGGGTTTCCGAGGTCAGAGAATAAGTAAGCTCCCTCCTTTGGCAGCTTTAATCGGTAAAGGATCTTGTCTCCTGGGGCGACTGTTGTATCAGGGTTGAATCCCACATTAGCACCGTCTGAGGTCAAAACATTATACTCTGCTTCTTGAAAATGCATGGAAGTATGAAAAGGAAGTTGATTTTCAAAAAGTATTTCAACCTCATCGCCTTCATTGGCCCGTATGACAAGCGGCTGAACAAGGTTAACCACTGAGAAAGGGTTTTTCCTGACAAGGTTCTTCACTTTATGCTCATTTTCTTTTAATACGTACATCATGCCATTCGGATTGTAATCGCCAAAGTTATTAACCACAATCCGGATGGGGATCGCGACAACGTGAAAGCAACGTTTCATGAAGTGGTCTCCTTTCTTTACTCTGCGATGCTAATCTCTTAACCTGGGAATACGGGGACCTGTGCTTTTTTCAATATAAAAGACTTCGATATTATGAATATGAATATGCCATTTGACCCCTTCCAGTGCAGGGAATTGAGATGTTTCCACTTGCAGGAGAACCATATCATCCATCACTTCCTCAATCTTCCCTATAAATATAAACGGATAGTTAGGGAGAAGCATGAATACCCTTCTTCCTATATTCACTCTAAACAAATTTACTAGAGCTTCATCGTGAATATCATTGATCGATTGTAATGAATCTCTTTCCTGATCACTGATTTGCATCGCTGATAACTCCTCCTTTTAAGTTAATGGAAATACCGTGTCACACGGAATCTCAGTTGTAAATGTTACGACCTTTTCAAAAGGGATGGATATCGGCATTGGAAATTCATAAAACGGTGCATTGACCATTTTGAAAATGACGGGATCTAAGGTGATGTGTCCGCGACCGACTTCTGCTATGGTCCCGCAAAATATCGGTCTGAAAGTCTGGCCAAGAAGGTTCAGCTGTGGTGCTTCTGTTATGATCAGGATTTCCCTGCCCATTAATGCCTTTAACTCTTGCATCAGGCGGTCTTCCGATTGGCTGTTATTTGATTTCATCTTTTTCCCCCTTACTCTTTTCGAGAACGTTTTAGTATTGTTTTTACTATGTGTAAAAGCCTAAGTGTTCTAATATATGTGACTTGTGATAATTCAATGTTGATGTTTCCCTTCGACTGCTTAATCATAAGAGTATCGTCTTTTGCTTCCTGAATCTTCCCTGAGAATACTTCTCCCTTTAAATTTTTCACTTCTACCCTTGACCCTCGCCATGTCCGGAGGTTGGATGCGAAGGAATCTTCGCAAAACTGCTGAAAGAGTTCCTCTCTTTTAGACACTGTCTCGCCGAATTGAAGGAGGAGCTTCGACCTTAGATCATTATCATAAATATAGTGCTGATGAGTATTGGAGTAATTTGGAATGCCATAAGGGATGTTGGCCGATTCTATTGCATGATATGGAATCCAAAATCGGTCTTTCAGGTTGGACAGCATGACGAAATCTCTGCCCACTGCGGCTACTTTACCTTCTGTATAAAGGACTTGAGGTCCTGAGTTGGAATAGATCTCAACTTGCTGATTTCGCTTCTTTTTTAAAAATTTTTTCAGAGTTAATATTTTACGCCGTGCTTCATTTGTGGAACCTATTTTAATGAGGTTTTTTTGATCCATATACTCCATCAGCATCCTTGTTTCTTCTGTGGAGACTGCGCTTGTGGGAGACGTCAGGCCTTCCCCATTTAAGAGGTTCCTTTGATTAATGGCGTCCAGGTTGCGGGTTTCTCTTTCTTCCCTCTTCAACAGATTTTCTATATATTCATCTCTTCTTAGCTGCGGCTTCATGTACCCCCTCCTTATCGTCACTCTGCTGCCAGCCATTCGATATGCTGGACCAATTCTTCAATGTTCACTTTTTTATCTCCTGCAGCCATATCGTGGTATGACCGGATTTTGTTTTCAGAATCAACAAGATACATGGTTGTACTGTGCGTAACGAATCCACTTTCGTCCTTTTGAAACACCATCTTGAAATCTTTCGCAATTTCTTCCGTGGTCTCCGGATCTCCCCTCAGCATCATCCACCCTTCATGATCAACGCTGAAATGCTTGGCGTAATCTTTTAACTTTTCCTGAGTATCTACTTCAGGGTCCAGAGTAATGGTTACAAACATCACCTTCTCTTCAAAAAGCTGCTTTGCTACCAGTTGTTTTTTCACCTGTTCAAGGTCGAAAAGCGTCATAGGGCAAATATCAGGGCAGTTGGTATAAAAAAACACGACCAGTTTAATTTTTTGATCCTGCAGTTCATATTTGGACCCATCGATACTTTGCAGCGAAACATTATTCACTGTACCAAGGCGAGGAAGTTTTTCTTCCCGGGGCCATATATAAAAGATGGCAAGAAATGCAGCAAGGACGATTGTTCCAAGCATAAACTTCCTTTTCATTTTCCCCCGCCCTTCTAAACTTTTAAGGAATACAGAATCAGCCCAAGTGTCAAAATCAAGACTACTGTTCCAAAAGCAGTGAATGTAAACATATTGATGAGCAAGTCGCTTTCGGTATCCGTTGGTAATCCACATAGAGATGGATCCTTAACGACACTTCCGGCCATTGCCCCCATAAAACCTCCTATTGCACCGGAGAAGATTCCGTTTAGCACCGCATGCAGCCGGACCAGTGTCCCAAAGGCGGCTCCGATGAGTATTCCGGTAAATGCCATCAAGCCGATAATTGCCTCAAACGGTAACGACGACACGAATGAAAATTGCATGGAAAGGATGACGGAAATTATAGAAGCTGAAGACATTGTGATGGTCATGCCAAAACGGTTATCAAATAGAATTCTTTTTTTATAGAAACAGATCCAAGTGTATATACTGAGCAAAATAACAGAAATGAGGGATATATAGATCAAGAGATTCATAGCTGCTCCCTCCTTCAGGACCTCCTGATTGACAACCCCACTGCAGTAAAAGTAAGAAAAAGAATGACCTCTAAAAAAGTTAAAAACAAAATCTGGTTATCAATCAAAGCCCCCACCATCGGGCCCATCAAACCCATCATCAATCCATTCACATATCCGGTCAAAGCTGTCTGGTAATCGAACAGCATTCCGTAGAATCCTCCTGTAAGCAGACCGATAATCACTGACAAAATAGTGACGCTGGTATAAAAGAATGGATAGACCATAATTAAGACAATCCCTGTGGAAACAGCAGTGAATCCTCCTGCGATTATGGAAATATTCATTCCAAGCTGAAAGCCGATTAGTCTTTTGTTTTTGTGCACCACCACATATAAAATTCCAGTCAGCAACACATTAAATGCGAATAGCAGCAATAACCCGATGTCGCCGATGATGTTTCACCCCACTCCCTGTATAAAATGGGCATACTTATTTATATTTTTGCGTTTCAGTCAAATTTTATTATTCTAATTTCCAATTCATGACTAATAGGTACATATTCTATAAGTTTTATATCTATTGGTAAGAGTCCAGCCCGTTTTTTACACCATTTAAATCGCCTGTACATTTACTGAATAGTAAGAGATTGAATTAGTAACTCTTCGCTCAGCTGATTGTGCGTACTGTGGTAGAGGAGTTGATTTGGCACAATGAATCTGAAAAGTAATTTAAGGAGGTTTTTACATGATTGTAGGTCCAATCGATCCCAGTAATGGATTTCCGATGTGGTATAAAGATAAAAATGGAATAAGACTGGCCTTGAATACCAATGCTTTTGATCCGCTTTCCATCCTTTCACCACAAGACCTACCCGATCCTGCCCGGCCTGTTTCATTTCCGGACAATTTCCCTTCGGAAGCATTTTACATGCTTGCTGAAGCACAAATGACCACTGGAACAGGAGAAAGAGCCCTGTTGGTTTTGGCATTGGAAGGTGCATTCTCAGATGAAATTCCAAGAGAAGGCGATCAGATGGTGTTCGGCCGTGTCCGGATCAGGGTATCGGGTCTTCGGGCAAATGAGGAGTATATTGTCACCCATCCTTATGGGACGGATACGTTCATAGCAGAAGTTGCCGATGAAGATGAGCCTGAAGTGGGCGAAATTAGATTTTCTGAAGATATTGGCGATGTTCAGGATTTTGAGTCTGCATTGGCAAGCCGGATTCACCCTTTTTTGCAATGGGATCCCGAGGTTGCTCCTTCCGCTCCGGCAGGCTATATAGGAGATCCGGCCGTACCGCATCCTATTGTCGGCAGTCTTTTTACAGATGAAACCGGTGCCCCCCAGAATATTTTCCGAATTCGAGGACCGGGGATCGGCATTGGTTCGCCAGATGCATCTGTAACACCAGGTTTTGATCCTGCTGACACAATCGAAACAAGGCTCTTTACCCTTGCCGGTAAATTATCAACTGTCTCCGGGCTTGATATAGAAAGAGCCAACTACTCAAGAACAGAAGAACGAAAAGGTTTTATCGATGTTTTTGTGACTTCGGACTCGACTCCTCAGGACATTCAGGTCTCAGGCCAGGGAGTAACTCCTGCGGGGCTGATAGGCGGCAATGGAGTGTATTTTGCTAGAACGGAATTTGAAGGAACCAACGCGCCTGACAGCATCAAGGTGACCAATGCTTCAGACAGCCCTCCAACAGTCAAAATTGTTCAGCCGGTTGACTTCGTTTGGGCGGAAGCGATATATGACACAGATGCTTTGACCTTGACGGTGATAGCAAGCTCTAGCGATGAAATAGGAAACCCCGAACTAACTATTTCTGACTTTGGCAATGGTGTAATGGCCATTCCTGAAGATGGAACTCTAACGGTACCCGGTATCACCTTGGTACCTCCAGTCATCCGAATCGTATCTTCCGCAGGAGGAAGTGCAGAGGTTTCGGTGGTGATTACAGGAGAAAACACCGACCCATTTCCGGTCTCCGCAAATGCAGGAAACGACCAGACTGTTTTATGGGGTAGCAATGTCACATTGGATGGATCAGGATCAACTGGAGCGATTGACTCTTACAATTGGGTACAAATCGATGGAGAGCCGGTTGTCTTAACTGGTGCAGATACGGTTCAGCCCACTTTTACAGCTCCTTCCCTTGATACGTCACTGGAATTTGAATTAACTGTTACGGGGCCGGAGGGAAACACAGCCACAGATACAGTCACCATCACAGTGAGCGAAACAGTTCCTGCTCCTGTGGCAGATGCAGGTCCGGATCAGTTGGTATCGCCTGGAACACAGGTCACTCTCCGAAGCCGTTCAACTGGAGTGATTTCGGATTACAATTGGTCACAGGTTGCCGGACCGCCAGTAACCTTAACTGACCCGGATACACCTGTCTCTTCTTTTGCCTTTCCGAATCAGCAGGCAACATTAATCTTTGAGTTGACCGTAATCGGTCCTGGCGGAAGTTCAAGTGATTCTGTCGAAATTTCATCTGCAGAGGATATACTTTCAATCACCAGAGCGGAATTCCGAACCAGGGATGCGGAATGGCGTATCAGCGGTACCACAACGGCCACAAGCGGTGTGACGGTCACGATCTACCTTGGTGAAGATCTCAACGGCACAGTCCTGGCAGAAGCAATAGCCGATAATCTTGGTGAATGGGAGTTCAGGATTGAAGGCTCTTCCATGATACCAGATGCCAGCCGTTCAATTTCCGTCCAATCATCGGCAGGCGGGACCCTCCTGGATATTCCGATTAATATCCGTCAGTAAAAAAACTCATTATGAAAGGAGCTTAAAAATGGAATTCTACTATTCTCAATTGAAAGCATTGAGCGGAAATTGTGCTTCTTGCGTGTGCTGCGAAAGAGGTCCAAGGGGGCCTGTAGGAAAACCTGGACCCCGGGGGCCAAAAGGCGATCCCGGAGCGCCCGGTGTGCTGGCAGTCACCCATGGGTACGGGTATTTTCAAGGAACAAGAAGAGGTCCGGGCGTGGTTCCTTTGAATGTTCCAGGACCTTTAACCAATACTGAGATGGATAACAATGGACTGAAAGTATTGGAAGCTGGAACTTATCAAATCAGCTATAAAGTTAACCTGGAAGCTGCTGCAGGAAATCCTGAATCTTCGAACTTTTATCTGCTTGTCAATGATACTATAGACATTCGCTCTTCCCTCACTACAGCAACTGCGGCCGGACAGCAGCAATCTTTAAGTGCCTCGGTTCTCTTTTCACTGCTCGAAGGTGATGAAGTCACACTTATGGCAGATATACCCGAAGATGTAAGTTATAGCATGCCGACACTTCAACTTTTGAAAATTGGATAAAGAACAAAAGCGGAAGCACCTTGATCAGCCCCGACAGGCATAAGACGAGCCGGCGGAAAGGTTGCTCTTTAACCTTCTTGACGAATCGGCTTATGACCCGAGGGGCTAGGTGCTGGAGCTGGATGCAGAAATCAATCTTTGGCATCTGTACCCATAGATTTTTATAGTTTCCTATACAGTAAAAAAGAGCCTGTATCCTTCTGGTAGGATACAGGCTTCACTTTTGTGAAAAATATTAATTGGGGTTGTGTCTCTTTATGAAAGGCTCTTTTCGTAAACATCGTTGCTATTTAATAAAAATTTTAAAAATCTACTTAATTAACCAGGAATAGCCTGATAAACAAGTAAGAAAAGAGCTAATTCACCTTTTTCAGCTAAAAAAGCCCTTGTCTCCAAGGGAAAAATCCGGCTCTTTGGATTTTTCCGAGAGCAACAATATATACGAAAACTGCGTTAAGAAAACAGCATGAGCATCAAAGGTACGGAAACGAGGCTGATAGAGGTAGTGACCAATGTGCTGAACGAAACAAGATCCGGCTCGGTGTCGAACTGTACAGCGAACATAGTGGTATTGGCAGCTGTCGGCATTGCAGCCAATATTATCAGCACACTGGATAGCAGACTATCTAAAGAAAGGAGGACGGTGATCCCATACGCAATTAACGGTGAAGCAATAAATCTCATCACCAGGACAGCAGACAATTCTTTCATTTGGACGTCCTTTTTTGAAATATTTGCTAACTGCATTCCCAGTACAAGCATAATTGTCGGGATGGCAGCGGAAGCAATCAGGTCGATTCCATTATAAAGAAAGTCTGGCAAATGGACGGATCCGACCTGCAATAAGAGCCCGGCAGCCGATCCATATAAAACAGGCATCTTGATGATTTTGACCAATGAATCCTTAAAGGTCCCTCCTTTTTTGCTTCCTTTTGCCGCAAAATAAAGTCCGACCGTATTCATTAAGAGCGATTGAATGACCATCATGATGACCGCATACTGAAAACCCCTTTCACCAAACGCAAACAAAATGACGGGGACACCGTAATTCCCGCTGTTCATAAAAGCGCCTGCCAGCACGAAAGCAGAGGTTTTGGGCTGCGGTGGGTTTGTCAATCTTCCCGCGATAATGGAAATCACCACCAGCCCCAATAGAAGCAGAACACAAAACAAAATGATATATAAGTAACTTATAGTTAATTCATTTTCATAGAACGTCTGGAACGCTAAAAAAGGGAGCATCAAATATAGAGAAGCGGTCGAGATGGACTTGATATCTAAATCAAGGACTCGTTGGCCGATAAAACCAACCGCCAGGATTATAAAAACCGGCAAAACGATTAAAATTAAATTCATCCAGCATAACCCCAAACTACTATTTTTCTAAAATAATAAATTTCATTTATTTAGTATAAAGCATATGAACAATTCTTGCTTGACTTTTGCCTGACAATTATTGTATTTCGATTTGCTTATTGCCTCTATGTAATTAGCCTACTAAAAAAGAATAAGGTGATGAACAGCCGGCTGTTCGTCACCTTACTGTCTATTTCTATCGAATACATAAATTACTTCAGCTTTACATTTAGAGCCCGCATCCCATAAGGTCAGCAGATTATCTGACTTCGGATTAATCACTGCTATTTTCTTTGTTTCAAGGCAATCACACCATACGAGTAAAGGACATTGATTGAAAGATGTTTCCGTAACATGTGCAAACAACCCGCTCACCCCGAGGACCTCCCCTGGTGTCGCGATTCTCCAACCCGGCGCAAGTCTGCCGGCCGTCTCCATGGCTTCTTTCAGGGTGACATTTTTCTTTATATATTGAAAAAGAATTTTTGAGTGAGGATCATATTGGATGGAGTACGCCAAACGATCTTTTACCATAAGGCACTTGCTTGCTTCTGAAACACGCGGTAACTCTGGACAGTGATTAGGGGCAGCATCGAAAAATTTCTTTAAGGAATGAAGAATTTTTCCCATTAAAAACTCACCTCCTGTTACAGCTTATTCAAGAGATGAGACAAGCGATTGGACACTAGTGTGTCATATTATCATGGCGGGTATCTATGTACAATGAACCATCTTTTTGAACTTCGGCATAAAACACTTCCGAAACAGAACCAATTCCGTTCTGTCTGAGCTGCTGCTTGAGCCATTCTTCCTTCAGATTCAGTTTCTTTAAATTGTTTTCAATAACTTTTCCATTAGCTATTACTTCCGTGGTCTGTGGGTAGAGCAGATGCTTGTAAGGAATGTTCATCTCTTTTTTAGTTAGCGGCTGCTGTGCCTGTTTTTTCATCACCGACAGTTTTCCATCCGTTTCAAATATTGCATAGTCGACTTCGCTGACTGAAAACACGTTTTTTTCGCGAAGTTTGACGAGTAAAGCATCTACATCCAATCGGGTTCTGCTTAGGGCCTTTTCCATGATCTTCCCCTGTTTGATGACAATGATCGGTTCACCTTCAATGATCTTCCGGGCGCCCTTTGACTTGATATCCATATATCCAAATAACAGCGTCAGTATCAGCCAGCCGCTCAATGCAAGTATCCCGTTCCTAATGGAGAAATTCGCGGAGGAGATAATCGCACCGCCAATAGACCCCAAGGCAATAGCAGAAATTAGATTAAAGTAAGTCATCTGACTGATTTCTTTTCTGCCTGAAATTCTTGCCACGAGAAATAGGCCAACAAAGGTAATGACTACTCTCAATAACACTTCCAGGGCATCCATGTGTCCCCCCCTCCTTTTTCTTAGTATTATCGTTACATGGTAAATTATGAGGTGGAGCCGCAGGTATCGGAGAGAGCGGATGTTCTCTTGCCGGAGAGTCTGTAGTTCGGCCCCGGGGTGAGGGGTTTTTTGGGTTCGGATTTTACAATGTCAGGAACCGGGATAATACTCTCCATTCTTTGTGAGCGGTGTATTGTAAGGTCGTATATTAAGCGTTGTGGGGCGTTTGTTACGGGGTGATTAGCAAAGAAACACCCCATTATAGCAGTCGAATCGTGTGGATGCTGGTGATTAGCAAAGAAACACCCCATTAGAGCAGCCGAATCGTGTAGATGCTGGGCTAATTAGCAAAGAAACATCCCATTAGAGCCGTCGAGTTGTGTTTATAACGGGGTGATTAGCAAAGAAACACCCCATTAGAGCGGTCGAGTTATATTTATAATGGGGTGATTAACGGAGAAACATCCCATTAGAACCGTCGAGTTATGTTTATAATGGGGTGATTAACGGAGAAACACCCCATTAGAACCGTCGAGTTATGTTTATAATGGGGTGATTAACGGAGAAACAACCCATTAGAACCGTCGAGTTATGTTTATAATGGGGTGATTAACGGAGAAACACCCCATTAGAGCCGTCGAGTTGTGTTTATAATGGGGGGATTAGCAAAGAAACACCCCATCAGAGCAGTTGACTCAAGTTTATTAATGGATGAAAAGCGAGGAAACGCCGTATTATAGATGGCGAGTCGTGTTTATAATGGCTGATTAGCGGAGAAATGTTTTAATGTCCCTGCTAATCGTTTCCTTTTACACCCTATTAGACGGCAGGAAAAACAGCAAGGTACATAAAGAAGATCCCATTTTGGAGGCTATATCATTAAAAAATATGCACCGAATATCAACGCAATCACAATGACGAATACACCCAGGGTCACGATGGTGAACTTTGATGTGCGGAAAGACTCGGTGTTGATCGCATCAATTTTTTTCATGTAGGTGACGATTGCCATAATGATAGTCAAAATCCCGAGCCCTACGGATGCTAAGCCGATGATATTGGCTAGCAGGTCCACTGCAGGAGATAAACTCGACCTCATTGTAAAGTGGAGGTTCGTCACAAGGAAGCCAACGCCAATTATGGCAATCGCCGTTCGAATCCAGGCAAGGAACGTCCTTTCGCTTGCCAGATGCTGTTGGATGTATTTCGATTCAATTGTTTGTTGTCTCTCTTTATTTATGTGATCTTCATCTCTCATGCTTCCCTTCCACCTCCACCTCTATCCCCCGAAATCGGCTGTTGTGCTTAATTAGACTGATCATCCGGTTTCTGGCCGATGAATTGGATGACATGTGATAAACCATTGTGCAACTCTCCTTCGTGCCTTACTACTTCTCCCATGAAGAGATGGATGATCCTCCAGTCACTAAAGTTCTGTAAAAAGTCATCGGGTTGATAAAGCAGCCCTTCCTCTTTGGGACCTCCACTTTTATAAGGTATTTGAAAAACAGAATAGACTTCAGTAACAAAATACCCTCCCGGCTTTATTGTTTCTTTTACTCCTTTAAGTGTTTTTTGCTTCAAGGGGTCTGGGAAATGTCCAAAAATACAAATGACTGCATTCCATATATTCTGTTCAAAATCAGCATGATTTAAGTCTACCAGCTCTGTATTGACAGGAACGTTTTTTGACTGGGCAAGACGTTTGGTCTTTTCTAAACCAGTGGGTGCATAATCCCAAGCTGTTACATCTAACCCTTTTGAAGCAAGATAAACGGCATTTCTTCCTTCCCCCTCAGCAATAGCTAGTACTTTTCCGGATAGAGATAGCTTTTCAAACGCCGATTCTAAGAATTGATTGGGTTCTGTCCCATAGACATATTCTTGTTTGCTGAACCTTTCATTCCACATATTGAACCATCTCCTCCTCATTGTTTTTTCTTATGTAATCCGGAATTTGAGAACGGATTTGACTTAATGTACATTAATTAGTCATAGTCCGTCCTCAAAAAGGAAAGTAATTTCAAAAAAATTTATTAAGCAGTAAAATGACTCCTCCCAGGAGCCAAACAAGAACACCCGGTCATATAGGTGGAAGGAATTTACGTAGTGACCGGGATTCTTTTGATTGGATTCCTCAGGAACCCTTACATTTGTCAGATGGTCTATTATGCATTAAATCACCTTTTTTCAGACATTACTGTTTTTGTGAGCTTTTTGAAAAGCTAAAAATCATTTTATCGCGTTTAGCCATATCATACCAGAGAACGGAGTCTTTTATGTTTATAGGATATCCATCCAAATTTTAACCGCTGTACCAAGGATCAAGACAGCAAGAATATATTGAAGGATTTTTGTGTTGACTTTTTTACCAGCCATGGCTCCAAGTGGAGACGCAATTAAACTGGCGACAACCATGACCAATGCAGGCAGGTAATCGACCTGGCCGGTTGTGATCTTCCCTATTGTTGCACCGATGGATGAAATGAATGTGATTGCCAAGGAAGAAGCAATTGTCATACGAGTTGGGATTTTTAACACAACAAGCATGATTGGCACAAGCAGGAAAGCGCCAGCCGCGCCTACGATCCCCGCGCCGATCCCTACGATTAAAGCCAACGAAGCCGCAAGCCATTTATTGAATGTCACTTGATCAAGCGGGATGTCATCGATTCCTTTTTTCGGGATGAACATCATGATTGCTGCTATTAAAGCAAGGATACCATAAACTAAGTTGATACCGCCTTCTGATATTAACTTGGAACCATATCCACCAATGAAACTCCCAATCAGGATGGCACCACCCATATAGATTATCAATGTCTTATTGAGATATCCGCCTTTTCGGTAAGCCCAGACACCCCCGATGGTCGCGAAGAATACTTGTACGGCACTGATTCCAGAGACCTCATGGGCACTAAATGCTGCCAGGCCGAACAATGGTGGGATGTATAAAAGCATCGGATATTTGATGATGGAACCACCGATTCCGAGCATCCCTGAAATATAAGAGCCGACAAAACCGATCAAAAATATTACGATAATAAATCCTATGTCCATTTACTATCCCCTCCTTAAAAAGGGAACCTTGGATTGGTTCCCTTTATTTTTTCAGCCTTTTTTGATCCAGAACTTGAAGACATCATTTTCTTCTTCATCTTTCACAAGTTCATGCCCGCCGGATTTTGCCCAGGCAGTGAGGTCGCTTTTTGCACCTTTGTCTGTAGCATGAATCTCAAGGATGTCACCTGATTGTAATTCGTTGATGGCTTTTTTGGTTTTTACGATTGGCATAGGACAAGCCAGGCCTTTTGCGTCTAATACTTTAGTTGATTCCATTGTATAGCCTCCTGAGAATTGATAGTTTTTTTGGTTAGTTTTCCAAATGCTGATTGATATTCGACAAAACCAGGTCGTTAAACGACACAATTACATAATAGGTTGTTACCGAGGATATTAATACGGCCGACTAAACCCTTATCTCACCGCACAACGGTTAGGTCCGATTTCCATTTCGCGCTGCTCGTCATTATCCGGTGTTATTTGACCCATGTTGGTCTTGCGGATTTCTTGGTACGCATTTGGTTGTGGCGGAAGGTTTTCCGTTACCAGTGATCTGAACTCGCCTTCATCTTCAATTTTCAAACCGTGGTTTTGTTCATACAATACACCGAGTTTTTCAAAGACGCTTCCGTCTTCGTTCAACTCATCGATGATCATGAAGTGAGCCGGGAGAACAACAAGTTCATTGGATAGTTCTTTATAACGTGTGTAAAGCGTTTCTCTTAAATCACCTACCCAGTCCTCAGCCAAGCCGGCAAGGTCCGGTCTTCCAATTGAATCGATGAACAGGATGTCGCCTGTCATCAAGTATTGGTCATCAACTACAAATGATGTGGAGCCGATTGTGTGACCAGGTGAATACACAGCATGAATGTTGATTTTTGTGTTGCCGATTGCAACTTCATTACCATCTTCCAATGCTGCATAATCAAAGGTTACACCCTCTGCATCTTTTGGCGGAAGCCAGTACGTTGCACCTGTTTTCTCGGCGATGATACGCCCGCCGGAAATGTGATCGGCATGAAGATGGGTATCAAATACATGTGTGATTTTAGCATCCAAGCTCTCAGCGAAATCTGTATAGATGTCCGCCATGCGAGTGGAATCGATGATCGCTGCTTCGCCGTTGGAAACAACCATGTATGACAGGCAGCCTTTACCGATACGAACGAATTGGTATAGCTCTCCCCCGTCTTTCAAGTCCCCGACTTTAACCGGCTCCAAGTGTTCACTCCATGCTTTCATACCACCTTCAAGGTATAATACATCCAATCCTTCCTCAGAAAGCATTTCTGCGACCATGACAGAAGATCCTTCTTTTGCACATACCACTAGAATTTCCTTATCTGATGGAATTTTATCCATGATCTCTTCAATTCCATCGAGGAGGTCAAAATAAGGAATATTTAAGTAGTCAAAATTATGTCCTTCAATTTTCCAATCCTGATATGCGTCTTCATTACGGACGTCTAATACAAATAAATCTTCTTTATTGAATACTTTCTTCGTCACTTCTTTAGCATTCATAGCTGTTACTGTCACTTTTTTACCCCCTTAGGTATAAATTCTCACAAAAAAATTTGATGTGCTCTCCAGAATAGACATTAGCCTGCTAAAATTTTATAAGTTCGCAGAGTATAAACCTGCTCTCCATCTGTAATTGCTTTTTTTCTAAGCGATTGAAAGAGTCCGTTTAATCGGTCCATTCACTCATGCCAGGTACAACGTTAAAAACTTTTTTGAACCCATTTTCAGTAAGTTTTTGTGAAGCTAAATCGCTGCGGCTGCCAGTACGGCATACGACATAGATTTCATCCTTTTTATCCAATTCGCCCATACGGCTCTCCAGTTCTCCCATTGGAATCGAAACGGCATTTGGAATGTGATTGAACGTATATTCTGCTGGCTCCCGTACATCCAGTACAACTATATTTTCCTCTAATTTGCTTTCAGCTCTTCATTGGTGACCACATTTGGGTGTTTTTTCTCAATCTTCTCGTCTTCAGAAGATTTTCTTAAGTAATGCTTAAGAACGTCACCATCTTCAATTGTTCCCAAGTATTGATGTCCTGCTTTTTCTGCCCATGCCTTAATATCAGCTGTGGAGCCCTTATCGGTTGCTTGAACCAGCAACACCTGTCCACCTTCTAAATTTGTGATCGCTTTTTTTGTTTTGACAATAGGCATGGGACAAGCCAGCCCTTTTGCATCTAATACAGAATCCGCTTTAACACTTTCCATTCTGTTACCTCCTAATGGGGTATACATTCATGCGAAAAAATTATTCTGTTTGACCTTCCCAAGAGAGCATGCCGCCTGTCATATTAATAACTTCAACGCCTTGGTTCTCTAAGATTTGACATGCAAGTCCGCTTCTACCGCCTGATCGGCAAACCATTACATATTCTTTGGATTTGTCTAACTCACGCGCCCGGGATTCAATCAACCCCAAAGGAATATTGACCGCACCAGGAATCTTCCCTTCAGCTACTTCGTCCTCTTCACGCACATCAATAAGGTTGATATCTTTGCCGCCATTGATCAATTCTTCTACTTCTTTAGGTGTAATTTCTTTCATTATTGATTTCCTCCTTTTTATGCTCTTCTTTTCCTATACTTATAGGGTAAAAAGTGAGCTTTCACATATTATTTCAATAAACAAAAATGGCGAGTTCATACAATCTTTCCCCGAAAGTTACTATTATCAAACTTTACTTAAGGGGATATCGATAAAAACCTATCTTTTCCTGTATTGGTTTTCGTATTTGATCTGAGTGACTGATATAATATGTCGAGAGGTATTTTTTATCTACCAGTCATCCTGATTAGATGAACAGATTTACGTTGCCGTCTTCTGCATCTGCTAAATACGCTGCTACTCCAGCATAATCAATGTTTTCTAATAATTCTTCTTTTTGCAAACCGAGAAGATCCATTGTCATCGTGCATGCTACTAATTTAACATCTTGTTCCTGAGCCATCTCAATGAGGTTAGGCAACGACATTACATTGTGCTTCTTCATAACATCTTTAATCATTTTCGGACCGAAGCCTGCAAAGTTCATGTTGGATAATCCCATATTGTCTGCGCCTCTTGGCATCATTTTTCCGAACATTTTTTCCATAAACCCTTTTTTCACTTGCATATCTTCATCTTTACGAAGTGCATTTAATCCCCAGAAGGTATGGAAGATGGTTACCTCGTGATCATACGCAGCCGCCCCATTGGCAATGATGTAGGCTGCCATTGTTTTATCAAAGTCTCCGCTGAATAATACAATCGTTGTTTTTTTCTTGTCTGACAAAAATATCTCCTCCTACTGGTTACTGTTTTTTTACCCTGAGGGGTATATTTAACACTAAAAAAATTTATCCTTTTTTAATCCAAAAAGTAAATACAGCATTTTCTTCTTTATGGTCAAGCAATTCGTGGCCACCGGACTTTGCCCAGGCAGTCAAATCACTTTTGGCGCCTTTATCTGTTGCAATGACTTCTAAAACTTGTCCTGATTCCAATTCATTCATTGCTTTCTTCGTTTTCACAATTGGCATTGGACAAGCCAACCCTTTTGCATCTAAAATTTTATCTGCTTTCATTTATAATTCCTCCAGTTAATTAAATGTATTATAAATTACCCATAGGGGTATGTTACAAGGTTAAAAAAAGAATGTCAACCCTTGAGATTTAACGGCTTTTCACTAGCAAGTTAACTGCTTCTTTGATAAGATCGTTGGTGTTTTCACCTTTATTATCCGTTTCAAGTACACATTCAACAAGGTTTGAGCTTACGACGACACCGGCTGTTCTATCAACTGCAGAACGAACAGCAGACAACTGAGTGGTGACTGCGTTACAATCTTTTCCTTCTTCCATCATCTTCAGTATTCCTCGAAGTTGCCCTTCCATCCGTTTTATCCGGTTTTTAACCTGATCATTATATTCCATAGGTTTCTCCTTCCGTTTATTTTGTTTTTGAGTTTATATTCTAATTTGACTAGATTCTCTATTTTTTTATTTATGGGAATGCATTTCAAGATTATATTTTATGTTACGTTAACTGCTTACAATATTCATTATATACCCCTATAGGTATATTGTCAACCCTTTATGATCAAACCGTTTCACATTCACCTATGCTTTGGATAATATCCTGCATACAATCAAACGTGCAGATAAGATGAATGCCCGTCTTTAACAAAACCTGCCAGTAAAAACAGCAAAATAAAAGACAGCCGGAGCTGCCTTTTATTTAAGCATTATTACCTTACTGCACAACGGTTAGGGCCAATTTCCATTTCTCTTTTCTCTTCTTCTTCAGGTTTGATTTTTCCCATATTGGTCTCACGGATCTGCTGGTAGGAGTTTGGCTGCGGAGGCAGATTTTCTGAGACCGTTTTACGAAACTCGTCTTCGTCTTCGATATTGAGACCGTGATTTTCTTTATATAAAGTTCCCAATTTTGCAGAAACACTTCCATCTTCATTCATTTCTTTTATGCTCATATAGTGGGCAGGCAGTACCAGCAGTTCATCAGCAAGTTCTTTATATCGCTTGTAAAGGGTCGTCCTTAAATCTCCTACCCAATCCTGCGCTTTACCTGCAAGGTCCGGACGTCCGATGGAGTCGATAAACAGGATATCACCTGTCAAAAGATATTGGTCATCAATGATATATGACGTACTCCCGATAGTATGGCCGGGTGAATACAGAGCCTGGACAGTTGTATTCCCTACTTTATACTCATCCCCATCTTGAACCTTATTGTAGTCGAATATAACATCGTCCGCATCTTTCGGGGGCAGGTAGTATTGAGTTCCATGTTTGTCCGCAAGTTTTTTACCGCCTGATATATGATCTGCATGCAGATGAGTATCAAATATATGGGTGACTGTTGTATTCGATTTACTAATAAACTCTTCATAAGGATCGAGCATCCGATTTACATCGAACAATGCTGATTCTCCGTTTGATTCTACAATGTAAGATAAACAGCCTTTCCCAATACGAACAAATTGGTAAATAGATCCTTCGTTTTTTAGATCTCCGATTTTGATAGGCTCAAGATATTCACTCCAGGCTTTCATTCCACCTTCAACGGAATAAACATCTGTAAACCCTGCTTCTTCCACTTGTTCAGCCACAAATTCAGAAGATCCACCTTTTGCGCAAATGACAAAAATCTCTTGATCTTTAGGAAGCTGCTCTTGAATGGATTCAACTCCTTCTAACAGATCAAAGTAAGGTGCGTTGATGACTTCAACGTTCCTGCCCTCGATTTTCCAATCATCAAAGTCATCCGTATTGCGGGCATCCAGGATGAACACCTTTTCGTGATTCAATATTTTTCTTGCCAGTTCTTTCACTGCAATAGTTTTTACATCCGCCATTGGTTAACCTCCTTTTGGTATATGATTAAGTCTAATGGAAGCCTGATTTAGAAAGTTAAAGTAACATCTGCACCTTGAGCGTAGGTTAAGAAAGTGACGGCTCCACCTACGTCAATTCCCTCTACAAAATGCCCTTTCTCAAGACTCATTACGTCCATTGTCATTTGGCACGCAATCATTTTTACACCCATTTCACTTGCCATGCTGACAAGTTCTTCTACCGGTGGTACATTTGCTTTTTGAAAACCTTCCTGGAAATGTTCCTTTCCTGCAGGTAAAGCTAAATTTTTATGCCCTTCTTTGTGAATAAGATTTAGTCCTTCAAATGTAAAAAAGATTTGAACTTCTGCGTCCGTGGCAGCTGCTGCTGTTGCGATATTAAATACTTTGTAGGCATCAAACATATTTCCATTTGCGGCAATAATAGCGACTTTCATGTTAGTTCCTCCTTATGATTCCTTTTTATTTGTAGAACCTGTCCATTCAGTCATTCCTGGAACAACGTTCTTCACATTTTTAAGACCTTTGTCAGTCAATAGCTGGGATGCCAAGTCACTGCGGCTTCCTGTTCGACAGATGACATGTAAGTCATCCTTCCCTTCTATTTCTTCAAAACGCTGTTCTAATTCTCCAAGGGGAATGTTTATGGCCCCTGGAATATGTCCAAACGCATACTCTGCAGGCTCCCTTACATCCAATACTGTAACTTTCTCTTCACCTTCGAGTTTCTTTACAAGGTCATCAAGACTTATTACATCTTCATATTTTTTTTCGGGTTGTTCCTCTGCTTCACTTGCCTTCCGGAGATAATGCTTCAGGATATCTCCGTCCTCCACAGTACCGAGATATTGGTTTCCTGTACTGGTCGCCCAGGCTTTGATATCAGCTGTAGACCCTTTATCGGTTGCTTGTATCTCCATGACCTGGCCAGCTTCCAAATCTTTCATCTCTTTTTTTGTTTTGACAATAGGCATTGGACACGCAAGTCCTTTTGCATCAAGAACTTTATTAACAGTCACTTCCATATGAGTCGGCCTCCTTTCACGCGGTTATTTTTTTATTACCCCCGCGCGTATTAATTACACATGAAAATAGTGATTAAACAAGATAATTCTTGCTTTAATAATTTGTGTTATTTACATACGCTTATACTTTTTACCTGTTACCATATTTATTGGCCAGTTTGAGTAGACTAAATTACAGTCTGATCTCTTAAAGTGCATAAAAATCAATAATAAAAACCACCCATTTAGTTCACGGGTGGTTTGTATGAAGGTCGAAGCTTTATTTGTTTGTTAAATCTTTTTATACACGGAGCACTTTAAACTCTCCGCCGCCTAGCAGAGTTTTGACATAATCGATTTTTGCGTCATCGAAGTAAACTTTGTCTTTTTCATGAACAAGGAACTTTATCCCTTCTAACTCAGTCACATCATCATGTTCTAAAGCTGACTCCTCCAGAGTCAGACGAAGTTTTGGCCCCCCTCAGCCAATGCCCATTGCAAGGCGGATGAAGGGCTGCTTGCCTTCCTTAAGAATGTCATTTACTTCAGACTTGATGACATCCAAAGCTGGTTGCGTAACTTTTACCATCAAAATACCTCCTTGATTGAAAAGCTTACTATCATTTTACCCAGGAATCCCCCCTATCACACCAGATAAGGGGCGAAACCAAATTTTAAAGAAGGTCCATCCAAATCTTAATCGCTGTTCCCAGGATTAATACTGCAAGAACATATTGCAGTATCTTGGTGTTCACTTTTTTACCAGCCATTGCACCTAAAGGAGAAGCGATCAGACTTGCTACTACCATGACCAATGCAGGCAGGTAGTCTACCTGGCCCGTTGTAATCTTCCCGATCGTTGCCCCGATGGAAGAGATAAACGTAATGGCCAATGAAGAAGCAATCGTCATACGGGTAGGGATTTTTAAAACAACAAGCATGATTGGGACAAGCAGGAAGGCTCCTGCAGCGCCTACAATCCCAGCGCCGATACCTACGATTAACGCTAATGAAGCGGCAAGCCATTTATTGAATGTCACTTGATCAAGCGGGATATCATCGATTCCTTTTTTCGGGATGAACATCATAATGGCTGCAATCAAAGCCAATACTCCATAAACGAGATTAATGCCGCCTTCAGACATCAATTTGGACCCATATCCACCGATGAAGCTGCCGATCAGGATGGCTCCACCCATATAGGCAATCAGTGTCTTATTGAGATAGCCGCCTTTGCGGTATGCCCAGACACCGCCGATCGTAGCAAAGAATACTTGCACGGCACTGATTCCTGATACTTCATGGGCACTGAATGCTGCCAGGCCGAACAATGGCGGGATGTATAATAACATCGGGTACTTGATGATGGAACCGCCGATTCCAAGCATCCCTGAAATGTAGGAACCTATGAAACCAATTAGAAAGATAACGATGATAAAACCTATATCCATTTGAAACAACCTCCTAAAAAAGGGAACCCTGTAATGGTTCCCTTAATTTGTTTTAGCCTTTTTTAATCCAGAACTTGAAGACATCATTTTCTTCTTCATGCTTTACCAGTTCGTGTCCGCCTGATTTTGCCCAGGCAGTCAGGTCACTTTTGGCACCTTTGTCTGTTGCGTGAATTTCAAGAATCTCACCTGATTGTAATTCATTCATGGCTTTCTTTGTTTTTACGATTGGCATTGGACATGCCAATCCTTTTGCGTCTAGTACTTTTGTTGATTCCATATTGTTAGCCTCCTAGAGAATAGTTTAGTTGATGATTGGTGTGTCAGTATTTGTCGTGAGGACGCTATTCCACAAGGATTGGTCGTTAAACGACAAGTAGCGGCCGATATTCGACACTTCCTTGTCGTTAATCGACACAATCCAGCTGATAACTACCCTTAGCCTGGACATTTGTCGCCAGCTAAGTTATCTCACCGCACAACGGTTAGGACCGATTTCCATCTCACGTTGTTCGTCTGTATCTGGTGTTACTTGACCCATGTTGGTCTTACGGATTTCTTGATAAGCATTTGGCTGTGGCGGAAGGTTTTCCGTTACCAGTGAGCGAAATTCACCTTCGTCCTCAATGTTCAAGCCGTGGTTTTGCTCGTATAATACACCCAGTTTTTCAGATACGCTTCCGTCTTCGTTCAACTCGTCAATGATCATGAAGTGAGCCGGCAGAACAATCAGGTCGTCAGAAAGTTCTTTGTAGCGTGAGTATAGAGTTTCACGTAAGTCGCCTACCCAGTCTTCAGCCAGGCCTGCAAGGTCCGGTCTTCCGATTGAATCGATAAACAGGATGTCGCCTGTCAACAAGTATTGGTTGTCTACGACGAATGAAGTTGAACCGATTGTGTGGCCTGGTGAATACAAGGCATGGATGTTGATTGTTGTGTTTCCGATTGTTACTTCATTGCCATCTTCCAATGCTGCATAGTCAAATGTAACTCCTTCAGCATCTTTCGGCGGCAGCCAGTAAGTTGCACCCGTTTTCTCTGCAATGGTACGTCCGCCGGAAATGTGATCGGCGTGAAGATGAGTATCAAATACATGAGTGATTTTTGCATCAAGGCTGGCAGCAAAATCTGTATAGATATCCGCCATGCGAGTGGAATCGATAATGGCTGCTTCGCCATTGGAAACCACCATATAAGACAGGCAGCCCTTTCCGATTCGGACGAATTGGTATAGCTCACCGCCGTCTTTCAAGTCACCGACTTTAACCGGCTCCAAGTGTTCACTCCATGCTTTCATACCACCTTCAAGATATGATACCTCCAAACCTTCGTCAGAAAGCATCTCTGCGACCATGACTGATGAACCTTCTTTTGCACAGACGACAAGAATATCTTTGTCTTGTGGCAGTTTTACCATAATTTCCTCTACTCCATCCAAAAGGTCGAAGTAAGGTACATTAAGATAATCAAACTTGTGTCCTTCGATTTTCCAGTCTGCGAAAGCGTCCTCGTTACGGACATCCAAGATGAATAATTCTTCGTTGTTGAATATTTTTTTTGTTACTTCTTTAGAATTAATAGCTTTTACAGTCATCTCTAAGTTACCCCCTATGGTATAATTTATTCGAAAATTTTTTGGTGCCTGGCACAATACTGATTATTGTACCAGGGACCGGTTAGTTTGTGATTGATTGGCTTTTTCCGCTCCACTGGCTCATGCCTGGAACAACATTTATAACATTCTTAAAGCCGTTTTCTGTAAGCTTTTGGGCTGCAAGATCGCTTCGGCTTCCTGTACGGCATACAACATAGATTTCATCTTCTTTGTTTAATTCGTTCATGCGGTTCTCCAAATCCCCTAATGGCATGGATAAAGCCCCCGGGATATGGTTAAATGCATATTCTGCAGCTTCACGGACATCGAGGACCACGATTTTACTGCCTAATTTATATTCTAACTCTTCATTATTCACCACATTAGGATGCTTCTTCTCAACGGTTTCTTCCCCGGAAGCTTTCCTTAAGTAATGCTTTAACACGTCATCATCTTCAATGGTACCTAAATATTGATGGCCGGCTTTTTCAGCCCAGGCTTTAATGTCTGCTTTCGACCCTTTATCTGTTGCTTCAACTTCAAGCACCTGACCTGCTTCCAGACCGGTAATGGCTTTTTTAGTCTTGACGATCGGCATTGGACAAGCTAATCCTTTAGCATCAAGTACAAGATCCACTTTAATGTTTTCCAATAGTATGCCCTCCTGTTTTACCTCGTGGGGTATATAAATTTGAAAAAATTATTCTGTTTTACCTTCCCAAGCAAGCATGCCGCCTGTCATGTTAATTACATTGTAGCCTTGGTTCTCAAGGAACTGACATGCACGGCCGCTTCTGCCGCCCGAACGGCAAACCATGATATATTCTTTGGATTTATCCAGTTCATTCATACGAAATTCAACCAATCCTAATGGGATGTTGACAGCACCAGGAATTTTACCTTCTGCTACTTCATCTGTTTCACGCACGTCAATAATATTTGCTGGTTTTCCTTCAGTTACGATTACTTCCACTTCTTTTGGTGAAATTTCTTTCATTTTAGTATCCTCCTTATGATAAGCTCTTTTCCGGATTAGAAAGATTGCTGGGGAAAAGAGCAGATTTACTGACGAATTAAGACCAGGCGCTCATGCCGCCTTTTACATTGGCTACTTTGTTGAAGCCTTTTCTTCTTAATAGCTTGGCAGCTTTATTGCTTCTCATGCCGCTTTGACATATCAAGACAATTTCTTTGTTGGATGTAAGCTCATTAGTCTTATAAGGTAATTCATATAAAGGAATATTTTTAAATTCCTTTATATTTCGTTTGTTGAATTCCCCTTTTGTACGCACATCGATGAACAGTTTCTCTCCATCCCGCAGTTCGTTTTTCAGGTCTGCCGTTGTGATGTGCCTTACCCCTTTTGCAGGCAACATTCTCATGATAATAATGATAATTAAAATTCCGACAAGGACATACCTCATGTAATCCAAGTTTTTTTTGCCCCCTTATTAGATGAACAGGTTAACGTTTCCGTCCTCTGCATCTGCTAAATATGCAGCTACCCCAGCATAGTCGATATTATCCAATAATTCTTCTTTTTGCAAACCAAGAAGATCCATTGTCATCGTGCATGCCACTAATTTAACGTCTTGTTCCTGAGCCATCTCAATCAGGTTTGGAAGTGACATTACATTATGTTTCTTCATAACATCTTTGATCATCTTCGGTCCCATACCGGCCATATTCATTTTTGAGAGTCCCATTTTGTCGGCGCCCCGTGGCATCATTTTACCGAACATTTTTTCCATAAACCCTTTTTTCACTTCGATATTTTCCTCTTTGCGAAGGGCATTCAAACCCCAGAATGTATGGAAGATTGTTACTTCATGATCATAGGCAGCTGCTCCATTGGCAATGATGTACGCAGCCATCGTTTTATCATAGTCTCCGCTGAATAATACGATTGTTGTTTTCTTCTTCTCTGACATTAGTGATTCCTCCAGTTGTATGGTGTTATTACCCCTACCTACAGGGGTATGTTGGCTTCAAAAAAAAATTACCCTTTTTTAATCCAGAATGTAAATACATCATTTTCTTCGTTATGGTCAAGCAACTCATGGCCCCCGGATTTTGCCCAAGCAGTCAAATCACTTTTTGCCCCTTTATCAGTTGCAATGACTTCTAATACCTGCCCTGCTTCCAGTTCATTCATGGCTTTCTTCGTTTTGACGATCGGCATTGGACAAGCCAGCCCTTTTGCGTCTAATACTTTATCTGCTTTCATGTGTTATTCCTCCTATATAAATTTCATTTCGCTTTTATTACCCACAGGGGTATAATATCAGTCATAAAAAAGGATGTCAACCCTTTAGAACTTATCTGCTTTTAACAAGCAGGTTGACAGCTTCTTTTATCATTTCATCGGTTTTTTCGCCGCGGTTTTCCGCTTCAAGTACACATTCTACCAGGTTGGAACTGACAATTACCCCGACAGTGCGATCCACTGCAGAACGGACAGCTGATAACTGCGTAATTACATCTTTACAGTCTTTGCCTTCTTCCATCATTTTAAGGACGCCCCTTAATTGCCCTTCAATCCGTTTAACACGGTTTTTGACCTGATCATTATATTCCATAACAATACCCCTTTCCTTTATTCTGTTTTGGCGGACATTGTTTTTCTGTCAGTGTATAACCTGTTACCTGGTAACCTCTTCTTCTCAACATCCTGATGCTCATGTTCTTTTCAAGCTTGGTTGAGGCGACTATATGAATTCTGCTTCCTTCGAGTTCATGCCAATTTCTTTTCAAATAAGCAACCGGAAGATTTATGGCTTCTGGTATAGGGTCGTTGAAAGAATGATTATAATCTCTTACATCCAAGATTAAAATGGAATCTTTCAGGTCAGGAGTTTCTCTTGACCACTGAACTCCTGTAACAGGGATATACCTTTTATATAGTGCTATTATCATACTAACCACTATGATAATCAATATTAACATTACAAACCACCCTATTCAATTTCTAAGGATTGTCTTGCTTACAAACCTTATTATATACCCATCGGGGTATTAAGTCAATAGGTGAGAAAAAATTTATTCACCTTAAATCTTTTAACCTTTAGTGAGGCAAATATACCACTTCCTATGGTATTCATTCAATTATTTTGATTTCGAATGAATTTTGTCAATACCTTTCGTGAATAAAAAGGATGAATTCACTAAGAATTCATCCTGTTAGAATCATATTATTAACTAAACACTTTTTTCCATACAGCCGATCAGGCGGTCTTCAATGTCCTTGGCAAAATCCTTCATCTTTTCATCATTCAACATTGAAATAAGTGATGTCGGCTTTGGCATACCAATTTTAGTCTGCCCCTCTTCTTCATAAACAACCATTTTACAAGGTAAGAAGTATCCCGCCATTGTATTTTCGTTTAATACTCTTTGTGCTTCTTTCGGGTTGCAGACTTCCAGCACTTTGAATTCTTTTTCAAAGTCCAACCCCTTTTCCTGCAGCTTATCTTTAATATCGAACGTCCAAAGAACACCGAATTGTTCTTCTTTTAAACTTGCTTCCAAACTCTTCACTGCTTCTTCAATACTTTTATCTGTAGATAGTGTAAAATCAAACATGCTTTATTCCTCCTGTTTTTAGTACTAGTATTGGCTTATCTTACTGCACAACGGTTAGGTCCGGTTTCCATTTCACTCTGCTTTTCTTCACCTGGATCTTCTTTGCCCATATTGGTTTTCCGGATTTCTTCATATGAATTGGGCTGAGGGGGCAGGTTTTCAGATACCGTTCTTCTAAATTCCTCTTCATCCTGAATGTTCAAGCCATGGTTTTCTTCATAAAGCGTGCCGAGTTTCTCTGAAATACTTCCATCCTCATTCATTTCATCTATACCCATATAGTGGGCCGGGAGAACAATTAAATCCTTTGACAGCTCTTTGTATCGTTTATATAAGGTTGTGCGAAGGTCGCCCACCCAGTCTTCTGCCTTGCCAGCCAGATCGGGTCTGCCAATGGAATCGATAAACAAGATGTCACCAGTCAATAAATAAGTATCATCGATTATATAGGAAGTGCTGCCGATGGTATGTCCCGGGGAGTACATCGCCTCAATGATAGAATGGCCAACCTCATACTTATCGCCGTCATTCACAGGCTGGTAGGAAAACTGAACCTCTTCAGCATCCTTTGGAGGAAGGTAATACTCAGCTTCGGTGGTTTCCGCCAGCTCTCTTCCGCCGGTTATGTGGTCAGCATGCAAGTGGGTATCAAGCGCGCGGGTCAGTTTAACATCGTTTTCAGCCAGGAAATCATGATAAGGCTTGGTCATCCGTGCAGCATCAATAATGGCGGCTTCCCCATTGGACTGTATTAAATAAGAAAGACAGCCTTTCCCGATTCGTAGAAATTGATGGATGGTTCCCCCGTTCTTGAGATCGCCAATTTTGATAGGCTCCAGGTGTTCACTCCATGCTTCCATGCCGCCTTCAACTGAATAAACATCTGAATATCCCGCGTTTGCTATTTCCTTCGCTGCTTTTTGCGAGGAATTCCCTTTTGCACAAATCACATGAATTTCCTGGTCCTTAGGAAGTTTATCCAAAAACGGTTCGATTCCTTTTTCTTTAATTTCGCTATAAGGCGCATTAATGATATCGACATTTCTTCCTTCGACTTTCCAATCGTCAAATGCGTCGGTGTTTCTCACATCGACAATAAACACTTTTTCTTTGCTTAATACTTTCTTTGTCAGTTCCTTAGCCGAAATACTTTTTACAGTCATTTTTAAACCTCCTTTGAATCTTATTTGAATAAGATAGTATTCCCTTACCCCTATCCGTATCATTTACACATTTTAATTTAAAAAAATTGCTGCTCTATTTTATTGTGTATCAATGAACCGGTCTTATGTGTTTTAGTGGATGAGATTTATACTTAAAAACTATATGTGAACACATTCATCTTGGATTCAAGATAACTTAACTGCTATAATACTAGTGCTAAAGACATGATGAAATGGGGATAAAAAATGTATACAACAGAACTGAAAAAGAATGTAAACGAAGATCAAGGTGTGTTGGATTATTACGTGGAAGTGTCGAAATTAATTGCCTCCATGCTGGATATCGCCATCGGGATTACCAACACGGAGGAATGGATTGCCTACTTTCCAAGCGGAAAGATCGATTTGGGGGTAAAGCCAGGCACAAAAATCAATCCCCAGGAGCCATTGGCAGATTGCTTGCTAAATAGAAAAGTTATAAAGGAAGAAGTTCCTGCTGAATTTTTTGGTTTCTCTTTTACTGGACTTGCCAATCCGATTGTTAAAAATGGCCGTGTCATTGGGGCGGTTGCCATTCAGATGCAGGAGCAGAATGAAAGAGCGTTGCGCAGCATTGCAGATCAAATCGTTTCATCTGTTTCCCATACGAATGAAAGTGTCAGCAGCGTTGAAAAAGGTGCGGATGGCCTGGCGGAGATTAGCAACAACCTCCTTCAACAATCTAAAGATGCCTCGCATGAAATGGAAAAAACGAATGAAGTCATCACGATGATCAAAAAAATTGCCGATCAAACGAATTTACTAGGATTGAATGCCTCTATTGAAGCAGCACGGGCCGGGGAAATGGGACGTGGGTTTGATGTAGTGGCGAAGGAAATCCGTAAATTATCCAAGGAAACAGTGGCGTCAACGGAAAAAGTTCGAACAATCATATCTACATTGCAGCAGTCGATGAAGGAAATGGCTGATTCGATTGAAAAAGTGGTGAGCGTCGGGGAAAATCAGGCAGCATCGACTCAAGAAATCTCCGCATTTATTGATGAGATTGAAAAGATGAGCAGAGAATTGAATACATATGCTTCCAGGTTGTGAGGTTTGTAGGATGTTTGGTTGTACAGGGAGTAAATGGGCCAATGAGATTGAGTTTACGCTGTGATGATGGCCCGTAAATGGGGTTATTGGGCCAATGAGATTTAGTTTTTGCTGAGATGTTGGCCCATTAACAGAGTTAATGGGCCAAAGAGATTGAGTTTTCGCTGAGATGTTGGCCCATTAACAGAGTAAATGGGCCAAAGAGATTGAGTTTTCGCTGTGATGATGGCCCATTAACAGTGTAAATGGGCCAAGGAGATTGAGTTTTCGCTGTGATGATGGCCCATTAACAGAGTAAATGGGCCAAAGAGATTGAGTTTTTGCTGAGATGTTGGCCCATTAACAGAGTAAATGGGCCAAGGAGATTGAGTTTACGCTGTGATGATGGCCCATTAACAGAGTAAATGGGCCAAAGAGATTGAGTTTACGCTGTGATGATGGCCCATTAACAGAGTAAATGGGCCAATGAGATTTAGTTTTTGCTGAGATGATGGCCCATTAACAGAGTAAATGGGCCAAAGAGATTTAGTTTTTGCTGAGATGATGGCCCATTAACAGAGTAAATGGGCCAAAGAGATTGAGTTTACGCTGAGATGATGGCCCGAAAACAAAGTAAAAGGGCCAATAAGATTGAGTTTTCGCTGAGATGTTGGCCCATAAACGGACTAATCAGGCGAATGGCTTTAATTCTCCTATCATTCTACCTTGTTAACAAGCCTCTTCTTCTCCATCTCCAACTGTTTAATCACCTTCCTGATATCTTCTTTTTTACAATATATATCTGTACTTAGTTTATCCACTTCCTTCACCCAATCACTATGATCAATAATAGCTCCGAAATCTACTTATGTTTTTTTATTATGGTTTCGATTTGGATTTGTAGTCTCCAGAGTACAATTTGTCGAGGTAATCATAGATGTACCGGATTTTGTGTTTTTTTTTGACTGCATTAATGGCATCAATTGCTTTTTCTGATGTCTTATCTTGATTCTCCGCCACCCTAGTTAAAACAACTCCCTCCTTCATACCCAGTACTTTTCTGGCTTCCTGAGGAAAGACGAGGCGCCCCACTTCATCTAGAATCCTGGTAACAGAAATGATCTTCACCATCTGCACTTCCTTTCTAGGTTGTGATATTAATATTATCCCTTCTTTAAAAACAATCTTTTGATTATAAGATAATAATCAGGTTAATGTGCATACTACCAATACATTAAATATTTGTATGGGGATGGCATTTTTGATGAGGAAGCATCTAATTTTGTTTAGCTTTTTGTTCTTACTAGCCGGCTGCATAGGTTCAGAGCACCAAGTGGAAAAGAAGAATGAGTCTCCTATATTAGTTGATAACCAACAGGTGTCGGAACGAAGAGTCATCCTTGTAATTTTTGATTCTTTAATGGATGAATCGTTGAAGAAGGCAATTAAGGAGAACAGAGCACCAGCACTTAAGTTTTTTATGGAAAATGGCCAGTACAGCAATAATCTGATCAGTTCCTATCCGACGATGTCGGTAACAATTGACAGCTCGCTTCTTACAGGGACGTACCCAGACAAGCATAAAATACCTGGTCTTGTTTGGTTTGATGAGAAGGATGAGAAGATCATTACCTATGGGAATGGTTTTTTCGAAGTCTTGAAACTTGGCATCCCGAACTTCGCCCACAACGGCCTTTATGCTTATAATAACTCCCACCTAAGCCATGAGGTTACAACGATTCACGAGGATCTGGACAAACTGGGTATGAAAACAGCATCTATTAATACATTGATATACCGTGGCAATTATCGTCATACCCTCAAGTCCCCTGCCGTGATCTCGAATCTGGGAGATGTCCCAAGAAAAATGGATACTTGTGGTCCCTCCATCCTCTCTTTGGGCATTTTTGCTCGAAATAACCCAGATAATCGCCATGTTGTGAATCGGATTGGCTTAAATGATGCATTTGCAGCAGCAGAGTTACAATATCTATTGGAAACAGAAAGACTTCCTCCGTTTACAATTGTGTATCTTCCTGAAAATGATCATCCTGTTCATAAAAAAGGCCCTGAAGAACTTTCAGGTGTTGAGAAAGCAGATAAACATCTGCAAGAAATTTTGAACTCCTTTCCAAAATGGGAAGATGCACTGGAGCAGACTGTGTGGATGATCATGGGCGACAGCAGCCAATCTGCCGTTATGGATGACAAGAAAAAGGCTTCCATAGATTTAAGGAAGATTCTTAGAGATTATCATGTGTTGGACCTTGGCGCTTCGGTGACAAAAAAAGATGATATCGTTATTACTGCCAATGAACGAATGGCCTATATATACAGCTTGAATGAAAAAGTCCCATTAGAAGAGTTGGCAGAAGAGTTGAAGAAAGACTCGAGGATTGCCTGGATTTCTTGGAAGTCAAAAGGAAAGGCAAAGCTTATCTCTCCCGACTCTGATGGACACTTTGAATTCACTTCAGGCGGACCTTTTAAAGATGCTTATCAACAAGAATGGTCAATCGAAGGAAATCCGGATATTTTAGATTTGACCATAAAAGACACTAATATTTCTTTTGGCGATTATCCTGATGGACTCTCTCGTCTATATGGAGCATTGCACTCTCAAAAAGGTGAATTTCTTATTGTTGATGCTAAACCGGGATATGAATTCATAGGTGAAAGTTCTCCGGAGCATACCGGTGGAGGCGCACATGGCTCGATGCATAAAGTGGATTCGCTATCGCCCTTGATTGTCAGCGGGACAGATAAAAGCACCGAAAACTTGCGACTCGTAGATGTGAAAAAGTGGGTATTGGAATTGTTGAATGAATAGAGTGTCCTTCGTATATAATTTGAGGTAATTTCTTTTCGTAGTAGTATGTGGAGGTCTGCATTAGTAAAGAACACTATTGTTTTTATCGTTTGAGTATAATGAAGCCATGCGATGGGCCAGTATATGGCTTCATTTTGTTGCTAGAGGGTTTGTTTTGAAGTGCAAAATATAGATGAATAGTGCTTGGAGACCTTCAAGCATTTTTTTATTCATGATAGCGATTATACAAAGGTTCCCATGAAGTCAGCTGCCAAAATAAGGGGAGAAATTCCTCTTATTGAAGAAATAGCGCAAAAAATAGAGTAAATAGAGGGAAGGATTCCCTCTATTTGCTCCAAAAGCATGAAAATGGACCATTTGAATCTGCCTTAACGGGAAAAATTCCCCTTATAAACCTCGAACCTGGTCCAAATCCACTAGATAACGGAAAAAACTCCCCTTATTTCCACAATTGAAGGTTACTCACCATTAGGGTGGGGAAATTGTCTGCTTCACCTAATCTGTTTGTTGATTTAAATACGAATTTTAGATGACTTACTCTACATGTTTTCCTTGCGCTTATAGAAGTATTAAAAGGGATGAAACACAAATGTTTCATCCTTGGACCAGCTGATTGTTTTCTTCTGATCATTTCTCGGTTTCCGGCGGGCGTGCTTTTGTTTACCAAGATAATTTATTTGAATTCGGCCATAACTCTCGAACTTAATAAATAGCAACAAAGTATTAGAAAGGAGCCTTGTAAAATTTTTATTTTATATTATCTTAGGATTGCTTTGATATTTGCTCACGAGCGCTTCCCGTTTCAAAGGTCTTATATTTCATCATGGACATCAATCCGAGCACAGGGCCTATCGCCAGGATGGAAAATACCCATTCCCAGCCCACAAGCTTTTGCAGATAGGGAATGAGGTTGATGGTAAAAATAGTGATAAGAAATCCAATACACATCTGAAATGTCAGCGCTGTTCCAACATATTCAGTTTCCGCAAACTCTGTAACCCCGGCTGAAAACTGAGCGGAATCGGAAATCACAAAAATTCCCCAAATGAACGAAAGAGTGAGCGTCATCCATATAGGCTGGGAGAATGTAAATCCGATACTTAGAGCACAGACAGAGCTGACTCCCATGGATAAAATGGTTAAGGATGACCGGCCGATCTTGTCAGCGAGCCACCCTCCTCCTACAGACCCTGCGGCACCTGCTATCCCAATTGTAAGGAAAGAACAAATAGCCACCAGTCCCGAAGCATCCGTACCGGTGTAGCTTTGAAAACTGGCAGATAGAAATACCGGCAGCCAGGTCCACATCGCGTAAAGTTCCCACATATGTCCAAAGTAGCCATAATTGGCAAGCATGACAGGTTGATTTTGACGGACTTTTTTTAAAAGAGAGAAAGAAAAAGGTTTATTCTCCGTCATAACAGGCGGATCATCCAGGATGAAATAGATAATGGCGGCAGAAAGAACTGCCAGGATGGAACTTGAAATGATGATCAATTGCCACTGCAATGAAGAAAAAAATAAGGCTGTAAAATGAGGTAATGAGGATCCCAGAGTCAAAGAAGCAATCAATATCCCGATTGCCAGTCCCCTTCTTTTAGGGAACCATTGAGATAGTATTTTCACTGCGGTCGGGTAGACCCCGGCAAGTGTGGCCCCCGTGATGATTCGAAGGGCAATTCCGCTCCAGGCTCCATCACTCAGTAATATCAATCCGTTGAAAACCGATCCAGTTATTGCAGATATAGCAAGAATGATTCGGGGATTATACCGATCGGCCAGCCCAAAATAAGCGCTGAAAAACGCTCCAATGACAAATCCGATTGGAACAGCAGCCGAGAGCCACGCCTCAATTTCCGGTCCGGCTCCCCATAGGTTGATGAGTTCAGGTGCTGTTACCGAAGCGCTGAACCAAAGACTTAAAGCAAACAACTCAGCCGTCGCTATCCATATTAATGCTTTCCATGAGGACTTCATTTCTCATCACCACCCTTTCTGCTGTTAATTCTTGTTCCATTTTTTCACAAATGTGTCCCTTAACACTGACAAACCATGAGATGGTTTCCATCCGGATCTTGAAAAGTGAAGAAATGATCGTGCTGTATCGCGGACACCCATTTGACTTCTTTTTCCTTAATGAATGTATGAGCTTCATGAATATTGTCTGTGTTGATGTGAAAAGCAGGAGCTTTGAACGTATACTCCTCAGAATAGATTTTGCTGTCCAGGATCACCCCTGTGTCCTGCATAGGCAATGCATACAAATGGCCGAACATAATTTCCCCGTCAGCCGGGAAACCAAAAAGATCACAATACCAATCGCGTGCCTTTTCAATATCACTGACAGGAATGAAAATTACACCGACCTTATTTATAAGTGGACTCTTCATAGTGATACCTCCTAAAAAAAGAACCTAATTTCCTTTATTCGGTATAAATAGTCAGATTCCTTCTACCTGGATTGGATAGCTTTGGATTCTTTCTACTTCAATGCAACCTCCAGTTGAATGTCGAGTTTTTCTCTTTCGTAAATTTTTGAATTTAATTCTTTGGCAAGGGTACAGCCCATCTTTTTATAAAAAGCTTGTGTTTCCGTTGCCGGGTGAGCCCCTATGTATAACTTATCTGCCCCAAGGTTCCTTGCTTTGTCTTTTGCAACATGGAAAAGTTTAGCCCCGATCCCTTTCCCTCTTGCTTCTCTGGATACATGGATATACGACAACTCTCTGTAGGCAGCGTGCTTACCGAAAGATTCTGCCTCAATAACAGCGAACCCAACTACTTTTCCGTCAACCGCAGCAAGAATAACGGAACCACCTTCATTCATTACTTTATTGAAGTGTTCTATAATTTCCTGTTTCTTTTCATGGGACCAGTCATCGATGAAATAGTTATTCTCTTCATGAAGATTTCCGTTTATCTCTTTGACAACTTTCTTGGTCTCCTGAAACCTGTTGAAGCCATCCAGCAGTTTTGGATGGAAGTCCTCATGCCGCATTTCAAAAATTTTCATCTTCTTGTCCTCCTTTTCTTTCAGTATATCAGGACTTAATTTTTCTCATCAAAAAGATGCCCGGAAAGGTTCCGGGCATCTGTCAATTTCGCTATTTTAATTTGTTGTTCGGTGCAATCTCGTTCGCAAACTCAGCCATAGCCGTCTGTAACGTATTCATATTCCTGTTTTTCATCAAGCCTTGAATTGAGCCTGTGCCGGTATTTGTGTTTCTTCTATTTAATGCATAGGCTGCAGCACTCATTCCGAGACTAAGGACGGAGCTCCAGATCATTCGCCTGTTCATCCTTTTGCGTCGGCCGAACATATTGAAAAAGGAAGATCTTTTTCTGGTATTGAAAAGCATCGACAACAAATTATTCAAACGAAACACCTCTTCGCTTAGAATCATTTGAAAGTACAAGTGGCACTTTCAAGTGTTAGTATCTGCTTTCTGAATTTGTATTATAGCTGGAAAAGGTTTATCTGTTATGGAAATAAACTTCCAAATCCCGAATGATTTCTTCTGCTTTATCATTCGTCCTAATGGTAAAGTAATTTCCTTTCATAATTAAAATTTGCAATAAAATTTAAGGCAAAGTGATAAACATGTTGTAATTACTTAAACCCTTAAAACCATATCAGCCTTCTGCCTGGGTGAAACAGCTTTCATATAGAAATCCTCAGCTTTCCAATACCGGTCTTGAAATTTTTTTAGTTTCTTTTGGGTCTCCTTGTTTTCCCGGTGAAATCTGCTTTTTTGCGGACAGTCAAGAAAAACTACATAATCAAAGAAGTCTCGCCACTCCTGGCGTTGAAGGAATACTCCCTCTACGATGATGAAACATTCTTCTGGTAGTTCGATGGGTTTAAGAGTATGTGAATCTTCGGACTGATCGTAATACCGGAGAGTGAATTCCTTGGCTAGCAACAACTTTTCAAAGAACTCGTGGCGAATTTTGTGAAGGTCCCATTGCAAAAAATAATACTCAAACCACTCATCTCGCCCTGTACCATACCGTCTTTCCTTCTCCACGATATAGTCATCGATGTGAAAGACAGCATGAGCTATATCCTGCTTCTTCAATGACTCGCAAAGGCTTTCGGTGAAAGTCGTCTTTCCAGAACGGCTCAATCCATCTACACCAAGAATAAACCGGTTTCCTTTTTTCTTTTTTTCAACGGCTTTCAGTACAGATTGGGAATGATCCTTCAACCTTTACTACCTCCCCCATCGTTGAGATATTTAAAAAAGTATATCATAAATTTAGCAGAATATTCCGTTTGATTGAAAATTCGTACATCATTTTTGTTTTACTGATATACTAAAAATGAATTGATTCTAATGGAATAGGGGATTTTGAATGGAGAAATTTCTTGAAGGTAAAACCATATATCTGAGGCACTTTTACAAAGAAGATGAACAAAGCATTTTAAAAGCGCTATCTTACCCGGAAATCAGAAAAATGACCGGCCTGCAAAAATTCCTGACGCCTAAAAAAATTGAAAAGGCCTATGAGGCTTTTGCACTCGATGCCACCAGGATTGATCTGGTCATAGTTTTAAGAAAAACAGATGAAGTAATAGGAGACTTGGCTCTTAATGAGATTGATCACTTGAATCGCAATGCCAATATAAGAATTGCGCTCCATGATCCGCAATATTTTGGGAAAGGTTATGGGACCGAAGCCTTAAAGTTGATTCTTGAACATGGGTTCATGACGCTCAATTTATACCGCATCGGTTTATGTGTCTATTCGTATAATGCTCGTGCTAGAAAGTCCTATGAGAAGCTCGGCTTCAAACAAGAAGGCGTCATTCGAAGCGAATTGTTTTATGATGGAGAGTTTCATGACAACATTGTCATGGGGCTGCTCCGAGATGAGTTTTTAGAAGCGGTTAGTAAGTAAGGCTATTTGTGTTGAAAAGCCTCTTGGGTGTATTAGAATTTCTTTTGAAAATTCTTGAAACGTCAAAGCACCTTAATTGCATTGTGATGTTTAAATAGGTATCCTGAAAAAAAGGTGGTGGAAAAAATGGGTAAACCTGTAGAGTTAACTGAAATTTCAATTGTTCAAAAGGATACACCAAACAAAATAAGAGAAGCGTATATCGGAAAGTTTGAGGAACCGTTCTTATTTGGTGTACATGGAGGAGTAAAAGAATTTTATGGTGTGGAACCTGAAGTGGAACATCCCTCCACACTGGATCACATCGTAGCAGCGGCAGGCGGCTGACTGGTCGGTACCTTATCAGGCGCGCTGGAGGCGCGTAAAATTCCGACATCACCCGATTTAGTTTCTGCGAAAGTTCAAGGTGTGATTGAAGCACCCGAGGGTGTTTTGAAAATCACCAAAATCTATTCTCATTATTATTTGAAAGTCCCTGAAGGAAAACGAGATGCTGCAGAACGTGCATTATCCGTTTTCGAAAGAGGCTGTCCTGTTGCCCAAACACTAAAAGGAGCCGTTGAATTCGAACATTCCTGGGATATTGAAGAATATTAAGAAGACGAGAGGCCGAGGTGATTTCGCCCCAGCCTCTCTATTTAGTATGTATAGACCTTTTTAATTTCACATGAATAATACCCGTTCGATTATTTAGGATAGCCTGTCATCTTTTGGTAAGCGGCAGAATGAGGTACCTCTTCTTTTCCTAGGCGTATGAATTTTTTTGCAACCAGCGCCAATGAGACCCCGCGCTCATTCGAAGTAAAAAACGAATACAAATCATCCCAAGTGAAGGCTTCTCAAAGCACCATTCCGAAAATTTCTTCGACATGGGCACGTTTTTCATCGATGCCAAACCTTTTACACAAAACCGAATGAATCCTTATAAATTCCGGCACGAGGATCTTCAATGAGCTCATTATAGATTCCGGATTCTTTCCTCCCATCGATTCTTCCAGGAATCTCAACTGCCAATCATGCAGCCTGCTCCTTGTGCCGCCAAGTTTTGCCCAGTATCCCGGGTTGTTTGGCTGCATTCCCGACTCCATGAACCATCCGGTCGTTAGATGGAACCTCAGGGACTCTAGACTATTGGCTGCATGGAAGAACTCTTCTCTCTTCATACCGCGGTAGACTTCATGAGTGTATGCGAAAAATTTGTTTCTCCATAGATCGAATTCCTCAAAAGATGGTTCATATTCCAGCTTTCTGGATTCTCTTTGAACACCCTTCATAAAATCTTCCCTATCGCAGACAATCTTTATATCTTTCAGCCACACGGAAGGCTGCAAGTCTTTTTTCGTATAATAAAAAGAGTCAACCTTAATGAAGCCCTTGTAGTGAGCAACACTGTGGGACGCCCAAGGAAAGTCTTCATAGAACATGACGTCTCCCCAGTTCTTGGCTCTCTCCTTCTTATGAATTCTATACTCTTCAAATGCTTCTTCATTGACGACAATCCGAAGGTCAATATCTGAATATAAGTCAGTGTTTCCTGTTCCAATCGAACCTCCATAAAACAGGCTGATTACCTGGTCATCACTTGATAAATCCCTTTCTATCGCTGCTTTTATCTGCTGTCTGACTTCTGGGAGTGTTTTGTCTCTTGCTTCATGTCCTGTTTTAAATCCCGCACATCTGAATCATCAACTCCTTTTAAAATTGGAAGGCGTCTATTATTATCTCCGCCACTTCATCCGGGGTTAAACCTGTGTTATCAATTCGTAAATAATTTTCTGCTTTGATTTCATTTTCATTTGAGTTGAGTCTGCAGGTTTCCATCGTGCTTAACAATTCTTCTTCTGACTGCTCTATATTACGCTTGGTTGGCTTATGTTCAAGACGGTTAGAAGTCTGGTTTCTCTTCAGCCTTTCATCGACATCTGCTTCGAGTTCAACCAGGAAGACTTCAGCTCCCTGCGATTTGAAGATGGCACATGTTTTTTCTACGAACTCCCAGTCCTCTCTCTGATTAAACGCCCATACAAATGTAGTAATCAGACCTTTTTCATCTGTCTTGGAGAATGATTTGAAAATTTCCTCGCGAAATTGATGAGTGAGCTTCCACATCTCTGGAGTGAAACCGAACAAAGGTTCCAAGAGATCGATTGTCATATGGTTATGCAGTAGTTTCATGTCTGTTTGTTTTGACAGCGATTGACCGACCGTCATCTTTCCGACTGCTTGCGGTCCGAAAATAAGTACAAATTTCAAACGTTAACTCCTCCTATGAATTTTCTTTGTGACCGTTCCTTTCCTGACTATTCATTCTGGAACTGATGAAAATGAGCAGTCCGCCAATCATCACGGCCGCAAAATAATAAATACCAAGCCCGAGGTCAGCACCTCTGGAAAAGGATTTCTCTACAGAAGCTCCCCATATCATAACACCGAGTCAAGCAATTAAAACGCTCCATTTAAACAGTTCTTTCATAGTACCTACTTATTAAATCTACTTTTTTAGTATATTATTCCAGAAAAAGAGAATAGGAACAATATTTTTTTAATGTTTCAAACATTATAATTATAAAAGACGCTGTCCGAGCTTGGCTATCTTCTCTAGAATCATTTGTCAGTCAAGCAAAGCAGGAAGTTTCCTTCTAAAAAAACAGCCCGCATAATTGGGGACCCGGATCTCTTTGTCAGCTTGTTTTCTGGTCTCTTTCTCTTAAATATTCCTCGTATACTTCTTTGGCTTTGTCTTTGTCCGGGACAATCTTTGTCACTTTCCTGTGAATGTCTGTCAGGAGAAATAATCCTCTGAAGATAGCACCTGCTATGATGGCGAATGCCAGGATTCCACCTGCCAGAGGCCCCATCATCATAAGAACAAACGCTAATAATCCACTTAAAAATATTGATAACAATAAATACGGCATAAAGCTGTAATTCCCCCAATATGTACTTAATTCTGCTAAAAAGCCTGAGTTCTCAACCAGAACCCAGGCAGTGTATTTTTATAGATTTTCCAAAAACAGCCTTACTACGTCTGCCCCGCCAATAAGTGTTCCAAGGGTGCTTCCGAGATTGGCAAGAACGACAATCAAAAGAACACGAGTCACCTTGTTATTCCAGAATCCTTTTACACTCAAGACGTCTTCCGGCAATGTTTCGAAATCACTTACGTTCGGACGTCGGAAGTAAGCTTGTACAAATCCTGCAAACCATCCTGCTGCAAGGAGCGGGTTCAAGGATGTAATAGGTGCTGCCACGAATGCTGTCAAGATGGCGAGAGGATGTCCAAGGCCGATGGCTGCTCCCAACGCGGAGAAGGAACCATTCCACAGTACCCAGCTGATCGTCTGCTGAATACCGGCAGTGGGATTACTGACGAACGTATAGGCGATCACTGCAAGGATAAGAACCGGAATCGCCCACCCGATGATTTTAGGAACCTTTGATTTGGGCGGACGTTCATCCAACCGTTTAAGATCATGTTCTTTTTTGATTTCCTCTTTTATACCTGGAACATGTGCTGCTCCTAGCACTGCAACGATCTTCTTTCCGGGCGCTGTTTTAATTTTTTGAGATAAATATTGATCACGTTCATCAATCAATGGTTTTTTCAATCGAGGAAAATGCTCTGTGAAGTCATTCAGCATGGCATCGAGCATATCCTGGGATTTTATTCTTTCCAGTTCTTCTTCCGTAATACTCTCATTGCTGAAGATGCTGTAGACGATCTGCATCATCAGTTTTGCCTTTCCTATGAATCCTACTTGATTCCAGATGCGGGCAAAGGTTATTTGAATGTTCCGATCAGCCAGCACAAGCTCGGCGCCGACTTCTTTAGCGGATTCGATTCCCTGGATCATTTCCTGTCCGGCGTTAATACCGAATTGCTTGGCCATCCTTTTTTGAAAAGAAGATATAGCAAGATTCATCAAGAGCAAGGAAGATTTCCCATCTTTAATGACCTTGAAAATGTCCATTTCTTTCCATTTGTTCCCTTCCATCACGGATTGATAGCGGGGTTCGTCCAGTTCAACGCAAACAGCATCAGGCTGTTCCCTTTCGATAACCTCTTTGACCTGCTCGGCACTTTTTTTGGAAACATGTGCCGTCCCGATCAGGATAAATTCTTTTCCATCCAGGTTCAACCTGGTAATATTCTGTTCATTATCCATAGACATAGTTACCCTTCCTTTTATCCACATTGGCTTCTAAAAAATTCATGATATGTATAGTTTACCATTTTTTTCGTTGAAAATGGGTCAACTTCTGAATTGCTTCATAATAAAAAGGTATATTCCTGCCCAAAATAACAAACTTTATAATGAAGCGTTTAAAAGCACGAATAGAAAAAAGGGTGATCATATGACTCATAGTAAAGCATTAAGCTCTTCTGAACTGGCGACATTATGGATGACCTACCAGCAAAAGACAATGATACAGAGGATTTTGGAATATTTCATAGAAGCTGCAGATGATGATGGGGCACGAGAAATCCTGCTTGATACACACACAAAGGTAGTGAACTATGTGGACCGAATAAAAGGATTATTTGAAGCAGAGGGTGCTGTCGTTCCTATAGGTTTTACAGAAAAGGATGTAAACAAAGGCGTTCCGAAGTTATTTGATAATCATTTTGATATCATGTTCCTCCGTATCTTGAAGGAAATCAGTATGGGCCTGCATACATTACATTTGAGCATGGCTTATCGAAAAGATTTAATCCTTTTCTATAAGGAATTAACCGGATTCACTCAAAGTGTGTACGACAACTGTGTGGATTTTTTGCAGGAAAAAGAGGTCCTTCCAAACCCTCCATCCGTTACCATGCCTAAGCATGTGGAGTTTGCCGATAGTCCCAATTATATGGCGGGGTTTAATCTTTTTTCAGAAAAAAGAGCACTGAATACCGTAGAAGTGGCCTACCTGTATTTCACCATTGAATCAAATGTCTTTGGTATGCAGCTTATGACCGGTTTCGCCCAGGTTGCCAATGAACCAGAGGTCAAGAAATACTTTCAGAAAGGGAAAGAACTGTCGAAAAAAATTGTCAGTGACTTTTCTCAGGTGTTGATCCAGAGTGACATCCAGCCGCCATCCACTTGGGGTGCAAAAGCAACAGATTCAAAAGTTCCGCCTTTCTCCGATAAATTGATGCTGTATTGTACCAGCCTATTCAGTAACTTCGGACTCGGCAGTAATGCGGTCGGAACTGCCTTCAGTTTAAGGAGTGATTTGCCCCTGTTATTGGTTGATAAAGCGAAGGATATCCTTACTTTCGGACAGGACGGCGGAAAAATTTTGGCTAAAAACGGCTGGCTTGAACAACCGCCGAGCATGGAAGATCGAAATAAGCTCATCAAATAACTGAGAAATCTACGTCCGCGGGTAGCTTCCCGGTGGACGTGTTTTTTTGTAACAGGACAGTGCCGACTCTCATAAAAGACTGAGGGGTTACCATTTTCTTTGGATATGCTCAGAGAAGTGTAAAATCGCCGGGTAACTGATGAAAGTTTCGCTGTAAAGGGGCTAGAGGCGCCAAAATGGTGTTGTTTTAGTTAAATTGCCTTTAGAAATGTTTTAAAGGCAAAAAAGTCGTGGGTTTAATGGCAAAAATGCTGTTGATTTACCACTAGAAGTGTCTCTAGGAAAAGTCTAGAGACACTAGTGTTGTGTATTCATAAAATTCGACCCAGTAAGTATATATTTTCATCTGAAGACCGCCGGAGATGCTAAAAATTCCCTTTGCGGTTCTCCTCCCACTCTACTACCTCTAGACCTGCACGTTATTCAGCATCATTTAGGCGATAGGTCCAGTTGATGTCATAATCACATCGTTTTTAGGGCATCATATACTCTCTCCCTAACAAATGATGCTGGAATTCCCCGGCTATTCATGCATCATTTTAGGCGATAGGACTATTTGATGTCGTAATCACATCGCTTTTAGAGCATCATTTACTCTCTTCCTAACAAATGATGCTGGAATTCCCCGGCTATTCATGCATCATTTTAGGCGATGGGACTTTTGATGTCGTAATCACATCGCTTTTAGGGCATCATTTACTCTTTTCCTAACAAATGATGCTGGAATTCCCCGGCTATTCATGCATCATTTTAAGCGATAGGACTATTTGATGTCGTAATCACATCGCTTTTAAAGCATCATCTACTCTCTTCCTAACAAATGATGCTGGGCTGGAATTCCAACGTTATTCATGCATCATTTTAGGTGATAGGACTATTTGATGTCGTAATTACATCGCTTTTAGGGCATCATCTACTCTCTTCCTAACAAATGATGCTGGAATTCTCAGGTTATACATGCATCATTTCAGGCGAAAGCTCCATTTAATGTCGTAATTACATCGCTTTTAGGGCATCATATAATCACTTCCCAACAAATGATGCCCTAAAAGCAGAGCTTTTGCAGCTGCCTCATTAAACTCCTTTTAATTATAATACCGTGCTAAGACATCAACCTCTCCCTTAAACGATGTTTCCTAGATAGGACCTCCCTAAGTTAGAGGTCACTCTAGAATAATTTACGCAAGCCGGCTTTTGAACTCTATCAGCTTTTCCATGAAATCATTGAATTCCTCGATATTCATTTGCTGCGCTGAATCTGATAATGCGATGGCTGGATCCGGGTGGACTTCCGCCATGACGGCATCTGCTCCGATTGCCAGGGCTGCTTTGGCTGCCGGGAAAAGCAGGTCTTTTCTGCCAGTGGAATGAGTTACGTCGACGACGACAGGCAAGTGTGTTTCTTTTTTCAAGATTGGGACCGCTGAAATATCCAAGGTGTTTCTTGTTGCCTTTTCGTACGTTCTGATTCCCCTCTCACATAGAACAATGTTCTTATTTCCTTCCGAGTAAATGTATTCAGCTGCATGGATGAATTCTTCGATTGTGGCCGACAATCCGCGCTTGAGCAGTACGGGCTTATCTACTTTTCCTACCGCTTTTAATAATTCAAAGTTCTGCATGTTTCTTGCACCGATTTGAATCATATCCACGTAATCCAGCGCCTCTTCGACATCATGCGGTGTCAGGATTTCACTGACTACTGAAAGGCCTTCTTCATCAGCCACTTTTCTTAAAATTTTCAAGCCTTCCAAGCCGAGTCCCTGGAAGTCATAAGGAGATGTACGTGGTTTGAACGCCCCTCCTCTTAATAATGTAAGCCCCTGCGCTTTCATCGCCTTGGCAACGTCTTTCACTTGTTCATAGCTCTCAACAGCACATGGTCCCATGATGAAGTTCTGTACGCCGTTCCCAATCAGAGTGCCATTTACATTGACGACTGTATCTTCAGGATGGTCTTTACGGGATACCAACAAGGCTTTACGATGGTCTACCTCCTGCAGCTCTAAACTTGCTTTGAAGATTTCTTTAAAAATATGCACAATGGTGGACGACTCGAAAGGACCGTTATGCTGTTTTAAAATCATATCCAGTGACTCACGTTCTCTCACAGGGTCGTAACGGTTCACGCCTTCTTTTTTATTGCGGCCGATTTCTTGGACGATCTCTGCACGTTCATTCAATAACTCCAAAAGCTGGAGATTTATCTCATCGATTTTATGTCTTAATTCTTTAATTCCTAATTTAGTTACACTCATTTTTAATTTCCTCCATTTTCTTTTTTCGCTTTTTTACCGGACTTCCTATTAAACCAAAGTAAATAAAAAGCCCCTGCCGAATAAACGACAGGGACGAATAACTCGCGGTACCACCCTCATTGTGAAGCCGAAACCTCACCACTCAATCTTGTTAACGATCAATAGACCGTCTCTCCCTTCATAAAGCCAGACGCTTTATTACGAAAAAGAAGCTCCGGGATTGTAATTCATGCTTATCTATGACTGATTTTCACCACCATCAGCTCTCTGGACAGGGAGATAAGACACTACTGTGATCCCTTCATTGCCGGGTATTCAATTTTCAAAGTTTTTGGGGCGGTATAATAAAAAAGCCCCCACTGATTGTATAATCAGCAGGGACGAATCATCGCGGTACCACCCTTGTTGTGAAGCCGGAACTTCACCACTCAACATTGTTAACGATCAACAGACCGTCTTTCCCTTCATAAAGCCAGACGCTTTACTACGAAAAAGAAGCTCAGGGACTGTATTTCATCCTTTATCTTTGACTGATTCTCACCGCCATCAGCTCTCTGGACAGGGAGATAAAGAATTACTGTGGTTCCCATCAAGGCTTATTATGAAAATAATTAGTTCGAAAATTCTTACTTTCCGGTATTATATGATACGGGAATCAGGAATGTCAATTGTTTTTCTGAAAAAATAAAATTCCTCAAATGTATGCTCTACGACAATTTACGTCACACTAAGGAAAAAAGGAGTTTTTCATCCGTGAAAATTTTTAATATTATAGTGGTTAAATTTGTGGCAAGCCTGGTTGTCTTCTGGGTCAGCCTGGATCTCTTCTTTGAGGCAACGACCGTGGATATTGTATCCTTCAGCCTGCTGCTCACAATTGTTTCCTATTTGGTCGGTGATCGAATTCTTTTGCCGCGGATTGGAAAAATGAATACCCTTGTAACCGATTTTTTTCTGACCTACCTGATTGTGTGGATTTTTGGAGGGATATTGTTCGACAGCTACCTACAAGTGGCCTGGGGCAGCATCATTTCCGCTCTGCTCATCACAGTTTCCGAAGTGTTTGTGCATTCTTCCATACTTGAAAATATTCCTTTCGAAGTACGGGAAACCAGCCCTTCCTTTAATCGAAGTTTCGCCTACGAATTTGCTGAAGAACAAGATCCCAATCCTGAAAAAGAATAAAATGACAGACCCTGACACCGAGGCTCATCAGGGTCTATTAATGTACCCTTTCATCACGCCAAACCTGATCAATCCCATATACGGATCTCCTTGAATACCCAGCAGTTTGCAAAAGGCCGGCTCGGTTTTCATACCCCTTTGTTTCAATTTGATCACATCTTCCTTCATTTTTGGATTTTCATTCAGGATCCTCTGTTCGATAATCATATGAAGGTAGGCATTTTGCCGGTTTACCGGCATTGCTTGTCCAAATAATTCAAATGGAAAGCGCATGTATGTAAAATTTGCTTTTGTGACCTTCATTCCCCTGATGGAGGTCCGTTTTATTTTAAAACCATCATATTGACTGTATAACTGTACCAAGCGTTTTTCAAACTTTTCAAAGTCATGCACTTCCATAATGATGTCCAGGTCGGAACCGGCCGTATCAATTCCAATAGGAACTGTGCCGCATAACGTCGGATTATATTTACTCATGTCAAGCAGAACCCCTAGGTCGCGTACCGCCTCCCATGCTGCTATCTGTTTCTCACTGCCGGTTTTCATTTTCTTGTATAACTCATTCATATGCGTTCATCCTTAGTTCTTTCAGCAAATTTATTTACCAGAAATACAATCAACACCACTGTAAAAAGGAAAATACTTATGATGCTCTTTAACTTTTCAGTAAATGGGAGGACAACCACTGTCAAAAACATCAAAAATGAGGCAAGCAGGTATATAGTTTGTCTTTTTTTTACAATATAATCCTTCATTTTCTGTCTCCCTTTGTAAAATTTTTTGCTATCCCCAAGTGTATAAGTTAACCTTATTTTATGGTTAATTTTTTAAAAATTTCAACAATTAATCAGATAAAGTACTCATTTTCACAAATTTTTAATACTTATGTATTGATAAGACATTTCATTCAGTATTATAATTAAGTCAATCTTTTTCACGAGGTGGTTAAATGGAAAGTCACAGGAGTAAAAAAATTTCGAAGCTTTATCGAAGGATCGTTACTTCTGATGAGACGAAAGCTTTGCTGATCTATAATGGACTGGACAGCAATACGAAAGAAGAACTGCAACAGTTGATGAAAGAGATTGACACAGAGCATACGAAAAGTATACTGAACAAAATCAGCTGAAATAGGACTTACTTTATTAATTAAATCTTATATAACAAACAAGACAAGCCTGGACCATTATCCAGGCTTGTTCAAATTAGAGATTCAATATCTCCTTAATATCTTCTTCTGTTAACACGGAATCCCTTTTTTCCTGGATATCAATCAGTTCTTCCACCAGGTGCCTCTTTTTCTCCTGAAGTTCGTTCATCTTTTCTTCGATGGTCCCGCTTGCCACGAGTCTTATGACAGTAACCTCGTTTTTCTGTCCCATCCTGTGCGCCCGGTCGGCAGCCTGTTCCTCGACGGCAGGGTTCCACCATGTATCATAAAGGATGACTGTATCGGCACTGTGCAAGTTTAGACCGGTCCCTCCGGCTTTCAGTGAAATTAAGAAGATGTCCTTCTCTCCCCCATTATATCGGTTGCACAAATTGATCCGTTCTTCTGATGAAGTGGATCCGTCAAGATAAAAGTAAGGCAGTCCCTCACCTGTCAATTTTCTCCCTATCAGCTCCAGCATCCTTGTAAATTGTGAAAAAATCAGGATTCTTCTGCCGGAAAATTTCGATTCATCGATGATTTCCATGAGCTGTTTAAGTTTAGCAGAATCTCCTTTATATCCATCGACAAACAGCGCTGGATGACAGCAAATTTGCCGCAATCGGGTGATCCCTGCAAGAATCTTGATTTTGTTCTTCCTCAGGGTGTCTTTGTCCAGATGTTTCAGGGTATCGTGTTTCAGTTTTGCAAGATAGGCAGCATACAGTTTCTTTTGTTCAGGTAAAAGTTCGACAGACTCCCTTGTTTCCAACTTAGCTGGCAGTTCCGAAAGGACGTCTCTTTTTACCCTTCGCAGCATGAACGGCTGAATCCTGCGCGCGATCGTTTTTCGGGTCAGCTTGCTGTAATCTTTCAGTCCCAAGAACAATTGAGGAAATACGACGTGATAAATGGACCACAGTTCTTCAATGGAATTTTCAATCGGTGTCCCGGTCAAGGCAAACCGGTGTTCCGCCCCGATCTTCTTCACGGCCCTTGCCGTCTGAGTGACGGGATTCTTGAAGTTCTGTGCTTCATCGAAAAACACGGCAGAAAAGTGCTGCTTCTCGAACCATTGTATTTCCCTCCGCAGCAATGGGTATGAAATAAGCACCACATCGAGTTCTTCTGCCTCTTTCTGGAACTCCTGTCTCTTCTTTTTATCCCCATCCATGACGGCAGCACGGATATGAGGAGTGAATTTCCTGAACTCCCCAAGCCAGTTATAAGTCAAGGAGGATGGACAGACGACAAGAACCGGCTGCTTATGCAGTTGGATATCATGTAGAATCGACTCTATGAAGGTGATGCTCTGCAACGTTTTCCCGAGCCCCATATCGTCTGCCAGAACACCCCCAAATCCATAGTGAGCCAATGTCTTCATCCAATGGAAGCCCTGTTTCTGATAGTCCCGTAAAATCGGAGACAGTTTTTCAGGAACCGGAAAAGTCAGGCTTCCTGGTTTCCTTAAACTTTCAATAAGGTTCCGAAAAGAGTCCTCCATATGAAAGCCGTCACTTCCCTCCACATGATCCAGGAGCTCCAGACACTGGTTCATCGGAAGAGCGAGTCCTTTCGCAAAATCAATATGGTCGGCCTGCGAACTCCTCAGGAAACGCTGGATTTCTTGAATTTCTTTTGTTTCAAGAGACAGGAGAGAACCGTTCTGCAGGCGGTAAAACTTCCGCTTTTCTTCCAAGGCAAATAAGAGGTCATGCACCTCTCTTTCCGGAATGCCATCCATACTAAACTTGAATTCAAGCCAGTTCATCCTGTCCCTTTTTACCTTTACGCGAATTTGGGGACGTGCATTTCCTTTATAAATTCGGTTCCTTACCGCGGTCGTCGCATAGATGCTCGCCAATTTCTTCAGCTTAGGAACCATGTAATAAAGAAATTCGTATTCCAGTTCCTCGTTTTGAAGGATATAACCGCCCTCGGTCCTGGCAAAAGAACTCTCATCCATTATTGCAAGGATTTCTTTTTCTTTTTCCAGGTCCCTGACAAGGATATTCCCCGTTGAAACCTCATTTTCTTCCAATGGATTAATGACGACCTGATCATAATGAAATTCAAGACCTGCAAGGAGCCGGTTCCGGACTCTGTCCAGGTAAAGTTTCGCCGAGAGAGGTGTCTTCATAAATTCTTCTCTCAATGAGCCGGAAACAACAACCCTGCCCAACCTTTTTAAATCAATGGCCACCTTTTCAAGGAAGTATCGAATATTATTAGCAGGAATCGGGATCTGATTCATCCCATTACGTTCAAGCATGGTCTTGAGCTCAGAAAGCCTCTGACAGTCTTTGGCTTGCAGTCTGTACAGTTTCCCCTCACTCAATACAATGTTATAGGGAAGAAAAACCGTCATCCATTGAAGTCCCTTGATTCTCAAGCGGTATTGACTTCCTCTGTCATCATCGAATGTAAAGTGTAGCGGAAGCGGCTCTTCGACTACCTGCAATCCTTTGAACATTTGGCCGGCATCATCGAGAAGCAGCTTTTCTGATTTTAACAGTAATGGAAGCAGCTTTTCCCATGATGTTGGTGGAATAATTATTAGTTGATCATTGGGGTGTGGTTCCTTCAGATATACCTTTTCGTCCTCTGCCACTTGAATCAGTTTAGTGATGACTTCATCTGTAAGGGGTTCAAAACAATGTTGTGCCGGATCGTAAGTCAGGTGCTCATCCACTAGACAGGGGAGCCCTTCCCTGACTTTTTGCAAAAAGGAACAAATATCAGCTACCATTCTCCGATCAGCTATCATGTTCATGCCAAAAAGGCAGACTCCCTCCTGTGTACGAACGGGTTTCATCTTGAATTCCACATCCAAAACGGTTCTTGTCTCAAAATGACGCTGATGCCCGCTTGATTTCTTGGCTTTGTTCTCAAACAGTGTCAAAAATCCTTCTGTCAGCTCCTGTCCTCCGTGTTGCCTGTCCTTCAGAGCGAGAAGCACGGCTGCAACATGCTGGCAGTCCAGTTTAAACGAAGCCAGTTTCGGGCACGTACAATTCGTTGTGAAGTTCCCATGGATTCCCTTCTTGACAGTGACCTCAAATCGTTCGCTGCCATTCACCACCGCTTTACAATAATCATGGGTGTCCTTTTCTATTTCAACAGCATTATTTCTATAATAAATTTCACCTCTTTTGAAGGAGACACTGCCGCACTTCTCAGTGATGACCGTTGAATTCAGTTTGATGTCCATTCTGGTTTCTCCTTCCTTTAGAGGATTTGCGCTATCAGCATTTTATCATATTTTTGTAGCTTGTCATGAAAAAAAGAAGCTTGAATCCCCACAAGCTCCTCTGCATCTCTATTGGTAGTGTTCTGCGTAGTTTCCTCCTTCAAAAATTTCCTTGCCGGTTAAACCGGTCCACTCCATGGGTTGCGTGTTCGGATGAAGGTCCGGATAGGATTTCACCATTTTATACCCTTCCATGTAGTCATAACGTTGGGGCAGCCCATTCCCGCCGAAAAGGATTTCTATTGATATATCAAAATCGTACTTGTCTATGGTCATCTTTCTTTTGATTGCTCGGAGAATTGAAACATTTATCCGCTTTTTCGGCTTGCACACTATTAACATTGGAAATTGTCCCTTTTCTTGCTGCACACTATTAACATTGGAAATTGTCCCTTTTCTTGCTCCATACTTAAAAATATGGTCTATTATTTTGTTTTTATAAAAATTCGGATTTTGATTGACCACATTAATGTAGAATAAAACTCCTAAGCCCCGCTCGAAACCCAAGTAATTAAAAGTTGCAAATGCACTTAAACTATTATATTATCTCGATATCGGTTTTCGATATTGAAATTCGAAATCATGTACCAGGAGGTCTTTTCGTTGGAGGATAAGGTGTTGAGGAAACTGTTTCTCGGGTTTATACATATTCATATCCTGCATCATGCAAAAGAACATCCTGTATATGGGACATGGATGGCCGAGGAGTTGAAGGAACATGGTTACAATATCAGTTCGGGGACGCTCTATCCCATTCTGCACTCAATGGAATCGGATGGACTTCTGGTCAGAGAAGATAAGCTGGTTCAGGGTAAAATCCGGAAGTATTATTCAACGACAGAAAAAGGAATCGAAGTACTGGAGGAAGCGCGCGGTAAGGCCTATGAGTTGTTCAGGGAAATAAAAGATTAGTATAGAAGGTGATTTTTTGAAAAGGAACACAAGTATCAAGTCTCTTTTAGAGCTTTTGATAATTTCTACAAGATTGGGCCTGACTTCATTCGGCGGTCCTGTGGCCCATCTGGGTTACTTTCATAATGAATATATTGTGAGAAAGAAATGGATGGATGAGAAAAGTTATGCCGATTTGGTGGCATTGTGTCAGTTCCTTCCGGGACCGGCCAGCAGCCAGGTCGGGATTGGCATAGGAGTCATGCGGGCTGGCGCAATTGGCGGGATCATTTCGTTTATCGGATTTACCCTTCCTTCTGTTGTTGCTTTAATTCTATTCGCTATGCTTCTGAAAGAATTTGATGTAGCGGATGCCGGATGGATTCACGGTTTGAAAATTGTAGCTGTTGCCGTTGTTGCACATGCAATATTAGGCATGGCGACAAAGCTGACCCCTGATTTATCAAGGAAGACGCTGGCCCTGCTTGCGCTTATCGGGACGCTTCTATGGCAGACAGCTTTTACTCAAATCAGTGTGATTCTCGCAGCAGGATTGATTGGGTACTTTTTATACAGAAATCATGCAGATACAGAGAATGTACAATTGAAAGTACCCATTTCAAAAGCATTTGCAACTGTTTGTTTAGCGTTATTCTTTGGTCTTCTCATCTTGCTTCCTATTTTAAGAGAAGTTACAGCACTCAACTGGGTTGCGATGGTGGACAGCTTTTACCGTTCAGGTTCTCTTGTATTTGGCGGCGGCCATGTCGTCCTGCCTTTACTGGAACGTGAATTCGTTCCGACCGGCTGGCTGAGTGAAGAAGCATTTCTGGCTGGTTATGGCGCTGCCCAGGCAGTTCCTGGCCCTTTATTTACTTTTGCTGCCTACCTGGGAGCTGTAATGAATGGTTGGCAAGGCGGGCTTTTAGCGACTGCCGCTATCTTTCTCCCGGCTTTCCTCTTGATTTATGGAACACTTCCGTTTTGGGACTCTCTCCGGAGGAACCCTAAGATCAAGGGTGTCTTGATGGGCGTCAATGCGGCAGTTATCGGGATCCTGATTTCCGCATTTTATCATCCAATCTGGACAAGTTCCATCCTGGATCCAGTCGATTTTGCTTTTGCAGCCGTTTTGTTCAGTATGCTGGTGTTTTGGAAGCTGCCTCCGTGGGTTGTTGTGCTGACGGGAGCTGTCGGCGGCTGGCTGATTGGATTGATATAAGAAATAAGCTCTATATGTTTAAAGAAGACTCGTAAATACCGAGTCTTCTTTTTTGTCATAGTTATCTTTGTTTCTCCATAACGGCGAAAAAATTTTCTTCATTATTGTCAAAATTAAATACATTACCAAATGGCATGGTGATCATCTCACCGACTGTAACGTTTTTCTCCCGAAAGTCGCTGTATAATTCCTCGAGGTTCAGTGATAAACATTAAAGAAGGCGTGCCAAGATTTACCTCAGGGGAGATCTTGGCAACGAACTCTATGTTATGAAGAATGATGGTTGTTTCTGCATCCTTGGTTGGAGCCATTTCAATCCATCTCATCCCTTGTCCATGATCTTCTTCAAAATGCACAATGAACCCTAGTTCTTCCGTTTAAAACTTAACCGCCTCATTCTGATTATTGACATACAGCATAATCTGCCCCTCATTGTTGAACATGCAAGCCACTCCCTTTTCTTTGATATCTTAGTATTCTTCAATGAAAAGAGTATTTCCATCGTCTTAGGTCATGGCAAGGTACTGTGTATTTTCTATCTTGGCTTCGTCAGCGGAAAGAAAACACAATCCTTTATGTTCTCGCAATCAGTCAGTACCATCAACAGGCGGTCGATGCCGAAACCCCAGCCTGAGATGGGAGGCATACCGTATTCCATGGCTTTCAAGTAGTCTTCATCCATTTCCATCGCTTCTGTATCTCCGCCGCTTTTTAACAGGGCCTGCTCCTCAAGCCTTCTTCTTTGCTCTACCGGATCTACCAGTTCTGAATAGGCATTGATGATTTCTGCCCCATTCACGACCAACTGAAACCGGTCCGTGACCCTTGGGTCTTCATCATTGGCCCTTGCCAATGGCGACAAATCAATTGGATGCTGAATCAGGAATGTCGGTTTCACAATCTGCGGCCTGCAAGTCTTCTTGTAAAGAAGGTCAATGAAATTGCCTCTCCCCATGTTCTCAGATTCGTTGGCGTCCAGGTCAATGCCTCTTCGTTGGGTTTCTTGCAGTAAATCCTTACCATCCTGATAGAGGTCGATGTCAATGCCGGTATTCTCTAAAATTATATCCCTGAAAGTGACGACTTCCCACTCTTCTGAAAATTCAATGGACCGCCCATTGAGTGTGATGGTTGTCGTATCGAACGTTCTTCCCAGAATGTCTAGGATCATCTCCCGCATCAGCTTCATGGTATCTTTAAAATTCCAGTAAGCCGCATATCCCTCCACCATGGTGAATTCCTGCAGATGCTGAGGGCTGGTCCCTTCGTTTCTGAAGCACTTCGCTACTTCAAATATCTTGGTGAAACCGCCGACAATCAACCTTTTTAAATAGGTTTCAGGTGCAATGCGAAGGTTCAAGTCAGTATCCAACGTATTATGATACGTTTGAAATGGCTTTGCCAAAGCGCCTGAGGAGGTATGCTGCAGAATAGGTGTTTCGACTTCGATGAAATCTCTTTCTTCGAAAAACCTCCGAATCGAACGGATCATGGCAGACCTGGCCAGCAGCCGATTTTGTGTTTTTTCTGTCATAAGCATATCCAAATACCTTTGTCTGTATCGTAGTTCAATATTACTGATACCGTGCCACTTTTCAGGTAATGGCCTCAATGCTTTTCCGAGGAATTCATAGTTCTCGATTCTCAAGGTTTTTTCCCCTGTTTTGGTCGTATACATTTTTCCTTCTACACCAATAAAATCGCCGATATCAAAGAATTCATGAAACCTAGTGAAAAGTTCTTCTCCAATTTCTTGACTTTTTAACAGAAGCTGTAACGTACCCTGAACATCTGAAATGGTGATGAAACACAGATTGCTGAAGCTTCTGATTCCGGTGATTCTCCCGGCAGTACGGATGTCTTCTGTTCCATCCTCCAATAATGCCGCATCTTGAAGTTCATAATTTTTAAAAAACCGTTCTGGATAAACAGGGGTACCTTGTAATTTCAACATAGTCAATTTGTCCATTCGCCGTTCTCTTTGTTCATTCCTCATATGGTCCACTCCTTTTATTAAGGCTCTTTTCTAAACTTTGTTCCTATTTAAAATAAATTTTATGGGTTATAGCGATAATTCACAGAATTTATCCTGGTACACAAGAAAGAAAAGAGCTAATCACCTTGTTCAGTTAGATAAGCCTTTATACACGAAGGAAAAATCAGGCCCTTTGGATTTTTGCGATACGAATTATTTAAAAACTACACAAATAAAAAAACTCCCACCCCCAAGATATATTATCTTGAGGGCGAGAGTTGTTCACTTCGCGGTACCACCTCAGTTTGCTGATATGTCGCCACACCAGCCTTTTCGAGTACGCCAATGATGATTGGGTATACTCTATCTCTGTAACGGGAGATCCCGTCGTACCATCACTAAGAACCAGCTTAGATCCATACGAAGCTCGGAGTCTTTTTTCATTAAGATCATCAATGCCCCTTTCCACCAGCCGGGACTCTCTGTAAAAGATAATTCCTAATTACTCTTCTCTTCATTGCTTTTATTGCCGTTATTGAATAATTATGAACATTCTAGTGGAAAAGATTGGCTATGTCAACAGGTTACTTTATTTTTATATTGCTGTAAGCGTAAAAGAATGGAATAAGAAATAAGCAAGAGCAGGCCGGTGATGAAAGCAAGCTCCACCCCAGCAGCGCCCTTGATACCAGACCATCCTTCTGTAAAGGATTTCTGTGACTGCACATCAGACTCCCGTCCCATTCAGAGAAAAAGTTAAGAATCCAGTCTGTTTTCTACTTCCTCATTATATCTTTGAACTAATTCATTGTTATCACTGGTACCATACTCCTTCTCCAGGACTTCCTTCAATTTATCCCACATGGCATGTTTTTCGTATAAGTCCCTGTCATAAGTATGGTTCAGATCTTCAAGTGACATCCCCATTGCTTCGGCAAAGGCATGATGTTGTGGCAAAGTGCTTGTGTCGGGGCCTTCCTGGATGAACGTATCCACCTCTTCCTCTGTTACGGTCACTCCATATTCTTCCATTGCGATTTTCTTCCAGGTTTCATCTTCTTTCATGCTCTGTTGTGCCAAATGGAGAACTTGTTCTTGTGTTAAATCCGTTTCGTAAAACAAAGCTTCGTTTGTTAATTCACGAATGACCCACTTTCTTATTTTCTCATGGGCAACCTTTATTTCGTCAGCCTCGGCAAAAACCTGTTCATATAGATGTTGGTAATCCTCGTATGTGTAGGTTTCTAACAGTTCCTGCTGTTTTTGCAGTGTTTTCAAGTCTATTTTAATATGGTTATCAGCTACAGCCTGGCATCCAGTGATTAGTGAGACAGCCGCCGCACTAAGGAGAAGGATCTTGAATTTCATGATAGATACCCACCTTTTCTTCTTTTCTTTATCTTAACATGAAAACTCCATAATTTTACTATTTATGTATATTCTCCAAGAAATCGCGAAGTGGAACATGTCTTCCAATCGTCCTTCGCAATATGAAAATCCAATATGTAGTCCCAGGCTAAACTGTTGTTCACTTGTAACTATAGATTCAGCTACTCTTCCAGGTGCTTTTCTATTAATACCGCAATCTATTTTTCAATATGTGACCTTCCTTCTTTGCCTACTATCAGTAATACACTTTCACTTTCGGCCAAATAGCCGTCCAGTTCTTATGTAAGATTCGTTCCTCATAGGGCATGGTGAGCTGATTACTGGTTTTCATATAAGGTGTAGGTCTCAGTTCCATGTTGAGTACATCTCTCAAACCATGAGGGGCAGTGAGGACAAGCTCGTCATCTTCGGCAAGTTTCACTCCCAATGCGGTAGCGGTTTCCGGGAACTTGGAAATGGCGTCTACAGTTGAGGTATATGGCGGAATATTATTGATGAGATGCATTCTTGCTTCATTTTTAACAGACCATGGAACGCCGGGGAGTAATTCTTTCAACATGTTTTCCAGTTTCTTCTCCACAGCTTCATCACGAATACTGCGATCGAAATACACGACGTCAACATCAGGGATGCTGGTTCTATTGCTGAATCCATGAAGAGTATCCCATATCTTAGAGCGCACAAACCCGGCGCAGATCCACCAGTCCGGTAAATCCAGTGTCTTCGCAGCCTTAAGGATATCCATCATCCATTCATCTTGTTTTATTAACTGTAAAACATCTTTTTCATTTTTCATCATTTCACTTCTGACCGAACGTATATTCTCATTATATCATATCCTATATAAAATGGTCTTTTTTTTCTTGCTAAAAAGGCTGTATTCTTATAAATAGTTGCTATCGGAATAATCTAAAGGGCCTAACTGAACAGGGTAGTTAGCTCTTTTCTTTCTTATTTGACAGGTTGATGTTTGTAAATTTTGACTATATCTCTTGAACTGTATATTAACTAGCAACAAAGTTCTAGTAAAAAGCCATAAAAAAAGAGCGGATATCACTTCCGCTCTTTCGCTCCTAAATCCTTTCCCAGTGTAATGATCGACTGGTTGATTCGCCAAATATAGTATAAATGGTGGACAAGGTCCTGCCCTTTTTGTCGGGTGGGAGAGAATGTTTCCACCATCTTTCTCTCTTCATCCAGTGACCAAAAACCTGAATGGATTTCTTTTTCTTTTAGGAGTTCTTGCAATTGTTCTATGTTCGCTGTGAGTTTGCGGTCTATAGTTTGAAAAACATCTTGTAGTTCAGAAGGGATTTCGGCATTTACGTTTCGATGTGAAGAAGCCAGTAGATGTTTGGCATAATAATTGATCGCCGTCACAACCGTCATCCAGCGGCCGACTCCTGATTTTTTAAGAGAATCCGGCCGCTGCAGAAGTGACTGTGCCTCATCTCTGATCGCTTGCATTTTTTGGTCTAATTCAAAAGCCTGGTCTGTGAGTTCTATTTTTTGCTCGCTTTTAAACGTACTTAAATAGGCAGATGTATAGCTTCTTAATTCGCTGAGAAAGTCATCGAAGGCCTCTGTGACTTTTCCTTTCGTTTTTTTCGGTAACACAAATGCAGAAACAAGCAAAGCGATGAGTGCACCTGCAATGGTATCGATGACTCTTGCTGCAATCAATTCAACACTGATCCCGCCAAGAAGCAGGTCATACATGAACGCAATCAGCATGGTGATGAAAAAGCTCATCCACGTGTACGATACCGTAAATACATAAAACATGAGAAAAATCACGACAAACATCAGGAATACTTCAATCATTGCATGTCCGCTTACAAGTTTGGCTGCCGCAAAACCAAAGACTGCCCCGATGACTGTTCCAATTGAGCGCTGAAACCCTTTTATATAGGTCCTGCCGACAGATTCGGTTCCTATTTGGATGATGAATGTGGTCAGGAGAACCCAGTATGGCTGGACCGGTGATATGATATGTCCGGTGATGATGGCGAGCACACCGGCAACGAGTCCTTGTATCGCTTTTCGGGTGGTAGGTCTGATTGTGTTGATTTCTTCTTTTGTCTCATCTTCTCCTTTTGGCTCTTCCCCTTGTTCCTTTTGACTTTCTTGAGGAGTGGACTTAGGAGAATTCAGGGACTCCTGAATCGTGACGGCAGCGTTAACGACATGGTTTGCAATCGATTCGATTCTTCGCAGAGGATAAATCCACTTCTCCGGCTCGCTATCCTCATGAAGTATTTCTGTAATCAGTAACCGGAGACCTTGTACAGCCTTTTCGGCATCATGAAGTGCATGAGAAGAATAGTTTTGAGACAGAACCTCTACATCTCTCAAGGACCGGATGACCCATATGACAAGGCTTTTGACTTGTTCATGTTCAAAAGCGCCGAGCCCTCTTAATTTTTCAGCAGAAGCCGTAAGCGTCTGAATCAGCATCTCTGCATCAAATATATAAAGCCTCAATTGTGATGAGGATATTCCCGGCCATAATTTTTGTAAGTCATCCTCTTTGATATCGCCGGCAACAAGCCTGGAGTATTCATTCAGCCTTTGCACATTTTTCTCCAATAGTCTCTTCTGCTTATGATTGTTCTCTCCATCTTGCAACCACTGAATCAATAATGTCAGAGTCAAGTTCGATTGTATGTGAAAAGATCGCATTGCTTGTCTTAAACCACTGGCAGAGCCTTTGAACATGACGAAATTAAAAAGGAAAGCGAAAACAGTTCCACAGGTAATTCCTATGTAGAACCAAGGCAAGTGGGCGGCATCCAACTGCAGGATGGACGAAAAATATGCAGACATGAAGCCGGTCATGCCCATGGAAAAGTATCGGACCTGGTAACGTGAGAAATAAAACGCACAGAAAATGGTCAGCACCATTGCGGCATTCAGGAGCAAGGTATAGGGAGCTAAAAGCGAACCCAGCGTAATTCCTAGAGCAGCACTGCCACCAATCAAAAAGGTAGTAACCTTCTTTTGTGACAATGTCTCATCCATCACCAGCATGATGCCTAACAAGCCAACCATCCCCGATACGATTGCCGGTGTGATTGTTCCATAATCGGCCATATTCAAAAGCCACAACATGGTAAAGACGGAAGTGACAATACTGATGGTTGTTTTGCCGGCTGATTGAAGTCGTTTTCTCCCTGGATCCGAAGCGAGAAAACGGCCGAACCAAATCGGGCGGTTATGTATTTGTTTCATGACGTATCATACCTTTACTAAAAGCCATTTATTTTACTCATTTATCGTACCCCTGATAGTTGTAAGGTAATCTTTAATGAGATGAGTTTTTAGATTCTATCATAACTGGCAGGTTGAAGGATAGTATCTTGTTTTGGGTTTGTGTGGGTTTACTTCTTGGGGGTTAGTTTTGGTAGGGTTTATACAGGGCGACCATGTTAGTTGTTTTCTCGTTATCGTCCATTAGAGCCCTTTTATAAGACGATAAATTTGGTTTTTTCTCGTTATCGTCCTTTTAGACCTTTCTATAGGACGATAAGGTTGGTTGTTTTCTCGTTATCGTCCTTTAAAACCTTTCTATAGGACGATAAGGTTGGTTGTTTTCTCGTTATCGTCCTTTAAAACCCTTCTATAGGACGATAAGGTTGGTTGTTTCCTCGTTATCGACCTTTAGAGCTCTTCTATAGGACGGTAAATTTGAGGGTATCCTCGTTATCGACCTTTAGAGCTCTTCTATAGGACGATAAATTTGAGGGTTTCTCGTTATCGACCTTTAAAGCTCTTCTATAGGACGATAAGGTTGGTCGTTATCTCTTTATCGTCCTTTAAAACCCTTCTATAGTACGATAAATTTGAGGGTTTCTCGTTATCGACCTTTAAAGCTCTTCTATAGGATGATAAGGTTGGTCGTTATCTCTTTATCGTCCTTTAAAACCCTTCTATAGGACGATAAGGTTGGTTGTTTCCTCGTTATCGACCTTTAGAGCTCTTCTATAGGACGATAAATTTGAGGGTTTCCTCATTAACGACCTTTAGAGCCCTTCTATAGGACGATAAGATGGGCTATTCCTCGTTATCGTCCTTTAAAGCCCTTCTATAGTACGATAAGGTTAGTTGTTTTCTCTTTATCGTCCTTTAAACTCTTCCATAAGAAGATTAGGTAAGTGTTTCACCAGTCATCCTCCTTTAACGCTCCATACTAATTCCATTCCCCACCAGTAACTTTTCAAGTTCAATCTCATCCCGGATGGGTATCCCGTCCCCGCTGATCAGCGGAATCTCGGGTTTGAGTTTCCTTGCTTTTTCCACTGCATTTCTGAAGAGGTTTGATAGATGATACCCTCTCTTCTGGTAAAAACTCAATGCGGACAGATTATCGTTGGTGGTGACCAGTTTAACTGTGCTGCACCCCTTTTTCAACGCCGTTTGTTCAACTTGAGTGATTAATTTTGAACCGATTCCCTTGCCCTCCTCCAGACTGTCCAAGGAGATGATTTCACACTCATCTTTGCGAATTATATAGGTGATGAGCCCTATGATTTCTTGTTCCTCATTTACAACGACAAACCCGTCAAGGTTGCTGCAGTCATAAATGCCGCTTGAAATGACCATTTGTGGGCTGCCCCAATGATTAGTGAAAAACTCTTCCACTTTTGACTGTGGTATATTTTTAATTTCATCGATGTTCATGACTCTCTCCTTTTGATAAATACGTTCTTTACATGTTTTTTAAAAGAAATCTAGTTTCAATTTCGGAGGCCGAGTAAATTACTAAAAATCCCTTTTTAGAAAGCTGTATTCGTATAGATTGTTGCTATTGAAAATATCCAAAGAGCGGGATTTTCCCTCGAATACAAAGGCTTACCTAACTGAACAGGGTAATTAGCTCTTTTCTTTCTTGCTTACTAGGATATTTTCTAAGAATCCGTTATAGCTCTTGCACTCAAAAAGAAAAGAGGCTTCTAGAAAAACTCATACAACCCTTCGTCGAAATATCGATATTCCTCCTCGGTCATTCGGTTACGCGTGTAGCCTTCATAGAAAGCCTCCAGGTAATCGCGGTTAGTCTTAAATCGGCCGATTGCCAGTGCTTCATCATATCGGGGGTCGCCCATGGTCGTACCTGCCACATCTATAAACAGGTAAACTTCTCCTTCCCTCACCAGCACATTGTCCGTGGTACAGTCTCCATGGATGAGGGTTTGTCTTACGGCTGCGGGTTTATTTTCATTAAGGCGGCGAAGGAGTTCCTCGCTTCCATCCGCTTCTTCGTTCGCCAAATAATGGGCTGCTTTTATGAGTTGCCCATCAAGCCATTTGTGGTTGGAAGCATTGTCAATATGATCTTCGTGAAATTGACAAAGGAACACACCGAAACTCTTTATTAACTGTTTTTCCTCTTCGAGTGATTCCGCCATTTGTATGGCTTGTCGGAGTGTAACCCCTTCCTCAAAAGACATGAGGAGGTGGCTGCTGTTTTCCTCTTCAAAAAAACCAAAGTATCGTGGTATTGGCAGATGCTTCTTCTTTTTTAACACCTCGGCTTCTGTCTTAAGCCAGTGCCGATATTTTGGTTTATAACAGGTTTTCAATATGTAGTCATTGGTTACGGTTTGAAGTTTCCTGACCTCTGAAGTGCAACCTTGTTCATCAAGCACCTTTATTGTAAATGATTCATTCGTTATATCTTCTAATTGACCTCTCAGTGCATTATCCATTGAACCCTCTCCTTATCTGCTAAAATACTATTTCTCTATAAAGAGTAAAACCCCTTCTTAATTTTCAATGCTTTAGTGCGTTACTACACTAAGAGGGACTGTCCCTCTTAGTGTGGTAACGCACTAAAGTCTCTGTTAATGATCACTTTCTGGATGTGTTCCACACCCCAGAAACCAAGCATCGTCTGTACATAGTTCACCGACATTTCAACGCTTTGGGCAGGCCCCTCAGAATAAACGCCGCCTCTCGCATTCAGGAGAACAGCTTTCTTTTCGGTAAGCAGCCCGACAGGAAAGGGCAAAACCAATACCCTGATCAATTTGAGCGAATCATTGAAGAAAGTTTGAAAAAGGCTAAGGAAATCGCTCGTAAATAAAGAGTATAAAACTGCAGCGCATTGGCTGGATTATCAATGGTTGCAGTATTCCGCATGAAAAAGTTTTGCCGCTTTTCTCAGTTTACCAATCTATAAAAAAGAAGTGGACAGCCGTCGAGGCAATCCACTTCTTTTTGACTTCTGATAAGGAAAATAAGGAAACTTCCACGTTTTGTCCGCAGGGTGGGGTTTACCCACGGTTTCCTTTTTAGATGATTTCGTCAATGAAGGCAGATTTTTTCCGCTTCCATCATAATAGACCGGCTTATCATTCATGTTTTCGTCCCACAAACTACATATGTATGACTATCATTATATACTAAAAGAAGGATTGGTAAGACTTTTCTCCTATATATAGCTGAAATGTTTGGAGGACGGTAAGTTTCGGTCTATGGATGAATTTAGATTGATCTTTGAAGTCTGATCATCTCTTCGGTCATCTTTTCCATTCTGTTCAGAACGTCTTCATTAGTAATTTTATTGCTTTCATCAAAGCAGGAATTATGGACAAATACATTCCTCGCAGGCAATGTGCCTTTCAGAAATGCGATGATTGGCTTCAGGTGGTATTCCGGTACAAGGTAATGTTTTTCTGATCCTGCTGTCGCCACCATTCCGACTACTTTTCCATCAAACGCTTCTTGAGGTATGTGGTCGAAAAGGTTTTTCAATACTCCGGATATGGAAGCTTGATAAATTGGTGTCCCGATTACCAGCATGTCAGCGGAAAGAATTGTTTTGACGACATTCTGTGTGTCTTCATTATATTTTTCCAAAGGATAGCCTTTAACCATTTCCACGTCAAAATCCTTCAGGTCGAGTAATTCCGTTTCCAGATTGGCGTCCTGCTGCTTGGCGATGGACAGTGTTTCTTCTACGGCAATGGCTGTCTTCGAACCCGCCAATGCGCCTGAAATTCCTAAAAGCTTCATAGATCCTTACCTCCCAAAAATACACTTATGCAATAAGCAAACATTCAAATAATTTATTCGATTCTACCATACCATATTACGGACGAATTTTCGTTAATTATGCTTTCGTTTGGGGAAATCCCTGATCATCTTGAAGTGGATGGAGAAAAAAATAAACAAAAAGACAGCAAATGACAGTGCATCATTTCCTATAATTAAATCAGCAAGATAAGCAGACAAAATTGGCAGAGGCAGCGAGAATGCCGCCATTTTCCATAAATACTGATACTTGAGTTTGCGCTTCATCACCCCTGCTAACCCGAGGAGCAGCATGCTCGCCACAGATATTCCTGCCAAAACGGTAAATGCAGAAAAAAACGGACCAAGGATCACATATTGTAAGAAAAATAGATCGTCACTCCCGCCGGCTCCGTTAAGAAAGAAGCCAGCAAACCCGGGCAGATTCATTATAATTACAAGAGAGAATAAATAAAGCAGCGTTTCTGTCAAATTGGTCTTATTCAAATAAAGCCGTGCCTTCTTCTGCGGCAGGCGCAGTGCGTTAGAAAAAATATGAACCAACTTCATGTAACTCTCACCATTCCATCCTATGCGTAAATCGCAAGTTCGTTTTGAATATGTTCTTCAATCTTTTGCAGGCATTCCTCAACGGTTTTGGCAAAGACCCGCTTTCCATTCACGATGGCATACGGCCGTTTGGCACACATCCCGCAAAAAGATAGACATGTATTTTCAAGAACGGAAACTTCCGGGTACTTGGATTCGAGAATTTCCTCCAGATTAATGGAGGTAATCAAACTGCCGTCACATATTTCAACCACTACAATCCCCATGCTGCACCCTCCTTTTCTCTTGATGTAAAGACTATATTGTTAGGAGTAAAGCTCCTTATCGTTATGCTCAAAGTATTATTATAACAGAAAGTGAAAGCCGGCCACTTTTATAAAACTGTCAATTTTTAAAAACCTGTCAGATGATGTCTGGCAACGGCTGCTATTTACTCACAATCCTTTGGTCAATGTCCCGCTTGACGCTATTGTTAAAAATGACAAACTCACCTACGAATCATGAGCTGTTTGGTGTGTGAGTTTACTATTCTTTCAAAGTTGCATACAAAATATTCCTTGATCGGTAGGTGATAACGCCTAAATGGCAAACTTACCTACATATCATGAACTATTTAGTATGTGAGTTCTTGAAAGTGGCAAACTCACCTACAAATAAACTGGTGTTAAGTGCAAGCTTACCTTCCAAGCTAACATCTATCAATATCGAAGTCTACTTGATAGAGAATTCAGTCATGAGAAAAACTAACTTTTACACCATGAAAGAACTAAATCTTTTGCATCTCCTCAATATACATGTATCAATCACCTCTTAATAAAAAGCTGCCTGCCATTATACTATCAATGACAGGCAGGGACTTTCTTGATAATGAAGAATCTATCTTGAACCGGGAACCATCCTGGTGTATTGATAATCCCATACCAAAGATAGTCGGCAATGACCAGTTTCTCCTGATCTTTTTTAGAAAGAGTTGCAGCGATTTCGTTTTCTCTTCCTTCTTCCACTTTCTGTACCCAGTCAGGTTCCATGATCACTTGCACTGACGATATCTCCATTTGGTACCAGTTCAGGCGGGCATGCTCTTCCTCCGTGGAAAATCTGAAGGACCGCTTTCGTCCCTTGCTCTTTAAGGGCGTCCGCCAATTTCTTCAAGCTTGGGATCATCTCGTCATTGTGTGCGCCGAATTCTCCATGAAAACCTTTCCCGTTCTGTGTCACATAGGTACAGGCCGTGATGGCCATGCCGACACCTTTTGGCCTGCGGATATAATAGTCGATCTCCTTATCACTAACCGTTCCATCTTGATTAGAGGCAAAGTTAGTCAGCGGTGCCAGCACAATGCGGTTTTTTAGTTCTACCCCATTATTAAAATCGAAACGCTTCCACTAAAGGTTTGTAGTTCGCCTTGATTACCACATTACTCCCATTGATATTTCTCTTCTAGTATAGGTTTCTATTATTTCACATAAGGAAAATGTGTTCTGTTGTTAACGTTAACCGGCTTCAATACTTTGTTCTTACTGGACTTCTCTTTAGACTGGCTTAGATACGCAGTTAACTCTTGGAACCATTTCTCATCCCGAGTTTGAAGGGCCAGATCGATCAATCCTACCAGATCTTCTTTTGTTGAAGCTGGTGTCGAAGGAAGTACAGAAACTGAGCGTATTAAAGTCTCAATGGTTTTGCCCGCGATGGCTTCCTGTTCAGTCTGGACAGCTCGGATCTTTGCTGTCTTACTTTCCTCATTCACCTCTTCGATATACCCGATGATGAGTTCACCATCCACCGTTTTGGCTTTCACCCATTCTCCAATAGTAAAGAATTTCTTCTTCATGTCATTCATCCTCTTATAAATGTAATTAATTAAGTTACAGTTAAACTGAAAGAAAAGCTTAAATGTACCTGAACACCTAAGCCTGATATTGTATTTAAATAGGGTTTACCACGAAAGATTTACTGTAATAATATAACTTACAGTTCGTGAAGTCAAACTTCCCGTTTTATTGTGTTTGCTTTATTTGATTCAAAACCATTTCAATCGTCGTTTTATCGAGGTACTCTGCAAAATATTGATCAGCTTCGGAAAAAATCCCATTCACTACTTCCTGAATATTTGTGGAAATCATACAGGAATCTTCACGTTCACCCTTGCACCAGGTCGGCTTGATGGCACCAAATGACACAGCACGGTAGACCTGTCCAAGAGTGATTTCCCCCGGTTCAGCTGTCAGAGTATACCCTCCCCCAGTTCCTTCTTTGGTTTTGATGAATCCGGCATCACGAAGGCAGCTCATGATTTTGCGGACTCTCACAGGATTGGTGGCCACATTCTGCGCAATCGCCTGGCTGCTCGCCATATGATCTGGTAAATACGCTAAATAAACAAGACTGTGAACGGCAATCGTAAATTCACTATTCACTAACATCACTTCCTCCAGACATCTTACTGTAATGATAGGATTTACATTTTAGTCTGTCAATGGGAGCGGCTTTGTCCTTTGCTGTTTACTGGTAGCATCCATCGGATAGATTTTTTTGTAACTCTAGGTTCCTTTTAGTGATGTTGGGCTGATTAACCCATCATGTAGACAATCATTATCCCATTTCTCCTTTCCTAAAGGATATTTTGCCATCACGTTCGACAAACTACATAAGTGGTTTCTGTACAAAGCGTAAAGTTCCGGAGCAGATTTCTTGATTTAACAATGAAATCAAGCCAAAATCATGTAGTATAAAAATTTTCACTTTAGAAAGGAAGAGTTGTATGAGCTCATTAAAAGGTAAATCCGCACTAATTACCGGCGGTGGACGCGGAATCGGCCGTGCTACAGCGATTGCTTTGGCTAAAGAAGGCGTAAACATCGGGTTGGTCGGCTTGACTATGGAGAATTTGGAAAAGGTTTCTGAGGAGTTGTCTCAGTATGATGTACAAGTATCAGCTGCGACAGCCGATGTTTCGGATCTGGAGTCTGTCAATCATGCCGTTGAGCATATCAAATCAGATCTAGGCTCTATTGATATTCTTATCAATAATGCCGGAACAGCTAAATTCGGCGGGTTCCTTGATTTAGATCCTCAGGAATGGGAAAAAATCATCCGCGTGAATCTGATGGGCGTTTATAATGCGACAAGAGCAGTGCTTCCTGAAATGATTGAGCGTAAAGCAGGCGACATCATCAACGTATCATCTACAGCGGGGCAAAAAGGAGCACCTGTAACAAGTGCCTATAGTGCTTCCAAATTTGGTGTGCTTGGGCTTACTGAATCTCTCATGCAGGAAGTCCGTAAGCACAATATCCGTGTAACAGCCTTGACGCCTAGTACTGTCGTGACAGACCTGGCGCAGGAAAATAACCTTCTTTCAGGGAATACGGAAAATGTCATGCAGCCGGAAGACCTTGCGGAACTGATTGTTTCGACGTTGAAATTGAACCGCAGAGTGTTCATTAAGTCTGCTGGTATGTGGTCGACTAATCCTTAATAAATGATTTGCCCCCTGGGTATCTTATCCAGGGGGCTTCTTAATGTTGTACCTTTAGTAGTATCCTTCTGCCTCGATTGCATCAGCTTTCGTTTTATGAACGGTCCCGAATGGATGTTCAGGTGGTGCATATATTGCGTACACTTTCATCGGTGTATTGCCTGTATTCGTGATATTATGCCATTTTCCTGCAGGTATAAAGATCGCATAGTCGGCGTATGCATATTGCTCATAAGTCAATTGATCCTTGGTATCTCCCATTTGAACAAGCCCTTGTCCTTCTTCAATCCGGATGAATTGGTCCGTTTCAGGGTGAACTTCGAGGCCTATGTCATCGCCGACATCTATGCTCATTAAGGTAAGCTGCAAATGTTTACCTGTCCATAAAGCAGTCCGGAAAGTATCATTTTCAGTCGTCACTTTTTCGATGTCCACAACAAAAGGGTTGGATCCGAAGTCCTGCATCCTGTTACCAACATCTGCTCGTAAATGATTCAGTTTCAAAGCAAGTTCCTGTTGTGCTCTAAAAGCATGCATGATGGCATTTTGAATCATTGGATGACGATAGGATGAATGAAAATGGGTCCGATAATCTTCTGAGTTTTCAAATTCTGTCTGAAATGCTTTTTCCAGCCCTTCTTGATAGCTGTCAAACATGATAGGTTCTGTTTGATATTGAGGCTGGCCGCCGGTGAAACTTACATACAAACTGGAGAATTGTCTTAAAAAGTACTCTTTATTTTTCATCATTTCCTGCAGGCACTGTTGATGCGACTGGTTGGGTGCAGCATCGGCCAACCGGTTATAGAGGTCCAGCGCCTGAGCATTCCTTTGTATGGCGGAGAACAATTGTTCACTGATCAAAAGTTCTGTATCTTGATGGTTTCTGGTTAAAAATTCGTTTGGTATATATCCGTGTAAAAAATGGGACAATGGTTTTCATTCCCTTCCAAGGTTTTCAGAATATCTTATGCCTGTTGGTAAGGAAAGTACCTATTTCAAATACTGAGTCTTTTATGATAAAAGAAGGCTGTATTCGTATAAATTGTTGCTATCGGCAAATTCCAAGGGTCGATTTTCCCTTCGTGTCCAAAGGCTTATCTAACAGAGCAAGGTTGCTCTTTTCTTTCATGTTTAGGACGATCATTTCTGTGAATGATTGGTATATCTCATGAAATTCATAGTAAATAGCAACAAGATGTTAGAAAAGATAAAGAAAAAGTTCATTCCCCTAGGAGAATGAACTTTGAAACGTAATCACCTTTTTTTCTTTTTTGAAAGATCCACTGCAGCCTTTTTGATGACCTTTTCTAAACTCACCTGAACGACAATCTTATTGCCTTCCATCGCTTGGGTGCTTTCCACTTTGGCTTTTCTGCCTTTGATTTTGAATTCCTCGCCTTCAGCTGGCACGCTCTGCCTCAATTGATGCAGCAACAGATTTCTGTTTTCATAAAAATACACGATATACATTCAACCTCACCTGCTTCATAGGGGATGGTGTTCCTTTCCATCACTATATGAAGCGGCTGGTGAATAGATAACAAAGCCAGGCAAAAATTTGAGTTATGTAAAGAAGGTTGAACTAACTTTCCATCATGTTACAAAGGAATCTTTCTGATATCCTTCCATCCGTATACACGTTCAAGCAGCTGTTTACCGCCGATTTCAGCTTGCACAGTGTCCAGCAGTGAGGCTCCAAGTGATTCATAAAAGTATCTGGAAGGATTGTCCTCAAGAACCACGACTATCATGCTCAAAATATTCTTTTGAATCAGGTCATTGACGACCGGTTGAAGGAGTAATTTCCCCAAACCCTTTCTCTGATAATCTTTTAAAATATAAATGGCATATAATTCCCCTTGAAACTCAGGGTAATTTCCGGTTCGTTCTGATCCCCCGCTCGAAAAGCCAACAATGGTGCCTTTTTCTTCGGCCACATAAACGGTGCCTTTATTTAGTATCGCCTTCCATTTTTCATCTCGGCTTTTAAGGGTCATGCTGTCCAAATATTTATCAGGTACAATCCCCTGATAGGTTGACTTCCAGGTATCCACCTGAACTTTTGCTATCCCTAAAGAATCTTCAGGCGTCGCTTTTCTGACAAGCATATTTTATCCCTCCTTATTAAGAACACACCTAAACTGGATGAGTCCCTAGGATTTTAGGTTTTCCAATGCCTGTCTAACGCTTTGAAAATAGTTGATGTTCATCGTGTCAACTCCAATGGCCACAGCTGTTTTCGCTAAATTCGGTGAAATACCGGTCGAGATAACCTTGATACCCAGGAGTCGAAGCATACTGCCGGCACTATCAAGGCTTCTTACGGCCAGTTCATCTATATTACATACACCTGAAAAATCGACTATCAGATAATTAATTTTAAGGTCATTCACTTTGGGCAAGACCGTTTCTATCAAATGATTTGTCCTGTGTTCATCAATATTGCCAACAAGAGGAATGACTGCCATATCCTTCGTCAAAGGGACGATAGGAAATGATATATGGTCAATTTCATCTATGAATTCTTCTTTCAATCGGGTGTTATATTCTTCAAAAGCGACGACTGTTTCTTTGAGACTTACATCCAGCATGCAATTGATTTTTTTTAACACAGAGGTGTATTCTTCCCTTGATAATTCAAACCGATTGCTCCATTCAGCAACCAGATCAGTAAACACTTCCCTTGTAGGCGGGTAGCGGACAATGATGTCTGAAATATTCCCATTGGCCGACACTAGTTCAAAAGCATTCTGCTTACTCCAATCAATCAGTTCTGAGGGCAGGCCTTTCTCCTCCGTTTCCACAGACATACTCAGGAAATTTACAAGTGCTTCATACATGGTGACTGCCCGTTCGACTTCCTCTTGGGGTATAGTCAAATTCATCTTATGGAGGACGGATTCCACAATTGTGTTAGCGAGTTGATTCTCGTTGGTTCTTAAATATGCAGCAAGATTACTAATTGTTGGTTTCAATGTGAGCTGCTCCCTTGTTTTTAATTGATTAATGTATTTGTTTAAATAATTGTTGACTGTGAGGTGCCGAAACGTTTCCTTGCTTAACGTCTTCAGGAATTATTTCTACTTTACCGGCATTCTTCAGTTTATATAGATTATTTTAATACATTCTCCAGAGGAATGAAAAGATTCTTTTATACCCATACACAGACAAATGGACCCTAGCAGCGAATTCGGAATATGCCTAGTGTTTTATCACATAAATGAATTGCAATATGTGGTGAAGCCGGAAAGACCGCATCCATTGTTTGCGAAAAAGCTCCAGGAGATCATCCGGGGCCAGTTTGGGGAGATATCGGTTGCTATGCAATATCTCCTTCAAGGCTGGAATGTGAGAGGAAACGGTAAGTATAAAGAATTATGAATGGATACAGGGGCTGAAGAGCTGGTTCACATTGATAGGCTGCCCACCATGATAGCCAGGCTGTTGGACGGAGCGCCTGTCGGGGACCTGGAAGTGGCTGCGCAGGATACTGTCGTCGGTGCCATCCTCGGCGGAATGAATCCCCAGCATGCCATTGTTTCTGGATTAGGTGCCCTGCCTGTTGACAGTATGGGAAACAGATGGACAGCGAGCTATATCGGGGCGAGCGGCAACCTGCTGGCTGATTTCCGGACAAACCTGAATGCAGAATCACAGGGGCGTCTTCAAGCGGTGGGCTGCCTTGGCTGATTTCCCGAGATACCAAGCACCAAAATCAGTGGATTGCAGCTATTAAGGAATTAGAAGAGAAAGAAAACGTCGTCGTGCCAAGCACTTTTCTGAAAGGACTTCAAAATCAAGAGGTCTCTTATACGCTCTTCAATCCTTCGAGAGGAAACAAAAGTGCCGCGGGCAGTTGGACTAACGGACCAAGCATGGACGACCTTGGAACATTCAATTATGTGGAGAATCCGGCTCTGCTGCCTGCCTTGCCTTATATCCATGATACGCTGCCTTCAGTGCTGAAAAGCGATATGGTTCCGTCTAGTATGTGTTAAACTAACCCGTCTTAAAAGGTCCTGGGTAACAGGCCTTTTTGTTTTGATTTTCGGATATTACGCAGCCCGAAGAATAAACTGAAACAGAAAGGCCCCTGCCCTTACACGATCGACTCATTCACATATACTATTTTAGCCCCTTATAAAGGAGGTGGAAATACATGAGTGAAAGAGGATATGGAGCAGGCTTTGCTCTGATTGTTGTATTGTTTATCCTTTTAATCATCGTTGGTGCTGCCTACGTTGGCGGTGGATATTAATACTGCGTTGGTTTTATTACAATAAACCAGCAGCAAAAGGAGCAGGACATACTGCTCCTTCATACATGCGAATAGATTCTTATGTTTGTCCGTTAATCAAGATAATGAAACTTTGGATGCGGGTGTGAGAGAAAATCATGGTGAGAAATGGTCCAACCATAGGCACCGGCCAGATGAAACATCACTATGTCTCCCACTTTCAATTCATCTACATATTGCTTCCTGACTAGGAGATCATTGGGGGTACAAAGCTCCCCGGCGATTGTAACTGTCTCTTCTTTTACACCTGGTCTCGGCAGGCCTTCTTCCCGCCACTCCGAGACCTGTAATACAGAGAATGGATGGCTCATCTTCCATGCTGCCGGGAGCCTTAAATGGTGTGTCCCTCCCCTTACGAGCGCAAACCATTCATCATAATTCTTTTTAAGGTCTATGACTTCTGTTATATAGAAACCACAGTGAGCTGTCATATAGCGGCCAAGTTCCATGATTAATTCTAATTGATTAGCTTCGAATTCATCTTGCATACGATGAAGCCCTTTACTGAAGTTGTCCCAATCGAAGGACTGAGAAGGATTTTCATAGTTCACTCCGATGCCACCCCCGACATCTACTACATTTATATCAAGAGAGAACATTTGCTTCCATTCAATACTTTTTTCCAAACAGCTATTTACAAAAAACAAGTGTTCTGCGGCATTCAGGTTGTTACTCATGGCATGAAAGTGGAATCCCCTCACCTTAATGTAAGGGAATGATGCCAACTTTTCTAGAAGATCAGGTATCCTCTTCTCTTCTATGCCAAACTGGGTCGGAACTCCAGACATTTTATGAGAACTGTTACTGACATTCTGCTGGGAGTTGACCCGTATCAATACGGGAAGCGCCTTGTCCGCTTTTTCGCCCATGCGATTAAGGCGATGTAAGTCCCGCTCACTTTCAATGTTCATCAAGTGAAGGCTTCCGTCCGCCAGATATTTCATTTCTCTGTCCTTCTTTGCAGGAGCAGCAAAGATGATGGGGAGGTTGGATAGCCCTTTAACTTTCAAGATTTCGCCTTCCGATGCGGTGTCATATCCGTCTACGACTTCAGAAAGCGTTTCTATTATTCTTTTATCCGGATTGGCTTTCACAGCATAGTATAAGGAACAATAAGGGGGAAGCGAATCTCTCAGTCTTTTAGCATGCTCTTTTAATCTTTTTAAATCATAAATATAGGCACATAAAGGTTCTTCGTTTCTAGTTTGTATCAGCCCTTTTAGATAATTGTTTACTCTAACTATATTCATTAAGCTACTCCTTCCAAAGTTTGCGGTTACTTCTCACGATCAAGATGGTTAACAGCAGGGTTCCTGCTCCCATAAAGATCCCTGCACTGTAGGCACCAAAAGAGTTTGCCACGAATCCAGCCAGGATGGCACCAAGTGGAATAAAGCCTCTGTCCATCAATGCGATGCTAAGGACTCTTCCCCTAAACTCCTCAGCCACTTTCATCTGTACCATGATCCTGCTTAAGGTTCGGTAAAATTGGCTGACAAACCCCGCCAGAAACATAAAAAGAAAGGCCATTATGAAGTGAGCACTGAAGACAGTAAACAAGAGCAAACTTCCTCCGAATCCAAGCGAAGACAGAATCAGCCATTTCCCTCCTTCCCTCGGCTGCTTCCATGTTAAAACGGCTGTTGAAATGATCGCACCGACAGACGAGACTGAGAGAAGCAAGCCAAAGCCGTCAGGGCCTATATCCATCAGGTCACCTGCCAGCACGGGAAGCATCGTTGTATATGGGAACCCAAATATCATTGGGGCAATGGCGAGCAGAAGGATCGAAACTAGGATGGGTTCGCTTTTCATATAAACCAATGTTTCTTTCACCGTTTTTTTCTGACTGAGTTTCTTCTCTTTATCTGCTTTACGAGCATCAGCCATCCCCCATAATGTGAGGAATCCAATCAATGGTCCGATGGAAACGAATATCAGGATATACCCAGCTGGAAAATATGTAAGCAGTAAACCGGCAGCAGCCGGTCCGATCATCCTGGCTATATTGATGATCGTGGTTTGGAGGGTAACCGCGCTTCCCAACATGTCTAAAGGGACAATATCAGAAAGATACGCATTCCGGATGGGAACTTCAAAACTCATGAATATTGATCTCAAGGTAATGATGGTCATCAAAGTTAAAATAGAATTACCCTCAGAGATGACTAATGCAATGATTAAAGCCGTTATAAAAAGTCCTGTATGGATTAGCTGAAGTGATTTTTTTCGATCAAATCTGTCCGCGATTGACCCGGCGAAAAGTGAGAAGAAAAATACCGGCAATAACCTGCATGCGTTCAGGAGTCCCAACGCCAGCGCGGATTGCGTCCACTCATAAACAATCCAATTTAAAATTGTCAGGTCCATCCAGTCAGACGTCCTGACGAAGAAGTTTCCGTAAAGAAACCGTCGATAAGTCCTCGATTTAAACGCGAAGGATCCGCCAACCGTTTCAGTGGTCGTATTAGTCATCTTTTTTTGCCAGCGGATTTGTCACCGAACTATACAAATATCCGTCTGAATCACTCATTCTCATTTTAGTTAAAGCTTTATGCCTCATTTTCTGCTTGTAAAAGAAGCTTCGATCCTCTTCTACATTTTGGTTGGCTGAAGAGGACAAGGAATGGAAAACTTTTTCCATTGCAGTTTTGACTTCCCTCCAGAACAGACTCTCATTTAATCCGGAACATTCAACCAGCTGCCGGATAATTTCCCCAAGATGACTCTGAATGATTGTATAGTGGGCCTTAGAATACATTTCATCTCGATCACTCGTTTGGATCAAGCTTCCTGGTAGAAAATCCGGTTTAAGGCCCTGTGCTTCAAGCCTTTTCGTATAAATCCTCGCACCGCCCCAATCACGGAAATAAAACTTGACCGGTCTTCCGTTTTTAAACACTGGGACACTGTTTTGTAAATGCCCTTCGAGAGCAACACCATATTTCGTCATAAGGGTAAGAAATCCCGGCAACGTTATGGACAAGTATTCCTTAAAGAAGGAAATGGCGCCTTCCCTTTTAGATAAGTTATAAAAGCTTACATATTCATCCAGAAGTTCTCCCAGTATCGTTTTGTTTGTCAGCGGGGACTCGTTGTACAAACTGCTGCCGGCAATCGGGATTTCGTCTTCTTCAAGATCATTCTCACGGTTTTCCCGAATAACCACTGTCAGATTTCTTGATTTCCCAGTATCGTTAGATTCAAATGCATAACCGGCCGTTTCGTTTAACGGGATAAATTGCTTCAAGTTGGGTTCTTTCTTAAGGATTTTATCCATCAATTCACTGAACACCGTTGAGTTCAGAGCGGTGTTTTTTGAGATGGAACGAACCGTTGATGTCATCTGACTATTGACTGCAAGTTTGATAAATTGGCACTTCCCCTCTACTGGCACCACTGTTCTAAATGATGAGGTAGCGGTACCTTGAGCAGTTATCGAAGGAAGCGGGATGATGATATTACGTGCGATTTCTTCTTTATAAATTAAATCCATTGAATGACGATATTGCCATTCATGAACAGGAAGAAGCTGATAGCATGCTGGATCCAATCTTTTTTGAGTCATGACTTGCTGAAATTTTATATACTGTTGATCAAATAATGCCTCTATGGTCCCTTGAGTCCTTTCTCTTGTTTGAAGATAATCCCGATGGACCGCCACAAAGGATATTGGAAATTCTCCATGAAATTCAGGTGAATACCGGCAAACATCTTCTGCTGTCATCCCTGTTTTCGTTTTTGTTCCGGGATGAAGATGATGGCCTTCCAGCGACATCTGTTCGTAAAACAGCAATGAACTCCAGTCTGGATCCGCCAGCTTTTTCGTCCTGTTGTATTGCAATGTGTTTTTAGCTCCCAGATTTCCAGCTTCCTGCACCAATTGTTCCGCCCACTCATGGTGATGTTTATAGGCCATGGTCAAATTGTCTGTTCCGTTATCAAGTTCCTTCATTAATGAATCACTTTTTCTTTCTAACCCGATTAATTGCAGCAATTCGCTTCCTGTTTCAACCCTGAAGAAAGAATTTGGTTTGACCTGCAAGATGTCACCTTCTATGGTCAACCTTCGAAATGCAAATTCATTTTTGATGGGAAACAAGAGGATATATCCTTCAAAGAGTTTCATGCGATAAGTCAAATGGTCTTTCAATTCCAATGCTTCGAGCTGGTGAAGAAACGGTTCCCATTCCTTATAAACCTTCAGCAGACTTGTAACATAAACGGAACCGATCTTTTTCAATTCTACCGAGTCCGAATATAGGTTTTCTATGTCTTCACGAAGAAGAGAAGCAGCAAGTTTTTGTAAAATATGCTGCCGTCCTTTCTCTATATATCCGTGATAAGAGTCTTTCAGTCGGCAACCCATCTTGGAATCCATCAATTCAGGATCAAAATGGTTTTTTCCATCTGAAAAAACGTTTTTGGAGTTCAAGTTGACTTTCATTGAATGCTTCCTCCCTTTTTCAGTGGATGTATAGGGTTGGCTGCCTTGACGTACATATTTTCAGTGTATGAATCAGACAGCCTCATTTTTATCAAAGCCTTAAGATAAGTATGATCAGCGAAAATATGGTCTTCCAGCTCTGCAATTCTTTCCTGAAGCCCCTCTTCTTCACTTATTTCCTTTATTAAAGAAAGGACTGTTTCACCAACTTTGTGCCATAGGACTCTTTCATTTGTTTTTGTTTCCCTTACAAGCTTGACTATCAATTCACCCAAATGGTTATGAATGACCGCATGGGAAAACATTTGATAGAGATCGGCACTATTAGACGTTAATAAATTTGTTGAATTATTGATGGAACTGACATCCATCCATTCTGCCGCTCGCTGCCTATGAATGCGTATGCCGCCATTATCACGGACCATCAGTTTAACCGGCAGCCCGTCTTGAAACACAATGATGGCATTCTGAAGATGAGCTTCCATACTGATCCCATACTTGATCATCAACTGAAGCAGGCCGCGCAACAGCACTTTTGCATATTGTTCAATGAATTGAGCTGTTCCAACTTCTATGGATAAATCATGAGTTTCAGAGAAGGTTTTAATTAGCTTCTCTAAGACGGTTTCATTATAATGTGAAATTCTATTAATCAATGAAGCAGCCGGAAATGCTAGTTCCTCTTCCCCTAAATACGATTCAGGATTTTCCCTTATAATGCAGGATAAGTTTTTTTCCAAATCGATTTCATCATTCTGGGCTTGGCTGACATAATGGCTCCCCGCCATTTCAGATAAGAAAAAGGTTTTTCCGTTGATAAAAGAATCCTGTTTTTCTATGTTTTTTAATACCTTTGAAAGTAAAGGGCCATTTTGGACTGATGCCGGTGATACAATCCTCTTTGCACTGGTCATCTGGATATTGACTGCTGTTTTGATATGGTTCTGGTACCTCCCTTTAAATGGAGCCATGGAACGGAAAGACATCATAGGCATGACCTTAATTACCCTGTCTAAGACGATGATTTTTCCTGCAGCCAAATCACTTGCCAAGTACTTCTTGATTGTGTGCTCGAACTGCCAGGGATGAACAGGTAGAAGTTCATGGGAATGACGATCGAAGGTGGTTTCTTTCATCAATTCTGGATAATCCAGCAGTAAAAGGTCTGTCAATGTTTGTTCCTTCACGCTTGACATCTTAACGCTGTCTTTATGTATTGCTAGTACCATAAGTTCGACTATCGTATTCCATTCCGGTGCATACTTCATATTTTCTTCTATTGATAACCCCATTCTTGTCTTTGAACAAGGATGCAGCGTATGTCCCTCGATTACCGATTGTTCCAGAAGAGCAAGAGGACTGAAGTCTGGGTCCCTTCTTTTCATTTCAAGGAGTGTTTGAAATATCCCATCTTCATGATGAGAAAGGACTTTCTTTCTCAATCCAGCCGATAAGGCAAGTGCATCATTTCTAACACTGTTCTTTATTTCTTTAGCCAAGTTAAGGATCTCGGCTGTTTCTTGGAATAGTGAATGAAGGAATTGAACAGGATGAGTGACCTCCTCTTTTTGTCCCTCTTTTATATGTAAAATATGAGAAATCTCTAAATGGCCCAGCAAATACTTTTTGTCTATATAAACGTGAACGGATGACTGTCCGTTAAACGTCGACAGGACATACATTCCACTTGATTCATCTTTTGGGATCCATTCTGAATCTGCTGCTCGCTCACGGATGACCGCTTGAACCAGTTTGTGAAGGATTCTTTTCTCTGAAATAGGGAGATATTCTTTATAAAAGTCTAAATTATTTATCTCTGAACGTTGTGCAGACATTCTTTTCCCTCCTCACGATTAGTTGAATGAGAATCATTTTCAATACCTTAGAATCTTAAATGAAAATGATTATCAATGTCAATGATATGACTGAAATTAAGGAAAAAAGTCCCTGTTAAAAATGAAGATTCTATATTCATATGAAATTAAATCACTAAAAAGACCCCCTTTTGGAGGTCCCTTAATTGATTAATTATGTATAGATATAAACCGTTCGAGTCCTTTGAATGTGTGATGACCGCTGTACCATTCCGTTCCATCATAAGCAAAGGCGAATACCTCGGCGACTGGTTCCTCTGAGTAGAATACTGCCTGATAGAATGTCGGTCCAGACACTTGAGGCTTGTATGGGTTGGAATGTACCTGGCCTTTCCGTAAAACGTCCAGAAATTGATAAATCCTTTGTTCGTCTAAAAGAGTGTTCTCTAATATCGGGGAATTGGAAACTTTATAGATTTCTATTTTCTTAATGTTTTGATTAGCGATATTGTCGAAGTCCATATCATCTGGATTCTTAAAAACCTCTTGATAAATTTTGAACCCAGTGGGTGAATCTGCGGACTCGGCCGCAATGAACTGCTGTAAACCTCGTATTTGATAAAAATGAGTACCTTCGGGGAGAAAAGACGCATCGCCATCCCTTAGTTGATAGGCAGGATCGCCTGATGCTTTTTCAAATACGTTTGCCTTCACTTCCCCAATCTTTTCTCCAATATCCGCCGGGTCAGAAACAATTCCAGGATAGGAGTAGTATTGTTTTCCCCTTAACTGAACTACATCTGTTTCAAGGACTTCATGGAAAACCGTTTCAGTAGGCTCCTCTTTCACCGGCGGAATTTCCTCAGCCTTTTCGCTGTACAATATATAAAAAACGCTGGCTGATGCTAGCAATATCGCTATGACCCAAAGAATTTTCATTCCCACCCTCATGACTTGCCAAGTGCAACGTTCATTTTTCGCAGTTTCCAAAATGCATACGCAAGATACAGTCCAGCCAGCGGCAAAGCAGCTTGTAGGGTATAAGGTTGAATCGTATCAAAAGCCAACCCGCCAACCATGAGCACTGAAGCATAAAGCAGTGTCCAAACAATCTTTGATAACAGGATGTGCTGCCGATCTATTCCCTTTTTAAACCTCTCTCCTGCCACAGCAGAAAAGATAAAGCCGAAAATCATTAAGATGAAAAAAACTGGAGACAAAGAATTCGGCAGCGGCAATTGCTGTCCAAATGTGTAATACATGAGCGAAAAGAAAAAGATCAGCAGATGAAGGTTGTATTTCAATATAGGTGTCATGGTCTACCTCCTTTGGTGATTGGACGAGTCACAAGGACAATTAGTTTCAGGTAAAACCATTGCCCCTGTCTTCCTTCGAGCCGGTAAGTGAATGCTGCCTACCCGAAGAATAAGTCCAATATATTGGAAGCAGACGAAGCATTCTTATTATAGAACTCTGAGTAACCGCAATTTTGACAGTACACAACGACGAATTTATTATGCTGGATATCAAACATTTTCGATAATCCCGTTCCCGTCATGGCCACTTCCTTTGTTGCCGCATTGGTACTGCCGCATTTTATACACCCCTGATTTGCCATCGTATTCCCTCCCTTTTCTTCTATACTATGTATTAACGAAAATGAGTGAAAAAAGTTTCAACATTTTGAAACATTTACCCTCCATCCGTCGTTACATATATAACTCGTTTAAGGATGACTACAGTTGCAATGGCAGAAAGCAGCCGTTCAATGAATCAGGAAAAATTGTCCATATATATATTTCTTGGTGTACAATATAGAAAAAAGTATAATGATTGATTGCTTCATTATATAGATTGAGAGTGAAGTTTTTGAAACAGAGTCGTATTCATTATAGCTGGGTGATCCTTTTTATCACGTTCTTTTCGATTATCGTGGCTGGGATTGTCCGGTCCTCTTCAGGAGTGTTCATAGATCCTTTTGAAAAAGAGTTTGGCTGGGACCGGTCCGTCATATCCCTTGCTTTTGCAGTCGGTCTATTCTTATATGGAATTTCCGGACCGTTTATGGCTGCTTTGATTGAAGTCCTTGGACTGAGAAAAGTTATGCTCCTTTCCATGGCTACTTTGCTGACGGGGACAATGCTTACATATATTATGCAAAATTCCTGGCAGCTCGTGATCATCTGGGGCGTCATCATTGGTCTTGGATCCGGTGTGTTTTTGACCGTATTAAGCCCTTATATTGCGAACAAGTGGTTTGTAAAACGAAGAGGGCTTGCGCTTGGAACCCTGACCGCCAGCACTGCAACAGGCCAATTGATTCTACTGCCTGTCCTCGCCATCCTTATCAATCAATCGTCATGGCGCTGGGCAATTGCCTTAATTATGACTCTCAGTGCTATTATGCTCATCATCATTCTACTGTTCATGAAGAATTCCCCGCGGGATGCCGGGGTCCTTCCTTATGGGCTTGAAAAAGAAGATGAAGGACCGAGAAGTGATCAAGGAAAAAATCCGATCACGATTGCCTTCAAAGGATTAATTCAAGCTGTAAAAGCAAAGGAATTCTGGCTTCTTGCAGGCAGCTTCTTTATTTGCGGGCTCTCCACAACCGGATTGATTGGTACTCATTTTGTTTCCTACTGTATCAGCTATGGAATTCCCCTTGTGACAGCCGCCACACTGCTTTCCTTCATGGGGGTCTTTGATTTGATCGGAACAACACTTTCCGGCTGGCTATCAGATCGTTTTGACAACAGATGGCTGCTCTTTTGGTACTACAGCTTAAGAGGGGCCTCCCTCCTGCTTCTTCCTTTGGCTTTATCGGAAGGTTCTTATGTGTTGCTCATCATCTTTTCTGTTTTTTACGGACTGGATTGGATTGCAACCGTCCCTCCAACGGTCGGTATTTCGAGGCAGGTGTTTGGAGTTGAGAAAAGCGGGATTGTATATGGATGGATTTTTGCTTCGCATCAGGCAGGTGCAGCAGTAGCGGCTTATGGAGGAGGCTTGATCTTTAAACTGTTCGATTCTTACACCTGGGCCTTTATCCTGGCAGGTCTCTTTTGCGGAATGGCCAGTTTATTTGTGATCATTATAAAGAAACCCATTTCACGGGAGATGGGTGTAGATAAACCTTTAGAAGTTTAGCTGGGTGTGAGTGCTTGGTTTCCACTTCAGTCATAACTTAGGACGGTGTACGGTAAGCCGCCTTCGGTTCGCCTGTATGAAAGTGAAAGCGCCCTGTTCAGCCCCGACAAGCATAGGTTCCGAAGAGAAAAAGATGGTTTTTCATTTTATTCCCTTCGGATGATCTTTTGACACCGAGGACTTTCCGCTGGTACTAGGCATTCCGTTAATCCCCCAAGAGATTTCTGTTAAAGAAAAACATCCGATTCCTTATAGACTAAATCAATCCTATAGGTGGGATTGGGTGTAACACAATATTTATTGTTAATTAAGTCCCTTTTTCACTTCATAAATACACTAATTCCTCATAAAAACCCTTCTTACATTATTTAGCTCCGACACATTCCCAAATCGCATGGCTTTTTAAAGAAAAAATTCCTTTTTCATTAATTTTGCTGAAATTCAACATGGCTTGAGCCAATATGTGCGTCGGCATAGGTTTATATGAACGGAAAATTCCAATCTTATTAAAATACTTCAAGACTTTCATTCCCACAATTTCACCTGTTCTATCACTATCTTTCCGTAGCAATCCTGGCGGGTTAAAGATTACTAACTTTGAAAAACTCAATGCTTTTACAGCTTCTTCTAACTGCCCCTTCATTCGTAAATAAAAGGAGCGTGAAGCAGCGGAAGCCAACCCGGAAGATACCAGCACGATTTGGTTTACATTGTTTTCTTTTGCGGCTTTAGCAAACTGGTATTGATAATCATAATCTACTCTCCATTGAGCTTCTTTGCTTCCCGCATCTTTAAGGGTTGTTCCCAAACAAGAAAAAAGAACATCCCCCTTAACCAAATGCTTCCACTGTTCTGGGTTATCAAAGTCAATAACGTGTACCCTTAATTTATCATGTTCGAAATCAACCTTCCGTCTTACAAATATGTCTACCTGATGAAAATAATGATCTTTAAGCAATAAATCCAGCAGGTCTTTACCTGTGGCTCCTGTCGCTCCGATTAATAGTGCATGCATTTTCTTCTCTCCTTAAAATATGGCTATTGATAACTGAAATAAATCCTGGGCTGGAATAGAGTTATCTTTTACTCTCCTATTTTAATACTGGACAAGACCCTCATAAATAAGAAATTCCTTTCGAACGTTGTAACGAAAGGATTGGTGAGACATCATGAATACCTTCATAAAGAAAATGACTCAGGAAGATATTGATCTTCTGTTAAATCATGCAGAAAGAGACAGTTTTAACGATATTACTTGGAAAGTCGTTACCGAAGAAGAAATCGATCACCTTTTAAAGACCCCTTAATTTTGAAATAAAGGGGTCTTTTCTTATTTTACAAGAACTTTCTAACCTTTTTACTTCTTCTTCTCCTTCTCCACTTCTTCCAGGTACACCCCCGTCGATTTAGACCAGTAACCTATGGCTAACCAGGATAAAATAGTAAGAATCGGAACGGCAAAAGCAACAAAGATCTTAATGGTTATCCTCTCCTTTTCCTCTTAGTGAAAGTTGAACGATATCATCGATGACCTGTTCGGCTCCTTGAGGATGCCTGATGACAAAAAGCTGGTCAGCTTCTTTATCACCCGGCTTCCCTACACATTCTTTATTCTGTTTTTCCAGAACTTCTGCAAATGTAGAGGCACTTCTGAATATATTGATACTCCGCTTGCTCTCAGCTATTCTTTTCCGTAGAATCTCATCAGGGATTTCAAAGTGTACCAGGATGGTCTGAAATCCCTTATCTCGAAAGTACTTTAGTACTTTTTTCCGTCCCTCTTGATGCCGGTTTGAATTGCAAAGGATAATATGGGAATCAGTTTCGTCGGCGGCAAAATCGAGAATGGTCTGCGAGACGGCATATTTCAGTGTGTTCGGGCCATTAACCGGCAGCATGTTTTTATAAAATGTATTAAGAAATGCAGCGTGATTATCCTGATCGATAACCACTGAACCATGAAGTTTTTCTTCCAGCTGTCCAGCAAACGTCGTTTTACCGCTGTGAGTTTTTCCTATTGTAATGATCGCCAGTCTGCTCATCTCCTCACCTCTTCTCTATCTGTTTAGGTTGCGCTTTAGTACTTTAACGCACTAAGAGGGACAGTCCCTTTTAGTGTACTAAAGTGTCATCAATCGATGGCGGTTACGACTGATTTGTACGTCTCTTCCCCATTTTTAAAGATATCTAGAAATTCATAGTTTTTATCTGTCTCAATATAATACAGCTTGCCGCCTGTAGGCTTTTGGTCTGATTCACCTGGTTGGTCTGTGAGATAGACATTCAGTTGATCGCCCTCTCCCTCGACATCGACCTTCCCAAAAGCCTTTCCTTCATCCAGAAATTCCTGACTGAGAAAAAGATATTTATGTCCGCTGTCTTCCGCTATATATATCCCGTTCCAAGATCCATCTTCGTCCATCAACACACTTTCGATAAAATCGCTGACTTATGAAGGGGTGTTTTCGAGGTCAACCTCGGTAATAGTGAGTTTGCTGGTGGTCATATCCTTTTGGCTGCAGCTCTGAAGGATGAGAAGAAGAAATGATGCTATTAATATTATTTTCATATGTATACCTCAATGATCAATTGATAAATGCATTTTTTTAATAGGATACGGCGGTTCTTTTACTAAAACGGTGAAATACATTGCGTTAAATTACTTGATTATATTTGCGCAGCTAAAATTAAACCTGAAGAAGCCCATATGATAAATAGTAAGGCGGCAAAGCGATGCGAACCCACATCTTGCACTGCTTCAATAAGCTTAAGGATAAAATAATAGCCAGAAAGCAAAAATATAAGGACACTAATTAAAAACAAACTGAACACTCCTTTCATAGGGGTTCTAAAGGATTTCACTAACAAGTGGTAGTAGTAGAAAAGGTCAATTAAGTTTTATTCTGAGCCTTGATGGTTTGAAGAAGTGCAGTAATTTGTGCAGCCAAGCACCCCATCCAGCCAACTAATTGAGTAAAATTCAGAAATTGTTTCAGCGCCATACCCCCGGTACTAATCGAGGGAGCAGACAACGCTAAAGATATGGTTATCTTTCGTTCCTTGGGCATCCTCATATCCGTTCAACCCCTATCACCTACTACTTAATACCAATTATTTCAAACTTTTGAAGATTCATCAATCTGTTTTTTATGTAGTCTAATTAAACGCCAAACTTCAAGAAGAGCGTAGTTAAAAGCCCAGCAGGAATTGGCGCTTTAACACATTAAAGCACTAAGAGGGACTGTCCCTCTTAGTGCTTTAGAGTGGTGAAGTGTTTTATTTTTTTCTTTCCTGTGCTTTTAGTGCGACTTGTTCAAGGCCGTTTTGTGCAAATTCTACGTCAGTTTTTTGCATTGCTTTGTTGTGCTGAAGGTCTTTGTTCTTTTTCTTGGACATTTTATCACCTTCCTTTCATGAAGGGTTTCATAAAGCAGGGAATACCAACTGACATTCCGCCTGCTTCTTCGTTCTTATTTTGCTTGTTCTTGCGTGAGTTATGCCCGTTCGTGTACGTTTCTTTATTTTAAGAAGGGCAAATGATCTTAAAGGCACAAAAAAAGGCATCTTCGTCAGACTGGACACCTTTAGCCAAAGTAAAATTATAATTATATTTCTTACGTGTGCACATTTTTTGAAATTGCTGCTTCATCAGCAATGATTGTCACACAAGGGTGAATCTTCAAAATAGAAGCTGGAAATCGTTCATTTACTTCCCCTTCAAGAAGTTGTGTCAGTGCTTTCCTTTTCTTTTCTCCTGAAACTAAGAGAAGGATTTCCCTGCTCTTTAGTATGGAGGCAATCCCCATAGTGATGGCTTTAGAAGGCACATCTTCAGGTTTATCAAAATACCGAGCGTTCGCGTCTCTAGTGGAGGGTGTCAATTCGACGATATGGGTTTTGGAGTCAAAGGAGGTTCCGGGTTCATTGAAACCGATGTGACCATTGCTTCCAATTCCTAAAACTTGCAGGTCGATTCCCCCATGTATCGCAATCTCCTGTTCATAGTACAAGCATTCCCTCTCTATATCTTCAGCATTCCCTTTAGGAATATGAGTTTGGGATCGGGGAATATTTATGTGGTTAAATAATTTCTCACGCATGTAGTATAGGTAACTGTTCGGGTGTTCTCCTGAGAGACCGACATATTCATCAAGGTTAAAGGTCGTAACATTCTTATAAGAGGTGCGGTTTTCCTTATGGTCCTGAATTAAGTATTCATACGTGCCAACCGGTGTGCCCCCTGTAGCAAGACCAAGATTAATAGCTGTTGAAGCACGGACCTTATCAATAATGAATTCTGCAGCCCGCCTGCTCATTTCCTGGTAGTCTTTCACTTCTATTAACTTCATAGGTCTATTCCTCCTTTTTATATGCCAGCTTTCCTCTGCAGAATGTCATGACCACATCAAGATTCTCATCCAAGAGAACGATATCAGCGTCTTTCCCTTTTGAAAGGCTACCTTTCCGTCGGTAAAGGTTTATTTGTTTAGCTGGGTTCACAGAGGCCATTTCGACCACATCTTCCAGTGAACAACCTGTAAAGTCCATCATATTTTTCACAGCTGCGCCCATCTTTAAGATGCTGCCAGCGAGTGTCCCGTCACCCAAAACGGCTTTACCGTCACTTACGGTCACTTTCTGCCCGCCTAAATCGTATTCGCCATCTTCCATTCCCTTCGCGCGCATGGAATCGGTAATTAAAATGACTCCGCGGCTTCCTTTTTGTTTGTACGCTAGCTTTACGACTTCTGGATGTACATGAATGCCATCAACGATGAGTTCGGTTTTCAGTTCATCATGCAAAAAGGCACCTCCTGCCACGCCCGGCTCCCGGTGATGCAACCCACTCATCCCATTGAATAAATGAGTCACATGGCTGGCCCCTTCCTTGACCGCTTCCCTCACTTCATCAAATGTCGCATCAGAATGTCCGATGGATGCTATGACACCAGTTTCTTTGAAGTGGCGGATCATTTCCAATCCGCCTGTCTGTTCTGGGGCCATGGTGACGATTTTGATTTTGTTGGTGGATAAAAACTGCCACTTGTTAAAGAGCTTAATATCAGGATCGTGAATATGCTGAGTAGGCTGAGCCCCTGCACGCTTCTTATTTACGAAAGGCCCTTCCAGATGGATGCCGAGAATTTCAGCTTTTGCCGGATACTGAGAATTTTGTATATATGTCCCGGCATTTTCTAATGCATTTTCAATATGTTTTATATCATGGGTAATGGTGGTTGCCAAAAAGCTGGTGGTCCCTTCCTTGGGAAGTGCGGCGGCCATGGTATTTAAAGCGCCGGGTGAAGCATCCATTGTATCAGCACCGTCCACCCCATGAATATGGAGATCAATGAAACCGGGAACTGCCTTATAATTCAATGGCAAATCTATAATTTCCCACCCGTTTTCTACTTTTAGCTCTTTAACCGGACCAATATCCGCTATTTCTTGGTCTACTATTTTTATATAACCATTCTTCACGATGCCAATTTCAGAATAGATCTGCATACCTTTTAGCAAAATAACCTGGTGATCTGCGCTCATTATTATGTCATCCTTTCGTTGGACAGCTTGTGTAAGTTATCTCAACAACATCTATCATCACTATTATATAGATGTATATACCAATATAAGTGTAACTTTTATACCCACGGAAGAATATAATACTTCTTGATTTGTCACTAAAGGGCCAAGTTTCTAAATTGATATAGACAACTATAGAGAATCAACACTTGTAGGTTGTTTACAATTGTATCTGAAGGAAAGACAGGATCCTTCGCATCGTTGACGGGCTGTAATTTTGCAACGGATATTATCACAACACCCTTTCCTGATTTTGTTAGGCAGAATTGCTTTACATACCTTACAAGGGTATTTGAATTATTTCAAAAGAATAGTATGGTAGGTTGACCATAGCCCGGTATGCCCATTCTCTGTTATGGTTATTCCAGGCTTTAGGCTAAAATTTGTTATTTGAAAACAAGCGTTGGTGGAAGTTTCATGGAGAAGCATATGGGTCACTGTGTAATCATCTATTTTAGTGCATGGGGTACTTTTATTATGTAGCGTTTTTATCATTTTCACCCGATATAGCGTATGAGCTGCTTCTATAATACGGTGTTTTTCTCATTTGCTCCCGATATAGCGCATGGGTGGCTTCTATAATACGGTGTTTTTCTCGTTATCACCCAATATAGTACATGGGTAGCTTCTATAATACGGTTTTTTTCTCATTTTCACCCAATATAGAGCATGAGCTGCTTCTATAATACGGTGTTTTTCTCATAGTTTTCCTCAGTCACCCGAGGTACCTTATATAAGTGTGAACCGCTATGCCGTTGCCTTCTAAAAACTAGTATACACAAACTAACCCCTCACTAAATCAGTGAGGAGGCTTCTTGTGATTGCACTTTTTCTAAGGTATAAAGCAACAAGAATGTACTTAATGTCTTTTTGACACCAAATAACTTTTATTTATCTCACTAATAGTGACTGTTCCCGCAAGCCTCATCGTGGTTTCAAACTCATTTAGGATTTGCTCCACCGCTTTCCTGACTCCCTCTTCCCCATCTAAAGCCAGTCCGTACATATACGGACGTCCTATTAACACGCCGGAAGCCCCCAAGGCAAGGGCTTTAAAAATATCACTGCCCCGGCGGATACCGCTGTCAATCAGAACGGGAATCTCACCGTGAACCACCTGACAGATTTCTTCCAACACATCCAGCGTTGCGACTCCGTGATCAAGCTGCCTGCCGCCGTGGTTGGACACAATCAAACCATCCACCTTATACTTCATAGCCAGTTTCGCGTCTTCAGGATGAACCACACCTTTCAATAATATCGGGATATCTGTATATTGGCGGATTCTCTGCAGGGCATCCCAGGTGACCGCTGGGTTTTCGAACAGTTCGAGCTGTTTTTTTAAAGCTGCCTGTTTATCTTCAAAGATAGGTTTCTTCAATAGACTTTTAAATACAGGGTCGGAAAAATAGTTACCGCTTCCGCTTCCTTCGCCGATCGGTGAATAGTTGTTGATGTGATCACTTTCTCTGAAACCCATTATCGGTGTATCAACTGTCAAAACAATCGCAGAGTATCCTGCCGCTTCCGCGCGTTTGATCATGCTCTCGGCTACCATCTCATCCCCCGAATAATATAACTGAAACCAGCGTGGTGTTTCCTTCAGTTGTTGAGCAATTTCTTCCATGGAATAAGAAGAGACTGTACTAGTAACAAAGGGAAGGTTCAAAGTAGCAGCGGCCCTTGAAGAAGCGAGTTCCCCATCAGGGTGAGCAATCGCCTGTACCCCAATTGGTGCAAAAAGAACCGGTAAAGGGACCGTGTGACCTAGAATGGTTGTAGATGTATCGAGGTTTGAGACGTCACGTAGTACCCGATGGGAAATTTGAAAATGAGAAAACGCTTCTCTGTTAGCTCTTAACGTCGCTTCTTCTCCTGAACCTCTTGCTATGTAATCATATGCTTTCTTATCAATAACGCCCTCCGCCTCCTTCTCCCATTCATTAATGGAAAGGTGACGGCCCTGACTCTTTTCAGTCATTTTCAACGGAGATCCCCCCCTGTATATAATTACCATCATTATGGCACAGGGAGTAGTAATTTTCAAACTTGTTTGAAAATTATAGATTAGGTATTTTAATAGAAACGTCATTTTTACTAAGAGGGATTCGTAAAGTTGTTAATAGCATCGAGATTTTGCTTAAAAGCTTTTTGTAAACACCAGCATAGACCTGCTTTTCTTAATACATGAAATTTGAATTAAGCTGAGCTATACTGCATTTATACAAATAATTTACTTTTAATCATTTTGTTATCCACCTCTATATAGCCTTTCTTATCCAAGGAATATTAAATAGAACCTATCAGAAAGGAGCAACACACATGATAATCAGAGAAAACAATGACTCATTCATTATGATCAGACAGCATGACCATGCTAACTTATCCGGTGAGATCACAAGACATTTTAATCCATCTATCTTTAAAAGTAATCAGTTTTTTGAGGATGTAGTGCATGCAGCCCGGGAACATGACCGCGGGTGGATTGACTTGGATGAAACCCCGATTTGGAATGATACGGCAGAAGCCCCGTACTCTTTTGCAGATTATCCCCTGCTACCAAAGCTTGCATTTTACACGATCGGCCTAGATGAAATAGAAACTATTAACGTTTATGCAGCCCTCCTTTGCAGCATGCATTTCTGTTCTTTCTTTTCTCAAACTAAAAATCCTGATGGCCTCCATTTTCTACATGCAGAATCCAAAAGGCAAAAGAATATTAAAAAGAATCTCCCTGTTCTTGATGAGGACCTGCTTCATCAGCATTTTCGTTTACTGCAGTTTTCCGATGATTTATCCCTCTATCTCTGTTTAAACGAACCGGGTGTTGAAAAAGATCATGAGCACCCTTGGTTTAAAAAGGGATTTAGGAATACAGAGTTGTTTAACCCCCGAAGAGACCCGCTTACTGCTCATTGGCAGGACTCTCATAAAGTAACAGTCGATCCATTTCCTTTTTTGGAAGAGTTTCAGTTAACACTCATATTCAAAAAGGTCTCGAAGCAGGCAATGAGAGAACTGGGAATTGCCCAAGCATATAGAATGGCTGAAGTAGATCAGCAGCGAATCTACATAATGAGGTCATGACGTATGTGAAGCTATTAATCACAACCCTTAAGGCGTGTTTTGCCTTGCGTAGGGGCACGATTAGAGATTAATCGTACCCCTATCCACGTGTTTCCCTTGTATAAGGGCACAATTAGAGATTAATCGTACCCCTATTGACGTGTTATCCCTTGTGTAAGGGCACAATTAGAGATTAATCGTACCCCTATCCACGTGTTTCCCTTGTATAAGGGCACGATTAGAGATTAATCGTACCCCTAGAGTCATGTTTTCCCTTGTGTAAGGGCACAATTAGAGAATAATCATACCCCTATCCACGTGTTTTGCCTTGCGTAAGGTAACGAATAGTGAATAATCATCCCCCTAGAGTCAGGTGTTCTCTTCTGTAGGAGTACGAGTAGCGGGTAAGCATTACTAATAAGGGGTCGGATGAAGGCCTTTCCACCCTCTTTAACTAGGGCTGTTTTCTAAGGGATTGTTGCTTTGTTTAGAATAATCGTCTGGATGTATATAGGAATGGTTATAGGAGCAAAGTTGAGCAATCTCCTGAGCCCGCTCCGCGGAGTCGCACACCTGAAGCGGAAACTAGCTTTCTCATCCAACTAGCAACAATGTTTAAAAGTATCTTAACTAAACTGCTCCAAACACCATGGATAATCAAATTGTCCATCTGATAGTTGATAGAACTGACCAAAGATACCAAGATGGCTGATACCGTGTTCTCCTTGCAAAACGGGAGTATAAGCAGAAAAAAGATAGAAATTGATTCTTTCATTGTAGATTTCGTCGGTCTCTTCAGGGTAGGAATCTCCAACCTTTTCTTCACTGAACTCTATATAGTCCCCTCGTGTCGGATTGGTTATGATAGCCGCCATGATTAAAAGGACCAGTAACACTATTATCAAGCGCTTTCTCTGCATTCTTTCTCTCCCTCTTTTTTAAAAGAATTATCGTTATTTTGTACAAGACGACCTTCCCCACTTGACTTCTTATCGGTTCAATGACAGCTAATAAAGTTTCTTAGAAAAGTATCGCTCAATCCCTAGCAAAATACCAGTAAAGGGTTTATGCTAGAGTGAGAGCTAAGATGTTAGGAGTGAAAATATGGAAATAACTCCACAGAAAATCGATTTCAATGATTATGCAAATCAGGAACTCTTACGTAATATTATCGAAAATACGTTTGAAACCATTATTATTCACAGCGATTATAAAGTTGTGTATATTAACCAGTCAGGAGCAGACTTTCTTGGTGCCTCCAAGGAAGAGCTGGCAGGTGCCAAGGTACTGGATGTATTTCCTGACAGATCCAAAGAGTTCATAAAAGAAAGAATTCGAATGGGCCTTGAGGAAAATATAACCGGCCCACTCATTGAGCAGCCTGTCTCCACAATCGACGGCAGAGAAGTCGAAGTCGAGCTATACTGCCAACCTTTCATGCATGAAGGTAAACGCTTTATCCTTTCTGTATTACGGGACATTACTAGCCGGAAAGAGCAAGAAAGAAGACTTCTAAATGAAATTCACCAAATTTCCACACCGGTCGTACCGGTTTCTGACGGCATCTCCATCATTCCGCTGGTTGGGACGATTGACAACGACAAATCAAACCTGCTTTTGGAGACGCTCCCTGTAAAACTCAAAGGAGAATCAGACATAAAATATGTCATCCTGGATTTTTCCGGGGTGTACAATATCGATGCACAGGTTATAGAATTCCTTTATAAGTTGTGTTCTATCATGAAAATGCTTGGAATCAACCCGGTCCTTTCTGGGATCAGACCTAAATTGGCACAGAAAACCGTTGAACTGGGCTTCAACATAAGTTCTATCAAAAGCTTGAACAATGTCAAAGAAGCAGTTAAATATATCAAAGCCATCATAGAATAGTCATCACTTTTATAGCCCTGTCGGATAATTGGCCGAGACAGGGCTGTTTTGTGTTCCTCCATAACATATATACTATAAAACTGATGGTTTTCCTCTGTGGACTTGGCTGTTATCCGGATTTATCGGTATCCCGGGTTCTATGGACTCCATGAGACATTGCTTCAGGGTGTTTTTGAAAAGCTGGATATATAATAATTTTTGCAAGGGAATTTGAGCTTATGCCTCTCATAAAGTAGGAATGTATCTATTCGGGTACTTTTGCACCAAACCAAAAATTGATCTCTGGCTTGGCTTGTAAAGGTTCCCTAAATTTTGATATGTTTCCCTGAGCATTTCCTCTCAATATAAGAAGGTTTATCCCGTTAATTCCTCACCTTCGCCACTCCCATTGATAAATTGTCCCACAGAATCTTCACTACTTCATCACTGTCTTTTTCATTGCAGTTAATGATCATGATCACTTCTGCACCTTTCCCTTTTAAAAATTTTGTTTTTTTTCTTTGAAGAAATATTTGAGTGAAATCGATGATGAAGCCTAATACAAAGCCAAAACCAGCCCCGATGAGACCCCAGTAAATCGGTCCCCACTCAAGGATGAATCCTCTGCTCGCTCCGATGACGGCAAAGATGACTGCCAAGAACATGCCTTTGTTTATGAGAGACACACCATCCGATCGATGCAGCGAGTCAAATAGTTTTGGCATTTCAGTAGGGTTGTCCAATGGGACCGCAAAGATATCGGTTATCCCTTTTTGTTCTAATTGGGAAATGGCTAATTCCAAGTATTGTGAATGGTCAAAAGTAGCAAATATCTGCATTATTCCACCTTCACACCTTTCTTTATTATAAAGTCCTTGGACTGATAATGCTTTTTCAAATGCTGTCTCTGTTCAGTTTCAAATAATTTATTATTTTCCACCGCATTCATATAAGAATCATAGATGGTAAAAAAGTAAAATGAAGGGATATACATTAGCCACTGCGCATCAAGGACACTTGTTGATTTTTCAATATCCCCTATGATCAGGTAATGAACGCCTTCTAGAATATGAGAGTAATGGACATAAATCACAGTACTGACCAAGGTAAAAACTGCTCCAAAAATCCGGTGTGTGTACAATTGGCCGACACTCGGAATCGTCATGGAAGAAAAGAAGGCAATCATGGGATTTCGTTTATCCAGGTAATTAATTTCAAAAGGTTTGATAATGAGTTTTCTTATATATGGAGATTTATTTTCATTGAGGAGATAAATTTTATTTAAATCCACAGTGGAACGGTAACTATCCAGAATCGCAAAAAGGTAAACCGGTATGTATAAGTGCATATACCTTACATCTAATACATCTTTGGCAGCGTCAATATTCCCTGTAAAAGAGTAAACCATAGCGAGATTTAAATGCGTTAATTGATTAATAAAAATCTCCCAAATCACCAGGGAAAATCCCCTAAGATACTTGGAAAGAAGCAAATGTCCATAACCGGGAAAGGCCACGGACCATAGCGCGATGATATAGGGATTTCTTAAATGAATTTGTGTTGTCCCGAAAATACTTAAGTGGGCGAGCTCCCACCTGTTCTGTTGTTGATTGCCGGAGTTATTCATCATACACCTCTGTAATGGTTGAATCCCTACTAGTCTTCTACCTGACATGGCTTTTCATGCATTTTAATCGTGATTCCTTTCAACTCATAATCCAACTTAATACCGACCATTTGAAAATTCAAAAAATTCTTTCTATCCTATAGACAATTCTTTTCTCAAGATTTAGTATGAAAGCAAATAGCCTAACATATAAATTCCTATATGATGTTAGGTTGTTTTATGTAAATTCGGGAGGGATGATCATGACTTACATTTACCAAAAAGCACGTGAGTTGTATGAAAAAGAGGCAAAACAATACGAGAAAAGAATCCCTGAAAAGAGAGCTTATCCAAAGAAGCTGAAGAGAAAGTGCTCGAAGTATTAATTTTTCTTATTCCGCTGATGATTTAACCCGAATAGTCACGGCTCTCCATGATAAACATATGAATTCATCCATTCAATAGGTGAAGAAATGAATGAAATAATAGCCCTTCATGTGGAAGGGTTTTTGTTATTAAGCCAAGTATAAATATAGTGGGGTACAACTTCGTACAAACCTAGGCATGACTTCAATTTTTATAAAATACAGGAGCGGAATCCACCTCTTTTATCAGGATGGATTCGGGGCCGTTCAGGCTTTCCTTCATCCAAACATCACCGGTAGAAAGCTCCGATCCTTTGCGCATCCAGGTGATGGTTGAACCCACCACTTGTGGATCTCTGTCCAGGTTGTCTCTCTTTGGAAAGGTAATCTGTTCTTGGTGGTCTGTATCAATGTTGATAAGATACAGGGCTGTGAACATGGTAGGGATCGGCCCCTCCTCCCATTCTTTGTTCTCTTTTGACCGTGCGACAATGACTCGATTGTGTGTAAACCACTCTATATTCAAGTCTACATACCCTTGGGGTGTATATTCTTTTTGCTGGATAGCTGCCGGCATGTCTGCTATTGTTGATTTTTTATTTTCAACGAAGAATCTCCCTTCCCCTGATATATAGGCAAGATGGTCAGCCGATGGGGACCACTTCATCCATTGTGGATACCAAAGCATTTTTCCAACAGTATGGAACTTCTCCCCTTCCGAAGTTAAAACGCATAGTGTGTTACTGTCAGTTGACCATGAAGCCGTCGGAGTTGCGAGAAAACTCAGCCACTTCCCATTGTGACTCCATTTAAAGTGATCGGCAGTAATAGCGAAAAACTCAGGATCTTTAATTTCGATAGTGTAAAAAACTTTCATGTTTTCAGGAGATAACTGGGCATCTAAAGGAATTCGGAAAAGCTTAATAGGTCCCCATCCTGTCGGAAGAAGGTTTGGCTGGGAAGAAACAATGAATTCTTTTCCGTTAGGAAACCATTCAAAGTCATCTGCACCTAGTGAAACATTTTCAAATCCATGCGGCCGGCCGTTCTTCGTCTTCGTCACATTCAAAACACCGCCGGAAGTATAGGCCAACTGGTTTCTAATTGGTGACCATTTGAAGTTTGTCGTTCTCATATTGAGATACGGCTGGAAGATTTCTTTCTCCGTTGTATCATAGATGTATAAATCCCTTTTCTTCCCCTCTTCATCGCCATCAATGTAAGCAACAAACCGGCCGTCATATGACCATTTGGGTGAATGCACATACGCGTCTTTTGTTACCTGAATCTCCTGAATTCCGTCTTTGATCCACAACTGATGACCGCGAATGAACGCTGCTTTAATATTGGTCTCTGCATGAACCGGTGATTGCAAAAACAGAAAGCTGAAAAGTATAAAAAGTGTTCTTATTATCAAACTTATCCCTCCTGCTATTAGGATGGACTGAACTTTTAATTGGATTCTTTTTTCTTTCGCCGAATTTTGAAGATCTATCCACTGTTTTAGATCATTTAATGGGCGGTATTTACTTCTAATACCGAGTACATCCCTTTTATAAAGAAAAGCGTACCAGCAGAACATGCTGATACGCTTAAAATTATTTATTTAACCTGTTTTCGTCTCATCCATTGAGTCGCAGCCCATTTATCGCCGATGACGACCGGAGCGCCGCCATGCAGGGTCAGGTCATTCAATTCCTGGTTGTCATAAAAATATTCGAAGTACACGGCCATTCCTTTTTGCGGGGAGACAGAGAAATTCAGTTTAGGAAAATACGTTTCTCCTCCCTCTTCCACATCATTCAAGTACATGACCAGTGTGCTGATTCGGGGGTTGGATGCATTTTTAAAAAAGTCATAATGAGCTTTGTACTCCTGTCCGATTTTGTAATTCAAAATCTGCAGGCCTTCTCCATGTTCATAAGGAATATTCATAATTTGTGATATCCGTTTTTCAACTCTGGTTACGATTTCACTTTCGCCCTCTTCCATGAACGTGCTGCTGCTTGTCCGCATCTCATTTTCATCCCGGGTGTTCCCGATTTTCGACCGCTTCAGCTTATCCTTTGACAATCTAATTAGCGCATCACATTCTTCATCGCTCAGGACATTCCCCAAGACGACGATGAGTGGTTCTTCCATTTTGGCAATAATATTAATCTCTCTATCTTCTGTTTTGATTTTATTCCCAACATAATGAAAAATACTTTGTTCCTTAACAGCTAATTCTACAGTTTCCATTGTCAACTTTCATCTACCTCTTGTCTATTAGAATTCGAAATAATTAGAAATCTTTTGATACTGGAAGCGCCGAAATATGAAATTTTGAAAAGGGCATTATTTACTGAGAGCATCCCTCAGAAATTTAAATTAATTTTACACCGTACCTGCCGATTTGACTATCATTTTTTTGTGTGTAAATGAGTCTATTTTTTGTCGAATAAAACGGGTCACAAAGTGCATAATATCCTTGTTCGTAAGGAGGTGTCATTATGCCGAATTTAAACGATAACAAATTCCGAAAAATCCAATCTGAGGCTGCCAAGCAAGGAAAGTCTCAAGAGGAATATGCCGCCGAGTTAGCAGCCAATAAGCTGAAAGCACAAAAAAGGAAGTAAAATAGAAAAAGCTCAGAATGGTGTCTGAGCTTTCTCTTCTTGAAGGGATTTTTTAAGAGCTTAAGTATTACTCCCTAATTACATTTCGTTTTCAGATTTTAGTTGGCTTAGTAAAAGTATTATAGCAGCACATTGGAGCATGAAAAAACCTTTTTTAGGTGTTACCATAAATAAAACACCAGTAAATAGGGAGAGAAAATTTTTATATGAAACAAGATTACAATTTAAAGATATCTGAAAAAATCTTTTCAAAAAAACAGGAATTGATTAAACAGAAGACGAACCTGAACAGTCACCAGGTCTCCTCTAATCTTGATTCTCACCTGCATCAGTGGCGTGAGAACATAATTGAAATCTATGCTAACTCATTAACAGAAGATCTGGATACATCCTTCAACACGTTAAAGGAATGGGGCTATGAAGCAGTAGATACATTGGTCAATTACAATTTACCGCTCGAAATTGCTTTGGAAGAAGTGTGGGATTACAGAGATTCAATCGGGGAGATCATCAAAGAGGAAGCGGTACGTTATGACCTGACAATCCCGCAATTCTATGAAATTCTCTCAAAGTTTGAATCGGTAGTGGACAGAGCGGTTCATTGGCTCAGTATCTCGTATACGAGGAAATTCTATACAAGAATTAATTCGGCAGAGGCCACAGCCTTAGAACTGTCGATTCCAGTCATTAAAATCTCTGAAACCATCGGTGTCCTGCCTCTTATAGGTGATATTGATACGAAGAGAGCTCAGGAGTTAATGGACAAAGCGCTGACAAGGGGCAGTGAACTAGGATTAGAGCATTTGGTCATCGACCTTTCTGGCGTACCGATCATTGACACGATGGTAGCAAACAGGATATTTAAAGTGGTCGAATCGCTATCCCTCCTCGGAATCGAAGCCATCCTGACAGGAGTAAGACCTGAGATTGCCCAAACGATGGTACACTTAGGAATAAAAATATCGCACATTCCTGTAACTTCGAGCCTTCAGGCAGCAATGGGGAAATTGTTAAAAGCCAAGCCCTCTCTAACAGAATGAATGAAATACGGCTGCCTGAGCAGCCGTTTTTTTGAGTGAATCTTACAATACACCATTCTCATTAGGAGAATCTTCCGGGATAATTTGACCGACATCCCACATTTCCACTATTTTATCCTCTTGGAAACGGAAAATATGAACCACGACCGCTCCAATGTCTTCCGGATTTTGCTTCACATGTGAGTGAACCGCTACGTTTTCTCCCTCTTCAATTGAGCGTAGCACTTCAAAGACCTTATCGGGGTTTTGTTCTGCGTTTTCTTCCATTGCCCTCATGATCGATTCTGCATCACCTTTGAAATATGGATTGTGATGGACAAATTCTTTGTCTGTGTATTTATCAAATGCTTCCCGAACACTCCCGGAAGCCACCATTTGCAGAAATGATTCTGCACTCGTTTTCTTCTCGCTCATTGTCATCAACCTTTCTTTGTCTATGTATATGTAGTCTCTTTATTATTCTTCTACATGAAGGAGTGAATCACCTTGGATAAATGGTATTTTCTTTTAGGAAGTTGATTATGTGTTGGTTGTGGACAAGAGCTTCTTCTTTAGATCGAGGGACTAATTTTGGAAATGGGTCAAGGCGAGTCGATTTCAGCTTCAATGCTGGGCCGTTTGCGAGCTAATCGGGCCAAGGAGAGTCTGTTTTTGCCGGGATGTTAGGCCGTTTAAAAGCTAATCGGCCCAGTGAGAGTTTGTTTTTGCCGGGATGTTGGGCCGTTTACGAGTTAATCGGCCCAAGGAGAGTCTGTTTTTGCCGGGATGTTAGGCCGTTTACAAGGTATTCGGGCCAAGGAGAGTCCGTTTTTGCAGGGATGATGGCCCGTTTACGAGCTAATCAGGCCAGCAAGAGTCTGTTTTAACATGACAACAAGGAATTTGTAAATTAATGAATGTTCTGTGACACCTGAAGCTATTTACAGGTCTTTTCCAACTCGCTGTGGAAAGTGTTACTATTAGACTTTAGCAAGTGGGGTGTCTTTATTAATAGATCACGCTTTTCGCAGAAAGGTAATTCATTTTTATTATTGTTTGGTTTGGGGATTTCCACTCTAGGTGACTTCATTTATCTGGTAGCCATTAATGTTTTGGTTTTTCAGTTAACAAATTCCGCAGCTGCTGTAGCTGGCCTGTGGATTATTGGTCCTATCTCTTCAATGTTAACGAAATTTTGGTCGGGGAGTATAATTGACCGGTTGAACCTAAGGCGGATAATGATAGGTACTGACATTATACGGGCTATCCTAGTGGCAATGATCCCTCTCTTCAGCTCAATTTGGCTTATCTATGTATGCTTATTCTTTCTTTCAATCACCAAAGCATTTTTTGAACCAGCGGCTATTACGTATATTACCAATATAATCCCGGAGAAAGGAAGGAAACAATTTAATTCTTTTAGAAGTTTGATTTCTTCCAGTGCCTTTTTAATCGGCCCGGCCGTGTCAGGTGCATTGCTTCTCATTACCTCTGTCCATATTGCCATTTGGATTAATGCTATGTCTTTTGTCATTTCAGCTATAATGCTGTATTTATTGCCAGATGTAAATTCTGATAAGACATTTCAAAGAATTGATTTGGGAATTTTAAAAAGTGACTGGAAAGATGTTATGAAATTCAGTCACAGGAATGTATTTGTTGTGAAGGTATACTTCCTCGCCCAACTTTTTATGATTGTCGCTCTTGGTATGGATGCTCAAGAAGTGGTCTTTACTCAACAAGTTTTACATTTATCGGAGTCTGAGTACGGTCTTCTAATTAGCTTAACAGGAGTAGGTTCTATTCTAGGAGCAGTAACTATTTCTCTAGCGGTGAAAAGATTGTCTATCAAAGCCATGATAGCCATTGGTTATTTGATGGTGTCGGCAGGCTATCTTATATATGCATTCTCTGTTTCTTTTTGGACAATTGCTATAGGTTTTATGGTGCTGGGCTTTTTTAATTCATTTTCAGGTACTGGTTTTATGACCTTTTACCAAAATAACGTCCCGGTAAAAATGATGGGACGCATCTCTAGCCTCTACGGATTGTTTCAAAGTTTTTTACAGGTTATCTTTATCTTGCTGATTGGCTTTACCGGAGAAAACATACCGTTAAGATTCAGTGTCATTGCTGCTTCCACCTTAATGCTGGTGCTAAGTATATTCCTAATAAGGTTGGTATTACTTCCAAGTAAAGCCCCTTACTTTGCGGAGGAAACAGAACTCAAGGCTACCTCATAGTTATTCCTGGTTCTTTGATTAGGAACTTCAAAAAAAGTGGAAAACCCAGAAAGTAATTTTTCTGGGTGTTATTTGTAGAAATTCGGTTTTCATCCATTACCATATCTTTTTTAACGACAAGCTTAATAATAAGTAGAGACCATCGCAATAAAACTAACAACCGTAAACAAAACCGCTCCGTAGAAGACAAAGCCGACATTGGCTTTCAGTTCGTTGTCTTGCTGGATCTTCCACCCTGCCGTACTGGCATCCAGTGTGGCATTTTTTGATAACATTCCCCCGCTGCTGTTAAAGAAGTAGAGTACAACGGAAATCGCCATCCCGATAAAGAAAGCCCAATCCAAGAAATTAAACGATAAGATTAAGCTTGCTCCCCAAACCAGTAACCCGAACACTATTGCTGAAACCAGCGTGCCTATAACTTTCTTTTTCATCTGCAAATACCCCCGCTTCTACTTATTATGTATTTTATTGTTCCTACTCTCTACTGACGTTCCTTCTCTAATCCGGACCTTCCCCAGTAGTAAAGAAACATTGCTGAAGAAATGATACCGAGACAAATGTAAACTACTGACATGATTACCCCTCCCCATCCGGTAAAATATCTTCATAGTTGATTTACGACTCAGCCAGTGAAAAGTTTCAAAATCTTTTGTGATTATTTTGACAGCAGCAGGAAGCGTGCATAACTGGATAAAATGTACATAATAAAAATGGCCGGTCCAACTTTATGGACGGCCAAAACCTTTCTAATCAACTAACTTATTGATTTACATCCACTCTTTCTCGTGATTTCGTATGAATTTAATATCTTCTTGATAATGTTCGAAATGACCTTCTTCCACCATTTTTTGAAAAGCTTGATCCCCTTCACTGGCTTTACGTTTCATGAATTGGCATAAGCCTTCCAACCTTTGTACTACCATCTCCAGCCAACCTTCAATCGGTTTCTCTGCGCCATATGATTCAAAAAACAATACAACTCTTTTCATAATACGATCGGAATCTTTTACAGAGTTATAATAAACCGCATCACCGGTTTCGGTATGATAAAGCCTGCTTAATGGGACGCACGTGTAGAGGGTATAAGCAATATCCCACAGCCTGGGCCCGGGAGCAGCAAGATCAAAGTCAATAATACCAGCTGGTTTTTCCTCATGAAAAATAATATTGTAGATGGCAAAGTCATTGTGACAAACAACCTCTTTGTCAGCGGGAGTATTGTCCAAGGAGGTCCAGTCATCAGGAATCGGAAAGTCACTCACTGCATCATGATATTTGCGGAGTATTCTTGCGATCTCTTTTAATGCATCGTCGGACCACATATATGTCCTTAAAGGATAGTTACCGGCTTCGCCTTCAATAAAAGACAAAATCTCTCTGCCTTTATCGTCGATACCTAAAAATCTGGGGGCATAACTGAACCCTTTGTCTTCCAAATGCCTTAAAATTTGATGTGTCCTTGAGCTGTCAGGCTTTAATTCCCGCCGTACAGTATTGCCTGATCGAAAAACATTAGAAACATTGCCACCTGTCAGTACTTCTTCATTTGCTTCATGTTCTTTCATTAAAATCCCCCTAATTAGGCACACGATAATGAGGTCATTGCCTTTAAATAAAAGCAGACATACAGGGTATCTGCTTGGCAATGGGATTAAATCAGCACATTATGTATCCCTTTTATGACTTTTTTAAAATTATGTAGTGGTACCCAAGATTACAATCATCTATATCCAATTAGGGTTTCACTTAACTATTTATTACTACACCTACAAAAGAACTAACCTTTTGACTGTCAATTTCCTTAATTACAATTATGTAAGAAAGAGGCTGCTCTGAATTCACTATGTGAAAAACAGTTTAAGCGCCATAATCAGCACGGCAATTATTAAAATACGCTGAACCCATTTTTCTCCACGCTTCACTGCAAATCTACTTCCTATCACCGCTCCTAAACTCGTACCAATCGCTAAAGTAATGCCGTATCCCCAATGAATTTGATTATTTATGATAAATACAGCCATGGCCGATGCCGTATAAACGGCTACGACGAATACCTTGATGCTGTTTATTTTGACAAGTGACAATCCAGTAACCAGCGATAATGCAGCAATGATGATAAATCCAACTCCAGCTTGGATAAAACCGCCATACACTCCAACTAAAAAGAAAATGCAAACTAAACCTATCTTTCTAGAGAGGGTGTTTGGGTAGGAACCATGAGTAATTTTCGTATGGGGTTTCCAAATGATGATGGCCAGCACAATAATCATGACCACCGACAGTATGCGATTAAATAGTTCATCTGGAAGAGATATAGCAAACTTTGCTCCAAGAATAGAACCAATCAGTGCAGGGACTGCAAGCATCGTACTGAATCTCCAATCAAAATAGCCGTGGTTACCAAAGGAAGCAATGGCGACAATGTTTTGTGCCATCAAAGCAATACGATTTGTTCCGTTAGCCTCAGATGAAGGAAGACCTAAAAATATCAGCATTGGCATAGTGAGCAGCGACCCTCCGCCAGCCAACACATTTATAAAACCTGCTCCGATTCCTACTAGAAGAATCGCTATAAAAGAGAGAATTGTCATTACACACATTCCTTTGCTTATTATGAAGAATCTGTTGATGAAAAAGATAAGTATTGAGATTAAGTTTAAAATCTTTAAGGTACTGCTGACTTATTAACAAGAATGCTTTAAATTCGTTACTCAATAAACACTTTAGAAAGTAAGGTTGATTCCTATTAATGTTATTGCTCTGTACTTTCAATTAGGAATGCAAGTGTACACTACAATCTATAATTCTATTAATTGAATGATTTCTTGAGTATCCTTGTGTAGTAACTTAACCTGTTCATACTCAGATTGATCATCCATCTCAAAGTACCAAAGAAACAATCCCTCTAAATGATGCTCCTGTACTACTGATGAAGGTAACATAGCAAGATTCAATAAGTCAGCTTCATGTTCATCTACTCTAACCGACTGCTCTTGACCAAGCCTGATTAGGCCATAAACCAAATTTTCCCCATGCATCTGAAAGCCTCCAAGTTTGTCAAAATTATTCATACTCCCCTTGGGTCCCCATGTAAGCATACCGCTTTTCCATCCGAAAATTCCCTTATTAACATAGACAGCTCCGAGGTTGTTTCTGTCTTTAATGAAGAAGTACAAAGACTGATCTTCCCCTTTGTACGCTGGAATTAATGTTAATCCTTCCTCGGTCGCTTGTATGGCTTGATGAGGTTCCATATGAGAGTCCTGCTGCTCTCCTATGCTCCACATGCCCAATATGGCAATAACCAAGATAAACAAAATTACATATTTAATAATTATAGAATTATTCATGCCGCTTCCTCTTTCCAACCATTCACCAAAGGATTTGAAAAACATTACTCATATACCAATTATTTCAAAAATTAATTTGAGAAGCAATCTATTATTTTACTTAAAGATACTAAAGTGAATTATGACGAAAGGATTTATCAAATATTGAAAGGCAATGTGAATCTATAGAAGGGTGGAATTTACTTTTAGGAAGGCTCTAAAGCCACAAAGCGTGACCCTTCTCTGTTGAAAGTGCCTCTAGAAAGGCTCTAGAGGCAAAAAGCCAGTTCATTTACCTAAGATAATGCCTCTAGAATGCCTTTAAAGGCAAAAAACAATCTCCTTTCTTACTGGCATTGCCTCCTGGAAGAAAGGTAACCTAAAAAAGAGTGCCAAATCCTTTGAAATCGGCACTCTACGTATTACACTATTTAAGATTTTCTACTGAATCAAAATCAGAATCAGTCCGCTTACTCCCCATCCACAATCTCTTTGAAAATTTCATAAGAGCGCTTCTGTTTTTCAGGGTCATAAATATAGGAAACCGCCATGATTTCATCTACGTTGTATTTCTCCTGGAACCGGGTCAATTGTTCTTTGACCGTTTGTTTGCTTCCCATCAAGGTTACGCTCGTCATGGGTTCGGCCATTTGTTTTTCAGACAGGGTCCAGATTTCATCCATGTCGTCAACAGGAGGACTCATTGGCTTCTGTGTGCCCCGGACGACGTTGAGGAAGAATTGCTGCATGGTCGTTGACTGTAGTTTGGCGTCTTCGTCTGTTTCTGCCGCGATGACATTCAGGCAGACAATGGCATGCGGTTTGTCCAGGTACTTTGATGGCTGAAACCGGCTGCGATAAATGGATAATGCCTCTTCCATGTGCCTTGGGGCAAAGTGAGATGCAAAAGCGTACGGCAGGCCGAGTTTGGCTGCCAGATATGCCGAATCTGTGGAAGAACCCAGGATATAAATCGGGATATTGGTGCCTACTCCAGGGAACGCTTTGACATAGCCTTGCTCCTCTTCTGTGCCGAAGTAGGTCAACAGCTGTTGAACATCCTCCGGGAAGGTATAGACATTTTCCTGTGTGTTAGACCTCCGAAGTGCACTGGCCGTCATCATGTCAGTTCCAGGCGCGCGGCCTAGTCCCAAGTCCACCCGGTCAGGATAGATGGTTGCCATTGTACCGAATTGTTCTGCCACGACCAGCGGCGAATGGTTCGGCAGCATGACCCCGCCTGAGCCTACGCGGATTTTTTCCGTGTGTTCGAGTGTATGTTTGATTAAAAGGGATGTCGCTGAGCTTACGAGTGTGGCGGTGTTATGATGTTCGGCAATCCAATAACGGGTGTACCCCATTTTTTCCGTTGCCTGAGCCAAGTCGATCATAGAATCGATGGCATCCTTTGAATTCTGGCCCTGGCGGATCGGTGCCAGGTTCAACACGGAAACAGGTATATTTATATTTGCCATTTCAATTAGTCCTTTCTTTTAAAGAAGTAAGGCATGCATTCAATATTCCCAAATCCCTGCCCCTCATTCATGTTAAAATGTAAAATTATAAGTTACAGTTAAATCCTAAAAAAAGCTTAAACAGTGTCTAAGCTTTTTAAAACGATACTGTAATACTATTATTTACAGTTTTGGTTGTCAAAGATTTGAACTATATCACGAAAAGACATCAAGTTAGGGCTGGATATCAAGCTGCTTGATGATTTTTGCAGGATTGCCGCCGACAACGACATTATCGGGGACATTCTTTGTCACAACGGCTCCCGAAGCAATCACGACGTTGTTACCTACCGTCACACCCGGATTGATGACGGAGCTTCCGCCAATCCAGACATTATGACCGAAACTGATTGGTTTGGCATACTCTCTGCCGGAATTGCGCTCAGTGGGATTCAGTGGATGAGTCGCTGTATAGATATGTACGCCAGGTGCGAGCATGCAGTTATCACCGAACCTGACTTCACAAACATCAAGTATAGTGCAGTCAAAGTTGGCAAAAAAGTTTTCACCTACGTGCGTGTTGTATCCATAGTCGAACCGGATATTCGGTTCCATATAAACCGACTCACCCGTCGAACCCAGCAGCTCCTTCAACATAGCGGTGCGCTTCTCCCCTTCTGCTTCGCTCGTTTGATTATAAAGCCTCACCCGTCTTCTTGCATCTTCTCGATCTTTCATCAAAACAGGATCAGCGGGATCGTACATTTCGCCGGCCAGCATTTTTTCTTTTTCTGTTTTCATATGAACAACTCCCTCAAATGGGTTATTACCCTGATAATAGCAGAACTACGAAAAATACGCTTTAATTTGTCACCTACACTAACAAAGAAACGAATGTCTTCATTTAAGTGTCCCTCAAAAAGCTGGATACCATAAAAAAAGTGGCTGCGATCTTTTAGATCTCAGCCACTCATTTACACACCTTACTTATAAAACACTTTGTCCACATTGTATTTTGCCTGCAGAGTGTTGATGAGATACGTTTCATAAATCTCCCGCTCCATCGCATCTTCAACAAACATGACATCGATTCGGTAGACTTCTTCACGATGAGGTTTCAATGGAGAAACGTTATCCTCCAGGTGCTTTTTCACACGCTGTCTTAACTTCCTTGCTTTTCCCACGAACAACAGGTCGTCATTGATGTTGTAAAACAAAATGATGCCGCCTTTGTCTCTTGGAATTTGATGAAGGTCAATGAATCCTTCGACAGATTTGATCACCGGTTCATTGCTATTTGGAGATTGTGTACGCTCTGTAATGGAAACGTCCACTTTTGGAATTTCGATTGTAATCATATATTCACGTCCTTTTCCTTTAAAGGTAAATGGTACCACAGTTGTACTAGGAAAGCTATGTTTATTAGGATGGACAGCTATGAATTTTTCTTACAGGAAATATTTATCACACATGATAAGCATGGACCGGTGAAAAACTTGAACATAAGAGTATCCTGTAAAAATGGAGGGATTTTAATGAACAAAAGGGCAAGAAATGTACTTATGGGTTCACTGCTGTCAGCGAGCAGTGCAGCATTGGCGACAGCCATCTATAATAAACGAAGAAAGGGAAATTTCCCTGTGGATCAGGACATAGATACGAAGCATGATTTACGGTCCGATTTTGAAGAAAGCCCTAATGCCGCTTATGAAGAGGAAGAAATCGGCCTGACGAAACTGGATTCTACTTATCGCTCCGAATGGCAGGCCAACGGGTTTCCAATGACCCATGCCGAGATGGAGCGGTTAGAGCGGGAGTCCGAGAGTGAATTGTAATTGGATAAAATGTCTTAAGAAATAGCACAAATCGGTCAGTGGTGAAGGCCTCTGTCCGATTTCTATGTTTTTAAATTCCTTAAGAACCATTAATCCTGGTTCAACGCAGGAAGCCACCTTTTATCTAGACAAATGTTTAAATTCAACAATCTCAACTTTAAAACCGTGAGTACATCTCTGAATTTTTATTTTCCCTCTCTCACATGATGGAAAGACTCGAACCTTTACGAAGTCTTCTTTCATGTTAGCATTTTCTACAGGGATATTCACCTGGACGGATATATCGTACGAATGGTTGTCATTGTACTTGATTCCGATAATTCTTTGTAGATTCCAGTCATAGTATTGTTGACCGCCATACTCTTTCAGCATTTTTTTATCGATGATTGGAGTTATAATATCTCTCACTATGTCTTCCGTTGTGACGTATAGACCCTCTGCCTTTGAAGCTGGTTCTGCCATAATATTTTGCTGAGGGGTAAAGACAATTACTAGCCCGATTATAATTAAGAAACGTTTGATCATATTGATTCACCTCGTTTTGACTTTTACCTCTAGAATCCCCAAATACATACACTTTATTTAAGCATTAACAAGCAAGGGACGATGCTGTTCAGCCATCGTCCCCCCTTGCTTTTTTATTCAGTCACTAAATACATCTCTGTTATCGATTTATTCTTGATAAAACCAAGATCTTCATAAAGCTTGATTGCTGGATTGTCTTGGATGACAGCTAACCGGGTAGCCGGGTACTCTTTACTTGAAATGTTTATAGAATGGGTTAACAAGAATCGTCCAAGACCTTTTTGTTGATGCTCTGGGTCCACCGCCAAACTCATGATGAGAGGATACTCCTCAAATTCCATGTGCAGACAGACACCAACAATCATGTTGGTGCTATTCTCAATTATCACTCTTGAACTTTCATTCATGATCTCATAATTCTTGTAGTTCTCTATGAACTCTTTCACATGCTGAACATAATCCTCTTTGGATCCTATTTGTTTATAAGCTGGATTAGCTTTATAGGCTTTCATGATTAAACCGGCAATGTCATCGGTATCTTCTTGCTCAACCGTCTTGGAACTGTACCCTTCAGGAAGCACCACCTGCATTGGTTGTGTAGGTCGAATCATCCAATAATTGACTTCTTGAACCTTGCAGCCATTTTGTTCGTAAGTAGCAACTTGCTCTTCCACAACGTCTCTAAGGATTATTTTCTCATCGTTACTGGATATCTTCTTTAGATAATTCAAAAGTTTGGTGACTAACCCTTCATAATCTTTATATGGTGGTACAACAAATAAATCACACATAAAATTTGGTTTCAGGAATACACCGCCAATGATATGTTCATCCTTTTTGATAAAATAACCACAGTCAAAGATGGTTGCGATTTCCATCATTGTTTCCTGAGACCTTCTGAAAAAGTACCCCGCATACTTCTGTCCGTGATAAATGGAATGATATCGAAAAAACTCTCTGGGTTCTTGATAAACTAATCTTACTCCATCTTCAAGGTCGATAGATTTATCCAACGTTTGAACTTGCCCACTCATGGTTTCTCCCCCTCTTTTCTACTAAACTCCCTATTATTGAGAGGGAATCCTATTAGTTAAATATTCTATGTACTTACAGTAAATTCCTGTAAAAATGGCCTTGTCGTCACTATCGGTAATTACATTATTAAAAGAGTTTTACATTAAGCATTTTATCTTTTGGCAAACGCACTCTTAGGTGAGCATTTATATAGATTTTGATTTTTACTCTTCCGGCAGCCACCTATAGAATGAGATTTCCCCGTTATCCCCCTCTGCAAGAATGAGTAACGGTGTCCCTACTTCTGTTTCATCTGTTTTATATATAGTGGTTCCTTCCGGTAATTTTGTTGCCGAGAAGTTCCATATCAAAAGAGAAGAATTTGAAGTTCTTTTAATTTCACCAAGCCTTTCACCTTTTTGATATCTGTTTTTTTCTTCTTCTTCAAACCAGTGAGCATCGGTGATATTAGAATAAATTCGGCCATCGAATTTAATAATATCTTTATCGGTATTTGAAAGAATACTATATCCACCAAATAACAAAAAACTAATAGAAAATAAAATGATGATCACCTTCTTCATCTATTTTCTCCAATTGGTTGATTAACAATTTGAATTATAATTTGAATTATAATAATAAGAAACCCCTCCTTTAAAATAGCCATATACCATAACAATTGCAGGATGCCTGTTAATTATAAATGACGCCAGTTTAAGTGAGACGTCATTTACTAAAGTTCATTAGCTTACATTCAGTCCCTGCCTTTTGTATCTTCAATATATATAAGAACCATTTCAACTTCTTTTTTTATCCCACTACCGATGGTTTCATTTTGAAAGTCTGGATTAGAAGCCATTTTATCCATTTCTTTTATTGCTGTTCGGTACCATTCCAGATATTCGTTCTTTTCCAGCCCCGTTTTTTCTAACTCCTCAAGCATGATTTCATTTTTTTGATTTGTGTTGAGACCCAGCCAATCTCTAATTGGCTTATCTGACAAGGAATCCACGGACACTTCTGTTACTTCTTCACTGTTCTCCACTGTTTCTTTTTCGGAACAAGCCGATAGAACTAGCATAATAGCTGCTAATAACATTACCCCTTTTAATCTCATAATTTAAGTTCCTTTCCTTTATTAATCATCTCAAATTGATTAAGTTGTTTTTCTGAAAGTGTATATACAGAAGTATTCTTAACCTTTTTCTCCTCTTTGTTCTGTTTTTGAATAAATTCCACACTTTCACACCTATTCATATTCAATAAAATAAGATTGGCTGCAAATACTGAGAGAGCGAAGAATCCAACTGGGAAAAGCAGCAACCATGGAGCCAATGGCAAGTAGTAAAAATAAGTACCTATTAAACCTGACCATTCATAAGTGGTTGATAACGTAATCTGTGAATCTCCAGATATAGACGACTGGATACTAGTCCCTCCAACAAAAATTTGTAATAACCCTAAATGTGCCAAAAGGATTAACACTTGAACGAATTGTTGAACTGTAATAATGTTCAACCGTTTCCTTAATACCGGCACAATGTGGTGAAACAGCATGTGAATTTTATTGCCGCCCAACATTCTACCCGCCAAAAAGTACTCCTGTTCTTTAACTGAATTAACCTCTTCTAAGATTACAAGCGAGAGCGTTGGCAATGAAATTAATATCATTAATACTAGTTGTATTATCATTTTTTCCTTGGAGCTAAAAGCGATCGAGATGTTTATTGGATACAGTAGAATGAAGCAAAAAAGCGTTGCAGGTATGTACCTGAATCCTTCTGTTAAACTCTCTATCTGAACCTTAGTTCTTTTATTAAAATTTGAGATGAAATAACCCAACGCATAGCCCAATACCATTCTGGCGATAGTGACGCCAACTGCAATACTAAGAGTATATTTTGCTCCCGATATCATCATTGAAAATAAGTCATTTCCCTGCTGATCTGTTCCAAACCAGTGCTCTACTGATGGAGGGTATGGGGGCGGACCTAACCTCTTCAATTCTTGAAATGAGGCCTCGGCTTGAGGTATTTCATTTTGAAAAAGAAATAAGTGCACAAAACTGACCACTAGAAGCGACAACAAAATCGAGAGCCCTATGACCATGTAAATATTATTCCTTATCCACTTCATTCTGTCCTCACCCCTATCGAGCGGTAACAAACGACTTGTAATGATTGGCTGAATAAATAAAGGGGAATGAAAAGCAGCAGAGTTGAAACAATAAATACTTCCGGATTGTTAAATCGAATGATGAAGGAAGTAATACCATTCAGATTAAATATATATTCGATCATCACAAGATTAGATAGGATATACCATAATAGATACTTTACCTGGGTGATTAAAGAGATTAATGTGTTGGGCATTAGATGGTGCAGCATAATCCTGCATTTTGAAATACCTTTAGCGACCGCCATCGAATAATAAGGTTCATTTTTCTCCTCTTCTATTCTTACTAAAAGAAGACGGGTAATGAAAAGGGTCGGCAAAATGCACAAGGTAAAGAGAGGTATGAAAAAAGCCTGCTCCTTATAAGAAGATGCTACATTGAACAGTAAGACATCTGTTTTTTTGAAATACCAAATAACTAAAGCTTGAGCTGATACAGCGACAAAGATATCGGGAAGGGATTCACTGAGAAAACATACGAATGAAAGCTTTTTTGCCCACTTCTTAGGCATTTCTGAAAAAACAGATGAAATAACTATTCCTATCAAGGTTGAAAGGATGATTGTTGAAAAGATAAGTAACATAGAATAAGAGTAAGGCTCCAAAATATCAGGAAAAAGTTCTCGGGGAGGTGAATGCTCATTATAATAATAAAAACTAAAATCCAATAAAGCATTAAAGAAAATATCCAGTCCCCTTAAATAAGTGTCCAGGCTTATTTGATTATTCATAAATCCATATGGTACACACCCAATAAGGATCAGGATTACAATAGGCAAAAGTAACCGCAGAATCCAGATAATACTCCCTCCCTTTACAGGCAGCGAAATACTGCTGATTTTAGTCGCTGGATTGATAATTTACTGCTTGCAGACCCCTTATTTCCTCTGAAATATTAATTAAGTCTTCTTTCGTGACAGTCTCAATATCCTCTGTCGCTACTGAATACATGATTGAAACTCCGTTTTCGTCATCTATCCATTTAACTTGCTTTATCCTGTATTCTTCTGTCTGTTCAAGAAGGTAAAGTGCATCCTCATTATTAATCTTTATTGACTCCAAGATGGATTCTTCCGGTAGTTTGTACTCATCAATCTGAAACTTTAAAATCGAACTAGAAACTACAATTTCACTAGTACCGTTTGTATATTTTGACTTTACAGTTCGCTGTTCATCAGAAACCTTATAAACTTTTTTTACAATCTCCTCATCTGTTCCCCGAGCGCTCTTTTGTAATTCTCTTTTTTCATCTCCAGTTAAAAAATCAAACCAATAAGATATAATGCCTTCTTTGAATTTAAACCCTCCAGGTAATTCAGGATGCGGGGTGTAGGTATGGTGAATAGCTTCTTTAAAATCGTTTAAACCTGAATAGAGGAGAGGTTCATCATAGTAATACGGTTGAGGAGGTGTGTTAACATCACTTTCTTCTACTGCTCTCACACTATAGAATGCTGCCACTTCACCAGGATTCAACTTATTAAGGAAGTGTCTCTCTACTAATGAATCGTAGGTCTGCACATAAGCTTGGTGATCGAAATCACTGTCTCCTTCACCCTCACTGCTAAATTCAATGGACTCTTTCCCACTATCAGACTCTAAAAAGGAAACCAGTTCATTATTTGCTGCAAAAGCACCAATTCCTAAGGAAAATAAAATACCAGTCACAAAAGCAGGTATTTTAAATCTTCCAAAAAGATTTTCCACCTTACTTACAAAACTTGTCTCCATTTCCTGCTTTGCTTTATTAATGCCTTTTAGAGCTCTTGTATGTACTTCTTCTGGAATATTTATTTTTTCCATCTCTTCTTTAATTTTGTTATTCATACAACATTACCCCCTTCCCTTTTTTTCTTAATTTTTTTAGGGCCCGATACAAAATGGACTTTGCTGTACCAATTGGAATATCCAAAATAGAGGCTATGTCTTGAAATGTATAATCATCATAGTACTTTAATAAGATGATGGCCTTCTCATCCTCATCTAAATGGTTTATAAGTTCCTGAAGTGATAAGTTAAGTGATACATCCTCTAATTCTGATTGACTCTTTTCTTCTAACTTTGAAAATAAAGAGATCACTTTTTTTCTTTGTTTTAAGAAGTCTATTGAACATGTTATGGTAATTCTCGTTAACCAGGTCTTAAAGTACTCAGGTTGCTTTAATGACTTTAAGTTTTTGAATGATCTGTATGCGACTTCTTGTACAATGTCCAAAGCATCGTGTTCATTTTTCACGTACACAAAAGCGTTTTTATATATATAACCTTCATAAGCTCCAAAAAGTTTTATAAATGCTTTCTCATTTCCTTTTTGTGCTTTTTTCACTAATTTAATAATTTTCATCCCTCCTCTTCTCCCTCTCTAATTATTAGACTGTTTTATGTTCAATTTAGCTTAACCTTTTTAAGTTTTCTTCTACATAGTGAAGCTGATTTTTCGATTAATTCCATATTTCTTATATCTGTAAAATAAAAAAAGAGCCTCTCAACTATTAAAGGAGCTGGGCTCTGGACGATACTTTATGAGCTTAACGGATTATTCTTAAATAGCCACATCACATCTGAATTCAATCGTCGTACTACATTTTAGATTTCACTCCAAAAAACGTTCCCCTGTAATCAGTTCAAAAAATGCTTCTGCTTGTTCATACAGTGGTATATATGCCCTTTCAACCTCTCTGTTGCCTGAGCGCCTATATACCATAATGGATTTGTCTCTGCTATGGATAAGAACATCATAATCATAGTCCTCTAGTGTAAACGTATAATCCGCCCCTAGATAATGCGTACCAGAATACAGTGTTTGTTTTCTCCATTTTTCATTATCGATAATGGAAGTGAGTCGTTCTACATCTTCTGGGTCGTTAATTGAATAAATTTCATTTGTTCCGTTTTTGACGTTTATTTGTTGTACCTCTTTTGCTCCATCACATCCGAATAAGACATTAGCTGTTAATAGTATGGATATAAGAAATGTTTGCTTGATTTTCCTTCCTCCTTCGCTAACACTTGTTATTTCTTTATAAGTATTAGACGAGTTTGCAATGGAATTATTTCACTCTCATGAAGAAAGATGTACAATCCGTAAAAAATTCAAGTCAGATTCGCGATGTATCCTCAGTAGATTAACTGATCAAGTATCTGTAAGAAAAGAGAAGGAATTTCATTAGGGAGGAAACTTTTTAAATCACAGAATTGCTTAAAATATATACATAATACCAAAGTATAGAAATGATATAGAAGACTACCAATAAAACGGTCCCCATCACTTTATAATACTGTTTCAACCAAAATCCTATGGTGGTTAACATAGTAAAAACACTAAGGTTTACAATAAAGTTCAGGACATTACTGGTTGGATCAGACGACCATTTCAATGGGGAAAAGAAAGGTTTTGATAGCATGTCAAAGGTAATAGCCGTACTCCTTACTCCTATCTCGACTCCGTAGGTACTTATTTCTAAAAAAAGGTTTCCCAATAGAAATAAGACGAACAGAAGAAAGAGCCAAAGGGTTAGATTTGTTGACTGCATGAAAGCTTTTTTAATAGGGCTATGCTCCGCTTTTATCTTCTTCCTTAGAAACACTGTGTTCAGCCCCTTCATGAGTAGTCGGAAATGTAAAGTTATACCTGAAAGTACAGTTGTTTACTGCATCGACCATATGACCAGCCACCCCAATACCGGTCCAAACAAACCTCCGGCTATTCCCAAGATGATGAAGTACAATTCTTTTTTTTGACTTCTGGTAATCCATCCTAAGGACAAACCCTAAACATACAGCGATAATACCGAGAAGCAGGGAACCTTCAAGAAAAGAAAAAATAATAGAAATCCAGCCGGCAATCACAAGAAGTATTTTACTTCGATTTCCTTCAACTGAAACAGCTCACTTTCCCCTTGATCATTTTCAAGAGTTCCTCAGCATATAAAAACAAACTGTAAAGCCCAGTCAGTGGTTACATCGATAATTCATAATAGTTTACATAATAATATTATAGTTAGGTTTGTTGGTGGATTTTATTTCCAACCCTATACTATCATAAAACACACTTAATTGTTTGAAAATTTCCTACAATAAAACTAAAAAGCAAATTCCTTGTCGGAAAATGCTCTTTATACTTGATTAGTTGTTTCTGTTTTTATCTCTGTGTCTTGTGATAAACGCCTCATTCTTAAAAAGAGGATGAGCAGCAAGCTTATGGCTGCAATCCAAACACCTTTTGAATTCAACCCCCCCGTTCATTAATGAAGATCAAATGCTTGACCCCGGAGAATATCTGGCATCATATATTTCTTCTGCCCATATTGGCGCCATCCAGAAGTGGCTCAATAGCGGAAGAAAAGAATCGCCCCAGGAAATGGCCCTTTCTATGCAGCTAGTCTCAGCAAATACAAAAAGGCCAGTACCCATTCATGAGGATACTGGCCTTTTTAGTTGAAATTGTTTTACTTATTCAGCCGTCGCAGCAAACTGCCTATTCAATTGAGCTAACTCATTTTCGAGTTCTTCCAATCTTTTCTCCGATTTTTCCGTGTTGCGGCCGACAGACTCCAGCTTTTCTAAATCCCCCTGAATTTGTATGTAATCAGCCTTGACCTCGTTTATTTTGTATTCCAGTTCATTTTTCGTCATATATAAAAAGCCCCCTTTCTTCTAAACCTATTCTTCACCTTAAGTATAACCAATTTAGGTTTGAGTGGGAAAGTGATTGCAATGGTTCATAACAAACTTCTGGCACCTCACAAATATAACAAGTAATACAAAATTAGTAGAATTGCAACTCCCAAAATCGATTGAGCCCATACAGTCTTGCTGATCATACTAGCCATTTTCTCAAGATAAAATATATAACTATTGTTCAAGGCATTATGAATCATTCTCAGCCCTTACCCCTAAGCATGATAGATTTTAGTAAAATACCTTAAAACATTTTCAATAGTACTACCAACTAATTGTATTTTTTTCTAACCTGATCTTTTAACTTGTTGAACCTGTTAGGATTCTCACCGATATAGTCTGCGTTTTCTAATTCTTCAAAAGTAATATGGGTATACCTCTTGGCACCCTTCCTGATATTTAAATCATATTTACCTTGATCCACACCCATAACTACATATTCCCCGTTAGGATTTTCTCGAAGAAAGAGAATGTAATTGCCGCTGCTATTCATTGGTACATAACCTTCTATTGTTATTAATGTATTATCCTGAACAAAACCCGGCTCATAGACAGTAATTATCTCTTCCTCTTCCCTTTGGCCTTTGTACACTTCTCTAATCACCACTTCTGACTTTCTAACAGAGTCAATATGTACTCCACTTTGATACTCATCTTTTATCTGAGGATCTCCGTGCAGCTGCCCTTTAATAATGAGGTCAGAATCAGCCTCAAGCTCTTCCAGTGAATCAAATATTGGATAATCGGCACTTCCGCTGGAAACGACAATTTTCTTACTCAGTGGTAATTCAGTTGAAATGTCTTCCGTAAAGAAGTACAAAGTGAGCAAAAGAGCAAGTCCCATCCCTATGTACAAAAATGCCCGCTTCAATGACAACACCCTCTCATAATGGCTGAAATTTTGTGACCGGCTTGAACAGTCTCCTCTACAGGCTTTTTTGTCAGCCACCTATAAATAACGTGATAATAGAGATAGTTGAAAAAGTCCATAGTACAAAACTAATGCCTGCATAAAATTCTTTATTCTTGTATTCATGATCATTGTCAGTCTTAATCGCGCTTAACAAGTAATGAATAAACCGATAACCAACAAACGCATTGAATCCAGCCAATAAGAGAATGAGCATACAAATCCCCCCCTAAAATGAAATCTTTATTAAGATTATTCTCTGTTACTTTTGAAAATCCTGCCAGAACACTTTCACCCTTTAAAGCGCTAAGAGGGACTGTCCCTCTTAGCGCTTTAAAGGGTGAAAGTACCCCTATTGCTTCCAATCATTGTTAAATGAACCAGTTCTTGATATAATCAAGCTCTACATAACAGTGTAAAAGAGGTATTGCCGTGTCGAAAAAAAGTTTGCAATTCTGGCTGATTCAAATCCTTTTGATTGTATCGATTGTATTTGTTTCTACGAAAATCTCATTTTTGTTCCATCCTATTACGATATTCATTACTACCTTGTTTTTTCCGATCTTGATCACTCTGTTTTTGTACTTCCTGCTGAACCCCATTGTCAATTTTATTCAGCGCTATAAAGTACCAAGGGTGGTCGCCATCTTGATCATCTATGTGTTGATCATCGGCCTGCTTGTCCTTGCCATCGGTAATATTGTTCCAACGATTACGAAACAGTTTACTGCCCTGGCGAATGAACTTCCGCAATATGCCGCCAAGACATTTCAATACTTTGAAAACTTGTCCCGTTCTGCCGAGTTCAAGGATCTTATGAACGAACAGCAAGACCTGTTGGAAAGCGCGCAGGAACGGCTGGTTGCTTTTGCCAACGACCTTCCTACACTCATCACGGGCAGCTTTCAAAACCTGTTGGGATTGGTCGCCAATATCGCGATCATCCTTGTGACCGTCCCGCTCCTTCTTTTCTACATGTTCAAGGACGGACACAAATTCCCTGTGGCGGTATCAAAGTTCTTTCCTGAAGAGTACCGTAAAGAAGCCATTACGATTTTAAAGCAGACCGGCAGCACGCTTGCAGCCTATATTCAAGGTCAGGTGACGGTCGGTCTTTTCGTCGGGCTACTGTCCCTTATCGGGTATTTGATCATTGACCTGAGGTTTGCGCTCGTTTTAGCCATAACCGTCGCCGTGACAAATATCATTCCGTATGTAGGCCCGCTGATCGGCGGCGCACCGGCCGTCATTGTCGGTTTATTCGAATCACCGACGAAGGCATTGCTGGTCTTACTTATCCTGGTCATCGCTCAGCAGGTGGAAGGAAACATCCTTTCCCCGCTCATTTTAGGAAAAACACTGGATACCCACCCTGCGACCATCATCATTCTGTTGCTTGCAGCAGGTAATCTAGCGGGCGTGCTCGGTATGATCCTGGCCGTTCCAACCTATGCGGTGATCAAAACGATTATTATGAACTTAGTAAAGTTTTTACGTGCAAGGAAAGAAGCGAGGCTCCGGATGGAACCCGAAATAGAAGGCTAAAAAAATTCCAGACGAACGAACCCTGCTTGGGTCCGTTCTCTGGAATTTTTTTATATGCAATGAAACTTAGTGAACAAACTATACGTAATACAGTTAGAAGGACAGAAAAAAATGATCGCGAGGGCAAAAAATGACAAAGATAATGGCAGTCTTACTTGCATCCCTACTCCTTATCAGTTGTGAATCAGGCACTGTGAACGAGGATCTATATCAATATAAAGGTTCCTTTGTTGGCGACAATGGTGCGGTCGGAAATATTACAAGGCAGTTACCTATTCCTGATGGTGAACAAATGAATGGCCTTGAACTGCAAACGACCGAAGAGCCGTATGGAATCATTCTGAATTACAAGGAAGCAGAGCTAAGTGAAGACATGGATACCGACTACCACGAACTCGCTATCTACAATGCTTCCATTATCCTTTCGTTGGTAAAGAATGCGGACTGGGTGCAATTTAACTTTCTTGAAAAAGAATTGACGGTAACCAGGGAAAGCTTAGAGAAGTGGTACGGAATAGACTTGAGAGAATTCTCCAGTCAGGACGAGATAAGTAAGTTCATCCAGGAATATTTACAGAATGAAGAGCAAGTGAAGAGATTTTTTGACTAGCCAAAAGAGAGCATTTTTCCCGGTTTGGAAGGTGCTCTCTTCTTGTGTGGGTTGGAATTGATTTTCTGAGCTAAACTTTTGAACACTGCCGTTCGCTATACTTCAAAGTGTTGTTTTAATTCCCTCGTATCTAAGTAAAGCCGACAACTCCTTTGGTTAACATAAAATTATTACAATCTTCTTACCCTGAATTCTAATACCAATCCATTTTTCGGTCTCAGCGTGATCAATGGTTCAAACCGGGGCTCCTCAAATCCAGATGCCATTCGTAGTTCAAACTTTTGAAGGAGCATTGCCAAAATGATGGTTGCCTCCTGCAACGCGAAATGGTTGCCAATGCAGACACGGGGTCCTCCGCCGAAAGGAAAAAAAGCGTAGGCAGGCTGCTTCTGCTGAAATCGTTCCGGTTTGAACTCCATGGGTTCCTCATAATACGCCTCTTTCCGGTGCATGACATACGTAGAAACCAACACATTCTCCCCTTTTTTAACAGCATACTCCCCAATCTCAGTATCTTCAATGGCGGTCCTTCCAAACATCCAGGCCGGCGGATATAAGCGCAATGTCTCTTGAAGTACTTGCTTCGTATATGTCAATTTCGAGAGCTTTTCTACAGTGATTCGCTTCTTCCCCAATACACGGTCTATCTCTTCATAAAGTGTCCGTTTCACCTCATCATTTTTCGAGAGTGCATACAGACACCAGGTCAAAAGGTTGGCTGTGGTTTCATGACCGGCGAGCGTCAACGTCATCAATTCAGCCTGAAGCTGCTCTCTTGGCATCCCCTCCCCCTCTTCATTTCTCGCATAAATTAATGCATCAAGCAAGTCGGGGTATCTTTCCTTTTGTGCTTCACGCGTCGCAATTACATTGTCAACAATCTCCTTCAGCTGATTGATTGCATGGACGTAATCCTTGATTTCTCTTGAAGGAAAGGATAGTGGCAGCTTGATGAATGAACGGATTCTCTTTGTCGCCATCTCCATAGCGATTTCCAACGGCTTTCCGACCTTCTCATGTCCTTCTTCCATATCCATCGCAAACATTGTTTTGGAGATGATCGCCAATGTAACTTCCATCATATCCCTGGAAACATCCCTAGTTTCCCGCTCGCTCATCTTACCTAAAGCCTTCTCAGTCACATCGATCATATCACTTATGTAGTTCTCAATATGGCGATGAGTAAAATAAGGCTGAATCAACTTCCTTTGCTCACGATGCGTTGGATCCTCACTTGTTAATAATCCATTTCCCAGCAATGGATGAAGTTCCTGAAATTGCTTTGACTTATGAAAGCTGGATGTTTTTGTGACGAGTACTTCTTTGATCAGCTCCGGATTCAACAGCAAGTGAACCTTACGATTAGCAAAACGGAAGGAAACCACGTCCTCCGCGGATGTCCTCATCTCATCTAAAAATTTCAAGGGATCTTCTTTAAAATGGTTCAGAAGTCCCAGTGGATGAAGCGACGTCATAGTCTTGACTTTTTCCAAATGAGACACCCTCCTTTTAGGAAACTCATACAGACTAATGTATTCGGCTGGAGACGGTATCTTTCTTGAAAGATTCTTATAGGTGTGATTTTAGCGAGTTTGGGTTAAGCATCACGGGGTTTGTCTATCAATGAGTTTAAGTGTCCTATCGACGAGTTTCCCCTATCTATCGTCGACAATACCGGTTCTTCAACGACTTTACTTATATTCAAATTCTGACAAGCATCCCAGACCACATAAAAAAAAGAGAAGCCTACACAAGACTTCTCTCCAACTTAACATTATGAAACTGCTTCTTCTCTCTTCTTCCGTCTAAAACGGTCAAACACCAGGTACAACATCGGTACAATCAACAGCGTTAGAATAGCTGAGAATAAAATCCCGGATATGATGGTGACGGCAAGCGGTGTAAACAGTGCATCTCCACTTACAGCAACCGGGAGCAGCGCCACGATGGATGTCAATGCCGTCAATAGTATTGGGCGCAGTCTTGTACGTCCGGCTTCGACAACAGCTTCTTTCACATCCATTTCATCTTTCCTCTGTTCAATGAATTCAATCAGCACGATCGAGTTTCTGACAACGATTCCTGTTAGGGAGACCATTCCCATGACACCAAGGAAGCTGATCGGCGTCTGGGTCACGAACAATCCGAGTATGGCTCCGGCAATCGCGAGGTACACTGCGACCAGAACAAGAAATGGCAGCGATAGCGAGTTGAACTGCAGGGCAATTAAGAGGTACACGAGGAAGATGACGATGGTGAAAAGAATGGTGATTTCCGAGAAGAAATCTTCTTGAGCTTCGTTTTCTCCACCTATAGTTACACTGTAGTTCTTATCCAAGCCCTCTTTGACGTCAGCCACGATTTGTTGAACTTCATCTTTGTATCCTTCTTCATCTTTCGGGAACGCCCGGATCGTGATGGCACGCTCTCCATCTTTGTGCGGAATTTGCTGAATTTCTTCTTTTCTCTCTACTGCTACCAGTTCATCCAAAGAAATCAACGCTGGCGGTCCAGCTGGATTCGTACCAACAGCTGGTACTTCAAGGACAGAAAGGTCGACTTCTCCTTCCTTCCCTTGAAGGACGATGCTCATATCCCGCTTTGTCACTCCATTATCGAAAGATTTCATAGGAATTCCTTCTGTCGCCAAACGGATCTGCTCACTGATTTGATTAACGGTGATTCCGTTCTCTTCCATTATTTCACGGTTTGGAACGTATTCAATGGTGGGGGCGAACTCGCCGACATTATCTACGACGAGATTTGTGTCCAACTCATTGATATCCTCAATTAGCGTATCCCTAAGCTGGAGAAGCTGCTCCAATTCAGGACCTGATACGGTCACCGTCACTGGGGCACCGACTGGAGGACCCTGCTGGATCGTTTTCATGAACAGAACCGCTTCTGGGAATTCACCCCTTAATTCCTCTGTCCATTCATCAATTAAACCTTTAGCTGTTTGATTTTCCCGGTCCACACGTACAACGATCTGACCGGTGTTGGAGCCTGTATTGGACATCGACCCTGTGAACAGGTTTGGAACTCCAGTACCTGCGAACACACTCGTTTCATAGACGCCTTCGTCAGTCTTCAGCACTTCTTCCATTTGGGCAAGCGTACCGGCCGTTTCTTCAAGCGTCGTTCCAAGTGGAAGCGTCACGTCAATCGTTACTTCTTCCCGGTCCGCAGTCGGAAAGAATTCAAACGGCGTCAGAACGACTAATCCAAAGATGGCTGTTGTAAAAACCAGGCCGATCAACGACGTGATAAATGGACGCTTCGAAAATTTCTTTAAAATAGTATCAGCATAAAAATCAGCCAGTTTATCCAAAGGTTTTCCAAGGAAACCAGGAGAATCCGAGATTTTTTTGCTTGTCTTACTATATAAAACATAGCGCATCACAGGAACAAAGATCAGCGCAACCAGTGTGGAGGCAATAATCGTTGTAATCAACACGGTCGGCAGTGCCCGGATGAAGGCACCGTTTCCGCCGGATAAAAATACGAGCGGCAGGAATGTGAACACAATCGCGAACGAAGAAGTCACAATGGACACCCAGATTTCTTTTACCCCTGTAATGGCCCCCGCCAGTGCACCGTCCCCAAGCTTATATCTTCTCTGGATATTGTCATTGACAACGATCGAGTCATCAACGAGGATACCAAGTGCAATGATGGCCCCGACGACAGAGATTTGATTCAAGTCGACTTCTGCATAAGGAAGCGGAATCAACCCCATCAAAACTGAAATGGGTACCGCCAGCGCAACGACAAACGCGCCAGATCCCGTCAAACCGAGTGATGTTGCAACAACTACCGCCACAACGGAGATTGCAAGCGACAGGAAGAGTCCGTCAAAGATATCTGTCACAAGGCTAGCTTGTGAATAATACGGAACGAGCTCAACTCCCTCTGGCAGCCCTACCGCCAATTCTTGCACTTTTTCACTGACTCGTTCATCGACAGATGGGATATCCTCCCCTGCCTGAACAAATGCCGTAAATGAAACTGCCGGCTTTCCTTGGAAGGTAATCAGATCCCTTACCTCTTTCGGTGTTACTTCCACATCAGCGACATCCCCTAGAACGACTGATTCCCCTTGTGGATTTTTCCCTATGAATACCTCATTCATTTCTTCAATGGATGAATAGTTCTCCACGGATAACTGAACTACTTCATTATTAATTTCTTGTTTCCCAAGCGGTGTCGGATAAAACTCAGCGTTGATGGCTGATAGGACACTTCCGACATTCAAACCTGCATCCTTTAGAGCGTCAGGCTGGAGCTTGATCAGGATTTCTTCATCTGGAAGTCCTTTCACTGTTACCCCTTCCACTCCTGACAGTTCTGTTACCTCATCTGCCCAGCGGTCGAGTTCGTCCCTTAGGGTTTCAAGGTCCTCGCGGGAATCGGCCGTCAGTTGGTATGACACAATCGGCTGCTTAACAATGGACTCATTGACTTCCGGTTCAAATACTTCACCGGGAAAGCCCGACGCAGCATCAGAAACAGCCTGGCGCACATTGCTGAACACTTCTTTTTTGTCAACGCCGTCTTCAACCTCTACAATTATAGTAGAAAAACCGGCTGCAGAAGACGAGTTCAGCTCACTGATTCCATCAATGGACTGCAGCGAATCCTCAATCGGATTGGTGACAGTCCGCTCAACGGTCTCTACGGTCGCCCCTGGGTAGACAGTCGACACCGTTCCAATATTAATTTCCGTCTCAGGGATTTCCCTTTGCGGAAGCTGGAAAAAAGTAAAGACACCAATGATTACGAATAACAACACGAATATCAGGGTAATCTTGGAACGTTTCAGAATCGCTTTTAACATGAAATAACCTCCTTCATTGATGTCCGACTCGTCGGTCAAGAAAATTTAAAAACATGTGTTAAATCGTTGATATTATAGTATTAAATCAATTGACTCATTAGTCATTCTACAGAGATATCTGAGATAGTCAAGAGATAATGTGCTAAGTTTACAAACAAGCCACCATGTTTGATAGTTGATCTTATCTATCCTTGTAAAATAGTTTGGTATGATATAATGTAGTGATTTAAAATAGACCAATTAAAAGTTTTAATGAAAGAAGGTGAAATTCATGAATAAGCGGAAGGCAATCCTCGAAGCTGCAGTGGAACTTTTTGCCGAACACGGGTATACAAAGACATCGATGCAGCAGATTGCGGACAGCATCGGGATCTCAAAAGGGTCGCTGTATTCATTTTTTCACTCCAAGGAAGACTTAATTATCTCAATCTATGAACACTATCAACAGCTTGTGTTCGAACGTGCTTACGTAGTGGGTCTTGATGCGAATATGCCGGGAGAAGAGCGGCTGGCTAAGCAGTTCATAGTCCAATTCGAGGGAATAGTCGAATACAAATCCTACATGAAGATGCATATGAGGGGCGACACGGCGAAAAACAGCGAAAAACTTTCCGCGATGGAACACAGAATGAGAGGCAGATTGTTCAGCTGGCTGGAACACAACCTCCTTCAAGTGTATGGAGAGAAAATCATCCCGTACAAATGGGACCTGATGTGGATGACTCAATCAATCTATGCATCCTATATGATGCTGCTCATTTCAACAGAAAGCGGCCTCAAGCCCGAAGACCTGGGGAATCACCTGGTGCGGCAGATCTCCATCCTTGCCGAAGATTACTTCAATGGCAGCAGCACCCCTCTACTCGATGACGAAATCATGAAGCCATTCACCGTCAACATGGACCGTGAAGGAGCCTTTATTTCTTTCGAAAAACGTGAAGAAGCATGGAAAAACCTCTATAAAAAAATACACTCCTTACCAGATGGTGGTCCGGAGTATATCACCATAGCTGACCGAATATCCGAAGAATGCCGGAAATCCAAACCTGATGAGCTGGTCATCAAGGGAATGTTCAGGTTGCTGACTGATGTCCAAGAGTTAAAAGACGAAGCGGAAGAATTGGAGCGGGAACTTTTTTCTTAACAAGACTAGAATAGAGAACAACTAAAAGAGCTCAGGGTAACTGAGCTTTTTTAGGCTTTTCTTATTTGACGAAACAGTTCTTTTTAACTATTCAATGTGAGGGGTTGTTAACCAGTAGGCTATAAATGAGGATTCTACGTAGGAGTTTAGTTTGAGGAAGTGCTAGCAACACAAAAAGGTCAGGTAAACATCTCATCACTAACCTTAAGCACGTTTAAAATTTTGCATTTCACTCTCATGCTTAATAGAACGTGCTGCTAGAGTATCGATTACCTGTTGTTGTCCCTTTAAGGTATCTTTTAGTTCATCAGTCTTGTTATCGATATGTTCCTCAATACGCTCAAAGTAGGGGCCAAGGCCATTGATTAAGTTATCTTTAATAACTGAAACGTCTTTTTGGAGATTCAGTTGGCCTACCTTCAGATCATTTACGTCCTGCCTCAATTCTTGCTGGCCCTTGCTAAGATTAGTAATGTCCTGCCTCATTTCCTGCTGACCTGTGGCAAGATCATTTACGTCCTGTCTCAATTCTTGCTGGCCTTTGCTAAGATTAGTAATGTCCTGTCTCATTTCCTGCTGACCTGTGGCAAGATCATTTACGTCTTGTCTTAATTCTTGCTGGCCTTTGCTAAGATTAGTAATGTCCTGTCTCATTTCCTGCTGACCTGTGGCAAGATCATTTACGTCCTGTCTCAATTCTTGCTGGCCTTTGCTAAGATTAGTAATGTCCTGCCTCATTTCCTGCTGACCTGTGGCAAGATCATTTACGTCCTGTCTCAATTCTTGCTGGCCTTTGCTAAGATTAGTAATGTCCTGCCTCATTTCCTGCTGACCTGTGGCAAAATCATTTACGTCTTGTCTTAATTCTTGCTGGCCTTTGCTAAGATTAGTAATGTCCTGCCTCATTTCCTGCTGACCTGTGGCAAGATCATTTACGTCTTGTCTTAATTCTTGCTGGCCTTTGCTAAGATTAGTAATGTCCTGCCTCATTTCCTGCTGACCTGTGGCAAGATCATTTACGTCTTGTCTCAATTCTTGCTGACCTTTGGTTAGGTTATGAACGTCTTGTTTCAATCCAGCTTGGCCTTCTTTAACATCTTTTAATTCATTGAGTATTAAGTTCAGGGTCTTTTCCATATAAATCACCTCCTTTTTTAATATTATAGCATGGGCATTATCAAATTGACTTGTAATAAATTTACATGAACAAAAATTCCTTATTAGAATTAATGCACTCTTTATAGGAAAACAGAGTATCTGCGGCTTTACATCAGATTACCGACGTGAAGGAGCTTATCCTAATATTCAACAGGGTAAAAGTAATATACCTGTGAGCACTAACTTTTTATTAGATATCAAATCACGTTTATGAAGGCGAGACATCACAGGCTATCTTCTGTGATCACCCTGTCCATGTTTTTAGGGGAAAAAAAATCTCATAATACAAAGCACTACCTATTATGATGAAGCTCACCGCTATAAAAATAGGCCAGTCTTTGATTGTGTTTCGCTTTTTCAATCGAATACAATCCCCCCTTAGTAAATAAAGTGAGACTTTTTTATTTTAACATAGGTTCCTTCACTCCTTTTGGGTAATTCTACCTTTTAAAGGGAATTCAACTAAATTGAAATCGAAAAACTCCTTCCTTAATTTTAAGTTTGACCAAAGCAAAGGTTAGGGTAAGAAAAGGAGTAGTAGAGAAAATCTCATTAGGAGGGTTACTCATGAAAAAAATGACGAAGAATATTATTATCGGGTCTGCTGTTTCAGCCGGAGGAGCTGCATTGGCCACGGCCGTTTACAAGAAGAAGCAAAAAGACAAATTTGAGGTTGACGAAGATGTTAATTTGATGAACAACACAAAATACGATGAAATGGAAAGTGTTGATGCCGACAAGTCAGACGCTGAAAAAGGACTGACAGAACTGGATCATACGTACCGTGAAGAATGGCAGGCGAATGGATTTCCACAAACTCATATGGAAATGGAAAAGTTAAAAGAGGAAGAGAACGAAGATAAATAGAAATGCTTCCCTCTTTACTGCTACATCTTTCTTAAAGACTCTTAAGTAGTTCAGTTTAGAGGTACAAACCATAAAAATTTATAGTCATCAGCATACGAATTGCCACCATTATTCGTATCCTTTTTTCTATTAGTAGTGCAGCATTTATTTAATCTCAACTGTGTTTTCGTATCAAAAATTGCATCTCATTTTCGCAATACTGAATTATGTATTGCAGTCTTTTGATTTACGTGACGAAATCACTAGCGGAAAGTGTAAAAAAACCATAATGGATTTTATCCACTATGGTTTTTTTAGGGAGTAATTAACTTGATTCTTTAGTCAAGCCCTCCACGACCATAGTGGCAAGGACCAAATTATTAAAAAAACACCATGGAATCAAATAATAAGGGGAAAATTTCCCCTTATAGAAGAACTGCGATGGAAAATAGGTCAAATAAGGGGAAAATCTCCCGCTATTCACTAAAAAAACATGAAAATTGGATCACTGAGCAGTCTTAACGGTAAATTCTCCCCTTATTTCCCTCTCTCCAGCTACATTCTGCAGTTTAGCGGGAAAATTTCCCCTTATTTTTAGTCCCCTTTCTCTTCCCTTGATGTATTGGATTTAATATGTGATTTTTATGATTAATTCATAGTGTTTTGGACTGTTTTTACTAGTTTTGCACTCCAAAACTGAACTACTTAGTATGCTCGGGGTTTTTCTTTATTAATCCCCACATTTAGGAATGCTGAATTAGTGCTAGTGAGTTGAGCTAAATATCCTGAAACGTAACTATATAAAGAAAACACCTGACAATGACAATAGGAAACAAACTAAGAAAAATGTGAAGTCTTTCCTATGCTTCTTCTGTATACTATGTACTAATAATATGGCTATTCCAACTAGGGAACCTGACCAAGCAACTATTTCTGCAACTTCATGGCTGAATGAATTGTTGAGAATAATCGCTGCAAGGAAGCCTGTGAACATTACTCCTATGCCTGCTTTCTGCAACTTTTATCTCTCCTTTGATCTTTTATGAAACCTTAATCTAAAGCTTATCCTTCCAACACTACAAATTGAGCTGATTGGAGCTAAGACTCTTTCGCAACTAATAGAACTAGGAGCAACTATGCCGTAAAACTTTCAACGAGATTAATGTGGCTTGGTACAATTTCCTTCGCTTATCCGGAGAATCTCGTCAACGACGTCCTCAATCGGGGCGGTCGCGTCGATGATTACTCCGCGTTTAGGAATGTCCTCTTTCGTTAGGTGCAAACGCTGTATGAGTTCCCGTTCCGATTTCCTACCGCCAAACACATCTTCCGGTCGCATGTCCAGCCGCCGATTCAATGTGTCAACGTCCACCTCAAGGACAAACACGCCGTCAAATAGATCTATGAATTTTGAAAAGTTTCTTGAGCCTCCGCAGAAAAATGTTACATTCTCATCCTGGTTTTCAACTAGTGCTGTTACGAGATCAATATCCCAAATATGGTTTTCATGCGAGGCAGTAGCCGTCCGTTCACCTGTTTCAGGGTTGCCCTGATAAGCCAGGTCCCTGTCACCATGAATGGCATGGCAGCCGCGTCGCTGCAATTCGTTGCAGACCGTAGTTTTGCCAGAGCAGGAAACGCCGTCTATCAAATAATTCTTAATGCCCATGACTCGATCCTCCATCTTTAAAACTTACACTTACTTCAATTGAACTATTCCCTTATTTAAAAAGCCATTATTACCAACATAACATACATTTTCTTATTTATTTTGATTGCTATCTAACCTATCCTTCAACTTGCTTAAGATAGGGAATCTCTTCTCCCTCAACAACAGCCACGGTAATGGGCGAGTCTGTTTCGTAAATCTTTGTCCCCACCGGGAGGACATTTGCAGAACCATTTCGAAAACCAAGCGATTTAGTTGACTGTTTTTCAATTTCCCCAATTTGTTCTCCTATTGAATACTCTGTCTCTTCAACCCAGTCGATTCCTTGTGCGTTCGAGTATATATAACCATCAAGCATGAAGATATCGGCATCTTCATTTTGGAGATAATCAGAAGGGTCAGGATTTCCATTTTGTATACAGCCTGCCAATATAAAAATCAGTAATAGTGTAAAGGAATTTTTAAGAATCGTAGAAGCCTCCTTAAGTCATATACCACATTTAACTCCTTTATTACTTTACAATCAAGGAACAAGGCTAACCAGAATAACTTTTAAGTATGGGAAGCTGCCTGTCAGATCAGCCCAAATGGGTAAACTCTTTCACCATTTCTAAAAACCTTTCCTTCTCTTCTAAATGAGGTGAATGATTACTTCTTTCAAAAGTATAAAATATTGAGTTGGGGACAAGTTGATGAATTTCTTCCGAATATTCATACGGGCACTGAGAGTCGTACCTTCCGCAAAAAACGACAGTGGGTGTCTTTATCATTGAGATGATTTTTCGAATATCATATGTCGGGAGTTCAGTATAAGAATAATAATCCAACCGTCTTTGAACAACCCGGCCGCTGCTTGGTTTGGAAAAGTATTCATCAAATCTGCTAGGATCATACAGCGACATTTCGGTCCATTCCCTGCCAGCCTGAGCACGTTCTTCTCTTGTTGACTCTCGGGATTTAAGTATGGAGAAAATCTCCTTTAACCTTTTGTTAGCAGGGTTCTTGTAGCTGTATATACTGTCCCTGTGTTCCATGTACTTGTAGGTAGCTGAAGCTCCGCCCACCATCAGCCGTTTTAAAGCTGAGGGATGGTTAGCAGCGTAAACTAAACCTAACATCCCCCCGGTTGAATGGCCTGCGAAGCTCCAGGTGTCACATCCTAAAGCCTTTCTAATCGCTTCTAAATCCTTGCTCGTCTCACTCATACTTAACTCTTCTTCCTCTCTAGCACTAGAGGAATTTCCAGCTTCCTTTAAGTTCACAAGGTAAACTTTGAAATGGTTCACAAACCTGTCAGCAAAATAATAACCACGCTCGTTGAACTCACTATATAAATGTGTGATACATAAAGGTTCACCATCTCCTGCTTCGAAAATTTCAAAGTCCCCTCGTTCAGTTTTAATTACCCTTTGCTTCCACATCATTTTTCCCCCTTTCACCTTTCTTGGCATTTATCCAGACAAGCTGCCGCCTTTTGTGCATTTCTTTACTCACTATAAAAATCAAACCCAGTAAACACTTTATTTTCTCCTACAATAATATCTCCTGTTTCATAATATAAGGCGTAGGTTTCTTCATGACCTTCTGATTCAAGAACCAACCTTACATCAGTACCGAGGGTATCCCAGGTATCAGTTCTTCTCGAGTTGTTAATTTTTGATGTAACCTTGTTAAGGACTTTATCCTCTCTTGATTCGTAAAGAACCTCTTTTGTTGATATATTGAGGACAGTGATACTGGTAATCTCTTTTGTGACGATCTCCTCTTTGGAACCGCAGCCAAGTAAAATTAACAAAGGTAATAATACCACTAAAAATATTGCAGGCTTTTTCAATACCTCACTCCCCCATTCTTCCTGTTTAGAAGATTGTTTCCGTCCGGAAACGAACGCTCACTACCTTCCCTTTAACTTCCTATAGTACCCATCTTTTTAACCGATCCATATTTTCTTCAAGAAAGGCAGCATTTTTTTCTATGCCTCTCCGCTTGCACCAGCCAATACTATTAAAGGCATCAACAAATCGATAAAAGGGCAGTACATGTTTCAGATCAATTAATGGCCTGACACTGTTATAGCCTTCTTGATAGGCGTTATACAAATGCTCATCAAAGCTTAAGAAGTCCCGATACAGTTTGGTGAAGTCGACTTCTGCCGAACCGAATCTTACGCTCTCAAAATCTATTACTCCAGAGACCCGCTCATTATTCACAATGATGTTGGCAGGACGAAAATCCATATGTACGAAACTAGGTCCATCTGGTGCAGGGAGCTGGTGTTTCATCTTTTCAAATTTTTCAAGCGATTTCCTATACAAAGGATCATCCAGAACTTCCTTTACATCCTCTGCAAAACTATAAAATTGCTGTTCTATAAAATGGGACCAACCCGGAAATTTATTCTTAATCCCGTTTAACTCTTTATTCTTAGGCGGATGAATGGAATGCATCTCAGCATGAAGAACTCCCACTTGATACGAAAGTGCTGGTGAAGCCTCCTTTGTTAATGGTTTTCCTTTTAACTCAGATAATAAGAAGGCACCTGCACACTCCCCATCACCCACCCAATAATCTAATACCTCAGGAACTGAAACTCTCCCTTTTAAAATTTCATAGGCTTCTAGCTCGCGTTGAAACTTTAAGTTTGAAAATGGGATTTTCAAATATACCGTTTCCCCATTAGACAGCGTACACTTATATACGGTTGAACTGAACGAATCCTCAACTTCATTAATAGATTTCAGCTTCAACCCAAACTGTTGAATGATCCTGTTTAACATCTATAAATCCCCTTTACAACTATCTTCCTGCCGTAATAAACCTTATCTAAATCATACCAATTTTTTCAAATTATTAAAATTAAAATATCTTACTATTATAAAAGCTTCGTTTCCCATACAACCACAGCTCTCAAACTATTTATTAACGTTCTATAAATCCGAACTTGGATGTAATCGACGCTCCTTTCAAATGTTTATTCTTTTCGAAGCTGACAGGCTACCTTAAACCAGTTGGTACGTCCTGAAACATCGGAAGCATCATCATAGTCATAACGGAAACCATCCTGACCTGCCGGTGTTTCCATTCCGTTGTTGGGTTGAAACTTCTGCAACACCTTCTGATAATGAAAGACTGAGTGAGGACCCTTCGTTTTGGCGCAAGCATTTTTTAACGCCTGCTCGATAATTGCCTTGTCTTCTTTGTAAAAGTTCATACAGAGTCCCCTTTTGTCAATAAGATTACTTTTTATAACTAATAAATGATTTATACCAGGAACCCTATACTCAAATGTTTTGTGAAGTATTCTTTAGGATAACTAAATAATAGGACACCAAGTCAATACTAGAGGAGGAGTTAAGATGAAAAACACCAAAAAATTTTCAGCTATCGCTCTTACCGCAGGTGTTATGTTCGGTGGAAGCGCGATTACAGCAAGCGCCGATGAAGTTGTGATAAAAGAAGGAGACACCATTTGGGGAATTGCCTCAGAGTATGGTGTTGATGTAAATGACTTGATGGAAGCAAATAAAGATTTCGATCCACTCGCCCTTCCAATCGGGGAGATTCTTAACGTGGATACAAGTGAAGATGTTCACGTTGTTGGAACGGGCGATACGTTAGAAACCATTGCGGCTGACAACGGTACCACTGTGGATGAACTTATTACCTTGAACCCGGGGATCGACCCTTATCTTCTTTTGCCGGGTGACGGAATTGTCATCGGAAATGGCAGCGATGAACTGGTCATTGCCCTGGACGATGAGAATCAGGCCCAAAATGACTCTCAAACTAACACTGTAGATGGAAACACAGATGGAAATAATACTGAGCAAAATACGAACGACGATAATACTACGAATAACATCATCAGCAGTCAAAATAATTCAGACGAAAATACAGTCGATGAAAACAATACCGACCAAGATTCCGCAGAAGCAAACAACACGGACGAAACAAGCTCTGATCAAAATAATGGAGAAGTAACAGAAGATGCAGGAGAAACGGCTGCAGGCAATACTTCAACAGAAAGCAATACCGATTCTGAAGAAAGTTCAGATGTCGACCAAAGTGACATGGAAGAAGACGATGAAATCATGAGTGAGTACGAAGGAAAATAATGATTGTCTTTACTCTATTGTCTGTTAGATGAACAATATAAAAAGCGAGCATGGAGCTCGGTCTAAAACTTATATCATTAAACAATTGGGAGGCTGATTCATACTCTGAATCGGTCTCCCATCCTCTTTATTTACCTTTTTTAAAAATCTTTCATGTTCTAATTTGGAAAACCTCTATAACACTTTCGATACTATTACTTCAAGGAAGATCCCATTCTTTCATTCAATGCTTTTGCCTTGTTCATAAAAGAATTCATATCATTACTTATTGTAATATTCAGTCCTAATCCCACTTCACGAAGTGTACCCCGAAGGTTTTCAAACTTTTCCTGATCCTCTTCACTTAATTCCGCAAATCCATATAAATCATCGGTAGGATAGTGACTTAAATGGGCATACAGGTCTTCAAGGATTTTCTCGTCATGACTAGAGAGAGTTCCCAACTGATTTCCCGTGGTCCTTCCCAGCCATATCCCATTCAATATATCACCTAATTCAGTTGTAACGAGGTTGGGCTCTGTCCAGCTTTCCTCCATTTGATGTGCAATCAGGCCTTCCAATTCGACCAAATTAGTTTGAACCTCGGTAATAATCACCTGCTCCCTTACGAAATTCATTTTATAAATCCCCAAGCTGCAATGATAACAAGTAAAATGTTTACCCCTAATGAAAGCCTGAATAGTAACTTCCTACTCTTGTTCAACTTCAACCACCCTTATCTAAAAATAGAATATCAGTTTCTTTATCAACAATCTGGCCAAAGGTCTCGGCAGAAAGTCAGTTATTGCCCCTTAGTTGAGTGTGAGTATGTAAGGACAGTAGAGATAATGGTTAGTTATTAGGGCAATTATGAGTGTTGTATTTTCTTTTTTAAATTAAGGCTTTGTTTGTTGATGGTATTGTTATCTAAGGCTACAAGATTAAAAATTATATAGCTTCAATGATATTATCATATATGATTGTAGCGGAAGGCGTGCGATCTCCTGTGGGACTAGCGGGACAGGTGAGACCCCAAAGGCGCAGCCGAGGAGGCTCACCGCCCGCCCCGCGGAGTCGCGCGCCTATAGCGGAAATCTATGAATTATTATGCTTAAGAAATCAACATTACTCTTTAAAAGAGCCTTAATTACAAGAATCCAGGAAACTTGACCTTTAGTACCCACGTATCATTAACCCCTGCAAATGAATATTTAATATTCTAGAAATACCGTAGCTTTCGGTGTTACACGCTTAATGAACGCTATATCCTCTGTAGTAATATTAGTTAAAACCAGTTCTGTACCCCAGTGTCCTGAATGAAACAAAGGCAACCCCATTTGTTCCAGATTGAGTGTGAACCACTTTAATCCACCATTCTTGCTTATGCAATTGTTCAATAGATATTCTGTTAGCAGCCTGGATTTTGGTCCTCTAAAGATTGTTTCGTTTTCTTCTTTAACCATCTCTAATTTCCCTAAAGAGATGATTTCATTGATAATCTCTTTCTCTTCGTTCCAACAATGAATTTCTATAGTATTTGAGTCTACCAAGAAATGTTTTACTATTGCAGACCAATAAGTGTAACTTTCATTTACCGGCTTCGGGAAAGATGAATCAGCATCCGAATAAGTTGGAATATTTATAGTGAGATTAACCACATTTCGCCTCCTTTCTTAGTAGCATAACCGTCTTATTCTTCACTCTTATGGAATTCTTTACTTGAAGGCTGAGCAGCAGGTGGTGATCCCTCCCCCTATAATGTAAAAAGGGAAGCAATCCAATAATTATCCAGAATTACCCCCCTTTATCCGTGAGAACTTACACTATACTTTTTGACCTATTTAGATTAAAATCCTCCAAACCCTCCGCTTTGAGATTTCACACGTTCCAATTCCTGCAGCTGCTCCTCTTTGCTCCCTTGAAGGGTTCTTTTTCCCAAGGCTCCAAATAATCCGATAGATACAACAACAAAAAGGCCTATTCCCATATATATTGCCATTGTTCACCCTCCAATTAGTCAAACGATTCTGCTGTAGCAATCAACTCTTCTTTCGTAACTTCTTCACCATTTGCCATTAAGTGATAGGTCAGGTTTCCGTCTTGCCAGTACAGGCTCAAAGAACCATTTTCAGTTTCTCCAAAGGTGCCTTCATTCTCACCAATGTTCACTTGCTCATCATCTTGATTTCCTGAAAAATGAGCTTCGCCGCTATATGTTTTCAAATCCATGAATTCATCATCTACACCATGAAATTGAAATGTTTGGATTGTTTCTCTTTGGTCTCCGGGGGTTGGTGTGAACGTTGCTCCCTCCACTTCAAAAGGTGTTCTAGTAGGTAGTTTTGACTGAAATGCTTCCTCTTGCAGACTTTCTTTCAAGTTTGAATGATTAAAATCTTCAAGATCAGCAGAAGCCCCACTGTTACCACAGGCTGTAAGGAACAATATGCCGATCAATAGGAATAACTTTTTCAAAATGTTCACCTCCGTTATCTCTTCATACGTTTGACAACCTAAAAAGTTTCAATTTTCTGTAAGAAATAAGTGAGGGTTCTTCAATCTTTCAAATATTTATAGTTACTCAGCAGGTTTCCACCTATGGTTGTCTTCAACTATTCCTCTCACCCTTCTTCCTAACCAAAAAATAGGCAGTGATCCAGGACGTAATTGGGATGGCGAGGGCCACCCCAATTCCGGCAGATCCGATGAAGATCATCTCTGAACTGAATACTTTGGAGTTTACGATTTCACCAATGGAATAGGATAGGTCCTTGAACCAGATGAGGAGCGCCATGTATCCTCCGAAGAAGGCAAAGAACAGCGTATTCGTGCTGGTGCCCAGTATGTCTCTCCCCAGAGCCATACCGCTTTTGAATAAGTCTTTCCGGCTGATGCCCGGCTGGTGAAACTGAACTTCCCTCATAGGGGATGAGATGGAAATCGATAAATCAATGATGGCGCCAATCGTGCTCATTAAAATCATCGAGGCTCCGATTTTCACAAAATCCACTCCTACAAACAGGGAGAATGCGCCGATTTCTTCAATTTCCTCCTCACTGAATCCTTGAATCATGGAAACCTCAGTCAGCATCAAAATGAAGAAAAGCAGGACGGCGGTCGTAACAATCGTCGAGATAAAGGCCGTCAACGTTTTAATGTTGTATTCACTTATGTAAAAAAGCGATATACAGCTGATCAGGACACAGGCGATCAAGGTAATGATGATGGGATTGATGTCCGGATCGTTCATTAGAAGCAGAACGAATAGAAATACCCCGAAGTTTAGAAATAAAGCTACAAATGACCTCGCCCCTTTTTTGCCTCCGATCAATACCATAAGAATCAGTAGTATAATAGCTAGAATCCACTGTACCGTCATACTCTTGCCCTCTTTCGGTTAATAAAGAAAATGGAAGTATAGATACCGATCGGGATGGTGAGCACAATGCCGATTCCGCCCGTCAAAGCTCTTGCCACTTCTAATGACAAGTTCAAGGACAACGTGAACCCAAGCGGGGACGCATTTTTGAAAAATAAAATGAGCATGGGAATCGCTCCGCTGATATAAACAAAGAATAAGATGTTCGTCATGGTCCCCATGATGTCCTTGCCGATATCAAATCCAGATTTCTTCAGGGCTTCAATGGAAATATTGTGATCGTTTTCATACAGCCCGAATATGGACGAGGATAAAGTGATGGCAACATCCATCACGGCTCCAAGGCAGCCAATCAGGATTCCTGCCATGAACACGATTTTATACGGGCGTGTCAAAAACTGCATTTCCTCGTAATGCAGCCCCTTTCCTCCACTGGCTTCAACAACAATATAGCTGATGAGAAGTGTTGCGAAGGTCACAATGAGAGTCGCTGAAACTGCAGCATAGGTCTTCTCATTAAAACCGTTCACCAGCAACAGCGAAATCCCGGTAAACAAAATGACGGCTGCACTTGATACTACTAATAAACTGACATCCCCCGAATTGGCATAGATATCCAATGCATAAGATAATATCAAAGCATTGACGGCCAGGGTGAACAGCGAGAACAGGCCCTGTTTCTTTCCGACGAAAAGCAATAGAAGGATAAACACCCAAGCAATGATCATCATGTACTGATCCCGCTTCACCTCCTGAATCGTCCCCCGCAGTTCCCCGGTTCCTAATGAGTCTTTATCCAGGGAGACAAACAGTTCATTCCCTGGTTGATATTCCTGATCATAGGCACCTGATAGAGAATACTCATTGATCAACATAACCTGCTTTCCTTCGTATTCTCCATTTCTTAATTCGGCGATGATATTCTGTACAAACAAACGGTCTTTATTGCCGTTGTTATCCTCGACTTCCGTCGTCTGCGTTATCGTCGTACTCACAACCTCGGCGATCGGCCGGTCATAAAACGACTGATTATTATAAACAAAGAAGATCGATCCTACGCAGCAAATGACCACGAAAGCCATTGATATTAAATATTGACCAGTAAATTTTTTCTCTTTCATGATAGCTTTTTTCAAAAATAACCCTCCAACATTCATTGACTCTTCATTATTCCATAAGTGAGAAAGGTAAGCAAAATGAATCCTTATTAAGACAAATATCCAAAAGCCATCTTACGTTTTCAACTCTGTGAAAAGTTAACGGCAAGAGCAAGCAAAATCAAGGTAATCACCCGCTTGAAAATGGTATAATATTGGTTGTTAAACAATCTCCTCGAATTGAGTGATAGTATGATTACTTCTTATGAAAAAATAAATTTGTCCGGCAACAAAACGGCGGAAGTTTTCCTCCATCTTACACCTGACAAAAGATTTATCGTTTCTATCCCAGCCATTCATTGGTCCGCTGAATTTAATCAGCAAGATGATTTCAACATACAATTCGACAAGTTGCAAGGATCTCTTAACTTTCACCTGTTTGAAGGCAATACGGATGAGTTGGCAAGGGCGATTAAGGACTTAGCAGAGAATTATTTCTAACATAGTCATTTATTTGCCGCATCTTACCTTTGATTCCCCCTCATTTTTAAGAGGGGGCAAAGAAGATTTGCTGGTGACTTAGTAACTGACATCCCGCTAGAATGGATTAGGGCCCCAGGTACGGTATTGGCGTATTGTGTCAGTTCCTTTTGCAGCAGTAAGTACTTGTGCCCATTTAATACACTTTACCTGTTTGCTTTTATTCATGCCCAATGTTACTGGACCTGACACAGACACTACTGCTAAAAATATGACTGTACAACCATATAATCTATAAAAGGACTTTGCCAAATTGGCAAGGTCCTTTTTTATCGTCTAGGTATGAATAATATTCCCTTCATCATTTCCGGTATTTTTTTCGTGGACAAACCATATTTTGAACAAAGATCATAAATTGGAGGATGTGTAAAATGAAACAATTTATCTTATCCATGGCCATCGTCCTGTCGGTAGGTGCCATCCTTATTTATAACGGTTTGGATGAGCGTGTGAGAGAAGTGAACTCTTCTATTTCCAGTCCTCCCTATGAACCTGCTGCTCAATCTGCAGAACCTCCCCTATTAGTTCCTGCTGGTCTAGGAGAGTTGTTCAACAAAGAACTTTCCACAGCCACAAGGGAAGCTGGGGTGTTACCCGCGGAATTAGAGGTTATGTTTGACGCGAAGTTTGAGGAAGATGGATACATTGTTGAAATTTACCGCGAATATGAGATTTACCGGGATAGGAATGGAAAAATCATAAAAGAAGTTCCCACTGCTAATTTTGAGTTTATTAGGTATAAAGAATAAGGGCAACGAAGGCAGTTTTCTGCCCTCGTTGCCCCTCTTAATCTAAGTACCACATCCGTAATCTCCGATAAACAACAAGTTAAAGAAGTAGCCTACTTCTTATTCATTAGAAGAGTTGTCAGCCGCCTTCTACACACGTAGCATCAGAACTGCCGACTGCAGCGTTCAGTTCTTGCAGGAGCTTGGATAAACGTTCATTTTCCACCAAAGTCTCTAATGTTTGGCCGGTAAGTGGGATTTCATATTCTTTAAATATTGGTTCCGTTTCTTGCCAAGCCTGAACAATGGCTGCAGGTGACATATTGGATTGAATAACCATCTTACTGCCTCCTTGTTTTTGATATGTGATTATACCATATACCTACCTATCTCATGAATCAAGTAAACTTTCTTAAAATAGATTTAAACGCATGGCCGGTTCCATCCCCTCCAACCACACTTGTGGTAAAATCTATGAAGAAAATTGGAAAATCAGGAAGGAGAAATTCATGATTTTAGGGAAGCCCATTGCCAAGGGAAATACGGCAGAAATCTATCCATATGACAAAAACCAAATGATTAAGGTTTTTCACGATCATTTACCAGAGACTGAAGCGGGAAAAGAAGCTTTTAAACAGAAGGCAGCCTATTCATACGGACTTGCAGTACCTGAAGTGATAGATCTCTTAAAGGTGAATGGAAAACAAGCAATCCTGATGGAATATGTGAACGGACGAACACTCGGAGATTTATATCTCAATGAACCAGAACACGCTGAAGAATACCTCAAGGATTCCATTGAAACTCAGCAAAAGATACACAGCATCACCCCTGAATCACTTGAAGCGATGAGTGATAAACTGAAACGTCAAATTGAATCAGTTGCACAAATGTCATTAAAACAAAAATCATATTTAGTGAATAAATTAGAATCCATGACCTTTGAAAACAGGCTCTGTCATGGGGATTTTCACTTGAATAATTTAATAATGGCAGATGAGAAGGTTTACATCATCGACTGGGTTGATGCAAGCATTGGAGATCCCCGAGCAGATGTTTACAGGACCTTTCTTTTGTATTCTCAGTTTTCTAAAGAACTGGCTGAATCGTACATAACCCTTTATTGCGAGACGAGTGGGCTATCTAGAACAGAAGTATTAGAGTGGGCTCCCATCATTGCCGGCGCAAGACTTTCTGAACATGTCTCCACGGAGAACGAAAACCGGCTCTGGGAAATTGTTAATGACTATTGTCCCTTCTAAGAGAGATAACGGGCACTGGTCCAACTTAAACAGAATTTGACTTTAGCTATCCCGAAGTATAGAGCCTTTTTCCCTGCTATTAACGCTGAGTCCCCCGGGAATTCTCTTATCTAAGAAGGCATTAAGTTTTTCATAGAATATTACATTGAGGATCATCACAAAGGTGTAAAAGGCGATTGAATATTGGATCTCCCAGCTCTTATAGAGGAATAAATGGAATATGTGCACAGAGACCATTTCAAATATCGTCAACAGAAAGACAGTTGCAATGATAAACACCAACCGATTAGGAACCTTCTTTCTGTAAAAGTCCATGAATAAAAGCAGAGTCCCCGGATATACGATATTTTGCAGGATAATATCCATTAGTTCCCCGCTGTTTCGATCCACGGTATCGTAAAAATCATAAGGTGGCATAGCGAAAAAATAATCACCTATAGTGGTCAGTTGCAGGTTAAGCAGGGATATGCAAATGATTTGTGACCAAAGAAGCTTTCGATTTTTGACAGTAAAATAGTAAATGGCGACAATAATTAGAATGGAGATGGCAAGCGTAAACCATTCATTTTCATCAAATTGTTTGGGCAGCATTGGTTTAATTGCATTTTCATATATTTCCTTCATCTTTGATCACCTTCTCTTTTATCAAAAGTGGATGCAGTACTTCCATGAAGAAAATACTCGTGGAGAGAACTATCATCGCCAGAACAAAGTCGATCGAAGGATACCAGCTTTCACCTTTTGATTCAAGAACCCCTAAAAGAAGAAAAAGCTTCTCACCTAAAACACCTCCTGCCACCCAGGCAAAACAAAGGGTGATTTTAACAGAAAGTTTCGACTGAACCCGCACTGCGTACATCACCCATACCAGCAGAACAGGGAATACTATCCCATAAAGGAGCCTCGTCGACCAGAATGGCAGGTGCTCTTCTACCACCCTTAATCGTTCATAAGGCGATGAAAGCAGATAGAATATATTCTGACAATTATAGGACGTAAACAAAAATAGAATAAAGACCTCAAATGGGTCGAATCTCTTTGTCAGGTATTTTAAACTAAACAGAAGCAGCAAGGACACAAGTAGAAGCAAAGTAAAGATCATAATCATTGATTTATTATCCTCTTTTATCAAGACTCATTTCGAAATCCTTGTTAGTATATACGAGGGGCAAGAGATGTAGGCATATTTCACAGAACTTATCCTGGTAAGCAAGAAAGAAAGGAGCTAATTAACCTATTCAGTTAGACAAGACCTTATACCCGAGGGAAAAATCCGGTCCTTTGGATTTTCCAAAAGCAAACAATCCATACGAATACAACCTCTATCAAAATAACCTTTTGAGTATATGGTTTGCTTTTTGTGTGAATTTATTACATAGAACTTCCTATTTGTACATTAATTATTGTACGGACTACTCCTCCCCGTGGGTCTATGCAGTTTAATATCTAAAAAAATAACCAGGACTATCACACTTGAAAATTGCTGATCACTGCAAAAACATTGTCTTTCCCTATTGTAAACCTCTAACCAGTCGTATGATGAATCGCTTTATTCGTTTAAGAGGTCCGCTCTTTTGGTAGAAGGAACTTAAACTGAGCTTTTTGGTCTTGTATGAATGTCTTTGCTTCTACCCTTTCCTTCTTCATGGTGTTCAGCAATATCTGCCGTGGCGTCAATCACTTCCATTGAGCGAGCTGCTTTTTCAAAAATCAAATGAACATTATGTCACTCCTAATTAGGTTTTTCTGTTAATATACTATTCAAAAGTTACATTATTAATAGAAATGTGAATCCACCAGAGAAACGTTGTTTCCGTGTACAAAATTTTATAAAGCACAGCGTGATGCAGAAGAAAACATCCGGTAAAGGAGAAATCCACAGAATTCAGTGCAATTTGCGGTCATTCCGAGTTCCATTTTGCATCGCCTTTTTATAGCATGGCTGTGATGGACAGAAACTCGAGAGTACTTTTCAGGGGGAGTTGAATGAATAAAGCAGTGATAGTGTTGTGTCTTCTATTATTCTTCACTGGGTGCGAAACGTGGGATTATGGCGAGCCAGAATCGCTCACCCATAGCTTTGAAGAGAAGGGACTTATATTACAGTCTTCGATAAAGATAGCTAAAGACATTAAGGTAGAAGCTTCCCTTACCAATACAAGTGAAGAAGATATAATTTATAATGGCAGGTGCGGTATTCCTTTCAACATATTTGTGAAAAAGGAAGATGCCACCGCTGCCCTGACTTCAGGATATAATTTAATCAGTACAGGTTGTGATGATGTATTTGATCCTGAAGATCTATGAGAATTGAAACCAAATGAAACATTGAAAAAAGAGATAACCTTTAACCGTAAGATTAGGTTGTCGAAGAATGATACGGTGAACGCCTTAGATGGTATGTATGAGGTTACGTACTCTTTCGAATTACATGATGAAGGTGCATTTTTGGCATCCGTACCTGTCGAATTGAAGAACAATAAACAAACCGATATCTTGACGATCAATAAGGCTAGGGAGATGGCAAAGGAGAACAAAGAGGTAAAAGAATGGTTCACCAAGCAGGAGGATAAAAACTTGTCTGTTGAATCAGAAGAGGCCATTTTAAGCCAAGGAATGTGGACCGTCGCTTTTCATTCTGTTTACAAGGAATCGGTAAAGCGGATTGTGATCAACATGGATGCTGAAACCGGGGATATAAAGGCAGTTCACCACGAAGACCTCGGAAAGGATGCATTGAAATTCCTTGATTGACAAAAAATATCTGGCCTACCTTTCCATATCCTACTTACCAAGAATATCCCCTTACTTTTACATGACCGGGATCCTATTGGGAGCGATATCTTTTTATGTAGAAAATCACCTCTGTAACCACGATTAGAAACGCAGCCACAATCATGACAGACAACAAAAAGTTAGTCCAGGAGGTTATAAAGAAAGAACAGCAATCTCCTCCATAGTTCCATGGAAGGGGCGGGTCAATGTGTGGAAAGCGTAATTCAGCGAATGGGATTGGAAAGCCTGTCTTCATTGGGAAGGCAGTGAGTAATTCTTGCTCGGTTTCTACTCTCTCTCCATTGAACCCGGTTGCGAGTACAAAAACTAAAGAAACAATAACAGCACCAAGATATGTAAAAACCCTTATAACATTATGTTTCACTTTCATCCTCCCCCTTCTGTCTCTCATTTAGCCTAACATGAATTAACTGCTCTTTAACAGAGCCAATTTTTTAAATTTGTAATAGTAAAGTGCCTTCCATCTTAAAATGGAAGGCACTAGTTTTGCGGCTAAGACCTGCTCTTATTTCCCGCTATTATCCGTTCCGGGAATCACGCATCCCTCTGGCCCGCAAATCATATCACCTTTTTGTTTGGCCTCTTCTGCCTTTTCTCTTTCTAACTGTGTTTGCTGCCAGGCAATATCAATCGTTGGAGAAAACTTTTCGGGATACCTGATATACCAGCGTTGTTTTCTGATTAAAAAATTGTCTGTATCGAGCATTAATGCTTCATCAAGTTCTTGTAACGCTTTTTCTTTCTGACCGTTTTTCGCATACTCCATCCCCAACTTATATTTGGTTTGAGCAAGCTGCTGTTCCAATTCATTTGACGCGTCAGTTGGAGAATAATAGTGGTCATCCAGTACCACCTTTTCAACTTCTTCGAAAATTAATTTCCGAACTGCCTCTTTATGGTCTTCATTCGTTACCTGAAAACCTTGTTTGATAAGGCGGATGGTTCCTTCTTTATCAATGAAGATACCGTTGGGAACAATTTTAAAGCCAAATAAATTAGCCAGTGTGTTGTCTGAATCGATGACCGTAGTAAAACTCTTATCTTCCGCATAAGGCAGTGCGACTCCGGCACCTTGAATATCTACGGATACAGATAGCAGTTCAAACCCCTCATCTTTGTATTGATTATAATATTCCTGCCATCCAGGCAGTTGCTCTCTGCAGCGTCACCAAGACGCCCACATGAAAATCAGTACGTTTTTTCCTCGGTAGTCACGTAAAGACACATTATTCCCATTTAAATCCGGAAGCTCTATATCTTGAATCTTTTCTAATAACACAGAATCCCCGCCTTTACCAAGTATTTTTAATCCCTACGGAAAGTGGAACTCATCGCTCGTTTCACGAATCAACTTCCTGTTTCTGTACAGATCGATTTAGTAACATTATACATCTACATTAACAGTTTCTTATCGCTTATTCAAAGAAAGCAAACTTACCTGCTTATATTCGCTTTTTACATTAGAATGCCTTAGCGGAATACAAGTTAAATAGCTAAATGCAGAACTTCGCCCAGCATCCATTTCCAGGTCATTTTAACTGTGAAATCCTATCAATAGTCTTTTAGTGTATCTTTCTACCTAAATTTGCGGTAGGATGGAAATAAGATTAACAGAAAGAGGGTGACACATTTGACGAACGCAATTAGCGCAACCTATGAAACGATTGAAGAAGCAGCTGACGACGTTTTGGAACTCATTAGTAAATTTGTGGATGTGAATACTTTTTTCATTGCTAAAAACGATAAAAAAGAAGTCAACATCATCAGTGCCTACAATCGCAATGAAGTTGTTCTTCCTGCCGGGTTTGAAACTTTATACCGTGATTCTTTCTGACAATTCATCGTTAAAGGTGGTCGTGAACCACTAATCATCGAAAACTTGTACACTTCATCCATGACAAAAGATATGGATGTAACAAAAGCCCTTGGCGGCGGGTCACTCATCGGTGTTCCTATTTATTATAAGAATGGTGAAAACTACGGGACCCTGTGCGGAATGGATCTGCGCCCTCATCATTTCACCGAGAACCATAAAGACTTATTCAAAGCAATGGCCAAACTGCTTGGAAACGTATTGGACCTGGAAAAGAAAACACTGCAAGTTCAGGCTCTATCGGTTCCTCTGGTTCCTATATTTGATAATGTGGCTGTACTCCCTATCATCGGCGAGGTCGATTGGGAGCGAACCTCAAGGATCATGGAGTATACCCTGATAGAAGCAGCCAAAGGGGAATTGGACTATATTGTCTTTGATTTATCCGGCTTGGCACTGATCGAAGAAGAAAGTGTAGAAAACTTGATGAAAATTGCAGATGCCTTGAAGTTGGTCGGAGTTAAAATGATTTTCACCGGTATCCGTCCGGACCTTGCCAAAAAAGCCGTTCAATACCGAAGCGATTTCACTAACATCGAGGTCGAAGCTACGCTTAAACAAGCCATACAGTCGTTGCAATTCCAGTGTCACCGGGACAAATAATTAACTTCGTACTTCGTTGAAATAGTTGTTTCCTGCATCTATCGAATAACTCACAAAATTACATATCTGCTAAAAGATCAAGCCCTTCAAGAATGAAGGGCTTTTGGCGTTGTTAACTAAGGTTTTCTATGTATGTTCTGGTTATGCTTGTCAGGTTAGAGTTTATTGTTTTTAAGGTGTTGGAAAGGAGTTCGTCATTTTATGTCACTTGCTCGGCTATTCAATCTAGATCAAAAAGATTGAAATGACTATAATCGCAAGACCGGTAATCGTTAAAATATCCTGATGTTTCGGCTTGATTTTAGTTTCTTTTTCATATTGTTTATGAATTTTTTGGTGCAAATGTTCATCTGGCGGTACTTCAGGGCTTTGCACACCTCCTAATCCTCTTCCACCAAAATAAGTGATCTTATGAATTGGCAATGCGCAAACCAGCAAGATAAAGCCTGAAACCAGCCCCCATGATCCTATATCATTCAAATTGAAAGTTGAGTACAATAGATAAGATAAAAGTACAAGAATAGTATAATTAATAAAAATTAAAAACAAGCTGATAAACAATCTTTCCTTCATTTCAAGCCTTCCCCCCACTTCTGGTATGCTTTACATACTCTGCATGATTTCTTCTGAGGAGCAGACATCTCCAAACCATTTCAACACACCATTATGGTGGTTTATAATTTGCTGAGCAGTGAATTTGTTTGAGTTCCAGATGCTGTGTGAGTCTAATAGTAGAGTTACTTTATACCCCCTGTTAAAAGCCCTGCAGCAGGTGGTGTCTATACACACTTATTCCCCATGCGACAGTTCGCACGTTCTTCATACCATCCCATCTTTCGCCTCAATATTATAAAAGATTAATGTTTACTTAAAGCTCTTTTCGCTTTTTCATAATCCTTCGCAAACACTTTGATAGAATGATGGGTTCCACCGCTCGCTGCAAAACGGATGTCATGCCTGCTTCCACTGCTGACTTTAAAAGAGGTAATGCCTTCACTTCTTAACTTCTCTTTGGCTTTTAATAATTCACCCGCATCCATTGTGGTAAATACTGAATAAGTTCTCGCAAAAAAAGTTTCATAAATCCATCGATACACGTCATCACCCACATATTCATCCTAAGTATAAAAAGAGTGCAAACATTTGCCTCTATTCTTGGAATTTCGCAAATTAACATCCATTAAACTCTTTAACTCCGCGTCCGTTAACTATGCACGCTTCCTTATCCATAGTTGCCTCAGCCAATAAAAAAGTCTCCAATTTTTGTAGGAACACCTTAATGACATTGATCTTCCTTCATTAGCGCCCCGTTAGCTTCATTTGCCTAACAATTCGTTTCCGCAGCCTCAAGCAAATCACCGTTTTCGTCATCTACATGAACAGCACCAAATTCACAATCCTTGTCTATTTCCCATTCAACGATGTACTTCCCCCACCCTTTGCTAACAGATTTAATGATAATTTTATTTTTGTCTCTGCTGTAATCTTGAGTGAGATGTTGCACAACAATTGATTCTGCATCGCCTTGAGTAATTTTAGATTGAGAGTTCCCACAAGCAACTAATACTACAAGTAGTAAAACAATTAACATATAGGCACTTTTTTGCATATTTTTGCTCCCTCTTCTATCTTAGCTTAAATTAGAATGATGGGTACACTATGTTCTTATTAAACTAAATGCCCCAATAATTGAAGAATGGCAATAGCCTGTACAACCAAGTGATCTTGTATAATTAGGATTAATAGGCTGCCAACAAGCTATTACCGAGTCAAAAAATTTACATATAGTCAACGATTGCAATAATTAAATCATTGTCATTCACTACAAGGAGAGCGTCTCATCCAATTTCTGAATCTTGGAGTGGGAAATTAAAAAAACATCGCCAATAATGTCGATTTTGTCTCCCTTTACACGTACAGCGCAATCTTTGTTCGACGCATAAATATTTATCTCTTCCGACAGGGGAGAAAGTTCGCTTTGAACCAATGTCATGTTATTTTCAAGATCAAAATGAGATAGGACGGAAAAATTATCAAGACCGATTCCATCATAAACAGAGTTCGTTTCAACTTTATCTCCAAAGTTTTTCGAGCATAACCATTTAGCGGACATATTGATTGCACCAGCGCTTGCGCCCATTACAACAGCGCTGCTTTCTTTTATCGAATCCGATAATTCATATTCCTTCAAAAAATCATTTTGTTTAAGAATATCCCCACCCAACAAGAAAATGACTGAAGCATTTTGAATTTTCGTTTGGGCCTCATCCTTCTGTACGCGATAATTAATTAAATCATATTCATCAAACATAATACCAGCCTGGTCAAGCCACGAGCGTTCTGTAGAACCATTCTCCTCAAAAATAGATGGATTCGAACTAATCATGACAAGAGATTTTCTATCAGTTATATCTTCCTGTAACAGTCTGCCCAGTTTCTCTGGAAAGAAATTGTTAAACCAACCTAAGTAATAGTGAGTTTTCATAAGTACCCCCGTAGCAAAGTGTAAAAAAGATTACTTCCTTTCATCACTCATTCTGTATTATTGTCACTAACAAACTACTCTCAATAAGGACTGATTGTTAAACACAGTTAAACAACGCTCTTCAATAACTTCAACAAAAAAAGCGTTAATCCTTCTTGGATCAACGCCCCCTATAAAGTATAATCATTCACTCTTTTTTCCGTTATGCTGTTTCACTTGTAGAGAGAATGGCTGCTTGTTCAATGGCACTCTTTAATGGAACATCATTCACCAAAACTTCCACCAAGGCTTTTCCTTATAAAAATCAAATCCAGTCATAACTTTATTTTGTCCTTTAGTTACATGACCTGTATCGTAATATAGACCAAGTTCGATCTCTTCGTCTTCTTCTGTAGTGAGAACCAAATTGTAAGGTGAGCCAAGCGTATCCCAACTGCCCGGTCGTCTCGAATTGTTTATTTCTGATACAACTTCTTCAACCAATTCTTCTTCAATCGATTCAAAGACTATTTCTTTTACAATTTTGTGTTCAGGTTCGTAAACTGAAGAAACCTTTATAACAGAAACCTTTGTGACCTCTTTCGTAATGATTTCTTCCTTGGGATCACAACCAACTATTAAAGGCATTAAGAGTAAAAAACCACTTATATATAGAAGTTTCTTCATCATTTACCTCATTTATAAAAATGTAAATAGATACAGTAATTGTTAAGTCTTCCCTTTTCTTGATTAAAAGGAGGCTGATTGTTAAGTAAACGCCCTCGTTTGTTGAAGTGATATTACCTGTTTATTTGGATAAGTACTTAGCGAAGAGCACCCCTATTATTACAGATACAATAATGATGACAATTGTAAAACCAAGTGGATGGTCAGTAGCTCTTACCCATAAGGGAGTGCTTAAAATTCCATCTCTCCACCCATTCTCACCACTAAAATCCGTCCCTTCTGCACGATACAGTATAGCCCAAGATTGATAAACTTTAGAGACTAAAAGCCCTAAAATAAACCCAAACAATCCTCCCCAAAGGATATTGTTTTCTGTGTTCATCACCCTTTCCCCCTTCATATATAGTGTTCTACCATCAGGAATAATAAAAAATTTTATTATTACATTAACCTGCTCCAATAATGGAATAACTTCAACATAAGAAGCCTTAATCCTACTCAGATCAACGTTCCCGTTACCAAAATAGTGTCTTAGGATATATCCATATACCAAAGTAGTTGTATTTCATCCTCTACCAACGGATCCCTATACCCATGTACATCAATAGTTTCTAAAACAAATCCATTCTTTGCGTAAAAGTTACAGGCTGGGGTATTTACGTTTTGGGTTTCAACCATAAGTGTTTTGTAACCACGTTCCTTGGACCACTGTATAACCGCTTCAAGTAATTGTCCACCAATGCCTTTATTCCTGGCAGCGGGCTGAACACGTAAATCCCATAAGGTTGCTGCCCCTTTTTTAAAGCCATTCATTTCAGGGGCCACCGCAACTCCACCAACGTATATATCATTTTCTATTGCTGCAAACAAACCCCATGTACCCAAATCAAACTGTTTTGCCCAACTGACCGGGTGACAATCCATAAGAAGATCATAATCTTTCACATATGAAGAACATGGTCTTTCAACTAACTGGAGTCCCCCTAGACCATTGCGAATTGGGCAGACATGAAGTTTAGTGTAATTGGAACATCTGCGTATTCAGAAAGCTTTGAAGCATCAATTTGCTGAATTTGCATTAATCGCCTTTCCCCCATTTCTCATAGACACTAACAATGTACCTGTTTCTTGGTTTTCCTTTTCAACAATCCTTCTCCTTTAGTCCACTTAATAACTTCAACTAAAAGAAGCGTTAATCCTTCATTGATCAACGCTCCCTTTACATCCATAAGAAAGTTTGAATGGATACATAGAAGGTAAATAAAAATGTAACTGTACCTAACCAGCCGTAAGCTTTATTCCCCTTTTGAAACTCCCTTAGTCCCATTACTAACATTGTTAAACTCAAAAACAACATCATATATGGTAGAAATTTAACATTCCTGGTTACCAACCCGTACCCTGCAAGTGAAATAGCTATTATTGATAAAATAATGTGCAACATCCTTAACAATTCCTCACGACCTTTATCCTGTTATCACATATTCCTAATTAATTGTTCAACTACCTGCTCCGTTAGCCTAAGATATTCTGACGAAACCGAGGCTGCCAGCAAACGCTCCGCTAATTTAAAATCACTTTTTGTTTTCCTTTTGAATCTCTCGCCACTCTTCAGAGTAGTCGGGATTGGTAATTTCTATTTCTTCAGAAATAATCTCCATATTATTTAAATCATATTTAACTATATAACTCCCTAAAGGAGATTCGTTTTTTGCCAAACTTCTTTCATATTCGACTATTCCTTCCGAACTAACATTAGAAGCAATTGTCGTCTTATAATCGTCATCAACAAAAGCATCAAGTTCAGGATTAAAATCGCTTAAATTATTTGCTAATTTACCCATTACCTCTTGTCTTCTTTTTCTAAAGCCCTCGCTTGTTCTATTCTCTCAGTTTGATAGAACATCAATATTATTCCAAATATAAACATTATAATAAAACTTATAATCGGTAGCTTTTTGTTCAAAGCCGCTCCTCCTTGCAATACTCTTCTCATTTAAAATAAGTTCCTTATTCAACTATTTGTTTGTTCAATATGGGTTCAACAAATTATATCTGATTATCGCATTCTGTTAGTTGATTGCACTTGGTCATTTCTTTTTATAAATATACCGATAACCAAAATATATAATCAATATCGTTATAAAGGTAACAATCAAATTTTCCACATTAGCACACCCTACTATTTCTACACATATAGAAGGTTCCTCTGGTGATGGAAGTCTTGATAACAGCAATATACATACCTCCTCACAAAGGGGTTTTCCATATATATATTCACCTAAACTCAGTCCAATTCTAAATAAGCATATTCAACATTCCTATTAATAAAGAAGGGCAATAACCCGATCAATTAGCTGATATTTAATTATTCTCCCTAAATATCGAATACCTTTTTTAGCTATTCAGCTTCCAAAAAGTTTTGTATAACCTCCATAAACTTCTCTGTTTCCTCTAAACGGTGAACTCCCCATTTAGTAAGTTCATAATTAATCTAGCTCCTTTTAAAGAAATTGTTAGTTTGCTGCTGAATCCACTTGCTTGAACATTTGATAGCCGGCTGCTAGTAAGGCAAACACGCCCATTATCGGATGAATGCAGCTTGTTTTGTTTTCCTTCCCATTAAGACATAAATCAAATAGCCGATGACATTCAATAATGCGAAAGCAATGATCCACCCAGCATTTAGTCTTCTATGATGGTAAGCGTTAATCGTTGCCCAAATCGTAAACAAGGTTGCATAAATTGCGATGCCAGCATTAAAAATGAATGGGATAAAACTTATGAGTTGAAGGGATTCCATTTGTACATACCATTCAGTGTTATTTAAAGGATAACCTAAATCAATCAACATCCAATTTGGTTTATTAGAATCATTGAATACACCATATTCGTAAACTGGTGCAACGTCGTTTAAATAGTATGAAACAGCACCAGTTTCTGAGACGCTTTCAACATCAGCCATTTTGTAAATTTGAAGGTTTAAAATTTGGCTTTTATCTTCCACCAACGTGAATATTCCTGGTTTCATATCTTCAGTAATCGCTTCCTGGCCTTCTAATCTATTGAGTATTTCCCTAGCCACGGTCAAGTTTTCACTCATATCAGCTTCATTCATTGCCCAAAGTATTCCACTGACAATTGAAGTAAGGATAATAAAAGATAGTGCTATATAAAGCACTCGTTTTGCAAAGACTTTTTGTGCTCGAAACAATTGACCAACTATGGATCTCATTTCTGCTTGCCCGCCAAAACGTTCGATGGCAATATTAATCGCTTCTTCTTCTGACTTTCCTTCTAATCTCAATTCGTGAACTGCCTCTAACAGGTGGTTTTTCATTTCCGCTTTTAATTCTGCTATTTCTTTTTTGTTCCCACCGACACTGTGATACACCTCATCCACAAACGCTTCAACTTGTTTCATATTTGTCTCCCCCTTCTATAAATGAATCAATAATCTTTTTTATAAATTGCCATTCTGCACGTTTTAATTTAAAACCTTCTTCACCTAAAGGAGTAAGTTTATAATATTTTCTTCTTCCTCCAGGTCCTTGCTCAGCACCCCAATAAGAGGAGATCCACTCATTCTTTTCTAATCGCTTCAAAGACAAATAAAGCGTTCCTTCTTTTAATTCAAATTGTTCTTCACTTTTTTCACGGACGAGTTTGGCTAACTCGTAGCCGTACATATCCCTTGTATGTAATAAAGACAATATCAGCGTATCGATATGCCCTTTTAAAACCTCTTTATTAACTTCCAAAATCATCCACCTCCTATCTCCGTTATAAAGTATATTACTTAATAATGCAAGGTATTCATTTAAAAAAAATTTTTTAATTCTTGCTCGTCTTTTAATCTTTTTAGGTGTTTAAATTCCGAGTTATTTCAAAACCTGTTCATTAACTTCAATACAAAGAAGCGTCAACCCTTCTTGGATTAACGCCCCGTCTGTGGAAAAAGATATTATTCATTCACAATGATTACTATCAAAATGCTTCCCTTCGTCAGGTAGCTTGCCCTCTGGCGGTGTCCAAACGCTTTGACAAATACTCTGTTCATTTATCACTGAATACGTATATGTCCAACCTTTTTCGTTTTCAAATTCAACTTCTAAGTGATTAGGGTTATACTGCCTACCTTCTTGTCGGCTAATAGTCCACTCTTGATTAGAATATTTCCCCATTAGATATTGATTTAATTGTTCCATCTTTTATGAAACTTGATAATCAACCCAGTAAGGACGAATAGCAAAGAATAAAAGTATTAATACAGTTAATAATGATGCAATAGTAAAACTAAGTTTTCTAATATTTTTCGGTAATAAGAATGCAATTAAAAAAGTAATACTTACAAATATGAGTGACATTATGATTTCTATTACTGTAGTTGGATGCAAATCAAACCCAACATTTGTCAATTGTTTTCCAAGCAACCAATTCATTTTAACAACAATTACCAAAAATAAGAAATAATAATATTAAAGGAAGTAGAGAAAGTAAAAGAGGAAATATTGAAAGTATTTTCAACCACTTTTTATTCAGTTTTAGACCTAATATGAGCATGATGCTGGATAATATAATTCCAATAATTATTGACGAAATTGCTTCGTACATAATCAATCCTACTTCCTTACAATTATTCAATAATTCTTCCCTTTAATCCTATAACTTCAACAAAAAAAGCGCTAATCCTTCTTAAATCAACGCCCCTTAAACGGAAGAAATTATTTACTTTTATCTAACGGTCCATTAGTTCCTTCAGAATGTGTGTATATTTCATTTGCAGTATAACCTGAAATACCGCCTTGACTAATTACCCCATTGTCATAATGATAATAGTAAATGGCATTTGGTTCATCTTTAAATACCACATATATCACCCAGGGTTCATACGATAATATAACATTGGTTATAGAATGGTCGATTTGAATTTCTTCTATCTCGTTATCTTCATATCCTTTATCTATTGTCAAATGTATAAGTATTTCCTCATAACGTTTTTTTTCACCTGCATCTACATAAAGAATATATGAAAAATAGGCTAGTAAAATTACAATCAACGGGATTGCAAATAAAGCTTTTCTGTTTGTGATATTTTTAGGCATTGTTTCTTCCCCCTTTGTAAAACCCAAACCTCTTTGGTGTAATTATACACCAAAAGGGTTTATTTACAATTAAATTAGCAATTATTAAGGGAGTAGAAAATTGCATACTCCAATGACTGGCCCATTTGTTGAATAGCACCTTCATAGTATAAAAATAACAGCTTGAGCGTTTTAAATTGAATTTAATTTTGAGCAGCTTGATTTCTGCACTGTATATTTTAATCTGACTTACATCTGAAGCAGTTTCTTTCTGAAAACTCTGTGTATTATTTTCAAACATAAACTGTTTCATACTAATCAGCGGTCACAATAGCTGTAATTCCTCACGTTACAGGTAAGAACCTTCTCCATTATGACTATTTGTTGAAAATGATGCTTCTTTAACCAAATTCCAGAGTCAGAAATTGCTCGAATAGCTCCTAAACTTAAACCTTTCCAAAGGACACAATTTTTGTATATGAATGATTAACTAATAATCGTACCTCTTTGGCAGCATCTCCCAGCCTCTAAGGGTACGATTAACCGATAATCGTACCCCTTCAACAAGAATGCCGATCCACTAAGGGTACGATTAACAAAAAATCAGCCTGCTACAGCAAAAAATCTGTGTGTAACAAACAAAAAATATCCCGCCACCCCTAAAGGCAGCAGGACATTCATGATTACCCCTGATTATTCAACCTCAACCATAGATACTTTGTTCTTACCCGTGCGTTTAACCTGATATAGAGCTTGGTCAGCGCGTCTGATGACATCACTAATATTATCAGACGGTGTCCATACAGCCCCGCCAATGCTGCAGCCAACGGAAACAATTTCCCCATCGATATCATAAGGCTTGTTGATCATAGAGATTATTCGTTCTCCCGTACTAACACCATTGTTTATCGGGTCCAATGCCGAAGAAGTAAGAACAATGACAAATTCATCTCCGCCCATACGTGAAACCAGTTCACCTTCCCGGATATTTTGCTTCAAGCGTGAACCCACTTCTACCAGCAGCTTGTCCCCTGCATCATGACCTAATTGATCATTGACCGCTTTGAAGCCATCAAGATCCATATACAGAATGGTTAACGCCTTATTGTGTTTGGTGGCTCTCTCTAAATAGTGTTCAAGGCCATTCCGGTTACAGAGTCCAGTCAGGTGGTCTCGGTGTGCTACATCTTCCATTTTTTCTAATTCTGACTCTTTCTTGGTCAAATTGGCCACAAGATTTCTTAGAGAATCTGATAAAATCTCTATTTCAATAATGCCTTTATAATTAGGTATTTCAACCATTTTTCCTTCCCTTAAATGATCTGCCACCCTGCTAATCTTTTTCAAAGGATAGGTAATACGGCCAGCTAAAAACCAACCGGCAAGAGCGAACAAAGCAACAAGAACCAGCCCGGTGACAATAAAGTAGATTAATAACTCTTTTGCTGGAGCATAAGCCACTTCGACGGGCTGTCTTACTAAGATGGTCCAATTAAGGCCCGGATAGTCTTTATATCCATCTGCAAAGACATATCCTGTCAAGTATTGATTTCTATCTTCCCAAGTCTCGAGTATCCAGCCCTCTTTGCCCATTTTAGCTGATTCTAGGCTCTCTAGATTCAAAGGATTTCCGAGCATATCGTCAGGTCCTAGGATCACATTATTATTATCACTTATTATAAACAGTTCAATATTACTGCGATTTTGAAGGGTATTCATCATAGACTCTTCAGCCTCTTCTACCCACTCCCAGCTTAAATGAGTCGCTAATACCCCAATGAATTGATTATCATAGTCATAGACAGGTGTGCTGATATCAACGAACTTCATTTCCTCCCCCGATGGATTGGGAAGCAAGTCTGCTAATAGAACAGCCTCATGAACATCCCCGATAAACACTTCATCTAAAGCTTCAGTATAAACCGGCCGGGCAGATATATCTGCACCTCTCAGAATTCCATCAGTAGAAGCAATGACAACCCCGTCCTTATCCGTTAAACCTACCCAGGAAAACGACGGAATTTTTTCCCTTAATCTATTCAAAAGGTTTTCGACATTACTTAAATCTTGTTGTTTCTTAATCTCTGGCAGCTCACTTAACACGGCGACTTCCTCATACCTCGACCACATATATTGATCCAGGTTTTCACCCACGATATAAGCGACTTCTGATAAAGATTGGCCAATCTCAGACTGAACCTCTTTAATTGACCGTTGTCCAATTAGAATGCTTAAGACTAGGATCAAAAGAATGGCGATGACTCCAAAACTAATAGCTAATAACTTCTGTAAACGACCGCGATAAACTATCATTCATGCCTCTCCTAAAAAACTATATATATACCTAGATTATAACAGTTATATCGATATTTTCAGACAAAAATAGTAAATAAGTATCAAAAAAACCTTTGAACAATTGCCCTATTTAATTAGGATATTGGCAGTCAAAGATTGTTGGTTTTGATAGGAGTTTTATCACTATAGAAAGAACTCCAGTTCATAGAGGAGTGTTTAACCGAGTATCTTAAATTGGTACGATTAGCTAAGAAATATATCACTATTGAAAGAGCTCCAGTTTATAATGTTGCGTCTTTCCGGAAATCTTACCACAACAGGAAGATACCTGAATTATGATTAGTACGATTAGACAAGACTCCTTGGGAGGAATCCTTTATGAAATCATGTATGATACTAATAAAAGGACGGAAAGGATGATTGGAATGAATATTCTATGGGATTTTGATGGCACATTATTTGATACATATCCTGCCTATACTAGAGTCTTTTCTGAGGTGCTGGGTGATTCAATGGATCAGCAGGAAATCTATGATAACTTGAAGGTATCGTATTCCCATGCTATCGATCACTACAAGGTCTCAGAAGAAAAAGAGGCAAAAATGAAGGAATTGAGGGATTTATTAGCTCCCAGCGAAATGAAACCCTTCGAACATGTAGAGGAAATTTTGAAATTCGCTGACAAAAACGTCATTATGACCCACAAGTCCAGAGACGGAGTAATGGCTATTTTAAATCATTACGGCTGGGCAAAATACTTTTCTGATATTGTGACAATAGATGATGGCTATGCCCGCAAACCACATCCAGAAGCCTATATTTATCTGCATAGCAAACATGGGATCGACTTGGCAATTGGTGACCGGGAGCTGGACTTGCTTCCTGCCAAAGAATTAGGAATTAAAACCTGCATCTTTCAAGGGGAATGTGAGATAGCTGATTATAGGTTGAATGAGTACTCGGAGTTTTTTCTGACAGAAATTTTGGAGTCTAACACTGAGACCGCCTAACAATTAAGGTGAATTTTACTATATCAAAATCATTTTTTATTCATACAAGCCAATGCGTCATAGGCACTGGCTTTCCTCTTTAGATGCCCTACCCTTTTTCTATGTAGCCATAATTCCCGGAATAGCTTTCTTTAATATACTTAAAGCCCCCTCTCCTTATTTTTAGCTTCACAACAAAAAAACACTGTTCGACTCTTTTCTCAAGACCTTATATTTAAATCTACTAATTCCCTGTGTTAAAATTGTAAATGCATTACCAATAGAGATATATCATTTAGTTAGTCTTTTTTTTTCAAAAAATAACGTGACAATCCCAGAATTTCCTTTAAAATTAGATAGAGTTGTATATACAAGTTCTAACATGCATTTCTTCATAAATATGCAATACCCCTCAATGTTTATTTGTTATGCCCTAACTAGAAATACTTTGCATATTCCGAAGTAAGAAAGGTGTTGAAAATGTCGGAATGGTAAAACTGAAGTCCATAATCCAAAAACAGCGAAAGCTATTAAAAGAAGGTAAATTAGAAAACATGGAAGAATCACTAAAGGATTTTTATGAACTCTCATTTAAAAGTTATCCAGAACCAATATTTATCTTAGATAAAACCGGCCAAATCATCGTTTACAATGATGCAGTTCAATCTCTTTTCGGAGAGCAATCTATAAAGTATGGGAAAAACTTATTAAATAAATTAAACCCTGACCAGCAAAGTACTGATTGGTCGGAATTTTTTTATCCTATCCTAAATGGACATTTTCAATCCTTCAACACGCAATTGACAAACAAAAAAGGAAATACTATTGAATCTCATGTGAAGCTTACCCCTACTAAATTTAGTCCTAAAGATTTTATCATTTCCGGCATTATTACTGATATATCCGAATTAACGCTGCAAAAAGAACAGGCAGAAAATCTGGAAATTCGGCTGAATACTGCTCAACAACTAGCTGATATTGGGACTTGGGAATATGACATTGCGAAAGATGAGTGTTCTCTATCATATAAGGTTCACGAAATTCTTGGTATACCTAATGGAATTAAGCCTACATTTCATATGCTGACGGACACAGTTCATCCGCAAGACAGACATATTTTCGCTGATGAGTTTGTTAATGCTGTGAATGAAAAAAGAAATTTTCATTCTCAAAACAGAGTCATCCGACCGGATGGAACAGAACGGATGCTCCAAAATTACGGAGAGATTATTTACGATGCTGATAAAAAACCTTCAAAGTTTATAGGTACCACTTATGATATTACAGAACAAAAAGTGATAGAAGAAAGATTAGCAGAAACAGAGAGACAGGTTCTAAGAATATCCAATACCTTGGAAGTAGGAATATGGGCAAAAGATATTAAAAAAAATCAATTTTTATTTGTTTCTAAAGGAGTCGAATTACTTTCGGGCTACTCACCGGAGGATTTCAGACGAGGCCTTATAGAATGGGAAGACCTTATCTATCCAGATGATTACGAGCAATATAAACTCAGACAGGAGAAACTCAAAGATGGCAAAGTGCCAAAAGAACAATATCGAATTATCCAAAGAAATGGGGAAATCCGCTGGGTGCAGGATGAAATCATAACAACCTATAACTCTTTGGGAGATATAGTACGTATTGAGGGAATCATTTCCGATATATCAGAACAAAAAGAAACTGAAGAAAAAGTGAACTATATCGCCCATCACGATTATTTGACGGACCTTCCCAATCGAAGAATGTTTGAACGAAAATTACAAACAATCATTCAGCAATCAAAGATCAAAGACAATGAATTCGCAGTCATGTATGTAGACATGGATGGCTTCAAGCGTGTAAACGATACTTTGGGGCATGCTATAGGAGATAAACTCTTAATAGAAATCTCTAACAGATTACTAGCTTGCATTCCTAAAAATTACTTTGTTGCGCGTATTGGGGGAGATGAGTTCTCCGTCATCATTGAAGATATGCAAACCCTGGAACAGACTACAAGTACTGCAAAAAAAATTATTTCAACTCTGGAAGTGCCCTACAAACTGGATGGGTATGAATTATTTGTGACTGCAAGCGTAGGAGTGGCAACTTATCCACATGACGGGCTTGATGAACAAAGTATTTTGCAAAAAGCTGATAAAGCTCTTTACCGCGCCAAGGAAATGGGTAAAAATAATTTTCAAATCTACAACTCTTCCATGAATATTGAAGCATATAAGTTATACAGCTTGGAAAATGATTTAAGGAAAGCGATTAAAAAGAAAGAACTATCCTTTCGTTATCAGCCAAAAATCGATGCAAGAAATGGAAGAATGATTGGTGCGGAAGCGTTGATACGCTGGGAACACCCTGAATGGGGCCAGGTTTCCCCCGTTGAATTCATTCCCCTGGCAGAAGAAAATGATTTAATTTTTAAACTGACCAATTGGACCTTTAGAACCATATGTACACAAATCAAGCAGTGGTCTGATCAAAAGATTCCAGTAGTTCCCATCTCCATTAATATATCACCCAAATTATTTATTAAGAGCGAGTGGCAAGATGAGTTGATCGATATTCTCCAGGAAACGAATATCGATCCTAAATTAGTAGAGTTGGAAATTACAGAACAAGCATTAATCAAAAATGAGGAATCTTTTAGTTTGGGGATTGAAAAGCTTAAGCAGCTCGGAATCAAAATTTCATTAGATGACTTTGGTACTGGTTATTCTTCCCTGCTCTATCTCCAAAAATTCAAACTCGATACTATAAAAATCGATAAAAGTTTTGTTGATGATATTTTAAAAGGAAAACCAACCATTACTAAAGCAATCATTAATATGGCACATGAGTTTGACATGACTGTCATCGCAGAAGGGGTCGAAACCAGAGAACAACAATCTTTCTTAAAAAAACAGGGTTGTGACCAATTTCAGGGGTACTTATACAGTAAACCAGTACTACCAGAGGAGATTGAAAACTTATTTCATCTTCCCATTCTTGAACCAAAAGGAGCATCTGAAAGCCAACCTGCTCCCAACCGGCGTCAATTTTTTCGTGTAGAGCTCCCTCTCCCTCTAAGCGGGAATATGACCATTGTAAAAATAAAAGATAAAGATATTAAATTAGGAAAATCAGAGGTGCTGATCGAGAATATCGGCCCAGGAGGACTCAGGTTCCTGACACACATAAACCTCCCTCTGAACCCGGATATCATATTGGGATTTGAAACCGAGATACTAGGTGACACAAGACCATTTTATGGATATGTAGTGTGGAAAGAAGAACAGACTGCTGGCATTTTTGAGTACGGAATTCAGTTCAAATTCACAGAAGGCGAACAATCCAAAATCACAGCATTAACTAGCAAATTGCAAACGTCTTTGAAAAAGACCTCTAAACTCCATGACACACGATTCATCAGGGAAGACAAAATTGATTATATTAACAACAAAATAAGAACAAAGTTATAATATATGAATAAGTGGACGATTACTTCGATAATGGTCCACTTTTTTATGTCTTATAATAGAGGAATAAGACAAAGGGACAGGACAATTCATCCCCCACCCAAAGCAAAAGAAAAATACCCGAGCCAAAATGACTCGGATGCTTTTCTAATTCATTATCTTACGGAAATGTTTTTAATACTTTGAGCCGGAATACTGATTTCAACCTCAATATATTGTTTATCTCCGGAAGTTACGTTTTGTTTTACCTTTCCTTCTGAAACATCATAATTTCCTTTTACGAGATACATTGGAATGGTGACGGTCATATCCTCTTTTAAACGATTGTACAACTTGACGGTTTGCTCGGAGGCATGTCCATCGTTAGGATGTTTGTATTGTGCATCCAGTGACATGACACCGGCTTCCGTATTGCCATTTTCATAGATTGGGATGGATATTCCAGGCTCTTCGTAGTTATAGTCAGTAATTTCCCCATTTTCCACCTGAAGCGGTCTGAAGCCTGACCAGGGTTTGCCGCTTAGTTCCAAGGAAGTCGTCGTTGTATATAAGATACCATCTTGCTTTGTCACATTATCGATATGCGTGTGGCCATGCAGGCTGATATCCACATCATTTTGTTTCATGATATCAATCAACTCATGGGCATTTTCGCCATGCCATTGCTGGTCATATTGGATACCGAGTTTTTCCCCAAGTAATAAGGTATCAAGGTTCTGGGGATTATGCTGCTGGTCATATTGCTTCCAATACGATTGCACCTCCGGATCATCGGACGGCCAGATATCTCGATCACGCCAAATTGGATTATGGTGGGAAAACAATCCAACAACTTGATTTCCTTTGGCCGTTTTCGAATTATTTTCGAGATCTTTTTTTACCCATTCCAACTGCTTTTCCCTGATCTGGCCTCCCCACGTTGGTACGGATACGGTGCCATGTCCGCTTCGGTCAAACTTATGCCAGTCATATGAGTTGTATCCGATGAAATGCGCGTAAGGTCCATAATCAAATGAAAAGTACTGAGGCCCGAAATATTGCTCCCAATACTTTGCTCCATCCGCCAAAGTGGCGTCTTGGGCATAGTAATCATGATTGCCCGGCACCAGATAGACTGGGACGTCCAGTTTTTGAAGCATGCGGTATGTTTCCTCATATTCATAAATATATTCCTGCGGGTTCATTTGCCCATACATCAGATCTCCTGTGACGACAACAAAGTCAGGATTCGTCAAATTGACTTCCTTAATGGCCTTCTGCAGATACACCCAGCGGTCTTCTTCCCTGGCAGCCCACATGCCCGCTTCCTTCAGACGGCCGGGGTCTATAGTGGAGACATCATCTTGATTGCCCAGGTTTCGCGGTGAACCGACATGTGTATCCGTCAAATGTAGAAATTCAAAGTCTTTCTTGTATTCTTCAACCACTTTCACAGCATGTGGCTGCAGGTCACTCTTTCGTTGGCCAGCGGCAGTATATGTAACTTCCAAGTTGTATAATTCTTCGGGGATGCTTTCAGGAATCTCGACTGTCACATCGTAAATTTTCTTACTATCCTTCCAATACGACTCTCCAATGGCGACACTATGAACAGGAAGATTATAAGTCTCAGTAAATGCTGAATGATTCGTGGCCTTCAACTTCACACCCCACCCGGCAGCTTCCTTTCCCTGGCTGTCAATCTTCACAGTAAGGGTTTCCCCTTTCTTTTCAATCGCAGGATTTCCAAACAAGGGATAAATGATATCATTTACCTTTGGGTCTATTACAATATTCGGTACGGCATCTGTAAAATGAGTACTATCCCCAATCCCGCCGTCCTGCTCACCAACAGTAGAAATTGGACCATTGACCAGCCCGTCCGCTCCCATTGCAGGAACAAGCATTACACCAGCCACCAGTACACCAGCAATCCCCATAAATTTTCGGTTCATATCCATCCCTCCTATGCTTCTTTCAAAAATAGCATAACAGGCTATTATGTACTGGCTGTTAACTCTTCATAACAAAACAGTGTCGAATGTAAATATATGATATTTTATTGAATGTCGTTTTTCCTTCCAACGATAAGGCTCATTATCTACCCAGAAGGGTCCTTTCCAAAAATAGAATCACGAACAAAAAGCCCAGAGTCTACTCTGAGCTTTCTTTACTAGGGTTATAGAGTGCGAATACCTTAACTATGAATCGGCAAGTAAATCTGAACTTCTTCGCCATTTTCCAACGGATGATAAACCTCTACAATGTAAGCATCTAACCTTCTTTGGCAGCCCTTATCAGCCGTCCATTTTAATAATTGATGATGTAATTCCCCCACTTTATTTATATTTCCTGTTGTTGTGACATAGTCATGGGTTAATTCCAAATAGAGCAACCCAATCGGAACAAAATTTATAGATGCTGAAATTCAGCATTTGCTTGATTAAACATCATAATAATTGCCCACATCTTAACTTTCATTTTAATAGGGTAATTCTCCACCTTCTTTATCAAAGTATTTCAAAGCAGTGTGTTCCAATTGGTTAGCATCTACTCTGTGTAGTAAGAATGCATTCACATACCTATTGTCCTACAGGATCATATCAGCCTCTTTAGTTTCGAACATTACTTTATCAACGTCTTTTTGGACAAATCCGACGATGTAATCACCCTTACCAGCTGCCATTCCTAGATTATCTTTATCAATATTACCTATCCCGATAATTTCATGAAAACTCCATCCATAATCATTCTTATTGATTCTGCCCGCTGCTAAATAGGAATCAGGTGATTCACCTACTGTTGAATAAAATAATACATAAGCCACATTTCCGTAAATTTTTGTATCAATGACTTCTAAAACTGGAAAAATTGGATCTTCTAAATTTCCAAGAGCTTCTTCTGGAGTGGAATAGGAATTATGCTTTTTACTATACTCTGAATAGATGAAAGCAATTACTACAATTACTAGTATGATTAGAATTCCAAGAACAATTTTTTTCATAGCTCCCCCCTCTATGGCAGCTTTGTTAGTACACCCTACTCCGTATATATTTCATTGAGCTGACACAACTCCAACTTTAGGTTTCTTTTAAAATAATGCTAAAAAAATAGCGCCGTATACAATAGTGAATAGAGCGACTAGCAATATGTATTGAAAAAACAGTCTCATCCTTGAGTGGCCTTCAACCTCTTTAGAAAATAGTAGAAAGCAATAGTAAGAAATCATGAATGTTAAAACAACTGAGAAAACCATCAATAATGATGGAACTGCAGGTGACAGCATATTCAATCGCTGCTGACTCAATCCATTTAAGAGCAGTAAATATATTGACGCGCTCATACTGAAAGCTGCAATATAGGAAAGAATATAGGAAAGGAGATACCATTTCATAAATCTCTTAATTAATATACTGTGTTTGTATTGATAGTAAATTAAATGTGGAAGAGTCCATAATACCCAAACTATTGAAAAGATTAAAAACCAATTAAAGTAATTCATATGAAAAGCTCCCCTCAAGTACGTGACCTAAGTTTCAGTCATCTAGTAGTACGAACGAAAGGAGAAAAAGTTTCAAAGTTGAAGTAATTCTGCTCGATAAATCTCCCTTCCCGTTCTGTTAAATGATCATTTTTGTAGAACCAAAAATATATTGAGTCCTCCCTTCTAATGACCAGTAACCGCCACCTATTCCAGCATCTTCTCCTCTAGAGGAAACCACCTACTACTTTACCTTCTAAAACGTAGACATAGGCGCAGTCTTTTCCTTTTCCTCCTACTTCCACTTATAAATTATGGGAGATTACAGTATTACTATTCTTCAAAGAAACGTGACCCTCCTGTCCGAGGTGGATGATGAAGGGGCACGACTACACAAGAAACGTACCCCTTCCTGTCCGAAGTGGATGACCAAGGGGGACGATTACACAAGAAACGTACCCCCTCCTGTCCGAAGTTGATGACCAAGGGGCACGATTTCACAAGAAACGTGACCCTTCCTGTCCGAAGTGGATGACCAAGGGGGACGATTACAGAAGAAACGTGACCCTTCCTGTCCGAAGTTGATGACCAAGGGGCACAATCTCACAAGAAACGTACCCCTTCCTGTCCGAAGTGGATGACCAAGGGGGACGAATACAGAAGTAACATGACCCTTCCTGTCCGGAGTTGATGACAAAGGGGTACGATTACACAAGAAACGTACCCCCTCCTGTCCCAAGTGGATGACCAAGGGGCACGATTTCACAAGAAACGTACCCCTTCCTGTCCGAAGTGGATGATGAAGAGCCTTGATTAAAGAAGAACCGAGCCACCTTTAACCCTAAATGTTAATAGACCAATCAAATCGGCTGCTTTGTACAGAATTCGCCCATATAAAGAAATTATTGTTTCCTTTTACGGCGATAAAGCAAGAATAAAAAGAGTCCACCAACGAAAATACCTACACTTAAGAGCAGGTACGATATTTCTTTCATCACATTGCTGGGGGTTTCCACTTCTCTAACAATAGTTTTTTCTGTATGTGATTTTAAGAATTCTTCGAAAAAATCCCTCTTTTCTTCAGTGATGTTTTCTATTTCTCCTTCGTAAACTTGAATCATACCATTCGGACCTCCAACTGGTATGAGGAAATCAGCATCCGTACTCTTTTCTAAAAACAGGAGAAATACTCCACCTTTATTCTGGAAGTCTTCTGCCCATCCAGTATCATTATAGTCAATGCCCGCTGTAAATTGTTTAGAAGGATCTCCCTTGTATACACTATTAACTGTGAATTCAAAACCTTGAAAAATAAAATCACTCGGCTTAGGCTCACTTGTAAAATCGTAGGTGCCCATCACAATGACTTCCGCTCTATTCACAACCTCTTGAGGTTCGAGTTCAACCCAACTTGTAGCAGTGACGGATAGGCTTGTTATCAGTATGGATAAAATGCAGCTCGCCAATAAAGATATGTAATATGAATTTCTCAATGTCTTTTCCCCCTTTTTTGATTAGACGTTAAATCGAGGAAAAAGTTCCAAACTTTTCAAAAAAATAGCTAATGTCTTTCACCTTGGTTTAATGACTACTATTGAATTAACCTTCAGCTAATCTATATTTTTAAAGTAATTTTCTCCTCTCTCTTATTAATATCCCTGTTTCATTGTGCAGGAGGGTCAAAAGGGTCATGAGGAAATAATCCAAATATTACGCCGGATGTTGAAAAACGATGCTCCGATTTTTCTTATGTAAATCACATAATAAATCCATTTCACCAAGGGAAGATAAGGGGACTTAAAATAAGGGGGATTTTTTCCGCTAAACCCCAAAATTCAGCTGGAGAGAGGTAAATAAGGGGAAGATTTACCGTTGAACCTGCTCATTATTCCAATTTTCATGTTTTTTAAGTAAATAGCGGAAGATTTTCCTCCTATTTGACCTATTTTCCTCGACATTTCTTCCATAAGTGGAAATTCTTCCCTTGTGATATCATCTCATGGTGCTAGTAGTATTTTGGTCCTTGCGTCTATAGGGCATGGAATAAAGAATCGCCTATTGGACAAACGAAGGGCTTAATTTGATGTTAAGTTATTTTCTATTAAAACGAATTAACCATAGTGGATAAAATGCATTATATCCATAAAAAATAGCATAAGAATAATGGTGCGAATTCGTATGCTATAGACTATGAATCCTTATGATCTGTACCTCTAAAGTGAAATACTTAAAATTTGGCTCGAGTGCTTTTTTGCAATGATATATAGCCCGATGTTATAAACGGGACAACCCTCCCGCGCAGTATATGCCCTACTTCACTTCCTATTATCACCAAGCTGGTCACGATTTGGAGCAGCGGGCGGCTCTTCCAGCCACTTATTGTCTATCATGATTTTAGCGCCTTCTTTTCCATATAATCCAATTTGGGCCGACATGCGCTCATACATGAACATTAAGTCTGAACGTTGACTGGCTGCTGCAGCTGAAGCATAATTTCCGAAACCGGCAGTTGTTAAAAGGCTCATTTGGAACATCATAATTTTCTCAGAGAAGGCGGAGATTGTACTGTCGGTTATGGCATGATCAGCCGAAATGGGTGCCTGGATATCATCCCTCAGCAAGACATCAGAAAATCTATTGATGTGATTCTTTGATATTTCTTTCCCTTTTTGCATATATTTACGCACTTCAGCCGATTGAGCCGTCTGCATGAAGGCCGATGTTAACATGACGCCAATTTGATTGGTTTCAATGTTCAAACTGAGATGAGAAATTTCAATCGCGTTGAGAATACGAGGTGTAGTTAAGGGATTCAACCCGCTCATATAATTTTTGTCATGCACAAAGCTCGTCTGTTTAGGGTATGGGATGTAAGGCCTTCTCAAATAAAGCCCCATTGCGAGTGCTATATCAGATGTCAGTTGATACAGTTCCTCTACTCGTCTTAAACAGTCTCCAAAAAGCTGGCGAACATCCTTTCTTGCTGCAAGAGATAAATTGGCAGTATGAGTGAGCATGCCAACCCGGCTCATGTGCAAGGTGTACGTCAGTTTAAATGTATCGGTGAATAAATCGGGAGCCTTAATTTCAACATCCTTTTCGGTGAATCCGTAAGGTACAGGAAGATTTTCCTCGTTAAAGATTTTTTCGTATTCAAACAGCTGGCGGGAGGCAATTTCATAAGCTTTTTCAATTGCTGGTTTTATGTCCTGATTCTGAATCTTTTCTTTCATGAATCGAATGAACTGAAAGGACATGCTATCGTACATATATGCAGACCAGAGAGTCCCAATTTCTGCAGCCGTTAGACTAACTTGATTATTTTCCATCTCTACACCACTCTAATAATTAGTAAATAAATACTATGTTATTATTTTTCAGATGGTGAATATTATTCAGGAAACATTAACTTGGCTGAAGCATTTTTATTAGGATCTTTTCTAAAACTTTGTTGCTATTTTATACCTGAATTTACAAGGATTATTCTGAAAGCAATAAAGAAAAGAGCAATTCACTCTGTTCAGAGAAAATTGCCCTTTTACCCAAAGAGAAAATCAGAAAGGTTAGTTCTGCTTAGTATGATTTTGAACTCCGATTAACGCGTCTTTTGACCTGACTTCTTCCTTTTTAATGATGGAAATTGACCCATCTCCTTCGAGCACGATGGCTTCCACTCTTTCAAATGAACTTAGTCCCTCATTGCGGATTTTCATTCTCAGATCCTCGATTAAGATTCGATGCTTCCCCATTTCTTTTTTATAAAACTGTCCTTCATAAAAAATATATGAGGGTGAGGCTTTAATGAGGTCAGTTACCCGTTTTGACTTCACCGTTAACTTGGCAATAAGAAGCTGCAGCAGTGTGAGCATAAAAAGAATGACCGCTCCTTCTGCCAGCGTCACTTTATCATTCGTGAGGATGGTTGATAAAATCGCACCGTATGTAATCGTGATGATAAAATCAAACATGTTTACATGAGCAAGAGTACGCCTGCCAAACAGTCTTAATAAAAATAGAAGAAAGGGATAGGCCAGCAGGCACATAATTACAGCACGGATGAGGTTCCTCCACCCGTCAAACAGCAAGGTATCAAACATTCAACCACTTCCTTTAGCTTGAAAGTACATCATGTTGATACCCTGGGCGGGGCTGCCTGAAACGGTGTGACTCTTGGGCGTTGTTCCTTGTTTTGGCTGTTCGTTTGCCATTATCAGCGGTCTCTGGGTTTAAAAAATTAATCCTCAGTTATTTATCTGCGATTTTTTAAATTTATCGACCAACCGAAAATTTCGAAATGCAAAGCCTCAACGAAAATCCCCTTTAGAAGAAGACAAACTCAACATAATGATTCTCCACTAAAACGAATTAAGATTCGACCGAATGCTATGTACCCTTCCTGAAAAAATGAACAAATCATCATAGTTAGCCTCAATATATTCTTCAATGATGGCGATCTTCTTATCGACCTTCTCAACATTCATCAAGGTTTGTTTTTCTTCTCCCTCATATCTCGTCAAACGCTTCAGTTCATCGGCCAACAATTGAAAGCGGAATTCTTCCACAAGCAGTTTTAAGCGGTACAACAGATCGGGCTTCAACACAAAAAAAGGATGCTGTTCATACGTCCGGTTTACCAAATCGATAAATCCCTGAAGGTTTACAGCTAGCAATTTTGCACGTTCCAGTTTGAAGTTCAATTTACGCCCACCTCTTTAAGAAAGTGAATTATTTCAATTAGTAATACTTATGAGAAAGATTATGACATTCATGATTGATTCACACTAATCCGTTTGTGAAGGGTAACTTGAAACATTCTCCCTTATAAATCGTAAAGTAATTATATAGGAGGGATTTTTTGCGGAATTTATTAGTGTTTGTCGGAATCTTATTTTTAGCAGCTTGTGGGAACATTGTGGATTCCAGCGGTCTCGAAGATTTTGATAACTCAAGTTTAAAACAAGAACTTAAAGAGAAGCCATTTCAACCACAACTGCCAACCAAAACCCCATTTAAAGTGTCGGATACACAAGTGATACATCTACCAAACCAGGACACTGTACTGATGATTGATTTTATGAGTTACAGGGACAACGAAAGAATTAAGAACACCATGGGTCTGATGGTTGTAAACGGAAAGAATGTTGAAAGTTCGAATATGGAATTTGAAGATGTAAAAATAGGTGATATAAAGGGAAAATATGCTGTCAATAGTGCTGATGCCATGATACTGAAATGGACTAAAGATGGTATCTCATATGACCTCACCTATTTCGGGAAACAGTCAGAAAAAGAAATAACGAAAGCGGATTTGATTAAGACGGCAGAATCATTTGAATAGATAGAGCCGATCTCCAGTCTTCCTATCCATTAGATTAAGCAAAAGACCCGTCAATTGACGAGTCTTTTGTTCATTATGGCAGTTAAAAGATGTCCTTTGTATATTATTCCTACTAATTACCGGTCTCGAGCACATCAAAAAGGAAAACTCCAGCCACCCCTAGCTCTCACTCATTTTTACTAAACCGTCATCTTCCAATTAGATACCGCCAGCCAGTTTTCTTTCTCTTTATAGTCCGGCATGATTTTACCTACAAGACGCCAGAAGGACCGGTCATGATTGAGGTGGACCATGTGACACATTTCATGAACCACAACATAATCAATCACTTCCATGGGAGCCATGGCCAGCTTCCAATTGAAGGTCAGCTGCCTTTTTGAGTCACAGGTTCCCCACTTGGTTGTACTATCCGTAATACGAATGGAAGTCGGTTTGGATTTAAAGTGATGTTGGTGTTTTGAGATACTCTTCTCAACCAACGCTTTACACTGTTGGTAATAAAAACGTTTCAGGGCCTGTCTGATACGTTCATCTTCATGCTGTTTGACATACACATCCATGGTCTTTTCATTAAACACGATATGATCTTGAGAAATAGTTGAATCCTGATGAACTTCAATAGGAAAAGCTTTTCCTAGATACAGAAAAGGTTCACCCTGCGCATACGTCTTTTCCTGCTCTCCCTTCAGGCGGTCTTTCCTTTCTTTCGAGTTCTCCAAAATGAGGTCCCATTTATCTTCTAATAACCGAAAGACAGACTCGTCAGGCGTGCCTTTAGGAGCGTGCACCTCTATATTTCCATAACCGTCAAGATAAATACCGATGGATTTCCGGTTCTTATATTTAATATCAAAATGTATCGTCTCACCTGAGAAAGTATGATTCATGACTTATGCCCTGTATCTGATTGTTAATCCTTTTAGGAAGTTCCTGGCATATCGATCGCCGCACACCTGATAATTTTTATGTCCTTCTCTTCGAAAAATGGCGCCCATTTCCCCTTTTGTGACCGTCACCCCTGCATCCTGCAGTATTTCGATCATATCTTCACTAGTCAAAGAGAG